>NZ_JACIVH010000009.1 GCF_014145615.1 Limosilactobacillus balticus | reverse complement strand
GTTGTTATGCGGTATTAGCATCTGTTTCCAAATGTTATCCCCCGCTCCGGGGCAGGTTACCTACGTGTTACTCACCCGTCCGCCACTCACTGGTGATCCATCGTCAATCAGGTGCAAGGCACCATCAATCAGTTGGGCCAGTGCGTACGACTTGCATGTATTAGGCACACCGCCGGCGTTCATCCTGAGCCAGGATCAAACTCTCATATAAAATATATAAGAACTTGAATAGCTCT
>NZ_JACIVH010000008.1 GCF_014145615.1 Limosilactobacillus balticus | reverse complement strand
TTGGTACCGGTTCATTTGGCGTTACCTTAGTTGGATCACTTGGATCAGTTGGGTATTGTGGGGTTGGTACATTTGGAATTGGATTTCCATCTGGGTCAACTGGCACAATCTTACCATTCTTAGCATAACTTACAGTAACCGTGTAATTGTCAGTATTGTGGTTAACAGTTGTTGCATCAACATTGACATTATCACTACTATCACGACTTACTCGTACAACATGGTACCCATCAACAACCGGTGTCTTTTCACCATTCAAGTTACCATTACCACTCCAAGTAATCGGTGTAATCCATTGACCAGTTACCTTGTCAATGACACCTTCACCAATGAAGTTAGCAGTTTGTTCAACTGGTTCACTGATCTTATTGCCATTTTCATCCACATATTGAATTGTCCGCGTAACGCTCTTTGTCACTTGGTCAGAACCTTGTGGGAACTTAGGACCATCTGGATCACTAGGATTAATTGGTTCACCTGGCTTACCTGGTTCGTTAGGGTTAACTGGTTGAGTTCCATGCTTCAAAACAACTGTATAAGTTTGCGTAGTATTGTCATCATTATCAAATACCGCCCCAGCTGGGAAACCATCACTGACAAGAACATAGCCTTGGTTCTCAAGTTCCTTGATTTGATCAGCTGTACTGTAATCAATGGCGCTACCTGGCTTAC
>NZ_JACIVH010000076.1:122807-142328 GCF_014145615.1 Limosilactobacillus balticus | reverse complement strand
AAAACATTATAAGATGTATAAAAAGGGGAAGAATTGGTGCTATATGGCAATTGCCACATTGGCAATAGCAGTTGGCGCTTTATCAGTTTCACAGGGGGTAAGTGCTGATACTATTAATAGTACAGTCAATACCACCAGTGTTACAGTAGCTTCACCAAAGGCACAGGATCAAACGACTGATGTTGCTGTGGAAGTAACACCTGCAACGCAAAGTACAAGTGAAACGGCTAAGCAAGATGATCAGGCTAATTCAATTGCTCAAACTGATCAACAAGCCCTAGTTGCAAGTAAGATTGCTGTAGCTCCGCAAGCAGCTGCTTCACAGAGTGGTTGGCAAACAGATAAGGGGAGTAGCTATTACTATAAAGATGGTCAAAAGGTAACTGGTCAACAAACCATTAATGGTAAGAATTATTATTTTAATACCCAAGGTCAGCTACAAAAGAACTACTTTTTAAATCAAGCTAACCATACCTATTATTTCCAAGCAGATGGTACCCGGTTGGATGATGGCTTCTATAATAATTGGGGCCACACTTACTATTTCCAAAAGGATGGTTCCCGCTTAGACAACGGATTTTACAATAACTGGGGTCATACCTATTACTTTGGTCAAGGTGGAGCTCGCCTAGATGATGGTTTCTATAACAATTGGGGTCACACCTACTACTTCCAAAAAGATGGTTCTCGTTTAGATAACGGTTTCTATAATAACTGGGGTCATACCTACTACTTTGGTCAAGGCGGTGTTCGTCTAGATGATGGCTTCTACAACAATTGGGGCCATACTTATTACTTCCAAAAGGATGGTTCTCGTTTAGATAACGGTTTCTATAATAACTGGGGTCATACCTACTACTTTGGTAATGATGGAGCCCTAGTACAAGGCACAGGAATTTGGTCTAATGGAAGCTTCTATCGTGCAGATAACGGTGGAATCCTTTCGCCAGTTTCAATTTACAATAACAAGATTAATAGTTACATTATGAATAATGGTATTGGTCATGCTAATATTTCGTATATTGATGCAATTCCTGATGTAAGTAGGCATTCATACTCTGGAACAGCAGATGGTAAGCCTAATATGGTTGTAGTTCATGAGACTGCTAATCCCAACGATAGCATTTGGGGCGAAATTAATTATGAAAAACAGTATTATAATAATGCGTTTGTTCATGCTTTTGTTGATGCTAATAATATTATCCAGATTTCAAATACCGATCATGAGGCGTGGGGCGCTGCCTACCCTGCCAATGGTCGTGCTGTTCAATTTGAGCAGGTTGAAGTTTATGGCGCTTGGAATTTTGCTCGGGAATTAGCTAATGCTGCTTATTACACAGCATACAATATGCGCAAGTACGGATTGACACCATCATTAGCCCAGTCCAATGGAACCGGGACGCTTTGGTCACACCATAATGTAAGCCAATACTTAGGCGGCACTGACCACACCGATCCAGACGGTTATTGGAGTAATCGAGCTAGTCGTTATTTTGGTACTGGATATAATATGAGTGATTTCTTGCAATTGGTAAATTATGAGTATTCTAAATTAAGCTAATAATATGATAGAGCGTTGATTATATTGATCAGCGCTTTTAAGTTACAAAAACATTTCAAAAATTATCCTTTAGTAACAATTTAGTAGAATGAAAACTTATCCCAAAACATGTGATAGGATAGATAATGTTAAAAATAAAAAAGGGGAAAAGAAGTCAATGAGTGTTCATAAACATTATAAAATGTTTAAAAAGGGAAAAAACTGGTGCTACATGGCAATTGCCACGCTTTCAGTAGCTTTTGGTACGCTATCTGTTTCTCAAAGTGTTAATGCAGATACTACAGCCAATGATACTGAGAGTGTAAGTAATGCTTCAGCAGATGCATCAAGTCAAACTACTAATACAGTATCATTAACAACACCTTCAACATCGAATAAAGTAGCTACTGATCAAGCAGTAGCACAAACACCAACAAATAACAATAGTACACAAGCTGACCAAACAGCTAGCCAACCAGCAAAGAATAATAATACTCAAGCAGTTTTTAATGAAAACAAGACTGCTATCGCCCCACAGGCAGCGGTTTCTCAAAGTGGCTGGCAAACTGATAATGGAAGTAATTACTATTATAAGGATGGTCAGAAGGTAACTGGTCAACAAAGTATTGACGGTAAAGACTACTACTTTAATGATCAAGGCCAGCAACAAAAGAACTATTTTTTGAATCAAGCTAATCATACTTACTACTTTCAAGCTGATGGTACGCGTTTAAACGATGGTTTCTATAACAACTGGGGTCATACCTATTATTTTGGCAAAGACGGTGCCCGTTTAGATGATGGCTTCTATAATAACTGGGGTCATACTTATTACTTCGGTAAAGATGGCGCTCGCTTAGATAATGGCTTCTACAATAATTGGGGTCATACTTATTACTTCGGTAAAGATGGCGCTCGCTTAGATAATGGCTTCTACAATAATTGGGGTCATACTTATTACTTCGGTAAAGATGGCGCCCGTTTAGATGATGGCTTCTACAATAATTGGGGTCATACTTATTACTTCGGTAAAGATGGTGCTCGTCTAGATAATGGTTTTTATAATAATTGGGGTCATACCTATTACTTTGGTAGTGATGGCGCTCGCTGGGACAATCGTTTTATGAACAATTGGGGTAATATATATTACTTTGGCAAAGATGGGGCATTGCTTCAAGGCGAATCTATTAATTTAGGTTATGGTAATCTTGACTTTGATAGTCAAGGACGATTGACGTCTAGTAATGCCTTTATTGGAAGCATCGTCAATGGCGCTATTCAAGGATGGGCACAACATCAAATCTTGCCGTCATTAACACTTGCTCAGGCAATTCTTGAAAGCGCATGGGGTAAGTCTTCGCTTGCTTCACAATACCACAATTTGTTTGGTATTAAGGGGAGCTATAAAGGTATGTCGGTTAATATGCCAACCTATGAAGAGTACGGTGGACGGATGGTATTAATTAATGATGCATTCCGTCGCTACCCAGATAATAATGCTAGTGTTCAGGATCATACTGACTTTTTAGTTAATAATAGTCGTTATCATAATTTAATCGGGGTTCGTGACGCTAATACTGCTACTTACTTAATTCGAGCAGATGGTTATGCAACAGCATCTAGCTATACTAATTCATTACGTAGTGTAATTAATACTTATGATTTAACCCGTTATGATCGTGTAGCTTTTCAGCTATAAATAAATAATAGTAAGGCAACTAAAAACTTTTAGTTGCCTTATTTCTTAATGTCTTTAGACCTAGTTGAGTGCGTGAGCAGAGCGAATGCACGAAACAAAAAAGCCACCTGCTATGCGGGTGGGCGATAAAAATTATATAAAAAGGCCTCTTTTGCCTTAAGATGTAGGTGTTCAAGCCAAAGTCAATAAGGGAAAAGAGGTTATAGAAATATGGCTAATAAATTAAATAGCTTAGCCCATACGAAGTGGTTATGTAAGTATCACATCGTATTCATACCAAAGTATAGACGTAAAGCGATTTTCAATCAATACCTAAGAGATTATATTCGTTTGTTGTGTAAATATAAGGGAGTAGAAATAATTGAAGGTCATATGATGCCAGATCATGTGCACTTGTTAGTAAGTATTCAGCCGAAGCTAAGTGTATCGCAGTTTATGGGATACTTAAAAGGAAAAAGTGCATTAATGATGTTTGGTCGACATGCAAACTTAAAATACAAATATGGGAACCGACATTTTTGAGCTGAAGGCTACTATGTAAGTACAGTTGGATTGAATGAATCCACGATAAAGAAGTATATCCGAGACCAAGAGAAACATGATATAGCAATGGATAAGCTAACAAGTATGGAATATTCGGACCCTTTTAAGGGTAAGTGAGGTAGTACAAACACCGCTTAAAGCGGTGGCAAAGTAGTCAGAGCATTTTGGCTTGAGCAAAGCGAAAGCCAGCGCCTTGAGACGCCAGCTTTTATTATCGGCTTATAGCCGATGTGCAAACCACCCGTTTGACGAGTGGTTATGATTTTATAAGAAGGAAAATAATATGTGGAAAAATTCATTGAATTTTATTGCTAATGTCTTATTATTTATTTTAATAATAATTACATTACTAGGGGTATGCTCTGAACTACTATTTAATATAGTAAGTATTTCGAGAACAGGAGTAATTATTTTTGATGTATTATCATTATTGCTTTTAATGATGATTATGTTTAGAAAAAAACTGTATATAATTTATAAACGAAACATATCAGCAAAAATTAATATAATTTTTGCTATATCATTATTTATTATAGGAATTTGGCAATTATATTTAGTATTAACAATCTCAGGTTTTAGCAAGTGGGATCCAGGAAATATTATTCTTCAAGCAATGGAAAAGAAACAATGGGCAGGTGAAGAATATTTTTCTTATTATCCCAACACATATTTTTTAATGTTACTTGAGCATGTGATATGGTACCTGATCGGTAAACCCAATATAGAAGTATTAACAATTATCTTAAATATCCTTAACTATTTATTAATTGACAGTGGAATTTATACGCTGTATCGAGTAAGTAAAAAATATATAAATTTGGTTGTTGCTAAAACTGCAGCATTATTGTCAATAATATTTATTGGAGTGTCTCCATGGGGATGTCTTACATACAGTGATCCATTAGCATTTTCATTGAGTATTTTTTCTATTTCACTACTGTTATCTTTACGGTTTTCAACTACTAATAGGAAATATATGTATTCGTTTTTGATAGGATTTCTGATGGTAATTGATTATTTGGTTAAGCCATCTCTTGTAATATTGTTTATTGCAGCAATTATAGTTACATTACCATTATTAAAGGAATTAATTAAAAGTGAAAGGCTATCTATTATTATAATCGCTATGACAGTAATGGCTTCATATGGTAGCTATTTAGCTTACCGAAATAATAATAGTTTTGTTACTTTTGATAGTAGTAAGTCGTTTTCGATGACTCACTTTGCTGATATGGGAATAAAAAATAATGGAGGCTATTCTCAAGAGGATACCGTTAGGGATATGCAAATATTAGACTCAAAGGAACGGCAGCGCGCTGATATTCAGGATTGGGTTACTGAATTTAATAGAAAAGGTTTGACAGGTTATCAAGTATTTTTAGTAAAGAAACAGATTTTAAATACGTCAGATGCAAGTTTTGCTTGGGGAAATGATGGAGAACCCTTTATAAGACCTTATTGTAAATCTAATTTTGCTAAATTGAGTCGTAAGTTATTTATTCCTAAATATAATTCTGCATTAAAAGCTATTAATGATATTTTATGGATTATAACACTTATATTTATGTTATTTTCCCTTTGTGCTAAAGATTGGATAACATTATTATTAAAATACGTTGTACTTGGGTTTGCCTTATTTTTACTCTTATTTGAAGGAGGTAGAAGTAGATATTTGATTCAGTTTTTGCCATACGGATTTTTATTGAGTGGTATTGGTTTCTATAAATTACAAAAGATATTAGATGAGAGAATAAAGTTAGTCTAATTTTTGCTTGTTGAGGAAAAATAAGTAAGAATTTAGTATGACATTCTTATTACATTAGTATTGCGAACATTATCATTGCTTAACAAAAGAGCCAGATTTGCCTACTAGCCTTTTATTTGTGGTAAAGTAATAATCGTTAAATTTATCTAAAGAAAAGAAATGACAAATGGAAGGTAGGATTTATTAATAATGGGAGAACAGAAACACTACAAAATGTTTAAGAAGGGCAAAAATTGGTGCTACATGGCAATCGCTACAGCAGCAATTGCATTTGGAGTATCAACTACTAGTGTAGCTAATGCTGACACAACAGATGCAGCAACTACACCAGTAACTTCACAACAAGTTGAAGTTTCTGATCAAACAGCTATCAATAATAGTACGGCTACTGATAATACATCACAGGTAGATAACCAAGCTCAGTCTAGCCAGGTTGCTCAACCGGCAAGTCAAGTAGCTCAGTCAGCAAGCACTAGTACGAGTGTTGCTACTGATGCTGTAGCCGTTAAACCTCAAGCAGCTGCACCGGCTCAATTAAATGGTTGGCAAACAGAAAATGGTAACACTTATTACTACAGTGATGGTCAAAAAGCCACTGGTGTTAAAGACATCAATGGTTCACAATATTACTTTAATGATCAGGGTCAGCAACAAAAGGATTATTTCTTAAATCAGAACAACCACACCTACTACTTCCAAGCTGATGGTACGCGGTTAAATGATGGTTTCTATAACAATTGGGGCCACACTTATTACTTCCAAGCTGATGGAACACGTTTAGATGATGGCTTCTACAACAATTGGGGTCATACTTATTACTTTGGTAAAGATGGTGCCCGCTTAGATAACGGCTTCTATAACAATTGGGGTCATACTTATTACTTCCAAGCTGATGGGGCACGTTTAGATAATGGCTTCTACAACAATTGGGGTCACACTTATTACTTTGGCAATGATGGCGCTCGGTTAGATAATTCGGTTTATAACAATTGGGGTCATACTTATTACTTTGGTAATGATGGTGCCTTAGTTCAAAATAGTGATGTAACAGTTAATGGTAAGAAATATCATGCTGATTCAGAAGGTATCTTAACTGTAAAAAATAATACTGATGCTAAAGTAGATCGTGCTTTGTCCCAACGTGGTGTTCCTTATGTCTGGGGTGGAAATACACCAGCTGGTTTTGACTGCTCTGGTTTAGTTCAATGGGCTTATGGTTTAGGGGCATCATATCGGACTACTTACCAGCAAGCTACTTTAGGAGCTCACAACCGTGATGTTATGAATGCGCCAAAAGGTTCATTATTGTTCTTTGGTAGTGATGGTGCACCATACCACGTTGCTATTTCTCTTGGTAATGGTACTTATGTTCATGCTCCAGAACCAGGTGACGTTGTAAAGATTGGTTACTCAAAATACTTTAAGCCAAGCTTCTACATCAATATGTAATTCTGATATAATTAGTTAACTGTAATTAATAATAATCTCTGTTATAATAGCGATGATATAGAAACGAGGAGAAGTTTAATGAAATTAAATAAATTATTTACAACTTTAGCTGCTGGAACTCTAATGTTAACTTTAGCTGCGTGTGGTAACAATAACGCTTCTGATAATTCTGATAGTAGTTCTGAAGTTACCTCAAGTAAGGTTACTAAGAAGCACCATTCTAATAAAGATAAGGTTAGTTCTGAAAAAGAAGCTGCAAGTAACAGTAATGAAGATTCTCAAACTAGTGAAAGTAGCGCATCTTCTAAGAATAGTACTTCTAGTGCAAGTAACTCATCAAATAATGCTAATTATGCTGTTTCTTCAACAACGACATCAAGTAACGGCGGCTCTGCTAAGTCGAGCGTAAAGCAAAGCTCTAATGCCCAACAAGCAACGATGACTGCTACTGATGCGCGGAATATTGTTAAGGAACATATTGGTAACCAATTAAATGATCGTGGGGTAGCAGGAAAGTCTACTGATGATTTGCCATCAATTGATTCAGTCGATGGTTACACTGCTACGCAAAACGGTACTAATAATTGGACTGTATCTGGAAATGGTCATACTTACCATGTTACTGCCAATTCTGTTACTGGAAATTAACAATAGAATAGATAGCGAAGCTAAAAAATTGTAAAATTTATTAGCTTCGTTTTTTTGTACTAATGAAAGGTGGAAACGAAAAATGCATAGGCAAGATATTATAAAGATGCATAAAAGAAAATTAAAAGCAAATCACTTAAATGAAAGAGTCTTAGAAATAAATTGTAATTTTAATGATCATAGTAATTCAATTAATAATATCATGATTGATGATGATACGGTAGGCTTTTTGAAATTTACAGAACCTGACTATCTTATAACAACTTATAATGGAACTTTGCATTTTTGTGACCCTTTAGATTTTTTGAAGTCAGATGATAAGGCTCAAAAGGATAATGAAGGTAGTGCAGTTAATATTTATATTAAGAATAAACAAACTTCGGCAGATTATGGACTTATTAAAATACAGAGTGCAATGCGAATTCAATTTAACAAGCGCAATTTTGCTAAGTTTTATGAAGTTTTTCCGATGGACATAGATCTTAATAATATAGAAGAATCGGTAAAAGCTTTTAATCATGTTTTAATCAGTGAAGTGGCAAGGAAAAACCATCCCTTATATTATTACGATCTTTTTATCAGGCCTACAAAATATAATATAGATCTCGGCAATAATGGAATTAGTGTTGAGAAAGCTAAGGTCTTATTTAATGAGAGATCTTCATATAATGGCTTGATAACAAGCTTTATAACCTTAAAGCGTTCAGATTTTAGAAAAAATGGTACTATATCAGAGAAACTTATTAATGAAGTTGTAGATTATAATAATAAGGATACAAGTATAGCGTTTTTGTATGATGCTAATGAAAATAAGTATATAGAAAGACCATGGGTGTGGATACCAAGGTCTGAAATGATACGCATGATTGAGCAAACAAAACAATTCGATTTAATTGCAAGAGAATTATTGTATTATAATACAATATACCCATATTCTGTAAATCAACTTCGTAGTGTGCCAGGATTAAATTTATTTGCAAAAAAAGATAGTTATAGCAGTCAAAGGGAATTTCGATTATTATATGGTGGACCCAATAGCGATTATAATACTTTGCCGGTGAATAATAAGGGTAATTATACTTTCAATTGGAACAAGGAAGTTATCAAGTCAGGTTCGCTAGCTCAATTGTCAAATTCGACATTCAATATATAAAATCTTATTTTGGGAAGAACTTATGTCTAAGCAAAAATTTTATCATTGGCTATTTTGGCCACTCTTGTTATTAACAGTGGCAACCTTAATCTGGGTATGTACAAAAATCCAGTTTATTTTTCAGCCATTTTTAACGTTTATTTCTGTTGTTTTTGTGCCTCTGATCATTTCTGGATTCCTATACTATATGCTGAATCCGGTTTTAAAATTATTTTTGAAACTACGAGTGGGTAAGTTTAAAATGAATCGGGGCGTCGCTAGTTTATTAATTGTTGTTGTCTTGATTTTAATTCTTATTGGTGGGATCTCACTCTTGATACCAACTATTGTTAAGGAAATTTCTTCATTAGTTCGCAACATGCCACAAACAGTTAGTGGTATTCAGGCTTTAATTAATGATACGGTTCAGCATTCGTTCTTACGTAATGTGGATTTGAACACTTATTATCGCCAGTTTGATCATCAAATTGCTGGTTATGCACAAACTATTTTAAAGGGCTTATCTGAACGAGTCGGTGATATTGTTGGAGTAGTAACTAACATTACTGTTGTGACAATTACGGTTCCAGTGATGCTTTTCTACATGCTTAAAGATGGTTCAAAACTAGGTCCAAGTATCCAAAAGTGGCTATCGCCGCATCATGCTAAGGAAGTTAATGAACTACTGACTAAAATGAATAATACTTTATCATCTTATATTTCTGGACAGATGATTGAATGTTTATTTGTTGGTATCACCACTTCAATCGGTTACATGATAATTGGACAACCTTTGGCATTAGTTTTAGGAATTGTTGCTGGGTTGACCAACATCATTCCTTATGTTGGACCTTATATTGGAATTGCTCCAGCATTGTTTGTGGCCTTGACAATGGCTCCTGAAAAATTGATTTGGGTGATTGTTGTGGTGATTGTTGTTCAACAAATTGATGGGAATATTATTTATCCGAATATTATTGGGAAAACATTACAGATTCATCCTTTAACAATTATTATGTTGCTGCTTGCTGCTGGTCATATTGCCGGGATTGGTGGAATGATTCTTTGTATTCCATTCTATGCGGTTATTAAGACCGTTTGTGAATACTTCTTTGATATTTACCGGATTGAACATCCAATAAAAGAAGAATAAGAGTAAAGAAAAATCTTCGTTGATCTAGTTTCAACGAAGATTTTTTATTTAGTAATATCGATGTGTATATCCGTAATGGTTGCCGTATGTTGGATGAGTGTAGGTTGAGTGGTAACCATTATTATAACTACGATAAGTGTGATATTGCGGTGTTGAATATCGTTGGGTAGTAGCAGCCTGTGCCTGTGTGTGATTTTCAGTAGCAGAAACTGCTTGTGATTCGCTATATGCTTCGGTGCTATTGTTTACTGAAGTACTTTCTTCTTTACTTTGACTAGTTCGAGAATGATAGCTTCCAGTAACCTCATCGCTCCCATTACCACTACCAGGATCATTGTAACTTGCCCCTCCAGGAAGAATGAAGTCTGTTTCATTATATCCGTTATAGTGTGGTTGTGACTTGTACATCTTAGTTTCGTGGTTAACAACATTTTTGGCTTTCAAGCCTAATTGCGCACGAACTAACTTAGATACTCGGTTGATTTCCTTTGGACTGGCAATTTGGAAGGAAACACCTTCAATTGTTGCGTTTTGTCCTTGGAAATGATAGGTCTTAACATTATTCATTGCTCCGTGGTAGTTTCCGTAAAGGGTCGCAATGTCATCAATTGGGATGTTGGTTTTAACTCCATCACCAACAGCATCAAGAATCTTGTTAGCAGCACCAATCGATCCAGAAGTCTTAAACTTATTAATAACACTCTTTAAAATTTGTTGTTGCCGTTTTTGTCGACCGTAGTCATTATTTGGATCATCGTACCGCATTCGGGAATACTTTAAGGCGTTGTCACCATTAAGATGTTGCTTACCTTTTTTGAAGTGGTGTCCTTCGTAGTCAAAGGCAAACGGGTTATTAACTTCTACACCGCCAACCGAATTAACTACTTTTTTAAGAACTCCCATGTTGATTACAGCGTAGTAGTCAATGGGGACGTCTAACAATTCAGACACTTGCTTAACAGTTTGTTTTGGTCCGTTAATTGCGTAGGCAGCGTTAATCTTAACGTAGTCCGGACCATCATTAGTTTCGACACGAACTAAAATGTCACGAGGAATACTCGTCATTGTGATTGTTTTGTTCTTTGGATTAATGGTAAATAATTCCAATGAATCGGTATTACCGCCTTTATTCCCCCGATCTAATGCCCCAACATCGGTCCCCATTGTAAGAACAGATACAGGTTCACCTTTTTGCAGTTTTTTACTAATTTTACCATCACCAGCACCAAAAACTCCTTTAGCAACTGAGTGAACTTTATGATATTCGTAAAATCCACCTGCAACCACAAGGAAGATTAGGAGGCCTATCAAAAGCCGTACCCAATTAGGAGTCCGGTAGTGGTGTTTTTGCGGTGGTTGAAAATCTGGTGATGATTGTTCTTCTTCACGCCGCAATCGATTTTCACGATTATTATGTGCTTCTTCGTGTTCTCGCCTTTTACGCTCATTAACGTCACGTTGGATTCGTTCTTCCATCCGTTTACGGTAATGTTCCCGTGATTCGTGATTATTGTTATTATCCATATACAAAGTACCTCAATAAAATAAGTTCTAACTTTATTAATATAGCAGAAAATTAATATCAAGTTCAAATATATCGTAAGACTTTAAACTTTCTGTAACTTTTCGCAAGGATAGACTTTCCTAAAAATATGTAATAATATAGTAGAGATATTGCGCAAATTTAAATGAAGAAAGGAAAATAAGTTAATGTCACCAAAACAACTTGCTGAAGCAGTTAATAAGCGACGGACATTCGCCATAATTTCACACCCGGATGCCGGTAAGACAACCATTACTGAGCAACTTCTCCTTTTTGGAGGCGTTGTTCGGGAAGCTGGGACCGTTAAAGCACGAAAAACCGGTAATTTTGCTAAGTCAGACTGGATGGAGATTGAAAAGAAGCGTGGAATCTCTGTTACTTCATCTGTTATGCAGTTTGATTTTCAAGGAAAAAGAATCAATATCCTTGATACCCCGGGACACGAAGACTTTTCTGAAGATACCTACCGGACATTAATGGCAGTGGACTCTGCTGTCATGGTTATTGATAGTGCCAAGGGGATTGAGCCGCAGACAAAGAAACTTTTCCAAATTTGTAAAATGCGGGGGATTCCAATCTTTACCTTTATGAACAAGTTTGATCGGGATGCCCGTGAACCGCTCGACTTGCTTAATGAAGTTGAAGATGTCCTTGGAATTGAGACCTACCCGATGAACTGGCCAATTGGCTCCGGTCACCAGTTTAAAGGAGTATATGACCGTTTTAATCGCCGTGTTGCATTGACCCACCCAGCAGACGAAAGCACCCCTTACTTACCATTAGATGAAGATGGCAATGTTAAAGGCAAAAATCCATTAGCTGGTGATGGTGAATGGCAGGACGCAATGGATGGCATGGAATTAGTTGAGGTTGCTGGTAATGAATTAGACCGTGAGAAGATTGCAAAAGGTGATCAAACGCCTGTCTTCTTTGGTTCAGCGTTAACTAATTTTGGAGTACAAACTTTCTTGGAGACCTATCTTCAATTTGCACCAGCACCAAGCGACCATATGACCGAAGAGGGGGATGTTATTAAGCCCCTTGATCCTGAATTTTCTGGCTTTGTTTTCAAGATTCAGGCAAATATGAATCCGCGACACCGTGATCGAATTGCTTTCGTGCGGATTTGTTCCGGCGAGTTTGACCGTGGGATGGATGTTACTTTATCACGGACGAAGAAGCCAATGCGGTTATCAAATGTGACCGAATTCATGGCTGACACCCGTGAAAATGTCGAGACGGCAGTTGCTGGAGATATTATTGGGCTGTATGACACGGGTAACTTCCAAATTGGCGATTCTATTTACAATGGTAAAAAGGATATTCAATTTGAAAAGTTACCACAATTTACCCCTGAATTATTTGTCCGGGTATCTGCTAAAAACGTGATGAAGCAAAAGTCCTTCCATAAAGGTATTAATCAGTTAGTCCAAGAAGGAGCCGTTCAGCTTTATCGGAGCTACTCAACTGGGGACTATATTTTGGGTGCCGTTGGTCAGCTACAGTTTGAGGTCTTTAAGTTCCGAATGCAAAACGAATACAATTCTGAAGTTGTGATGGAGCCAATGGGTAAGAAGACTGCTCGTTGGATTGACCCTGACCAATTGGACGAGAAGATGTCGTCATCACGGAATATCTTGGTTAAAGACATTCATGACCAGCCACTATTCTTATTTGAAAATCAATTTGCGGAAAACTGGTTTAAGCAAAAGTATCCTGATGTGAAGTTGACGGCAAAGCTATAAAGCAAACTAAGGGGAATATGTACATAATGAACAAAAGTGTTTTAACAATAATCGTTCCTTGCTATAACGAAGAAGAGGTATTGCCTGAAACTGTTAAAGAATTAGGAAATATCCTTACAAATTTAATTGAGAAAGATAAAATCGATTCTAAAAGCAAATTATTGTTTGTAAACGATGGAAGTAAGGATCGAACTTGGAACTTGATCTCTGATTATACAAAAAAGTATAACTATGTCACAGGTATAAAATTTTCACGGAATTATGGCCATCAAAATGCTTTACTAGCTGGAATGAATCTTGCTGTTAATTTTTCAGATATGATGATTACTATTGATGCAGATTTGCAAGATGATGTTAATGCAATTCCTAAAATGGTAGAAAAATATTATGAAGGATATGATGTAGTATATGGGGTTCGTAATAGTCGTAAAACTGACACTTTCTTTAAGCGTAGGACGGCTTTAGCATTTTATGGATTAATGAAAAAGCTTGGAGTGAACCTTGTTCCAGATTCGGCAGATTATAGATTGCTGAGTAAGCGTGCTACGGAAGGATTATTGGCATTTAAAGAACGGAATCTATTCCTTCGGGGTATGGTTCCTTTGGTAGGGTATAGATCTACTAAAGTATACTATGCCCGTAAAGAAAGATTTGCTGGGAAATCTAAATACCCACTAAGTAAGATGTTACATTTTGCATTAGATGGAATAACTTCTTTTTCAATCGCACCAATTCATTTAATTCTTTACCTTGGATTAATAACCGTTGCTATTAGTATCATTTGTATGATTTATGTAATTATCGAAAAATGTTTAGGACACGTTGTAAGTGGATGGTCATCGCTAATGATATCTATATGGCTATTAGGGGGGATTCAATTAATTTCTATTAGTGTAATAGGTGAATATATTGGTAAAATCTTTTCTGAAGTCAAGCACCGGCCTAGATATACAATTGAGACAGAAACTTATACCAATAAGATGAACAAACAGAGTTAGTGTTGAAATTAAATAGTTTTATAAGTTATGGTTACGAGGTTTAATTAGGACATGGAGAAAAGAGTAAAAAATGGTCGAATAGAGTGGGTAGATATAGCCAAAGCAATTGCGATAATTTTGATGGTGGTAGGTCATGAATGTCCTCAACGTTCTATAATTACATTTATTTTTTCATTTCACATGCCACTCTTCTTTATTATGTCGGGTTATACAGCAGGAAAGATAACTACATGGAGTAAATTTTTCAATAAAAGTAAAAAGAATTTTATAATGACTTGGCTTTTAGCTGCATTGATGATTATTCTTTTAGGCTTTGAAATAATTGTTGTCCAAGGTAAAGGAGTTGCACATACTCTTTGCTTAGATTTAAAAGGTATTATTTGGGGATCAAATTATGGAGTCGATAACCTTAACAATGTAGGAGTTATGTGGTTTTTAATAGTCTTTTTCTGGGCAAAGCTATTATATAATTTTTTAGAGGTTATAGTTCCTAATAAATATAATGGGTTATTACTTGGGATTCTGTCATATTTTGCTTTCGTAATTTCAAGTAAGATGTGGTTGCCCCAAGCTTTTGATATTGTACCAATCGCAGCTTTTTTTATGTGGACCGGTTCATATTTAAAATCTATACAATCTAAATTAGATTTTAATACTACACAAGGATCATTGCTTTTGGCAGCTATTTTTATATTTTGGATTGCGATGATGCAAAATTATATTTATATCGATATGTCAGTAAGACATTATCCGCTTTTTATTTTTTCAATTTTAGAAGCAATTGCAGGGACAATCTGTATATCGCTTATTAGTAATTGTTTTAGTAAAATAGGTGAATTTAAAGCATTAAAGATTATAGGAAGACATACTCTTGCAGTTTTGTGTATTCATCATTTAGATTTATATTGGTTATGGTGGGGTCCATCTATTTCAAAATGGTATTTTGCTCTAATATTGCGGTTGCTAATTGATTTAACGGTATTATTTTTATTTTTAATGTTTAAAAAGTACATCAAAGAAAGAAAAGTAAAATGAAAAAGAATTTCTATTTAATTGGAGGACAGTTACTACTGTTTCTTTGTATTTTGTTAGTTTTGACACAATTGTTTCCTCTTCTCCCTTTTGATGGTGATGATTGGCGCTACCTTGGTGGAATGAGACAGCCAATACCCTTATGGGGTGCTTGGAACCCAACAAGAGTTATGCCAGAAGTATTAATGCCGACGGGTGGAGCAATTGCTGCTTTTTTGATATATCCGATTACTGGGGATTACGTTGGCGCTCTTACCTTTGTGGAAAGTTTTATTGAGGCAATTTTCATATTTGCCATGCTTTATGCTTTCTATAAAGTTTCTATTAAGCGTTTTAAGCTGTCAAAATGGGCTGCTTTGGCTTGTGAAGTGCTCTTTTTTATGTCGTTTTTCTTTGTCTTTAAGAAGTTTAACCAGCCAAGCTATTCAGGTTTCTGGGCAGCGGACTTAACTTGTGTTTTTTACTATATTATTCCGGGATTACTAAATTTAACACTGGTTCTTTATATGATGCAGGAAGAAAGCTTTATGCAATATTTTAAGAGCTTCAATAATAAAAAGAAGAGTATCTTCTTACTACTGGTCTATTTTGCTATTTTTTCAAATACACAATTAAATATAATTATTGCAAGCTTTTGTAGTGTTAAATTACTTGAAATATTATATAAAGCGATTAAAGTTAGAAAACTTAATAATATAGTAACTTGCTCTTGGTTATATGCAACGATTTTAGTATTTTGGATACTTACTGTAATATTTGATCTAAATGGAAAACGGGCAAAGTATGTTTCTAGTGCTAATGAAGGCTCATTTTTAATTAATTTTATTAAAACATGGCAACAGTTTATTAATTTTATTAAAGAGCAAAATATTTTTATAATTGGCATTCTAATATTCATTTTGATTAGTTCATTAATAATTGCCACTATACAATGGGAAAAACTAAGCTTAGACTATGTTAAATTAATAGGTTATGTATTCTTCTGTTTCCTATGCTCATTGGTATATTTACTTTTGGCTTATACAAAAGCTGGTAGTTCTTATGCAGGTCGTCCAGATGCAATGTGGGCGGTAATTTCATTATTTTTATTGGGAGTAAATTTAGCGGTAGTATTTTATATAAAAATGTTTGCCGCCTTAACTACTTTTATTCCTCTGACCTGCGTTGTTATAGCTATTTTTTCATTTAATGTGAATGAACGTTTAGTTTACGCAGCTAATGCAGATCATGATCCTATTACTATAAAGAAAATAGATAATTATATTATAAATCAAATTATAACTGCTGACAGAAAAGGAAAAGCTAGTGTAGTTGTAAAGGTACCACGAGAAAGTGAAGATGCTATACCTGAGGTGACGACTTCTAATTGGCCTCATCCTTACAATATGGCAGTTTGGCTTCAAAATACGTTATATTCACATCATATTATTAGAACTAGAATGCGTATAGTTTTTAAGCCAGATAGTAAAGTTAATAAGCAATTTTATGAAAATACAAGTGAACAGCAACCATTTTTCCCTCCAGAATAAGATTTGATATTGTGAGGCGGTATTTATCAAAAATAGATTATTAAGAAATGGATCTATAGGTATACTATTTTTATGCCTAAGCATAGTATATATTTATCCTTTAATGAGAAGTGGCGTAATATTTAATGCAGGAGATTTACCATATCATATTAATCGTATTCAAGAATTAATTGATAATTTAAAAAATGGGACATGGTATCCATATTTATATACTTATCATTTTAGAAATACAGCATATATGTTGGGTGTGTTTTATCCCCAGCTAACTTTATTACCATATGCAATTATAAGTATTCTACTAAAAAATGATGTATATGGGATATATGTCGGAATGATGTTTTATACATACTTATCAATGATAAATATGTATATTATTATGAAAAAGATAGATAGGTCGACTGTTCAAAGCATCTTAACTGCTGTGGCATATGCCTTCTGTACTTATAGATTCATTAATGCTTTTAGTAGATTTGCACTAGGTGAGTATATAGGAATGACTTTTATTCCTTTGGCGGCATATGGGCTGTATGCTGTAATGAAAGGAAATATAAAAGATTGGCCATATTTAGTATTCGGCTTGTCCCTTACTTTATTTTCACATATTATAAGTACATTTTTATGTCTTTGTTTGCTATTAATAATATTTATAATTTGTTTTAAGGGAGTTTGGGAAAGCAGTAGATTAAAGATCTTAACTGTTTCTATAGTTTCCTTTTTCCTATGTTCTGCTATGTTCATTATTCCCTTTTTAGAACAAATCACTTTTAAAAAATATAACCAGCCTAGTCCGACCTTTATGCCAAATTTTGCTTTTAGTCTATCTACTTTAATTTTAAACTCTTGTTCAAACTTAACGAGTGTTTTTCAAGTATCTAATTGGTGGGAAATAGCAAATATTGGTCTTCCACTACTAGTATCATTAATTTGGGGAATATTTAATTATAAGAGATTGGACGAAATTGATAGATTTTTTGTCATTGCTGGTTGTTTATTGTTCCTAATGTCTACTAATATTTTCCCATGGACATTATTAATGAAAACGCCTCTTAGATTTATTCAATTTCCATTCAGGTTATTAGAATTAGACAGTATTTTACTTTCACCAATTTTTGGAACGATGATAGTAAAAACCTTAAGAAATGATAAATTATATAATCCAATAATCTTAGGAACTTTAGGGATTTTATTTATATTAGTACCCTGGTATTCAAGCACGAAAAATTTAATTTTACTTCAGCAGAATCAAATTAATAACTTTAAAAATGGTGAGACTTATTCTTCAAAATCAAAAAACATGACTTATTGGTGGCTTGATCAATATACTCCCAAGATGAGCAAAACTGAGTTTAAGGATATTGTGTATCATCGCGTTCGTGTTAATGGACGAAAAATGTTGCTGCAAGAAATTGAACCTATAGCAAACGGAATCATTATTAATGATAAGAAAATTCAAAATAAAAGAAAGGTAGTTTTACCTGTAGCATCTTATAAAAATATTAGGGCTTATCAAGGAAAAACAAAGTTACATATGGAGGAGCAAAGAAAAAGTAATTTAATAACATTATCAAAAACTAGTAATAAACCGATAGTTATTAAATATAAAAAGTCAGTTCTAGATATAGTATCTCAATATATAAGTATAATTTCTTACTTGCTGATACTTGTCTATATTTTAAAACAGAGGCTAGCTTCTTAACTATTAGTTTACTAAGGTTTAATTGAATGCTTGTATCCAAAAAGATGTGATGATTATTGAAAGTTATTTTCCTAATCATTGCATCTTTTAGAATATAACAAATACTGAATTGGCGGTTTAATAATTTAGGTGTATAATTTTATTGTTATTATTCTAAGGGAGGGTAATGCAATGAAAAAACATTATAAGATGTATAAAAAGGGGAAGAATTGGTGCTATATGGCAATTGCCACATTGGCAATAGCAGTTGGCGCTTTATCAGTTTCACAGGGGGTAAGTGCTGATACTATTAATAGTACAGTCAATACCACCAGTGTTACAGTAGCTTCACCAAAGGCACAGGATCAAACGACTGATGTTGCTGTGGAAGTAACACCTGCAACGCAAAGTACAAGTGAAACGGCTAAGCAAGATGATCAGGCTAATTCAATTGCTCAAACTGATCAACAAGCCCTAGTTGCAAGTAAGATTGCTGTAGCTCCGCAAGCAGCTGCTTCACAGAGTGGTTGGCAAACAGATAAGGGGAGTAGCTATTACTATAAAGATGGTCAAAAGGTAACTGGTCAACAAACCATTAATGGTAAGAATTATTATTTTAATACCCAAGGTCAGCTACAAAAGAACTACTTTTTAAATCAAGCTAACCATACCTATTATTTCCAAGCAGATGGTACCCGGTTGGATGATGGCTTCTATAATAATTGGGGCCACACTTACTATTTCCAAAAGGATGGTTCCCGCTTAGACAACGGATTTTACAATAACTGGGGTCATACCTATTACTTTGGTCAAGGTGGAGCTCGCCTAGATGATGGTTTCTATAACAATTGGGGTCACACCTACTACTTCCAAAAAGATGGTTCTCGTTTAGATAACGGTTTCTATAATAACTGGGGTCATACCTACTACTTTGGTCAAGGCGGTGTTCGTCTAGATGATGGCTTCTACAACAATTGGGGCCATACTTATTACTTCCAAAAGGATGGTTCTCGTTTAGATAACGGTTTCTATAATAACTGGGGTCATACCTACTACTTTGGTAATGATGG
>NZ_JACIVH010000076.1:0-122757 GCF_014145615.1 Limosilactobacillus balticus | reverse complement strand
ACCCTTTTAAGGGTAAGTGAGGTAGTACAAACACCGCTTAAAGCGGTGGCAAAGTAGTCAGAGCATTTTGGCTTGAGCAAAGCGAAAGCCAGCGCCTTGAGACGCCAGCTTTTATTATTGGCTTATAGCTGATGTGCAAACGTTATTAAGATAAGTTGGAACTAGTCTTTATTCAATTTTTTAAGTCGCTGGTAAATGATAATTCCACCGATGCAAGTAATAATAAATTCAGTAAAAGGAACTGCTGCCCAGACCCCATTAATTCCGGCAACTTTTGCCAGAATAAAGATTGCGGGGAGAAGGATAATATAACCACGAAGAATCGATAAAGAGAATGATGCTCGTGCTGATCCAATTGCTGTTAAGAAAAGGATGAACAATAGGTTTAACGCGCTGAAGAATACACTTGTAAAGTATATTGGAAGACCAACACTAGCATAGGCGAGGAGTTGGCTAGAGTGAGAAGTATTAAAAACTTCAATAATCGGATGTTTAAAGATAATTAGGATAATAAAGCTGATTGTTGCTAGAAAGAGCGTGATGATCATCCCATTTTTTAACGTCATCGATACATTCTTGTATTCGTGTTTACCAAATTCCCGACTAGCAAGTGGTTGAACACCCAGCGCTACCCCATTAGCAATTGCTAGCACAACAATGGCAATGTTGGAAATAACGCCATATGCGGCAACGGCATAGTTATTAGCCAGTTGCAATAAAACATGGTTAAAGAAATAGATACTGACACCAGTACTTAATTCATTTAATGCTGAAGCAACTCCTAAGCGTGCTGAGCGCCAAATATTTCTTAGACGAGGGACAACCCAGTGCCATTCTAATTGTCGGCCGGCAAACTTACAGTGAAAACTTAAAACTAGCAAGCTAATTGCTGGCGAGAATAATACCGCTAAGGCTGCTCCTTCCAATTTAAGACCCATTCCAAAGATAAAGAACCAGTCGATAAGGATAACAGATAATGTTTCGGTTAAGGTGGCCTTCATTGTTAAAGTGGGATTACCGTCGTTACGAATAAAATTAATGGCAATGTAGTTAACCATATAGAGAGGCCCACTCCATGAAATTATTCGTAAATAAACGATTGCCATTTGGCGCGTTGCATCATCTGCGCCAAGAAAATTAACTACTGGAGTCGCAAAAATGTTTAATAGAATTGCTAGGATAAGGCCGAAAGAAAAAGCAAAAATCACCAGTTGGCTAAATAATGATTTGATTCTTTCAGGATGCATAACCTTATTTAACGAAAAGATTGTCGCACCTCCGACTCCCAGTAATAGTCCAGTTCCATTAAAAACGTTGAAAAGTGGCAACACCAGGTTAAGGGTAGTTAAACCTAAAGCTCCCGCCGCAATTGAAATAAAAAGGGTGTCAATAATAACATACATTGACATCCCGAGGGTGGCGACAACATTACGAACAACATAATGCTGCACTTCTTTTGTAATTGACATTAGTAAAAACCTCCACAAAACTTGCTCCCATCCTCCCTGTTGGACGCCTGTTTGAGAAGCATAAATTAATTTGTTGTAGAACCCGGCGATTCTACTTTCCTTATTTCATTTATTGATATTTTAGCAAATATTCTCATTGCTTATATTATAATTCCATTACAATGGTCGATTTCGTGTTGCACAATCTCAGCAGCAAAATCCATGAGTTCTAATGTTTGCATTTGCCAACTCTGATTATGAAATTTAACGGTAATTTGCTTATAACGCTTAGTAGGACGCGTTCCGCTTAATGAAAGACATCCTTCTGTAGTTTGGTAAGGGTGACTTTTAGCGATGATTTGTGGATTGAACATTACGACATTAAAGGGACCAATCCGCGCGATAATTGCATTTTTATTTACGCCAATCATATTAGCAGCCATTCCAACACATTCAGCTTGGTGAGCATTAAGCGTATCGATAAGATCATTTGCAAGAGGCAAATCGGCTTTAGTTGTAGGAATTGCTTTTTTTCCAAGTAACTGTTGGTCTTTAATAATCGGTTTAATCATGTTAGTTTCTCCTAAAAAACAAAGCCGAGAAAAAACTTTTGCTTTCTCCCAGCTTTTTGATAATTATTTTTTATGATGTTGCTGTTTACCAGCATTACGTTGGCGATTACGGTTTGCTTGATCGCTTGGATTGGCATCACCCTTACGTAATTGATCAATCGCATCAGTTGGTTTAGTTGAAGAACTAGGGGTGTTAATTACTGGTGCTTTAGGCATTTTAATTGGGTTCTTTTTGGCCTCTTCTTCAATTTGGCGGCGAATCCGTGGCCGGTAAGCATTGACCATCAAGGTTTGTAAGATGGCAAATAGTCCACCGATGAAGAAGTAAAGACCTAATCCAGCAGAAGAAGTGATAGAAATGAAGAAGGTCATAAAAGGACTCATCCAAATAGCAGCTTTCATTTGCTTTTTCTGGGCCTCAGGAACACCGACAAGGCCAAGATAGCTTTGGGCAGCATAGGCGATAAAAGATAAGACTGCTAAGATAATGCTTGGCTTACCAAGTGGAATTCCGAAGAAAGTTGCATGGTAAAGGTCTGGAGAATAACGAATAGCAGCATATAAGGCGGCAAAGATTGGCAACTGAATTAACAATGGAAGACAGCCAATCCCACCAGTTAAGCTAATATTGTTATCCCGGTAAAGAGCCATCATTTGTTGACTAACGGCAGCCTGTTCTTCAGGTGTCTTAGCCGCTTTTTGTTTTTCTGTTAGTTCTTTAATCAATGGTTGAACCTTGGACATCTTTTCTTGCATAATGGTTGATTTTTTCATTTGTGAGAACATTACCGGTAAAAGAATTGTTCGCACAACTACCACAATGACAATAATTGCCCAACCGTAGTTATTACCCATGTGACTGGCTAACCATTCCATCAAGTGTTGCATTGGTTTAGCCATATAATCATAGACAAACCCGTATGGCCGACCGCTCTTGGTAGTCCGTACACATCCGCTAAGAAGAAGCAGGAGGGTAAAGAGGCCACCAGCGATCGTTATTTGTTTTCGTTTCATATTAATGAATCAAACTCCCTTATTTCTTTGTATATTAATTACGTTAATAGTACGTATTTTACTCTATTCAGGAATTGAATTCTACCGCTAATCGCGAACTAATGCGTGATTTGAAATGAATGATGGTAGTTTTGCAGACTTCCCTTAGTGATTTTGGCCTTATTAATTCGAGCGTAGGGGGTCGGCCCAGCTTTAATTTTAGAGATTAATTGTTTAACAATCTCAATGGGACCCTGCAATTCGCAATAAACGCTCCCATCATTCTTATTCATAACAATCCCCTCTATTCCTGCTTGCTGTGCCAACCGATAGACGCTCCAGCGGAAGCCAACTCCTTGGACGCGGCCAGTAATGGTAAGATGATAATTAACCATAATTGAAACTCCTTAATGAAAACTTATTATTAGTTAATAACAATTGTACAACAGGAACATGGTATAATTTAATTAACAAGAAGGAGCATGTAAATTATATGGAACAATTAACATCAATTCACAATCAGCACGTTAAAGATTGGAAAAAGCTACAAACCAAAAAAGCACGACGCCAGACTGGTACTTACCTGTTAGATGGCTGGCACTTAGTTCACGAAGCGTCTAAAGCTGGAACCGAGCTTTTAGAAGTAGTGGGGACAACTGAACAATTAGCTGCTCATCCAGAGCTTGAAGGAATGGCTAATGCAACCTATGAAGTTACTGAAGAGATCATGAAGCATATTACTGATACGGTAACACCTCAAGGAATTGCCGCGGTTGTTGCTTTACCAGATTCTCATCGTTTACCAGCAGGGCCATTGCATGGGGCATGGCTTTTCCTCGACCGGGTTCAAGATCCAGGAAACGTGGGGACAATGGTGCGGACAGCGGATGCCGCTGGGTTTACTGGGGTAGTAGTTGGCCAACGCTCGGCAGATTTATTTGGTCCTAAAGTTGTTCGTTCAATGCAAGGAAGCCAATTCCACCTTCAAATGTTTGAGGGTGACTTAAGAAAGTGGATTGATGATTTTAAATCAATCAATGCTCCGGTATATGGAACCCAACTGAATCCCCAAGCCAAAAACTTCCGGACTGTTGATCCTGGCGATACCTTTGCCTTAATTATGGGCAATGAAGGACAGGGGATGAGCGATGATCTTCTTTCACAAACAACTGATAATCTCTATATCCCAATGCGTGGTGAAGCAGAATCGCTTAACGTGGCTATCTCTGCAGGAATCTTAATGTTTCAGCTTAATCAAAATCTAGATTAAATTAATTTATTTTCTCGTTAAAATCGTGTATGATAATTGCAATAATATAGAAAAGGGGTATTACATGAAATCAAAAAATGAATGGCGCACCGATAAAGAGTATGTTTCAATCGTTGCCGATCTTTTAGCCCAGCCAGCTGTCAAAAAGCTAGCGAACTATACTCAGCATCATCACTCTACCCGCCTGCAACATTCTATTGCGGTTTCGTATGATAGCTACAAAATTGCTAAAAAAATGCATCTTGATTATCGTAGTACTGCGCGGGCAGGCTTATTGCATGATCTCTTTTACTATGATTGGCGGACAACCAAGTTCAATTTAGGAACTCATGCTTTTATCCATCCCCGAGTTGCATTACGCAATGCTGAAAAGATAACCCCGTTAAATAAAAAAGAAAAGGATATTATCCTTAAGCATATGTTTGGCGCAACGTTGGCAGTGCCACGTTATTCAGAGAGCCTAATCGTATCGCTAGTTGACGATTTTGAAGCAGAGCATGAATTCTTTGGACCGCTACGTGCAAAGATGCGCCGAAAGATTAAGAAACGTCGGATACGAACAACTTGGTAGAGGAGAGGGAGAGTTAAATTATGGAACAATTGGTAGCAGAAAAGGTACTTGATGAAGACTGTAAACTTTGTCCAAAATTTACACGTACATTTATGATCTTGGGAAAAAAATGGAACGGATTGATCATTGAAGTGCTACTTAAAAACGGCAACATGCGGTTTAAGGATATTGCTAGTAGCATTGCAAAGTGCAGCGACCGAGTTTTATGCGAACGATTAAAAGAGCTCGAAGACGAACAGATTGTTATTCGCAACACTTACGAAGGTTCTAGTCGCGTAGATTATTCTCTGACTGAACGTGGTCAAGAATTGCGCCCAGTCATGGAAGCCGTTCATACCTGGAGTGACAAGTGGATTTAAAAATAACGCTTGACGCCTTACAGATGATTGTCTAGAATATGTAATTGAATTAAAAGCGATGATGAGAGCTAGTAGCTAGACGATCCTGTTAGAGAGTTGCAACCATGAGCTGAGAATTGCAATCAGTGATCTAAAGCGAATTTCACTTTCGGAGCTGATACGTAATGGTATTCCGGCCAATCACCGTTATTGATTATTTGAGTGTGTAGGATTCGTTCCTACAAACTAGGGTGGTACCGCGAAGCCTCGTCCCTATCTTGGGATGAGGCTTTTTTGAATTAAGGAGTGAAAATATGGGACTAAGAGAGAAATTAGCCGAACTTCGTGAAGAAGGATTGCAAGATATTAAACAATCAGAGGATTTAAAACGAATTAATGAAATCCGCGTAAAGATGCTGGGAAAGAAAGGTCCTATTACGTCAGTTCTTCGAGGCATGCGTGACCTCAGCACTGAAGAACGACCAAAAGTAGGGCAATTTGCTAACAAGGTGCGGGATGAATTGTCAGCAGCGATTGAAGAAAAGCGTGCTGAGCTAGAACAGGCCGCTATGAACGCTAAGTTAGCAGCCCAAACAATTGATGTTACTCTTCCTGGTACACCAGTAGCACAAGGACAACCCCATGTTATTCAACAAATTATTGACCAAGTTGTGGACTTGTTTGTATCAATGGGTTATGAAGTAGCAGTTGGGGATGAAGTTGAACAAGAAGTTTATAACTTTGAAAAGCTTAACTTGCCTAAAGATCACCCAGCTCGTGACATGCAAGATACATTTTATGTTACTCCATCGGTTTTGATGAGGACACAAACGTCACCAATGCAAGCGCGGATGCTTGAAAAACATGATTTTAGTCAGGGTCCATTAAAGATGATTTCACCAGGTAAGGTTTATCGACGTGATACTGATGATGCAACGCACAGTCACCAATTCCACCAAATTGAAGGAATGGTTGTTGGTAAAAATATTACGATGGCCGATTTGAAAGGAACTCTTGAAGCAGTTGCTCAAAACCTCTTTGGTGATAAGTTAGAGGTGCGCTTACGACCAAGTTACTTCCCATTTACTGAACCATCAGTTGAAGCAGATATTACTTGTTTCAACTGTCTTGGTAAGGGGTGTGCAATTTGTAAACAAACTGGTTGGATTGAAGTGCTTGGTGCCGGAATGGTTCATCCAAATGTGCTTAAGATGTCGGGCGTTGATCCTGAAGAATACGGCGGTTTTGCCTTTGGACTTGGACCAGATCGTTTTGCCATGCTGAAGTACGGCGTTGATGATATCCGTAACTTCTATCAAAATGATGTCCGCTTCCTTAACCAATTTGACCAGAAAGGATAATGTGAAATGAAAGTATCATATCAATGGCTTCAAGAATACCTTGATTTAGATGTTGCCCCTCAAGATTTAGCTGAAAAGATTGCTCGTACCTCGGTTGACATTAATGACGTTTATTCATTAAGCGACGGATTAAAGAAGATTGTTGTTGGGGAAGTAGTAAAATGTGAAAATCACCCTGACTCAGACCATCTTCATGTTTGTCAAGTTGATGTTGGTGAAGAAGAACCGATCCAGATTGTTTGTGGTGCCCCGAACGTTCAAGAAGGTAAAAAGGTAATCGTTGCCCTTCATGGTGCGAGAATTGCTGACAACCAAAAGATTAAGCGTGGTAAGATCCGCGGTGTTGAATCAAATGGAATGCTTTGTGCCCTTCAAGAAATTGGCTTTAGCGATAAGATTGCCCCTAAAGATTACGAAGATGGTATCTACTTCTTACCAGATGATGCTAAAACTGGTGATCCCGTATTTAAGTACTTAGGAATGGATGACACGATCATTGATACAGACGTAACTCCTAACCGTGGGGATATGCTTAGTATTTATGGAAATGTTAATGATATCGCAGCCTTTTACGGATTAAAGCCACATTTTAAGGAAACGGCGATTAAAGAAGAAGGTACTGAAAAAACAGCAGACCTTCTTCAGGCAGAAATTACTGATACTAAGATTGCGCCTACTTATAAATTACGGGCAATTAAAGGTGTTAAAATTGCTGAAAGTCCACTATGGCTTCAAATTCGCTTATGGAACAGTGGTATTCGTCCTGTAAATAATGTTGTGGATGTGACTAACTATATCCTTCTTAAATATGGTCAGCCACTCCACAGTTATGATTATGATCAATTATCTGGTAACAACTTTGGGGTTCGTCATGCTAATGAAGGTGAAAAGTTTGTTACATTAGATGGGGATGAACAAACCTTAAAAGCAAATGATATTGTTGTAACTGTCGATGACCAACCAGTTGCTCTTGCGGGAACGATGGGTGGAGAAGGAACTGCAGTAAGTGATGATACGACAACTGTTGCCCTTGAAGCAGCCATTTTTGATCCAGTAATGGTCCGGAAGCAAGCACGGCGCTTAGATCTTCATAGTGAATCTTCAATGCGATTTGAACGAGGAATCAATTCAGCAACAGTTGAAACCGCATTGAATGAAGCAGCTGAGATGATTAAGGAGCTTGCTGGTGGCACGATTACAGCAGGAATTGTAACTGGTAGTGAAGCGCCAGCAGTTGATACCCCAATCAAACTATCCCTTGCGAAGATTAATCATGTTCTGGGCACTTCATTAACCATGGAACAAGTTACTAATATTTTTGATCGCTTGGCATTTGCTTACACTGTTGATGGTGACGATCAATTAACAGTGATTGCCCCAGCACGGCGGTGGGATATTAGCCTTGCAGCTGACCTTTATGAAGAAATTGCGCGGATTTACGGTTATGATAACTTACCATCTACTTTACCAACGATGACACGTAACCGGGGAGGACTTACGCCACGTCAACGGTTTATTCGGGCAAGTCGTCATGACCTCGAAGGAATGGGCTTAACCCAAGCAATTAGCTATTCCTTAACAACTGTTGAGAAGGCTAAGCAGTTCCAAATTAAGCCACTTGCTGAACCAATGAAACTTGATTTCCCAATGAGTTCTGATCATGTCGCTACCCGGATGAATATTATTAGCGGCTTGCTTAATGATATTGCTTATAACGTGGCGCGAAATGTTGATAACGTAGCGCTATATGAAGAAGGTCGGGTCTTCTTGCCAATGGGGGATGAACGTCCGGTAGAACAAGAACACCTTGCAGCTGCGGTTACTGGCCAAATGGTAGCTAATAGTTGGAATAAGAAAGATCAACCGGTTGATTTCTTCCAACTAAAGGGGATCGTTGAACGTTACCTTAAGAATATGGGGATTGCTGGTAAGGTTTCTTATGTCCCAACTAGTGATCGACCAGAAATGCATCCAGGACGAACCGCTGATATTATGGTTGATGACCAATTAGTTGGTTTTATTGGTCAAGTTCACCCACAAACTGCTAAGGAATATAAGATTCCCGAAACATATGTATTTGAATTAAATCTCGAATTATTACTGGCTGCACCAAAGATTGAAAATGAATATACACCTATTAGTAAGTATCCTTCAATCACTCGCGATATTGCCCTCTTGGTTGATGATGGGGTTGAAAATGCAACGATTGTCGAGGTTATTAAGCAAAAGGGTGGTGCTTACCTTAAAGATATTCACTTATTTGATGTTTATGCTGGTTCGCACCTTCCTGCCGGTAAGAAGTCATTAGCTTACACCTTAACTTATCAAGATGATAAAGGAACATTGACTGAAGACCAAGTAAACGCGGCCTTTGATAAAGTTACTGCTTACTTGCAAGATAAGGTTGATGCAGAAATTCGTTAAAAATTAAAAGGCTGGATTTTTTCGGCCTTTTTTTAGTGCAAATAATTATTTTTTACGTATTTATATTATAGGGCCAATCACTAAAGTAATAATTAGTGGTTGAAGGGCTAAAAATTTTCTGCTATTTTATTAATAGTTTGATAATAAAATAATGATATTTAATATAAAGAGGGATAAACGAAATAATGAAATCAACAACAAAGAAAATTCTTGCATCGTCGTTAGGGGTAGCTGGCGCAATGGCAATGGGCACGGTAACTGCTAAGGCTGATACAACTATTACCGTCAATGCTGGCGATAATTTGAATGGGATTGCTCAAAAGTATAATGTTAGTGCTGATGATATTGCTACTGCTAATCACCTGCAAAATAAAGAATTGATTTTTGCTGGACAAAAGCTGACAATTCCAACCAAGGATAAAAATGAAACACCTGCTAATAACGCAGAGAAAAAGGGGCAAGCTAATAAGAACAGTCAAAGTCTACAAGATTCTGTTAACAAGGCAATGTCTTATTTAGGAACCCCTTATGTTTGGGGCGGTAATAAGCCAGGTGGATTTGATTGTTCTGGTTTGGTTCAATATTGCTACGGTATTCCTCAACGAACGACGTATGAACAGCAAGCTTTAGGACCACATATTCACGATAATGTCTTAAACGCGCCATACGGGGCCCTCGTTTTTTATGGTTCTGATGATGCGCCATACCACGTCGCTATTTCACTAGGGGATGGTCGGATTATCCAAGCTCCAAATGAAAATGAAACAGTTAAAATTACTGACCAACAATACTTCCCTGGAAATTACTATGTTGTTATGCATTAATATTCACTTTTTACCTCGCCTTTAATAATTTAAATTAGTAATTATCTTGCGCATCACAAAAGAGTGCTATATACTATTTCAGATTAGAAAGTTTAATGAGGGAGACAAATTGATGAGTATTCAACAGAATAAGCGTCCAGTAGTTATTGGTGTTACAGGTGGTTCCGGTAGTGGAAAGACAACGGTAAGTAATAAAATCTATGACCAATTGCATGGGCAAGCGATCCAGATTATTAACCAAGATACTTACTATAATGATCAGTCAGATATGACAATGGATGAACGTAAAGCAGTAAATTATGATCATCCGCTTGCATTTGATACAGATTTTTTGATTAAACAGTTAACGGATTTGCGGAGTAATAAGGCTATTGAGATGCCGGTGTACGACTATACACAATATACGCGTTCTGACAAAACCGTTCATGTAGAACCGACTGATGTCATTATTTTAGAAGGAATCTTAATTCTTGATGATGAACGTTTACGGGATTTAATGGATATTAAAGTTTATGTTGATACAGATGATGATATTCGGATTATTCGTCGAATTCAACGTGATATGGTAGAGCGTGGACGGTCCCTTGATTCAATTATTACTCAGTACCTGGCTACGGTAAAACCAATGTACCATCAATTTGTTGAACCAACTAAACGCTATGCTGACATTATTGTGCCAGAAGGTGGCGAAAACCAAGTTGCAATCGACCTATTATCGACAAAAATCCGCGATATTTTAGTAAAACGTGGACACACCGAATTGCGATAGGTATTTACAAGCTGAAGTAGAAATGGTAATGTTGCACTGGATAAATTATGAGGAGTGTTTATAATGGCTGAAGAAAAAACTTTTCCAATGACCCTTGAAGGGAAGAAAAAGCTTGAAGATGAACTTGAAGAATACCGCTTGAAGCGTCGACCAGAAGTTATTAAGCGGATAAAGATTGCTCGTAGTTATGGTGATTTATCTGAAAATTCAGAATATGAATCAGCAAAAGATGAACAAGCAATGGTTGAAAGTCGAATTGCTCAAATTGAAAATATGCTTCAATATGCTGAAATTATCGATAATGAAGATGTTGATAAGGATGAAGTATCTATGGGGCGGACAATTACTATTCAAGAATTGCCAGATGAAGAACCAGAAGAATACCAAATTGTCGGTGAATCAGAATCTGATCCATTTAACGGTAAGATTTCTAATGAATCTCCAATGGCAAAAGGATTACTTGGTCACAAAGTTGGCGAAGTAGTTGAAGTTGAAGTTCCTAATGGGACAATCAAGCTAAAGATTGTCAAGGTTGATTAATTAAAATAAGAAAAGCGAGGTCGAGGAATGTGGTGAATTCCTCAATCTCGCTTTTCTTATTGGTATTATCTTTCTCCTATGCTATAGTAAAGTGTATGAAAGCGATGTCAACAAACGTAGGAGGGAAGAAAAATGAAATTGATTATTTCTGATGCTGCCAGTCAATGGTTTCGTGACGAAATGGGACTAAAACCAGGGAATGGAATAAAGTTTTACGGTAAAACTTATGGCCAAACTGAAGTCCATCATGGCTTTTCACAAGGATTTACTCGTGAAGATAAACCAGTTGAGCCGATTTTAGAGGTAAAAAAGGATGGTATTAATTACCACATTGATTCACTAGATGAATGGTTTTTTAAGGACCTTATCACTACTGTTGACTATGATTCGCAAGCAGATGGACCAGTATTTCATTTTCAACATGAAGATGGCGATATACCTGACGTAGCTGGATTTGTTAATGACGCTGATGATCATTCCGATAATAAGGCTGATGCCTCTACTGGAGCATCGCAGCATTAATTTTTTATATAGTGAAAAAGCTCTTTAGCATGCACTATCCAATGATAGTATGCTAAAGAGCTTTATTGCTAATCAAACATTGTCTTTATTTGGTGTTCTTTCTTAACCCACCACCCAGTTAAGCCGAGACTTAGAACTGTAATTATAAGTCCAAGAATGAGGAATGGTGGTCGGTAATAAAATTCAACCCGATGCTTTCCGGGACTCATTGGGATAGCCATAAACGTATTAAGTACGGTCTGGGGAGTAGTAGACTTACCATCTACCTTAACATGCCAGCCTTTAGCAGCAGGAATAGTGGTCATCAATACTCGCTGATTACGCTGGAGATTGACTGTTCCAACTATCCGATTACTACGGTATGAACTAATCTTTAATGGTGAGGCTTGAAGAGTCTTTAAACTTGCCATGAATGGTCGTTGCTTTAATTGATAGATACTAACATTTTGCATCCACAGCGTCGCCTTCTTTAGTTGCAAATTAACGATGATTTTTTGTCCTTTTTGGTCATGGGCAACGTTGATCACCACTGTATTACGGAAAGTATCATATTGGGTGAACTTCTTATTATTCATCGTAATTGTAGCATTGTCCTCAACATTTGGTCCGAGTGTTAAGTAGTAAGAGTCATTAGTTGGCGGAATAAATTCTAACTGAACGGAGGCAGGTTTAAGCAAGTTCTGCTTCCTAAAAATTGTGCCAGTAATTTGCTTAGCACTTTGAACATTATTGAATTTGACGGAATTAAAGTTTTGAACGGCAAATAATGAATGAAATGTTGGGCGTCCGGCAAGTGTTTGGAAAATCTGTGACTGATAATTTAACGGATCCATTGTAGTGCGTTGAAGGTGGAGGATGGCGGCATTAACTCCAAAGGCAATTGGAAGGGCATGTGAATTTTCCCGAAGACTAACTGCAGAAGTTGCTCCTACTAATGGATAACTATACCAATCGGGACGAAAGCCGGATAGGGGTAATGCTTGTCCGGCTGAGGTATTTCGAGCATTCATAGTATATTTGTAACCAAGAAGCGCATCGCTCACTTGGGTTCCATTAGTATAAGTAACAAAACCATCCCCATCTGGCTGCCCAATTGCGCCCATAAAGGCTGGGATTGGCGGCTCTAAGGTCGAACCAAAATGGTCACCAGAATTGAAGTCTGCTTGGAAGGGATCATCCTTCGTTCTCATGAAAGTTTTTGCAACGCGGTAGAAACCCGGGTCATGCTTCTTTAATTTTTCAACACTTTTATCAAGAGCAATAGTGTAGTTGCCAAATTCCGGTTGTGAAACATAAGAGATCTTATTAAGCGCCGTGTACCCACTCATGGAAATATCACAGACGGCAAGGAGAACAAGTAGCGCATCGTATAAGCGCGGTGAATTTGTTCGGGGAATACAAAGACAGCTAACAGCGATCAGCGCAAAGCATAAGCCAATATTTCGTTGATTGCTATTAATATACGATAAGTTAAGCGTACCAACATACCAATAAATTGCGATAATAAGTAGCGTCAGGATAATTGCACTGCGCTTTTTTATTTTGAAATCAGGTTGAAGTACTTTAGCAGCAAGATAGATGCACCAGAAGGAAAAGAGGTACGAAAAACGATAAGGGTACCAAACTGGAAACTGTCCGGCATGCCATAAAAGATCCAATGGCTCGTAACAGAATGAGAAAATAAAGAAAATTGAAATGGCTGCCCCAATCAAACGACGACGAAGGTCAAAGCGATTATTGAAAAAGTAGAGACAAGCGCCGAGCATTAATAGCATTCCAATATAAATATTGGGCTGACCACTTGGCATTTGATTAAAATTAAATGATCCAGGAACAAGCTTTCCAAGCATTTTAGGCGCAAAGTACTCAAAACGGCTGTGAATCTTGGTTTCAGTATACGTTCCCTTGCTTTGCATTAAGGCATAGAAAGTTGGCAATAAAATGACTGCTGAAATGCCCGCCGCAAGCAGCGAACTGCCGAGATATCGGAGAAAAATTACTCCCCGTTGTCGCCATGACGCCAACGCTGGTGTTTGCCAGAGGAGAAATAGGAAAGTAAAGATGGCAATCATCCAGCCCATGTAATAATTATCAATCAACATTACGGCTAGCCAAGAGATGTAAGTTCCAACACGATTTTGATAGATAAGTTTGAGAAGTCCCCAAATAATTAATGGCAAAAGGATTAAGGCGTCTTGCCAAATCATGTTCAATTGGTTGGCAATCATCCAGCCGTTCATTGAGTAGACGGTACTGAATGCTAAAATTCGCCACCCCTGTTGTAGCTCAGTTTTTTGCATCAACCAGGCAAAACTCAATCCTGCTAGGCCATAGCGGACAAGCGTAACGATGGTTATTCCAGTTGCGAGGTGCTGGGCGGGGAAAAATAATAAAATTAAGTTTAATGGACTTAGCAAATAATATGCATTAGTCCCAAACATTTCGCCACCCAGCCCTTTGCTAAACGAATAAAAGAAACTGCTAGGATGGTGGAGAATAGTATTTCTAAGGTAACTGAAAAAATCGACATATTGTTGACCGAGATCAACGGTTAATAAGCTGCTTTTACCAAAGGGGGTCATTTGACGGTACGCAAAATAGCAAGCCATCAAAATAACTGGTAACAGGAAACTTGCAATCAAAATTTTGTGTCGATATAAACGATGATGTTGATATAAAAACACAGCAAAATTCTCCTTCTCTCAATTAAATAGACACATCCACATTATCATATCCTTTTTTAAAATGATATTCATTACTATTGTTCATTAAATTTCATTAAATCATTGGAATAAATTCTTCATTTCTTATAAAATAAAGAGTATTATTTTCACGTTAGTAGTGGTAACTATCTGTTAAAGCAGGTATTTTTTGTTAAAATAGATTCACTACGATGAAGGAGAATTATAAAACTGTGAAATTCTTTGATCGAATAATGAACTTATTTGGTTCACGTACCAAAAAGCGTCAAAATGCGCAGTCGATTATTCCATTCCGGCTGAACATGCTATTATGGATTGTTGGTATTTTGCTATTAGCGTTAACTATTCGACTGTTTTACCTTCAAGTTCTGCAAGGAACATCATTTAAAGCGGAAGTAAAGCGATCAGATACGACAACGCAGACGAATAATGTACAACGGGGGATGATTTATGATTCGCAAGGAAATGTCCTTGTTGGTAATCAAACTCATCAAGCCATTACCTATACTAAAGGAGCCAATGTAACTACTGATCAGCTTTACCAGATTGCTAATCGTTTAGGGAAATATGTTTCTGTTTCTAACAAGAATTCGCGTTTAACTGATCGAAATGAAGAAGATTATTACTTGGCTGATAAAGAGCGACTTAAGAGTGTTTTGAAACATGTCAAGACTTCAGATGCAGATTCTGAAGATACTAAATATGACAAAGCTCTTGAATATCTGAGCAAACATCCTGATTCGTGGGAGCTTACGGATCAGCAAAAAAATAATGCCCGAATCTATGCGGCAATGAGTGGAGCATATTCCCTTTCGACGACTTATATTAAAGAAACGGGTGTTAGTGCTAAAGAGCTTGCAGCAGTGGGTGAACACCTGAATGAAATGCCAGGGGTAAAGATCGGAACATCTTGGACTCGTAATTACCCACAAGGTACAGATATTCAATCGTTAACAGGAACTGTCTCAACTACTGGTTTACCAAGTGATGAAGTTAACTCATTACTTGCTCAAGGATATTCTCGGAACGATAGCGTTGGACAAAGTTATCTTGAAAAGCAGTTCCAATCAACTTTAGCCGGTTCGAAGTCACAAACTGAAGTTACTACTAACGGAAATGATGTAACTAAAGAAAAGACTAAGTACCCTGGTAAGAAGGGTGATAATTTAGTTTTAACGATTAATGCTAAGTTTCAAAAGAAAGTTCAATCAATTCTAAAAAATAATTACTCCGCTGCCGGAAATCAATACTCGACGGGAGTGTACGCAGTTGTTATGAACCCTAATACTGGTGCAATCTATGCGATGGCCGGAATTGATCGTGATCCAGAAACCGGTAAAGAAACCCCAGATGAAATTGGGGCTATTAACCACCCGATTACGATGGGGTCTGTTGTAAAGCCGGCAATGGTCATGGGGGCATTAATGGATGGTGTAATTACGCCAACAAATAATACCTTAACCGATATGCCAATTAAGCTTGCTGGAACTTCATCTAAGGGATCATGGTTTAACCATGGTGGCTCAGCCAATATGGCAATTAATGCAGCAACGGCGCTCGAAGTTTCTTCCAACTCTTACATGATGCAACTACTCATGAAAGAAGCAGGAATGAAATATACACCTAATGCGCAAATTACGATGAAACCAAGCATTTTTGCTAAAGCGCGGGGTTACTTCAACATGTTTGGACTAGGGGTTAAAACTGGAATCGACTTACCTGGTGAAACAAGCGGTTATACCGGACCTGCTGACCAAAAACATATCGGTTCTGCCCTTGACTTGTCATACGGTAACTATGATGGTTATACTTTGATTCAACTTGCTCAATATATGTCGACGATTGCTAACGGTGGTAACCGGATGCGCCCATACATTGTTAAAGAAATCCGTGGTACAAAATCTAATGGTCAACTTGGGGCTGTCGAATATACAACTAAACCACAAGTTCAATTGACCATTCCTGCTTCTAAAGCTGACTTTGATGTTGTTAAGCAAGGGCTTTACCAAGTGGTCCATGGTTCTAACCGTTATGTTACTGGTAAAGCATTGGCATCTGTTAAGCCATCGGTATCTGGAAAGACGGGGACAGCTGAAACCTACTACAAGTCGCACTCAACAACTACTTTAAGTTTTGCGGGATTTGCTCCATCTGATAATCCACAAGTTGTAGTTGCCTTGGCTATTCCAGGAGCTTCAAATTCTGATGGTGGTGCTAACCTTACAATGGCAAAACAAATTTTTGAAGCATATTGGAAGACTGTTCAGAGTTCAAAGGGTTTTGGTGATTAATTAAACTGTCAAGGAAATTTCCTTAACAAACTTTGATAAATTACTAGCCAAATAGAAAAATAAATGATATAGTTGTACAAGTTAGGGTTACGATAAATAACCACGTTAAATAAAAGAAATAGTTTGGAGGTCAAAATAATGCGTGTCAACATTACACTTGAATGTACTTCATGCCACGAACGGACTTACTTAACTAGCAAGAACCGTCGTCATAACCCAGATCGTCTTGAATTAAACAAGTACTGTCCACGGGAACAAAAGGTTACATTACATCGGGAAACTAAGTAATGACCATATAAGGGAGCTGGGAGACCGGCTCTTTTTATTTATTTTTATAAAAAAACGCTTGCATAAATTCCCTCAAGCGGTGATAATAAAATTTGATACCGTTTGTTACTTCACTATAAAGGAGCGGTCATAACATAATGGCTTATTCAAAGAAAGAGTTACGACAAGCATATATTGCGCGCCTTCAACAATTAGATTTAAACACCCGTCTTTACGAAGAGAGAAAATTAGCATCTTTGCTATATGATCAACCCGAATGGACAGGAGCTAAGACAATTGCTGTTACTTTAAGTCAATCTTTTGAAATTGATACTGCACCTATTATCCTTCATGCGCGTCATAAGGGCCAACAGATTGTTGTTCCACGGACGTTGCCACATCGGAAAATGGAATTTGTTGAATTAAATGAGGATACTGATTTCGATGAGTCGTCTTTTGGTGTCTTGGAACCACATGATGGCAAAGTTTATTCTCCAGATGAGATTGATTTGATGGTTGTTCCTGGAGTAGCCTTTACCGCATCTGGTAATAGATTGGGCTTTGGTGGCGGTTATTATGATCGTTACCTAAAAAAATATAAGGGTCCTAAAATTTCAATGGCATTGACGACACAACTGGCTGAAGATAACGAATGGGAACCAGAAGAATTCGATCAGCGGATAGATAAAGTGTTGTATTTACCGGAGATATAAAAGATGCGGACACAGGGACTAAGATTAGCGCCCGTGACGCTTACCTTAATAGTTTTTCAGGTATTAGTTTATTGCTGGTTGGTTTATGCAGGTGGCTCAACTAATACAGTAACTCTCCTTAAGATGGGGGCTCGTAGTACGTCCTTAATTAAGGAGGGCGAATGGTGGCGTTTAGTATCACCTGTGTTCCTCCATGTTGGTTTATCACACTTAGTAGTCAATAGCGTTACGCTTTTATATATCGGTCGTTATATTGAAGAGTTTTTCGGTCATTGGCGAATGGTAGTTATATACTTCATCAGTGCGATTTTTGGTAATCTTGCTAGTGCTGTCTTTATGCCATCGACAATTTCGGCTGGTGCTAGTACTGCTATTTTTGGCTTGTTTGGTGCGTTTTTAATGTTAGGTGTATGCTTTCACCGTAACATTGTTGTTCGCGTCTTAAGTCGTACTTTTTTGCTATTTGTTATTATTAATATTGTGATGGATTTTTTTCTATCAGGAGTTGATCTGGTAGGACACATTGGCGGTCTATTTGGTGGTTTTTTCATTGCATTTATTGTTGGTGCTCCCATGCTAGGAACTGTTGACCGCCTAAAACGGTTTTTAAGTGGAGCTGTCTTAACGGTAAGTTTGGTAATTTTGACTCTAGAATTGAAGTGATAATTTATGGCGATCGCCTCAAGAAACTACCGCACATTATACGATGTTCAGCAATTATTAAAAGAATTCAACGTATTTGTATATGTTGGTAAGCGACTGTATGATATTGAGTTAATGGCCATTGAGCTTGATAACCTCTATCAATCAGGAGTTGTAGATAATTCAACTTATACAAAAGCAAAGATTGTTTTACGTAAAGAACATCGTGAAGAACAAACGAGAATTAAAAGGGGTAAACTGTATTAAACCTTACCCAGGAAAGGAATCATTATGGCTAAGAAATTAATTGGTGTTGACCTTGGTGGTACTACTATCAAGTTTGCAATTTTAACGGAGAACGGTGAGATTCAACAAAAGTGGTCTTTACGGACTAACATTTTGGATGAGGGTTCACACATTGTGCCAGATATCATTAACTCAATTAATCACCACCTTGATTTATACAAAATGTCTCGAGACCAATTTATTGGAATCGGAATGGGAACTCCCGGAACAATTGACCGTGAAAAGGGAACTGTTATTGGGGCCTACAACTTAAACTGGAAGACAACTCAAAACGTTAAAGAAGAGATTGAACAAGGTACTGGGATGCAATTTGCTCTTGATAACGATGCCAACGTTGCCGCACTTGGTGAACGTTGGAAGGGTGCTGGTAATGAAGGTGACGATGTTGCATTTATTACTTTAGGTACTGGTGTTGGTGGTGGACTTATCTCTAACGGTAAGCTTATCCACGGTGTTGTTGGTGCCGGTGGTGAAGTCGGTCACATGATTGTTAAGCCAGATGGATACCTTTGTACTTGTGGAAACCATGGATGTCTTGAACAATATGCATCTGCTACTGGAATTGTTCATATCGCTCAAGATAAGGCGGAAGAATATGAAGGCAACAGTCGCTTGAAGGCAATGATCGATAACGGTGACGAAATTACAGCCAAGATTGTCTTTGACCTTGCTAAGGAAAACGACTACCTTGCTAATACTGTTGTTGATGAAGTTTGCTTCTACCTTGGCTTAGCAACTGCCAACTTAAGCAACGCATTAAACCCTGAATACCTTGTTATCGGTGGTGGAGTTTCCGCAGCTGGTGAATTCCTTTTGAAGCGGGTAAAGCAAAACTTTGAAAAATTTGCCTTTCCAACCGTTCGGACTTCAACACAATTGAAGTTAGCTGAATTAGGTAATGATGCTGGTGTTATCGGCGCTGCTTCATTAGCTCGTCAGTTTGTAAACGAAGATTAATTTGTAAGGGGAAATGATCGTGGTACTTGGAGTTAGCTCTGGCTTGATGATTCTTAATGCTGTCATTATAATCATCTTGTTAGTATGGATTTTTAGCTGGGCATTTCAGACCTATCGTCGAAAGAGATATGCAACTGTCCTTAGTCAAGATGACTTTAAAAAGGGAATGCGAAAAGCACAGGTTATTGACTTGCGACAAGAAAATGACTTTAAACAAGGCCATATCCTTGGTGCACGTAACTTGCCTTATCCATATCTTCGTCAGCAATATGGCGAATTGCGGAAGGACTTGCCGGTTTACTTATATGATGAAGGCATGACATTAAGTACCCAGGCCGCTGCATTTTTAGGTAAGCATGGATACGACCATCTTTATATCTTAAAGGATGGCTATCGTGCATGGGACGGTAAGACTAAAAAGTCCAAGTATTAAGAAAAGTATCTTACATGCTTTTTATCGGGATGGTTAAGGATTCTAAACAATCATTTGTTAATGTTTGGAATCTAGCCTCTTGTAAAATTTAACCAATAAAAAAGAGGCTGGGAGAAAACTATGTTTTCTTCCAGCCTCAACTATTTTTGCGAACAATAGTAAGAAAACGCGGAACTAGCTTTGCATCGCCACAAAGCTAGTTTCCACTCCTTATTTTTGGATCTTAAATGAAATTAAAGTTGGTGTGCTGAGCGACCCTTACGGATAGCAGCGCGACGGTTTTGATCAAACTTTTCTTCTTCTTCTTCCGCTGGTTTAATAACAGTTTTATGGAAAGTAAGAACCCCGCTAGCGATGGCAGCAACTGTTGCTAAACTACCAACTAAAATACCCTTTGCTAATTGTTTCATAACATAAAACCTCCTCGAATTTCTAGGTTACCTCCATTATGCAAGAATTAATGGCGTTTTACCAGTGAGAAGGACAAGTTTTAGCATAAAATTTATAAAAATTGGAGAGTTAAGATGAATAAAGTAATTGCAATTGTCGGCCCAACCGCCGTAGGAAAAACTGCGCTATCAATAAAACTGGCACATGAATTTGACGGAGAGATAATTTCTGGTGATTCGATGCAAGTTTATCGCCATCTTGATATTGGAACGGCAAAAGTTACTCCCGAGGAAATGGGGGATGTACCGCACCATCTCATTGATACCTGCAATATTGAAGAGCGTTTTTCTGCAGCCCGTTTTAAAAAACTTGCAGACCAAAAAATAGACGAAATAGCTCAACGTAATCATTTGCCGATTATTGCAGGTGGAACTGGATTTTATCTTCAAACCTTAACTGATAATCTAGCATTGGGAAGTGACCAGTTTGATCAACAAACGCTTGAAATTCGTAACCACTGGAAAAAAGTTGCTGAAGAAAAAGGAGCTGAGTACGTTTGGGAACGATTAAACAAGTTGGATCCAGTGGCCAGTGCTCGGATCCCCAAGTCTAATACTCGCCGGGTTATCCGTGCTTTAGAGGTAATTCAAAAAACAGGTCAATTATTTTCTAACCAACCACAGTTCAAAGCAACAAATGATTTCCTCTTAATTGGCTTGACTACTGATCGCCCTGTTTTATATGACCGGATTAATAAACGAGTTGATTTGATGATTCAAAAAGGCTTATTAGAAGAAGCAAAATGGTTATTTGATCAAGGGGGAGAGGATCTGCCAGCTGGTAAGGGGATTGGGTACCATGAATTATTTCCTTATTTTCGTGGCGAGATTAGCCTTAATGAGGCGGTTGAAAAAATTAAGCAGGATTCTCGCCATTATGCTAAGCGTCAGTTAACGTGGTTTAGAAATAAAGCTGATACTCACTGGTTTGATATTTTGCGTTATCCCAATTATATTAATCAAATTAAGCAATTTATAAATGATTGGTTAAAAAAATAAAGTACGGTGAGGCAGATTTTTTTAATTAAAATAAAGCTCTTAAATAGAATTGACTTATGGCCTGTCTATTGTTATTCTAAGTCACAGTGTTAAGGAGAGAAGCAGATTTTAGATGGATTGGTATGGTCATCTATTTCTGTGGAGATTGTATGAAAGGGAATGAAATTTTATGGGTAAACACGTATTTACAAAAGATGAAGTTCGCCAAATGGTAAAGGATGAAGATATCCATTTCTTACGGGTTATGTTTACTGACTTATTAGGAACGATTAAGAGCGTTGACCTACCAGTTAGTCAGTTAGATAAATTGATGGATAACAAAATTATGTTTGACGGTTCTTCAATTGATGGATTTGTTCGGATTGAAGAAAGTGATATGTATCTTTATCCAGATATGTCCACTTGGCTTGCATTCCCTTGGGGTGCTGAACACGGTAAGGTTGCGCGGGTAATCTGCAGTGTTTACAAGACTGATGGTACTCCATTTGAAGGTGACCCACGTAATAACTTAAAGCGGGTACTTGAAGATATGCGGAAGATGGGCTTTAAAGACTTTAACATTGGGCCTGAACCAGAATTCTTCCTCTTCAAGACGGATGAAAAGGGTAACCCAACTACCAATCTTAATGATAAGGAAAATTACTTTGACATGGAACCAGCAGATCCTGGTGAAGATTGTCGTCGTGATATCGTCTTAGCGCTTGAAAAGATGGGCTTCGATGTTGAAGCAGCTCACCATGAAGTTGCTCCTGGTCAGCATGAAGTTGACTTTAAGTACTCAGATGCTTTAGAAGCGGCTGATAACATTCAAACATTTAAGTTCGTTGTTAAAACAATTGCTAAGAAGTATGGTTTCCATGCCACCTTTATGCCTAAGCCACTTTCTGGGATTAACGGTTCGGGAATGCACCTCAACATGTCATTGTTTAGTCAAGATGGTAGCAATGCTTTCTTTGATGAAAATGATAAAGACAAGCTTTCCGCAACTGCTTACCATTTCTTGGGTGGTTTGATGAAGCATGCACGAAGCTATACTGCAATTTGCAATCCAATCGTTAACTCCTATAAGCGTTTAGTTCCTGGCTATGAAGCACCAGTTTATGTTGCTTGGTCAACTTCTAACCGGTCACCACTTGTTCGAATTCCAAGTGATCGTGGAATGGGAACCCGGCTTGAATTACGGTCAGCAGATCCATCAGCTAACCCATACCTTGCAATCGCTGCTGTTCTTGAAGCTGGTTTAGACGGTTTACGAAATAACTTGCCACCAATTCATAATGTTGATGAAAACATCTATACGATGACGAAGGGCGAACGAGCTGAAAAAGATATTCGTGATTTACCAGATACTTTACACAACGCATTAAAGTCTTTAGCTGCAGATGAAGTTATCAAGAGTTCAATGGGTGAACACCTCTACAATAGCTTTATGGAAGCCAAGACACGTGAATATGCTTCATATCGTCAACACGTTTCTGACTGGGAACGTCAACACTACTTAGAACAATACTAATTAATACAATAAGTTAATAATCAATGAGAAACACTTATGCAGGATTACTTGCTAAGTGTTTTTCATGCAAAATTGACTAGTTAATTGACAAATATGCTGTTTCATATACAATTATATTTGTTGCAATAAAAGCGTGTTATTATAATATGTGTAGTACGTTTTTAAGGACTGCTAGTCGATCTAGCAACCAATTTTAAATCGGAATTATATTTCGATTAGTTACTAAAGGAGAGTCTTAGATAATGGATCAAAAGGTCAGAGTTCGGTATGCACCTAGCCCAACAGGTTTCTTGCATATCGGAAATGCTCAATCAGCATTATTTAATTATTTATTTGCACGTCACTTCGATGGAACGATGGTATTACGGATTGAAGATACCGACACTAAACGGAACGTTGAAGATGGTGAAGCTAGCCAACGTGAAAATCTTCATTGGTTAGGAATTGACTGGGATGAAGGTCCAAATAAGCCAAATCCAAAGTATGCCCCTTACCGTCAAAGTGAACGGAATAAAGAAGGTATTTACCACAAATACATTCAAGAATTATTAGACAAGGGGATTGCATACAAGGATTACTCAACAGAGGAAGAGTTAGCCGAGATGCGTGAACGGCAAAAGGCTAACAATGAACCACCTCATTATGATGGTCGTTGGTATGGTAAGAGTGAAGAAGAACAAAAGGCGGCTGAAGCAAAGGGCTTGAAGCCAACTATTCGTTTCCACTTCCCTAAAGACCATGATTACGAATGGGACGATATTGCACGTGGTCATGTTTCATTTAACTCTGACAACCTTGGTGGTGACTTCATCATTGAAAAGAGTGATGGAATGCCAACATACAACTTTGCCGTCGTAGTTGATGACCACACTATGGACATTACTCATGTTTTGCGTGGTGCTGATCACATTTCAAACACACCAAAGCAAATTGCTATCTATGAAGCATTAGGCTGGGAGCACCCAACTTTCTGTCACATTCCATTGATCTTTAATCCAAAGACTCGCAAGAAGTTAAGTAAGCGTGATAAAGATACCCTTCAATTCATTAGTGAATACAAGAAACACGGTTACCTTCATGAAGCAATCTTTAACTTTATCGCATTCTTAGGCTGGTCTCCAGTTGGTGAACGTGAAATTTACTCTAAAGAAGAGTTGATTAAGGTTTACGATCCAAAGCGGATGTCAAAGGCACCAGCATACTTTGATCAAAAGAAACTTGATTGGATGAATGCTCAATACATTAAGAGTATGTCGATTGATGAATTAACTGATCGGACAATGGAATTAATTAAAGAAGGCGAAACTGAAGAAGCTAAGCGCCTTCAAAGTATTCCAGAAGAACAATTGACTGAATTGCTTAAGAAGACAATTAAGGTTCACCAGCGGGATGTTAATAAGCTTCTTGAAGTTATTCAATATGCATGGTCATACTACACAGTTCTTGACCAATCATTCAACTATGACTTGCTTAAGGACAACGAAGACTTCGCTAATGAAGATATTTTAGCTGTTCTCAAGGGCTTAAAGGCAAAACTTGAAAACGGTGACGATGACCTTGATTACAGTCAAGCTATTAAGGAAGTAGGTAAGGACACTGGCATTAAGGGTCGCGGTTTATACTTCCCATTAAACCTTGCCTTTACTGGTTCAACTTCTGCACCACAAATCTATGAGATCATGGATATCTATTCTCGTGATACAGATATTGAATTGCTTGATCGGATGATTAAAGCATTCGAAAACTAATTTTATCAAGTTGAGCATAGGACAACAGTTAATCGATGTTGTTCTATGCTTTTTCTTTTAAACTGTCATATAATAAAATATGTAGTTAGTAAAAAAGGGGATCTTAAGTAAAATGGTTGAAATGAGTGAACATATGCGGAAGATCTTAAATGATGTTCCGACGTTGAAAGTATTTGATTTTTCTCAGTACGTTTCAAAAATTCCAGGAATTATTAAGTTTACAATTGGTGAACCTGATTTTGATACACCAGAATATATTAAGAGGGCCGGAATAGAGAGTATTGAAAACAATCGGACGCACTATGCTCCCCAACGTGGTACAGTGGGATTACGTCAAGCAATTGCCGATACATTGGCTAATAAATATGGCCTTCAGTATGATCCTACAACAGAGATTCTTGTTACAAACGGCGTAACGGAAGGGATTTCTGTTGCAATTACTGCAATTACTAATCCCGGAGATATAATTTTAGTTCCAACGCCTACTTTTTCAATCTACACGCCTGATGTAATGATTGCTGGAGGGACGCCAGTAGAAGTAGATACATCCAAGACTGGTTTTAAACTAACGCCCGCCCTTCTTAAACATTATCTAGATAAATATGGTGATCGAGTAAAGGGAGTTGTTTTCGTTAATCCTTCTAACCCGACTGGAATTGCCTATACTCAAGCAGAAATGAATGAGTTGGCAGCCTTAATTAAGGACAAGCCGATTTTTGCAATCTGTGATGAAATTTATAGTGAACTAAACTATGACGGTGAATACTCAAGCATGGCTAAAATTATGCCAGATCAGACAATCTTAGCAAATGGATTTTCTAAGTCCTATGCAATGACTGGTTGGCGAATTGGTTACCTTTGTGCACCAGCTAAAGTGACCGATCTGCTGTTCAAGGTTCATGCATTTGCTGTAACGGATATCGCGACATTTGTTCAGGACGCTGCAGAGGCCGCTCTAAAGGCTGGGGATGAAGCAACAAAGGAAATGGACGCTCAATATATTAAACGGCGTGACTATATGTATAAGCGGCTTACAGAGATGGGCTTTGAATGTAGTCAACCAATGGGTGCATTTTATATTTTTGCCAAGATTCCGTCATTCCTTAATCAGGATGATAATAAGTTAATTTATCAACTTGCCAATGAAGCCAAGGTTGCTGTAACAGCTGGATCAAACTTTGGTAAGGGTGGAGAAGGATATCTTCGCTTTAGTTATGCTACAAGTCTTGAGCAGATTAAAGAGGGGATGGACCGTCTCACAGAGTTTTGTAAGCAAGCAAAAAATAATGCCTAAAAGAAAAGAGACAGGGGTGTTAATACATCTCTGTCTCTTTAAATGTATAAGTGAATTGCTTCAAAAGAGTTATTCGCTCAGTTTCTTGGCGTCAGCATCAATCTTTGCAAAACCAGAACCATCTGGCTTCTTGCTGCCACGCTTTTCCATAGCTTTACGAGCCATTTCCTTACGTTCTTGCTTACTAAGTGCCATAAATAACTTCGCCTCTTTTTCTGAAACGCTTCAACAATAACAGTTATTAACAAAAATAAAATAACTGTTACTAATATTATAGTTCAGTCTATCAAAAATGCAATTATCATAATTGTGTACAGGAAAACTTCTAGAAAGATATTGACTTATGTAGCGTCTGTTGTTAGTATAATTAAAAATAAATTAAAATTACGTTAGAAAAGATGAGTAATTATTTTACGACCAATACAGAGAGCCATAGGAGCTGAGAAATGGCAGGAAACGAAATAATGAAGATGGTCTTTGGTTAATTGAGAGGATGAACTTAGTTTAAAAGCAAATTCTCTACGGGGTAGCAGCCGTTATCTATGCTTCTAATTTCAAGCTGAGATTAGAATTGAGGGTACTTTTGTACTGAAGACAGGGTGGTAACACGTTATTAACGTCCCTAAGAACATGATTGAGTTGTTCTTAGGGACGTTTTTCTTTTCTGGCAAAGGAGGAAGAAAATGAAACGCAAGAGAAGAACAGGATTGATTATTTTTAGTATTTTAGTAATTATTGTGGTGGTTGGGATTGGTAGTATTATTCACCAACACTTGGATAAAACTTCAACCAAAACTGTTCGTTTAGGCTTAGTAGGAACAGATTCGGAACCAGTCTGGGATAATGTTCGTAAAAGATTGAAGAAACAAGGAATCAATATTGAGTATGTTGTTTTCGATGATTATGTTCAACCAGACGTTGCGTTAAAGGAAGGTAAAATTGACATGCACTCATGTTTAACGCGTTATTATTTTGAATCATATAATAAAGAGCAAAACGCACATTTAACATCAATTGGAAATACTGTGATTTCACCATTAGGAATCTATTCCCAAAAGTATCAAAAAATTCAAGATCTTCCTGAGGGAGCAACAATTGCAATTCCTAATGAACCAACAACGCTTGGACGAGGCTTAAATGTCTTGCAGTCGGCGGGCTTGATAAGAGTAAAGAAAGGAAGTGGAATTAAGCCATCTTTAAAAGATATTGTAAGTAATCCTAAACATTTACAATTTAAAGAGGTTGATCCGGCAACGACCGCGCGAGCATTAAGTTCGGTTGATGCCTCAATTATAAATGGAAATTATGCAGTAGCAGCAAAGTTGAACCCGAAGAAGGATTCAATTTATCTTGAACCAGTTAATAAAGCTGCAAAACCATATGTTAATATTATTGCGGTTCAAGAAAAGAATAAGGATAATAAAGTATATAAGGAAATTGTAAAAGCATATCAGACGGAGCAAACTGAAAAAGCTATTAACAAGACATATAAGGGTGCACAAGAAGCAGCATGGCCAATCTATGGTCGTAATTAAGAAAGGATGATATATATGAGTTTAGACACAGCGATATTTGCAGGAGGTTGCTTTTGGTGCATGGTCCAGCCGTTTGATACTTATCCGGGAATTGAGAAAGTTGAATCAGGTTACACTGGTGGCCATGTTGTCAATCCAACCTACAAGCAGGTATGTTCTGGAACAACAGGCCATACAGAAGCAGTAAAGATTACTTTTGATCCTGATAAAATTTCATACAAAGACTTAGTAGAGATTTATTGGCACCAAACTGATCCGACTGATGCAAGTGGCCAATTCCAAGATCGGGGAGATAATTATCGTCCTGTAATTTTCGTTAAAAATGATGAGCAGCGTAAAACTGCAGAGGAATCGAAAAAGGCTTTACAGGAAAGCAGCCGTTTTGGCGATGCGAAGATTGTAACAACAATTGAAGATGCACAACCTTTCTATCCAGCAGAAGATTATCATCAAGACTTTTATAAAAAAGATCCGCAACGTTTTGCCTTAGAAGAAGCTGGTGGCCGGCAACAATTTATTGATAGGTATTGGAAATAGATAATTTGTAATAATTTATTATTTAAATGATAAATTATTATTGAAAGAAGCTGAAAAGTATAATATAATAATCGCAAATATAAAACACGAAAGCATTTCAAGTAGATCATTCAGAGAAACAACGGGTGGTGTGAGTTGTTGATCGAAACTCCGGTGCTTATAAATGTGGGTGGGTAATTCCACACGGTAGTAACCGTTATCTACTAAGAGTGTAGTAATTTATTTTGCTAAACTTGGGTGGTACCGCGGAACAAGAGCCATTTCGTCCCAAAATATTTGAGGATGAAATGGCTCTTTTGTGTAGGAGGTATTATCAGATGTTAGATATTAAAAAGATTCGTAAAGATCCTGGCTTTTTTAAGGAAAAGTTAGCTACTCGTGGAGTCAAGCCTGAGGAAATTGATGAAGTATTGAGTTTAGATGCAGTTCGACGTGAATTACTTCAACAAACAGAGAACTTAAAAGCAAAGCGTAATGAAGCCTCAGACCAAATTGGAAATGCTAAAAAAGCAAATGAAGATGCAACTGAAGCCATTGCTAAGGTTCGAGAAATTAATAACGAAATCAAAGAATTAGACGAGAAATTAGCAAAAAATGAAGAGGAATTTCATGATAAAATGTCTCGTTTACCTAACATTCCGCATGAAGGAGTCCCAGTTAGTTTAACTGAAGACGGAGCGACGGAGCTACGTAAGGTTGGAGAAATTCGTCATTTTGATTTTGAACCTAAACATCACTGGGATATTGGAGAAAACCTTGGAATTTTAGACTTTGATCGTGCAGCTAAAGTTTCAGGTGCGCGGTTTGTATACTATCTTGGAATGGGTGCACAACTAGAAAGAGCAGTTTATAACTTCATGTTAGATGAACATATGAAGGATGGATATACAGAAGTGATACCTCCATATATTGTCAAGGCTTCTGCTATGTATGGAACGGGCCAATATCCTAAATTCCGTGAAAGTGTATATAGAGTAAATGGAGAAGATATGACTCTTATTCCAACTGCAGAAGTTCCATTAACCAATTATTATTCAGGAGAAGTGATCCCTGCTAAGGAACTTCCAGTATACGTGACTGCATTAACACCATGTTATCGTTCAGAGGCGGGAGCTGCTGGGCGTGATACACGTGGACTAATTCGTATGCATCAATTTAATAAAGTTGAAATGGTTAAGTATACTCGTCCAGAAGATTCTTGGGATGAATTAGAGAGGATGACAGCTAATGGGGAAAATATCCTTAAAAAGCTTAATATACCTTATCATGTAATAACGTTAACTACAGGTGATATGAGCTTTACAGCTTCAATGACACATGATATTGAGCTTTGGATGCCGGCACAAAATAAGTATCGTGAAGTATCAAGTTGTTCTAACTGTCTTGATTTCCAAGCTCGGCGAATGCACACTCAGTTCCGTGATGAAAATGGAAAATTACAATATGTTCATACCTTAAATGGATCTGGGCTCGCTGTTGGACGTACAGTAGCTGCTATTCTTGAAAATTATCAAAATGAAGATGGTTCAGTTACAATTCCTGAAATTTTAGTTCCATACATGCATGGAGTCACAAAAATTACTAAAGAAAATGCGGTTCCATTCCGTAATAAATAGTTAAGTATTTAAATATTCTCATATTAAAAAGGCCTAGTTTTTATTAACTAGGCCTTTTTTGATAAAAAAATATCGTGATGACATTTTTTTATCGAGCTGATATAGTTATATGTGTAGTTTATAAATTTATTTGACTCAGGAGGGATAAGAATGAAAAATAACCATCGGAAGGTTGTTTTAATCGGTGATGGTGCTGTGGGGTCTTCATTCGCTTATGCATTACTTCATCAAGGAATAGTGGGAGAGTTAGCAATAATAAATCATACTTTGTCGAAAGCAGAAGGAGATGCCCTAGATTTAGAAGATGCGATTCCATACTTAGAAAACATAAAGATTTATTCTGCTGCAACCTATAATACATGTAAAGATGCCGATATAGTAGTTATCTGTGCGGGAGCGCCACAAAAGCCAGGTGAAAGTAGGTTGCAACTTGTTACTAAAAATTTTAAGATCATTACTTCTATTACAGATAAAGTAATTGCAAGTGGATTTGATGGTATTTTTATTGTAGCTGCTAATCCCGTCGATATTATGTCTTATGCTGTTTTGAAGCAATCAGGTTTTACTCCAGAACGAGTTATAGGAACAGGAACTTCTTTAGATTCAGCTAGATTAAAAATCGCATTATCAAAAAAATTTGAAATAAATCCTAAGAATGTAGATATTAATATTTTAGGAGAGCATGGTGATTCTGAATTTGCTGCTTATTCAGCTGCTAAGATTGGAGGTATACCTTTATTAAAGCTAATTTCACAAAATGGATTGACTTTAACAGACTTATACAATATTGAAAAATCTGTTAGGGATAAAGCATATCAAATTATAGATAAAAAAGGTGCTACTTATTATGGCGTTGCAACGGCAATTATGAAAATAGTTAAAGCTATTTTAAGAAATGAACATGAAATGATAACAGTTGGGTGTTATTTAAATGGACAATATGGTTATAATGATGTTTTTGTTGGAACACCAGCCATTATGGGTACTAATGGTATAGAAAGGGTTATAGAAGTACCCTTAAATAGTACTGAGAAAAACGCAATGAGAAAAACTGTTGGCACCCTTAAAAAGACTACATTGAATGCACTGAATGATTTGAATCTGGATACTAAATAAAAAAGCTTCCTAAAATGATATACCCTTAAAGTTGAAACTTGTATATTCTTACTTTGAAATTGAATAAATCTTTTTCTAGGCAACTAGATTCTGCTCATATTACAGTGGAGTTTAGTTGCCTAGTTTTATCTGAATATGGCGTTCATTATAAAAGTGAATCCGTTTGTTAATTGCTTGGCTTAATTCCTCTTGACTTATGTGACATACTTTATTAACTTATCCTTTTTGAAGCAGCTTTCGCCAAGCTCGATGTTGAGAATGCCATTCTCGATCAGTGTGAAGATGATAACCAGTAGATGTAACTATTTAGCTAATTGCTGAAGTGAGTTTAAATCAAGTTGAGCGATTCCATATTTAATTCTTATAGCAGCTAAGCTAGCTGTCCCGTCGGCATACTCTTCAACAGCTTTAATCTTAGTATTAACACTAATTTTGGTCATAAAATACCCTCAGAGCTGATTTTCAACTCTGGGAATACGGTTAAATAGAAGCTTTTTTATTTAGTGCTTGATTGTTTTACTTTATTTAAATAACGATAAATTGTTGGTATTGAACTATCAAGATATTCGGCAATGACTTTAATAGAGTCTTTTAGTAAGAAATAGCCTTCTTCATATAAATCTTTAATAAGTTCAATCTTTTGTTCTTGTTGAAAATATTTAACAGTGATACCAAGTTCTTTTTCTTTTCTTTGCACAGCATTATTAGCTAAAGAATTTACAGAATTATTGAAGTTTTCAGAGACAGTAGTTGGCTGTGGATTATTTGAATTATGATTTTTAAATTCTCCAATAGGTGCTGTCTTAACTTCAAATAATTTTCTGAACTCATCTATTTGCTTAGCGAGCTTTTCTAAAGGTTCTTGATCAATATTTATACAAAGCATCCCTACAACTTTTTTTTGCTTTCTAATAAAGAAAGTAGAAGCTCTTATATGAGGATGAATTTTAGATTTGCCAGAATAATTAGCAATATAATTTGTGTCATCACCAATTCCGTCTTTCATTATTTTTAAAACGAAATTTGAAGCAGGATCTCCAATTTTACGATTAGTTATTGTTGGGTTCTTAATATAGACAACTGCGTGATCTAAATCAGTGACATCATTTAAAACGACCTCACTATTGGGACCCAATATATCAGCTATAAAATCAGCTAGTGGAATATATCTTTTTATATAGTCTTTAATCTTCTCGTTCGACATGATTGATACTTCTTTCTTTAAATTAAAAAATATTTTATGATTAACAACTTAAAAATGATGGGGGGGGGGGAGCCATCATCCTATCTGACAAAAAATATATTAATATATGAAATTAAATTAATTAATTTTAGCTCTTTTTAATAAAAAAAGCAATTTCTATAACTGAAAATTATCACTTCGATAAATCGTTATGGATAATAAAAAATTATTTGAAAAAACTTTAACAAGAAAATGTTTATTGCCTCAAATACGATGTATTGCACGATATTAAGCTATTATCATGTGTGAGAATAAAAATTATATGTGATTAAATTTTATTAACAGCGTTTACAAGTTCACAACAACACGATATACTATTATCGTAATAATAATTTATTATCATTCTGGATTGAGACGTCACCGGTAATTAATTATTAATAAAAAATAAAGAAGGTTAAGCATATGTTATCTATTCTTATAGGTGTTGTAATGCTCTTCCTGGTTATTGCTGCAATGAGTTTGTTTACGTTTAAGGCTCCTCACGGTAAACAATCAGTAAGTGCATTATCAGGTGCTGCATGTGCCACATTCTTGCCACAAGCATTTCTTAGTTACGCAATTGGTGAGGTCTTCCATGTTCAATTTGCTGAACAAGTTGGTAATATCATGGGATCGATGGGTGGCTTGGCTGCTGGAGCGTTAGTACCATTAGCTTTTGGTATTAGTCCCGTTTTTTCAATGATTATTGGTATTTCTTTAATTAAATTTAAATTACTTCCTGCATTTATTGCTGCATATTTGATTTCTTTTCTTGTTAAAGAAATCGAAAAACGTGTTACCGGTGGACTTGATTTGATTGTAGTTATCTTAATTGCTCCATTACTTGCTAATGGAATTGCAATTTTAATTCAACCAGGAGTTATGGCAATTCTGCAAGTAATCGGAGGATCAATAAAACAAGCAGAAAACAGTAATCCATGGGTAATGGGAGCTATCTTAGGAGGAATCATTCCGTTAGTCGGAATGACTCCATTATCTTCGATGGTATTGACTAGCTTGATTAATTTACTAGGTGTTCCAATGGCTATTGGGGCTTTGGGATGTACAGGTAATTCATTCTTGAATTTCTCATTTTTCAGATTGATGAAATTTGGTGATAGAGCGACTACAATTGCTGTCACTATTGAACCTTTAACACAATTAGATATAATTTCTGCTAATCCAATTCCGATTTTTCTAACTAATTTGGTTGCAGGAGCAGTTAATGGAATTATAGTCACGGCCTTTGGATTAGTAGTTCGAGTTACTGGAATGGCTACCCCTTGGGCTGGACTAATTGTTGTGTTTGGAATGAACCCATGGTTGAAGACATTAGAAGCAGTAATTTTAATTCTTATAAATAGTACTATTTGGGCTTATATCGGTCACTGGGTATTTAGAAACTTCAAAATTCATACCGTTTCTGAAATTCGTAAAGGTGACATTGTTAAAGAAAGATAATGCTTTTATTACTGATTGTTTTAGATGATAGAAAAGAGGACTAAAAAATGAGTGCAAATTATAGAAGCGTTTTTGATATTATTGGCCCTATTATGATCGGACCATCTAGTTCACATACAGCGGGAGCTGTAGCAATTGGTCAAGCAGGAAATAAATTGTTTGGGGAAACTCCTAAGAAAGTTACTGTTCATTATTATGGATCATTTGCTCAAACTCATAGAGGACATGGTACAGATTATGCCATTGCAGCCGGAGTAATGGGCTTTGCTACAGACGATCCACGTGTGCCTAATGCTCCTGAAATTGCTAAAGAAAATGGAATAGATATTCGGTTTGTTGAAGAACCTGGAGAAAGTCCTATCCATCACCCTAATACAGCAGTCTTAGAGATGAGTGCACCGGGTAAAAAGGCTAGAATTTCAGGATGCTCAATTGGTGGTGGTGCAATCGAAATTAGAGATTTTGTATTACATGATGTTGAAGTTAAACCATCTGGTCCATTGCCGATTATTATTTTTGTAGATAAAGAAAAGAAACATGAGAATGCTATTCCTGTTACTACTGAACTTGAAAAGGTTGCTCCATTTAGTCGTAAACAAGTGTTACAGGGAGAAGACTGTGATATATATGAATACGATATAAAAAACTATATACAAGATAAAGTAGTTAAAGAATTAAAAGAAAAATTTGAAAATATTATTTGCTTATAAGGTTAATTGGGGAGTGTTCACGATGTATGACAGTATCAAAGAGATTGTAAAAGATTCAATGGACTCAGGAAAACCTATTTCGGAATTAATCATTGAGCAAGAATGTAATTTATCAGGTTTGCCACGTCATGAAGTTTGGGATAAAATGAAGCGTAATTTACAAACGATGCGTGCTGCTGTAAAAAAAGGCTCAGAAGGGGAGGGAGTATTTTCAAAAACAGGATTAACGGGAGGAGAAGCCGTTAAAATTAAAGAGTATCGCAAAAAACATCGTTCGCTTTCTGGTGATTCCATGATGGAAGCAATTCAAGATGCTATTGCTACAAATGAAGTCAATGCATCTATGGGCATAGTCTGTGCTACACCAACAGCCGGCTCTGCAGGAACTTTACCTGGTATTATTTTCATGCTTGAAAATCGATTGAAATTAGATGAAGAACAAATGGTTCGGTTTTTATTTACTGCAGGTGGCCTAGGTATGGTAATAGCAAATCACGCTGGGATAGCCGGTGCGACTGGTGGATGTCAGGCAGAAGTTGGAAGTGCTTCTGCGATGGGTGCAGCCGCGGCGGTAGAAGTTGCTGGTGGCACAGCGGAGCAAAGTTCTCAAGCGCTTGCTATGGCGATTGCAAATCTCCTAGGATTAGTTTGTGATCCCATTGCAGGGCTTGTTGAAGTTCCTTGTGTTAAGCGAAATGCAATTGGTGCAGGTAATGCATTGCTTTCTGCAGATATGGCATTAGCAGGTTGCGTAAGCGTTATTCCAGCTGATGAATGTATTGAAGCGTTAGATAAAGTAGGTCATGGACTTCCGGAAACATTAAGGGAGACAGGACTTGGCGGCTTAGCGGGAACTCCTACAGGCCAAGCAATACGTGCAAAAATATTTGGTGATAATGCTTAATTTAAGTAGGTAAGACTTATGAGAGACAAACAATCAATTAAAGATGATATTGTCCAACAATTAGCAACAGTCATTGATCCCGAACTTCATATTGATATTGTTAATTTGGGTCTTGTTTATACAATTGATCTCGATAATGATGGAATATGTTTGATTGAAATGACGCTAACGACAATGGGATGCCCGTTAACAAATGTGTTGGCTGAGATGGTAGTTAAAGCGGTAAAAGAGGTTCCAGAGGTAAAAAATGTTGATGTAGAATTTGTCTGGGAACCTGCTTGGACGATTGACCGCATGAGCCGCTTTGCTAAATTGTCGTTAGGGGTTCATTAATATTTAGATAATTGGATATGGGAAAAATAAAGGCTTTTCATAACGGAAAGTCTTTTATTTTTGCCTTTGTAAAACCAGATTCGTGCAAAAAATATAAAGTTTTTGAAAAAAATTTAAAAAGAGTGGAAAAAAGGTAGTAAAGTTATTTATTATAATAGGTAGTTATTTAGACAAGGAGCATGCTTATGGCGAGTGTAGAAACTAATAGTGATTCACTTGATGTTACTCAAGTCATCAATCAACAAATTATTACGAAAATAAAGTATTTGCGACGCTTTAATGATGCGATCTCAAACCATCGTGATCGGGAAATTTACCAATTGCTAGATAACCAGCGCTATGCTAAAGAGATTGAACATCGGGAACAACAACCAAATGATAAAGGTGTAATGAACCTAGTCGATGATTTGGCTGATCAATTAAGTAATTACCTTAGTGAAAACTTAATTAAATATTTGGGTAAAACCTACCCCTTCTTTTATTATGAAGAATACCAAACTGGCCACTACCGGATTTATTTTGGTAACTGGTGGGATCGACGTCAATTTGGTGAATTAGACGTTTTAAATGTCCGCTTTTCTTTTGACCAAACGGAATATGATAAATTACGGACAGCTTTTGAACTGGCACGTGACAATAAACGTTACAATAGTGAGCGTATTAGTAAAATTTCTAGTGAAAATGACCGTCTTCAAGATTTAATTGATCATCAACGAGAACGTGAGGAGCGAAAGGAAGCTCTTCAAGAACAGTTAAAAGAGATTAGTTCACGTTCTGGTATTTGGGAATCAAGCCGGAACAAGGAGAGTCGCCAGGAACTGGTTGAACAATTACAAAAGTTAGAGGATCAAGAAGAAGAGTCTCGTAATGCAGCCCAAACTATTAAGGATAATGAACGGGTTGTCTTGTCCTTATCAAAAGAGAATACAATTTTGAGTTACGAACAAAAGAGTATTATCGATACTTTTGGCAGCTTTGAAGATTTCGAATTAGCTAATCGCAATTTATATGCTAATTATTTAGCTAGTTTAAATGAATCAGAAGGAAAGCAGGTGGACGACGATGAGCAATAATCGAATCGTGACTTCTCCTAGTGAACGGGTCCAGGCTCTTTCTGATTCATTTAAAGATGTTTTAAGTCTTGGACAAAAGTATGTTGACCTCCTAGATCAGTTAGCTCAGACCAAGGATGCTAAGAATTTGCTATCAGCCACTAATAAACTAGCAAAAATGGATTTGGCGAACGCGTTTATTAATTTTCCACCACACTATAAAGCGGCTGATTATTATCTGATTTTTATGGATCGCCTATTAAAAATGCATGGTGATGTAGCTGTTAATGTTGCAGAAAATGAATTAAGCCATGAGTTTGAAGCAACTGTTGCGGCTATTGGCAGTGAAGCTGTTTTTAAATTTGAGGTCGATAGTCGTGGTGAGGCTGCTTTTACAGAGCAAAGTCAGCATGAACCACTTTTCTACCTAAGTTTAGAAGATAAATTAATGCAATTTAATAACCGCGCATTGGTAAATTATTTTATCGTTTATGCGCTTAAACATCATACTGACCTTGAATTACGTGATGCGGTTAAACCTTTGATTGATTTTGCTAAATACTTGCAAAAAGATCTTGATTTCACGATTGATCTAGGTATTTTAGCAACTGCTAATGATCGTCGCTTCATGTTGAATAAGCCTGAACTTCCATTAACAGTAATTGACCGCTTATTTGTTGCAACTGCTGATGAAGATTACATGTTGATAAATTTGCCACGGAACAATGGGGCTGAGTTACTATTAGATCAGGGTACAAAACTTGACATTGCTTTTGATCCGGATGATTATAGTCAAGAGTGGGCCTTCTTAGTTAAAGATTCTGATGAGCAAATTTCATTCTTTGATGTATTGCTTCATTACGACCTAGTTCGCGAATGGTATTTAGCAAACCGTTCTGCCCTGGCCGTGAGAACAGATCATATGGAGATTATTGATGAAGAATCACAAGCCACAGCAGAGATAGCAGAAGTTGACTCTCCAGAAGAAGCATCATCGACTGAATCATCAGAAGATCCAACTTCAAATGAGGAAGAATAAGTAGCAGATTTTATTGTGGAGGCATAGCAATGTTAGATATTACTAAAATGCTTCATCAAATTATCGATTTGGAATTAAAAATTGATGATGAAAAGGAATTAATGATTGGGCCAGAAACAAGAAAGCAAACAATTTTTGTTGACCTTGATATTTCGTTATCAAATATGGCTGAAGCAGCAGGGTGGTATAAGGTAGTTAATCCTAGTGAAGCAGACAAAGAAGATTTGCTAAAATCATATGTTGAATCAGTAGCGCTACTCTTATTGTATAGTGCAAAGATGCAATGGACACACTTGGTTGTACTCGATGATCAAGCCTGGCAACGGATTACGGAGGCGAAAAGATCTACAAAGTTAGCAGACCTTAATAAATCGTATTTGGCAATCAAACACTTTTTGAGTAATGCCTATTTTAATCATCAACAGGAAAGTTTCCGGCACGCTTGGCATCTTTTGCTAAAAATGGGAATTAGCGATTGGCAATTAACGCCTGATCAGATTTCCGATGCTTACCAAGCAATGATTGATCAATATTAGAATAAAAAAAGCGAGAGGTCGAGGAATTTTTCCTCGGCCTCTCGTGTTGAACGGAATATAAGATTAAGCTTTTCGATCTCGTAGGCGATTGGTAGTTGCACTATGTTTTCCAGTTTCTTGGTTACTAAGACTGCCAAACATAAATTCACCAATTACCGACGCAACCAAAATTAAAACAATAATAAAAAATGGTAGCATAATAATCACCTCAAAAAGCAATCTCTATATTCATTATTATGAAAAATGTTTATTTTTGCAACAAAAGTGTAACATATGAGGGTGTATTTAAGAAATACTTAAAAAATGAAAGTGAAAGATTAGAAAATTATCTGTAAGTTTATATTTGAGTAACTAAAAAGAGGATAGGAAACAAAAGTGTTTCCTATCCTCTTTTTACAAATAACGTTTATATGGAGCGAGCGAGACTTGAACTCGCAACCCTCGGTTTAGAAGACCGATGCTCTATCCAGTTGAGCTACCGCTCCAAACAGATTTAAGTATATAATTTTCACTACAAAGTTGTCAATGGTAATAATCTAATATAATTATTTTATTAAGATAAAACCGGCACTTTCGTTGACAAAACGCTTTCATGGCAACTATACTTTAAAACAGTAGAAGTACGAAAGTAGAAAGGACTTAAGCTGTATGATGGAAGGATGATGGTTAAATGGCTGCTAATAAGACAGACCCGCGTGTAATTAAAACACGTAATAGTCTGCGTAAAGCTCTTGTATATCTGATGAGACGTGAAAAGCTTGAAGATATTAGCGTCCAAAAGATTACTGAAACTGCCAACATCACCCGGGGAACTTTCTATCTTCACTATAAGGATAAACAAGATTTTATTCAGTCAGCAATCCAAGAGATTATTGACGATTTCTTTAACCAAGTAATGATTGATAGTAATTTTTCGAAAGAACGGACGGTAAAGGTGTTTTCACTCCGCAAAGCGTTTCAGTATATCGAAAATAACGCCGATATTTTTGATGTTCTATTAAATAATGAAAAGAATAACTTCTTTTATGAACAACTTTACAATCGGTTAGCAAATGAGATGACACACTTTAATGAGCAAGTGAACAAGAACCAACAGTTGAAAGTCCCGCTTAATTTGCAGATTTCCTTTATTGATTCAGCATTTCTTGGCTTGGTAAGTCGATGGCTAGAAGATGGCATGATTTATACTCCACGTTACATGACACAAAGCGTGGCAAAAATGTTGGATCATTTTAGTGGCGAAAATGTTTCTTTGGTTAATTTTTTTGATGGTGAATTAGAAGGAACTTTAGAAAAAATTTAGTAGCTACTACAAGATAAAGAGGCTTTGAAAAATTATCTTTTCAGAGTCTCTTTTTAGTTATAAAAGTATAGATTGTGGTTGACGAAGAGGATAATATTTGATATTATACAAACGTTGTATTTGTGAACCAACAACTACAACCGCACGTTATTAAGTCTAAAGCTTATTTAGCTGCTTAGTACGGCGAGTCTGAGATATTAAGGAGGTGCACAAAGTATGTACGCAATTATCGTTACTGGTGGTAAGCAATACAAGGTAGAAGAAGGTGCTTCTATCTATGTTGAAAAGCTTGATGCTAAGGAAGGTGACAAGGTAACTTTTGACCAAGTTATCTTTGTCGGTGGAGACGACACAAAGATCGGTACTCCTGTAGTTGATGGTGCTTCTGTTGAAGGTACTGTTGACAAGCAAGGTAAGGAAAAGAAGGTTGTTACCTTTAAGTACAAGCCTAAGAAGCACACTCACACTAAGCAAGGTCACCGTCAACCTTACACTAAGGTTACTATCAACAAGATCAACGCTTAATGTGGAGGTGAGATCATGATTCGAGCACAGTTTACTTTAGATTCGAATCAGCGGATCACTTCTTTTAAAATGACTGGGCATGCTGACTCTGGTCCATATGGGCAAGATATTGTTTGTGCTGCAGTTTCTGCATTATCTATTTCAACGGTGAACGGACTTGAACAAGTTGTTCATACGAAGCCTCATCTTAAACAAGATAATGCTAATGGTGGCTTTCTTGAAGTTACAGAATTGGATCTTGGTCATGATAGTCAGATTCTTCTCAAAACTTTGTTAAATGGATTATGTGATATCCAGGAAAGTTATCCACAAAACATTGAAGTAAAAATGTTTGATTAAAGTTCATTGCTGGAGGTGAACAACTATGATTATGGATTTGCAATTCTTCTCCCACCACAAGGGGGGTGGTTCCACTGCTAACGGTCGGAACTCAGCTGGTCGTCGTCTTGGTACTAAGGCTGCTGATGGTTCAATCGTAACTGCTGGATCAATCATCTACCGTCAACGTGGTACTCACATCAACCCAGGTGAAAACGTGGGTCGTGGTGGAGACGATACATTATACGCTAAGGTAGCCGGTGTTGTTAAGTTTGAACGCATGGGTCGCAGTAAGCGTAAGGTATCAGTTTACCCAATCGCTGAATAGTAATAAAAAGACTACTTTTCTACATGAAATAGTAGTCTTTTTATTTTTTAAATAATTTTTCGTGCTTCATTGTATGTTAATCTATAATATAAGAATATAATTAACTGATATGTTGAAGGGAGTATAACGTTTAATGACGATTGTTGATAAAGCTAAAGAAGTCCAAGAAAAAATTATTGCTGCATGCAAGCGAAGCGGTCGAGACCCTCAAGGCGTTCAATTGTTACCAGTTAGCAAAAATCATCCAGCAGCAGATATTGCAGAGCTTCACAAAGCAGGATGGGACAATTTTGGTGAGAATTATGTTCAAGAATTGGATAAAAAGCATGGTGGATTACCAGCAGACATTAACTGGTATATGATTGGCCACCTTCAACGTAATAAGGTTAAATACATTGCTAATTACGTTACAATGATTCAATCGGTTGACTCCCTTAAATTAATGAATACGATCGAAAAAGAAGGAAGAAAGCACGATCGAATAATCCCGATTTTAATTGAAGTTAATGTTGGGGAAGAAGAGAGTAAATTTGGGGTTAAGCCAACTTTGCAAGATTGCATGGAATTAGCTGAGGCAAGTCTTAAATTGCCACATATAAAGTTACGGGGCTTAATGACTAGTGCTCCTTATTATGATGATCCAGAAAAAACACGGCCGATTTTTCGCCGATTACGCGAATTGCGGGATGAGATGAATAAGCAAAATGATCAATTAAAGTTAGATGTCCTTAGCATGGGGATGACCCATGATTATGAGATAGCGGTAGAAGAAGGTTCAACTTGTGTGCGAGTTGGGACAGCTATCTTTGGTCCTCGTGATTACTCTAACCGCCAGTATTAAAGGAAATATGCTATGTCTAGAATTAAACGTCTACAGAAAAAATTTGAAAAATTATATATCGATGCATTTTTGGTAACGAATGAAAAAAATATTTATTATCTTACTGGCTTTAATCTTATGGAAGGTGATGGATGCCTCTTAATAACAAAAGATAATGCGATTATTATTACTGATGACCGGTACCAACTTGCATTAGAAGAATTTGAAAATGATGAGGTTGTGGGAATGATTACCCGTGACTATTACGGTTCACTCAATAAAATATGTCAGGGGATGAAAGTGACTGTTCTTGGATATGAAGATACAGTTACTTACGCCTTATTTGATGTGCTTGATGAGCAGATGACGACAGATCTCGTTCCTTTTCACCAACAAATTGAACGGATGCGAATGATTAAAGATAGTGATGAAGTAAATGCCTTGCGTGCTTCTGCGGACCTCCATTCAGCAGGATACCAGTATCTTTTAGAAAATGTTCATGCCGGGATGACAGAGCGCCATGTTGCGAACTTGCTTGATTTTTGGATGAAGGAGCATGGAGCAAGCGGGGCCTCTTTTCCAACAATTATTGCTAGTGGTAAAAATGCAGCCAAACCGCATGCTACAGTTTCAAAAAAAGTGATTGAAGATGGCGATGTTGTTACTGTAGATTTTGGTTACTATGTTAATGGCTATACGGCCGACATGACCAGAACGTTTGCAGTTGGTTCGATTGATCCAGAATTACGTGATGTTTATCAGATCGTCAATGAGGCTCGTGAAGCTGTAATTCAAGCTGCTCATGTTGGTCAACGAGGAGACCAACTTGACTTTGCAGGACGACAAATAATTGAAACAGCAGGTTATGGCGATGAATTCAATCATGGAATGGGGCATGGAATAGGCTTATCGGTTCATGAATTACCTGCTAGCTATGGTCCTAGTACTAAAAATGTTAAATTACGAAATAATGAAGTTATCACTGTTGAACCTGGTATCTATATTCCTGAAATTGGCGGAGTCCGGATAGAAGATGATATCTTGATTACTCACGGTGGAGTCAAGGTATTGACGAAGGCGCCTACTGACCTAATAATTGTTGGAAAATAAGATGCAACTAGCGACTCTGTATAATAATATTAATCAACAGGGGATGTCGGCAATTAGAAGTCATCAAGAACAGCTAGATAGTAACTTACTAAATCCTGATAAAGATATGCGGCGAGGACTGACGCTTACTGCTTCACTTCCTGCGCATGTTAGCCGTAATATTATGTTTTGCCTGCAAAAATTGGCTGCAATTGAACCTAACCAATATTTCTATCCTCCTGCTGACCTGCATATTACGATTATTGACCTTATTGCAGCCAGTTCAGATTTTTCGCTCTCAACATTTGAAGAGGAAAAATATAAAAACGTAGTAGGGCAGATTATTTCACAAGTAGGGCCGATTCACTGGCAGTTGGCAGGAATGATCACTAGTTCAGGAGCGCTTCTTGTAAAAGGGTATTATTCAGCCGAATTATCAACTTTACGGGAGACACTTAGGAAAGAACTGCCGTTACATGACTTGTTGCTAAAAGAACGATATCCAACAATTTCAGGACATGTGACGGTTGCACGGTATACTAGTCCTATTCAGCAGGCAGACCGTTTCTTGAAGACGTTGGAAGAATTTAAATCAATTAATTTCGGACAATTTACCGCATCTAGTCTCGATTTAGTCGTTCATGATTGGTATAATCATAATTCGCAGTTAATTTCTAAATTGTCGCTACGTTCCTAATTGACCAAGTTGTTGCAATTTGTTCGAACATAGTGCAGAATAGAAATGATTACTATAATTAAGAGAAGAAATAAATTGGAGGGCTGACGATGGCTGAAGAATCAAAGATTGTTTTAAGTAGTGAAGACAAGTCACTCGGGACAATTCAAATTTCGCCACGAGTTTTAGAAATTATTGCGGGGATTGCCGCAAGTGAAATCGATGGTGTTTCAAAGATGTATGGTTCATTTGCAAATAGCGTAAGTGAACTTTTGGGACGCTCTGATCGCCGGCGTGGGGTAAAGCTTTCCAGCAATGATGAAAAATTATCACTTGATGTGGATGTTTATGTTGAATATGGTGTCTCTGTTCCTAAAGTAGCGGCAATGATTCAAGATAAGGTCAAACAACAAATCACATTAATGACTGACCTAAAAGTAAAAGAGGTTAATGTTCATATTAAGGGAATCGTAACATCTAAAGAAGACCAACAAGTAGACCCTGATGACTTGTTTGGCGAACATCTTAATGACGAGGCTGGTGAATAAAATGAGTTTGAACCGACACATGATTCGTGAGGAGGCTTTCCAAGTTCTCTTTGCTTTGCAATCAGATCCTGAAGCTGATATTCAAACCGTGTATGAGGCAATTCCTCATCATGACGAAAAGCAAATTCCTCCTTATTTACTGACTTTGGTAAATGGGGTGCGGGAACATCAAGATCAGCTTGACGAACAAATCAATGATCTTTTGGCAAGCGGATGGACCATCAACCGTTTAGCAAAACCAGATCTAGTGATTTTGCGGCTTGCTTTATTTGAAATTCAATACGCTGAAAATGTTCCAACAGTAGTAGCGATTAACGAAGCATTGGAACTTACGAAAACATTCAGCAGCGATAAGTCACGTAAATTTATCAATGGAGCCCTTGGTAAATTTGAAAAACAAGTCAACGAAAATAATTAATCTTACTGTTAACAATAATTCTGGGGTGGAAAAGATGAAGCGATAAACTTCTGATTCCACTCCTTTTTTGCTTAGGCGCAATATTATTATGGTAGAATATAAAATGGAAATTTAACGAGGAGGAATCATTGTGACAACAATTATTGATGGTAAGGCCCTTGCTAAAAAAATCAATGCCCAGACCCAAGAACTGGTAGCACAGTTAAGAGAAAAGCAAAATATAATCCCGGGAATTGCAGTCGTAATTGCTGGTGATGATGCAGCGAGTTTAATCTATACCCGAAATAAACATAATAAGGCTATTAAGTTAGGAATCAATTCAATTTTAAAAAAATTCCCTGCTAATGTTAGCCAGGATGAGCTGCTTACTGAAATTGAAAAGTTGAATAATGATGACACAATTGATGCCATCCTTGTTCAACAACCTCTTCCTCCTCAATTGGATCCAGAAGTAATTACTAATGCTATCGTACCAGCGAAGGATGTTGATGGTCTTAATCCCTTAAACTTAGGAAAATTATTTGCTAATCAGCATGGTAATTATCCCGTAGCTTGTACACCTCGCGGAATCATGCGAATGTTAGCAGAATATAATATTGATTTACAAGGGAAAAATGCGGTCATTGTTGGCCGGAGTATTTTAGTTGGCAAGCCTCTTTTAGCTCTTTTAAATAATGCTAACGCAACTGTGACGATGGCTGGCAGAAATACTCGTGATCTTTCTGCTTTAACGAAAACAGCAGATATTTTAATTGTGGCTACTGGTGTGCCTCACCTTATCAAGGCGACAGATGTAAAACCAGGAGCAGTAGTAATCGATGTGGGGATTAATCGTTTAAGTGATGGTAAATTGACAGGGGATGTTGACTTTGAAGCGGTAAAGGCAAAAGCTCAGGCAATCACTCCTGTTCCAGGTGGCGTAGGACCGATGACAATTGCAACGTTGATGGAGCAAACAGTTGATTTAGCGCAGTGGAGGCATCATGGATAGAAGCCAGTATTTAACAGTTAGTGAATTAACTAAGTATTTGAAAATGAAATTTGACCGGGATCCCTACTTACATACGGTCTATTTAACCGGTGAGCTTTCTAATTTTCGTTTACGGCAAAAGCATCAGTATTTTAGTTTAAAAGACGATAATGCCGTGATTGATGCTGTAATGTTTGAACATCAATTTCGGAAAATTAAATTTACTCCCGAACAGGGGATGAAGGTTTGTGTAGTCGGTCATGTAAGCTTATATGAAAAAAGTGGTCGCTACCAGATTTATATTGACCGGATGGAGCCAGATGGTCTGGGATCTTTATACTTAGCTTTTGAGCAACTAAAAAAGAAATTGAGCGCTGAAGGCTTATTTAACTTGCCTAAAAAACAGATTCCAATGTTTCCGAAACGAATTGCAGTTGTTACTAGTATTGATGGGGCGGTTATCCGGGATATTAATACGACTGTTCGACGACGTTATCCAATTGCCCAAGTTGTTTTATACCCCACTGTTGTTCAAGGGGATAAGGCAGCAGCAGATATTGCTAGGCAAATTAACCGTGCCAATGACCGCGGGGATTTTGACACCCTTATTATCGGTCGTGGTGGGGGATCAATGGAAGACTTATGGCCTTTTAATGAAGAAGTGGTTGCCCGTGCAATTGCCAATAGCAAAATTCCGGTAATTTCATCTGTTGGTCACGAGACAGATACAACAATTGCCGACCTTGTAGCCGATCAACGCGCTGCCACCCCCACTGCCGCTGCTGAGTTAGCAACACCGGTAAAATTAAACGATGTGTTACTGACAATTAAAGATGATCAGAATCGGTTATTAAATACGATGCGGACCAAAATTAATTTTGACCGCCAACAATTGAATAAGCAGTTGCAAAGCTATATTTTTCAGCAACCGACAAGACTATATGAAAACTATGCACAAAAGGTTGACCAATTAACTCAACAGCTTGGTCAAACAGCGCAAAATAAAATGCAAGAAATGCGGATGAATGTAGAAAGGTTAAGCGGGCGTTTAATGGCGGCGTCTCCACTGCACCGGGTTCAACAACAAGAACAGTTAGTTAAGCAGTTACAAAAACAATTAGTTACAGCCTCACTTGCAAACCAAAATGAGAAGAAACAACAAGTGACAAGTCTTATTAAACAATTAGATTCGCTGAGCCCCCTTAAAATTATGAGTCGGGGATATACGTATGTAACAAGTGATGAAAAAGTTGTTAATCATGCCAGTCAATTAACTGTTGGGCAAAATGTTCACCTGCATTTTGATGACGGGGAAGTTCAAGCAGAAATAAAAAAGGTAAAGGAGCACTAAGATGGCAACAGAAAAACTAACATTTGAAGAACAACTAGCGCAACTACAACAGATCGTTAACCGCCTTGAACAAGGGAACGTTCCACTAGAAGAAGCCCTTCAACAATTTCAAGAAGGGATCAAGCTTTCTAAGGAATTACAAACGAAACTAACAAATGCCGAAAAGACACTTGGTCATCTAATTGACGATAATGGTGATGAAAAAGTCTACGAAAAACAAACTGATGACCCAAGTAACAACGGTGGCGGTAACCGTGGATTTGGTAGCGCTGACGAACAATAAGCAACGGAGTAAAAAAGATGAGTACACCACTGCCGATTTTGAAAGAACAGATTGAAGATTATCTCAGCCAGTCATTGGCTGCAGATGTTGATCAAGCAACATTAAAAAATTCAATGACTTATTCCCTAATGGCTGGCGGTAAGCGGCTGCGTCCGGCATTGACGCTTGCAACGATTGAGATGCTAGGGGGCACGCTTAATGATGATATGCTTCGCGCAGCATCTGCGTTGGAATTGCTTCATACATATTCATTAATTCACGATGACCTTCCAGCAATGGACAATGATGATCTACGCCGTGGAAAGCCAACTAATCACTGTAAATTTGGCGCGGGAATGGCAACTTTAGCAGGAGATGGATTATTGACGTTGGCCTTTCAGTGGGTTACCGATAACCGTCTTCCAGCTAATGTTCGGAGCCGGTTGACCCTTGAACTTGCAAAAGCTGCGGGACCCTCTGGAATGGTTGCCGGCCAAGCACGGGATATTGAAGGTGAACACCAACATTTGAATTTAAACCAGTTAAGGTATTTACACCGCCAAAAAACGGGGGCATTAATTCGCTATGCTGTTTTGGCAGGTGGGATTATGATGGATCAATCTGCTGAAATTAAACAAGAACTAGCAACATTTGGTGAAAATTATGGGTTAGCATTTCAGATCTATGATGACTTAATGGATGTCCTCAGTACTACTGAAGAGATGGGGAAAGTTGTCCATAAAGATGCTGATGAGCAGAAGAATACTTATCCAGGATTACTTGGCGTAGATGGCGCAAAGGAGCAGTTACAGATAGCTTTAACGGCTGCTGGTCAAAATCAAAAGAATCTTGAAAAACTTACTGGTAAGTCATTTGCTGGCTATGATGACTTTTTAGCATATTTTAAATAAGGAAAGAGCTTATGAAAAAAGAACGTGTAGATGTATTATTAGTTCAACAAGGGCTGTTTGACTCTCGCGAACAAGCAAAGCGGGCAGTGATGGCAGGAGAAATTCTTGGTAAAAATAATGAACGATTAGATAAACCGGGACAAAAAATTCCGATTACCACAACCCTTCACATGAAAGGTCATAAAATGCCATACGTTAGTCGCGGCGGTTTGAAACTAGCGAAAGCATTAAAGGTTTTTGATATTTCAGTTAAGGATAAAACGGTTTTAGATATTGGATCATCAACTGGTGGCTTTACTGATGTAATGTTACAAAATGGAGCGAAGTTAAGCTATGCGCTTGATGTGGGAACTAATCAATTAGTTTGGCAATTACGGGAAGATCCCCGGGTAGTTGTTATGGAGCAAACTAATTTCCGTTATAGTAAGTTAGCAGACTTTACCAGTGGTCAACCAGAATTTGCTTCGATTGATGTTTCGTTTATTTCCCTTCGTTTAATCTTGCCACCATTGGCCCAGATATTGAAAATGGGTGGTGAAGTAGTAGCTCTAATTAAGCCACAATTCGAAGCTGGGAAAGAACATGTTGGCAAAAATGGAATAATCCATGACCACAAAGTCCATCGGGCAGTTTTGGAAGAAGTGCTAACGTTTGCCCGGGAAGATCATTTTGACATCCTTGGATTAGACTACTCACCAATCAAAGGGGGACAAGGAAATATGGAATTCTTGGTTCACCTGCGCTTAAGTGAAAATCCTGGTACTCTTGCTAAAGAAGTAGATATCGATAAGGTTATTGCAGCCGCTGATAGTGATTTAAATCATAAGGAATAAATAAAGGTGACTTAATTCATGAAAAAAGCAGAACGACAACAAAAAATTCGGGAAATCATTACTAATGAGAGCATTGAGCGGCAGGAAGATCTTGTTGAGCGCCTGCGTGAAATGGGATTGACAGTTACTCAAGCGACTATTTCGCGAGACATTAAAGAAATGCAACTGATAAAGATTCCTGCTGATAATGGAGGCTATCGTTATGGCTTGCCGGCATATCATCATCAAGGACATGAAAATCAATTAGCCCAGACCCTTCAAGATAGCTTGGAACAATTAAAACGCAATGACTGTTTCTTAGCATTAACAGTTCATCCCGGGAATGGTCCGGTAGTAGCTACTTTAATTCGCAAGATGGATTTTCCAGCGGTTTTCACGACAATTGGTGATGATGGGAATGTTCTTGTAGTCTGTATGTCTCCAGAAGCGGCAATTAAATTAGAAGAAAAGCTTAATGCAATGCTCGACTAGGCGAGGTGAAAATTTTTGTTACAAGAATTGACAATTGATAATTTAGCAATTATTAAGCACTTAACCTTAACTTTTGCTGATCAAATGACTGTTCTAACGGGGGAAACTGGTGCCGGAAAGTCAATTATTATTGATGCAGTTGGCTTATTAGCCGGTGGTCGTGGTTCTCAGGAATTTATTCGTCGTGGAGAAGAAAAATTAAGTCTTCAGGGGCAATTTGCGATTCCTGCTGATCTTGAATTTGATAAACTACTTGAATCACTAGGAATTGATCATGAAGATGGTATTTTAATCGTCTCCCGTGAAATTCATCGTAATGGTCGCAATATTATTCGTGTCAATGGCCAACTAATTAATACGGCAACTCTTCGTAAAATTGGTGCAGGATTAGTTGATATTCAAGGACAAAATGAGCATCAACAATTAATGCAGCCCGAGACTCATTTAGGGATGCTTGACCAATTTGCGGCTAAAGAAGTTCAGCCGTTACTTCAAAAATACCAGGAAGAATATCAAGCCTATTCTAAACTAAAAGCTGCGGTAAATAAGAAGCAAGCGAATGAGCAACAATGGGCGCAGCGATTGGACATGCTTCGGTACCAAGTTAATGAAATTGCAGAAGCTAATCTGAAAGAAAATGAAGAAGATGAATTAATTAGTGAACGTGATCGATTGGAACACTTTCAACAAATTAATAATGCTCTTCAACTAGCTGTAACGACCTTTAATGAAGGTGAGCAGACGCCAGTTTTAGATCAAGTTGCCACGGTGATGGACTCGATTAATGCAATTGCTGAATTTGATGATGCTTATGATAACCTTAGCAAGGCTCTTAATGATGCTTATTATGCACTTCAAGATGTGGCGAATGAAGCTAGTCAGCAATTAGACATGCTTGAGTTTGATGATGAACGGTTGGCCCAAATTGAGCAACGGTTAACTACTATTGGTGATCTTGAACATAAGTATGGCGATACGTTGACAGATGTTTTGAAGTATTATGAAAAAATCAAAAAAGAGCTCGATTCGATGGAAGCCGCGGCTGATTCCAGCAGTGATTTAGAACAGCGATTAGCAGAAGCCGAAAATAGGATTCGGGAAACCGGTCGTAAGTTGAGTCAGGTAAGGCAAAAAGCTGCTCATGAACTCGGAAAAAAAGTTCATCAGCAGCTTAAAGAGCTTTACATGGAAAAAGCAGAATTTGAAGTGCACTTTGCCAATCAAAGTCGGGAACAGTTTATGCCGACGGGAATTGATCAGGTTGAATTTTATATTCGGACTAATCCAGGAGAAGCGATGGGACCATTAGCAAAGATTGCTTCTGGTGGTGAATTATCACGGGTAATGTTGGCCTTGAAGACAATCTTTGCGCAAAAGGAAGGCGTTACTAGTATCATTTTTGATGAAGTTGATACTGGAGTGAGCGGACGAGTTGCCCAAGCGATTGCTGATAAGATTCGCTTGATTGCTCAACATTCGCAGGTTTTATGTATCACGCACTTGCCACAAGTTGCAGCAGTTGCGCAACATCATTTTCTGATTAAAAAATCTGTTCATGATGATCGAACAACTACCAGAGTTACACCATTAAAAGAAGACGACCGAGTCGAAGAACTTGCGCGAATGCTCTCGGGTGAAAAGATTACTCAATTGACAAAAGAGCATGCCCAAGAATTACTTAAGATGGCAAAATAAAAAAGGAAAGTGGAAATAACCTTCTCGACAAGGCAGTTGGCTAAGCTAGAACGATAGTTAGCGTTCTATTTTAGAATCGAGCCTTGTGGTGACGCGAAGCTAGTTCCACGTTATCTTGCTACTATTCGGTAAATAAAGAGAGGATGAGGAAAAACAAAAGTTTTTTCTCATCCTCTCTTTAAATCGAATCTAATATTATAAATTTGCAATGTACCTAATTTGATCAAAGTTAACAACATAACTCACGTTTTGATTCGTAATAAGGTATCGATTACTATTTGCCAACTGAGCAATGTTACCAGTAACATTTACGGGATAGCCATCATTGTTGATCGGCATTAGCTGAAACGTTGCTTTAATCTTATCTTTGATGGCTCGTTTTAAAAATAATTGTCGTTGTTTAGCGGGTTGGGGAGTGAGCAACCCTGCTTGCTGATCGTCAGCAGGTGCTTCTTCGAAAAGATGACGAAGTTTATCACTAATAATTTGTGGCGTAAATTTAAAAATAGACTTTTGTTCAATTTGCATAATCGCGCCTCCGAACATTCGTTTGATTATAGTATACGAACATACATTCAGAAATGCAAGCAAAAAGCTCAATAATTTTTTGTTATTTAGGTGCTTGATTTCAGTGCTAATCTAGTGCATTATAGTATTAATACGATTAAATAAATAGGAGCGTTATAATGGCAAATCGTGGAATGTTAATTGTTCTTTCAGGTCCTTCCGGGGTTGGGAAGGGAACTGTTCGAAAAGCTATCTTTGATTCAAATGATAATGATTTTCAATATTCAATTTCGATGACGACTCGAAAGCCCCGTCCTGGAGAAGTTAATGGTGTTGATTATTTCTTTGTAAGCAAAGAAGAATTTGAACACCAAATTCAAACTGGTGGGATGTTAGAATATGCTAAGTATGTTGACAACTATTACGGTACCCCATTAAAATATGTTAATGAGACCTTGGATTCAGGGAAAGATGTTTTCCTTGAGATTGAAGTTAACGGAGCAATGCAAGTACGGTCTAAGTGCCCAGATGGTGTGTTTATTTTCTTAACCCCTCCTGATTTGGATGAATTAAAACAACGGTTGATTCACCGGGGAACTGATAGTATGGAAGTCATTAATAAGCGAATTCATAAAGCATTCGGCGAAATTCAAATGATGCAAAACTATGATTATGCAGTGGTTAATGACGAAGTACCAAATGCAGTTGAGAAGATTAAAGATATTATTCGTACTGAACGGCTTCGTGTTACCCGCGTAATGCCACGTTATCTTGAAATGTTAGGAGATGCCGAAAAATGATCCTTTTTCCATCAGTTGATGAATTATTAAAACATATTGATTCTCGTTATTCCTTGGTTATGCTTGCTAGTAAGCGTGCCAACGAATTAGATGCAGGCGCTGCCCCCTTGCTTGAGCATTATGATTCAAGCAAGTCAGTTGGGAAGGCCCTTGAAGAGATTTTGGCTGGAAAAGTTACGATTGATCCTGATCATACTGAAGACTTACAGGATTAAAAATAAGGTTGATAAAAATATAAGGGACTAGGGCATGATTGTCACTGGCCCCTTTTTTGCTTCTAAAAATGCTATAATCAATTAAGAAAAAACAAGTTGAGGTGACATAATGACACGAATTGCAGTGTATCTTACAGGCAGTATCGCTGCTTACAAAGGGATTGAAGTAGTACGTGGGCTGCAAAAAATGGGGCATGAGGTTCGCGTAGGAATGACTGAAGCAGCTACTAAGTTAGTCACTCCTACTACTCCCTTTGCCTTGACGAAAGTACCTGTTCTTACTGACCTATGGGACGAGCATTCAACGCCTATTCCTCATATTGAGTTAGCTGACTGGTCAGAACTGGCAGTTGTGGTACCAGCATCAGCAGATATAATTGCTAAAATGGCAACGGGGCTGGCTGATGATGCTGTTTCTACTACTTTATTAGCTACTGGTGCCCCTAAAATTGTAGTTCCGGCAATGAATAGTCATATGTGGTTGGCACCGGCAACTCAACGAAACATTACTCAGCTTGAACAAGACGGGGTTAATATTATGCCACCAGTTAACGGCAGATTAGCTGAAGGATATGCTGGGCGTGGGCGTTTGCCAGAACCAACAGCGATTTGCCAATATATAGAAGACTTTTTAGCTAGCAGTCAAGCTTTAAAGGGCCAACATGTGATTGTTACTGCTGGTGGAACACGTGAAAATATTGACCCAGTTCGTTTTATTGGTAACCGATCTTCTGGTAAAATGGGGATTGCACTTGCCAACGCCGCGGTTCATGCAGGCGCTAAGGTAACCTTGATTGCTGGTCAAGTCACCGTTCCACTTCCACAATCACCAGCGATTGAAGTTGTACGAGTAACCACAACTGAAGATTTATATACCAGTTTAAAAGAACGCTTTTCGCAAGCAAATGTTTTGTTCATGGCAGCTGCGGTTGCTGACTATCGACCAGTTGAGATAGTTGGTCATAAGATTAAGAAAAAAGATAGTGACCCACATCTTACCATTGCGCTTACTGAAACTATTGATATTTTAAAGAATATTGCAAAGATTAAGCAAAACGGTCAATATATTGTTGGATTTGCGGCAGAGACAAATGACCTCTTAGAAAATGCCAACCGCAAACTTGCTAGTAAAAATGCGGATATGATCATTGCAAACAGTGTGGCAGGAGCTACGGGGGCATTTGGTAGTGACCAGAATCAAGTGACAATCTTACAAAAAGATCAAACGCCAATTAAATTAGCTCGGCAATCTAAAACTAAAATTGCAAACGAGATTATTGAGCTAGTTAGCGCAAAATTAAAGTCAGGTGATTAAATGCCAGAGTTGGCACAGGTAGTTGTTGATGTTCCAACAATGCAAACAAATCAACCATATACTTATCAGATTCCGCCAAAGCTTGAAAAACAAATTCAGGTTGGGGTAAGGGTGATTGTACCTTTTGGAAAAGGAAAGCGGACTGTTCAAGGTTTCGTTGTTGCCTTTGACAAAGCGTCCCAGTATGAGGGAGAACTCAAACCAATTCAAGCAGTAATGGATCTTCAACCAGTAATTAATTCCGAATTAATGAATCTTAGCAAGTGGTTAGCTGATACCACTTATTCTTTTTGGATTTCTTGCTTATATACGATGTTGCCTAACTTATTAAAGGCTAAAACCACCAGAATTATTCGAATTGTGGATGAAGTAGATGAGCATATTGCTTTTGATATTTTTCATGGTCGAGACGAATTAGAGATGGCGGAGGTACAAGATAAACCTGCAATCTTAAGTGAATTGTTCAAACTGCAAAAGGAAGGAAAGATAACGATTGAATACCAAGTGGAGGATCGGGCCAAAGCTAAAACTGTAACTGGTATTCGTGCCTTACTTAATTTTGAACAACTAGAAGATGAGCGCGCATCCCTTCATGCCAATGCTCATGCTCAAAACCGTCTTCTTTCATATTTACAATCAATTGGCAGTCAAGTTGTTAAGCAAAAGGATGCTGAACATAAAACTGGTTTAAAAGCAGCCACCTTCAATCAGGGACAACAGAAGGGATGGCTAGAAAAAACACCTGTTGAAGTATATCGACAACCCTTAGCTATGCAGGGCCCTCCTGATGATGCTCATTTAGCAGCCCCCCTGCAGCTCAATGCTGATCAACAAAATGCTGTTAATCAGATTAATCAAGCAATCGACAACCATGACCCTAAAGTTTTTCTCTTGCAAGGAGTTACGGGGAGTGGCAAGACAGAAGTATACCTGCAGTCGATTGCTAATGCTCTTCACCAGGGAAAGACAGCATTAATGCTTGTGCCTGAGATTTCATTAACGCCTCAGATTGTTAACCGTGTTCGGCGACGATTTGGCTCCAAGGTTGCCGTTTTACATAGTAGCTTATCGAATGGGGAACGATATGATGAATGGCGACGGATAGAACGTGGAGAAGCGCAAGTAGTTGTTGGCGCCCGTTCAGCAATCTTTGCTCCGTTGACTAATTTAGGGTTAATCATTCTTGATGAAGAACATGAATCTAGTTATAAACAAGATGAATCACCCCGTTATCAAGCGCGGGAAGTAGCTAAATGGCGGGGAAAATATAATCAAGCACCGGTAGTCCTCGGATCAGCTACTCCTAGTCTGGAGAGTCGTGCACGAGCAGTGAAAAACGTTTATCACTTGTTGCGTCTTCCCCACCGGGTAAACAAACAGGAACTGCCGCCAATTGAAGTGGTTGATATGCGGGACGAAATTAAAAAGTACGGGGAGAGTAACTTTTCCCAGAAACTATTAACCGAATTAAACGACCGCCTACAAAAGAACGAACAAAGTATTTTAATGCTAAATCGACGGGGATTTTCATCATTTATGATGTGCCGTGATTGTGGAAATGTTTTAAAATGTCCTAATTGTGATATTTCCTTGACGCTCCACATGGATACGCGGACGATGAAATGTCACTATTGTGGTCATGAAGAACCAATCCCCCGTGAATGTCCGAATTGCCATAGCCATCAGATTCGCTATTATGGAACTGGAACGGAGAAAGTTGAACAGGAATTACATCAGTTATTGCCCCAGGCCCGAATCATTCGTATGGACGTTGATACAACCCGACGGAAGGGAATGCATGCAAAGCTATTACGACAGTTTGGTCAACACCAAGCGGATATCTTATTGGGGACCCAGATGATCGCAAAGGGGCTTGATTTTCCAAATGTTACCTTAGTAGGAGTGTTAAATGCTGATACTGGGCTGGGCTTACCAGATTTTCGTGCTAGTGAACGGACCTTTGATTTGCTAAGTCAAGTTAGCGGTCGGGCTGGTCGGGCAAATAAGCAGGGAAAAGTTATTATCCAGACATATAACCCTGACCATTATGCTATTCAAGATGCAAAAACACATGATTATGAAAAATTCTTTGACCAAGAAATGATGTTGCGAAGGCAAGCCAGTTATCCGCCATACTATTACACGGTTCGTTTGATGGCTAGCCACCCTGAAGAAGCCAAAGCAGCCCGGGCAATGGCAGATATCTATGGTCGCCTAAAACAGGGGTTATTATCTTCAACAGTCATTCTTGGCCCCACTCCCCGCGCAATTGCCCGGATGAAGCGGCGTTACTATTACCAAATTGTAATCAAATATAAAAAGGATCCGTACTTACATCAGTTGTTGTTTGATATTCTCCAAGATACGCAAAGCCGCGGTTTTAAGGATGTCCAAGTCAGTATTGATCCTGATCCACAGTATTTTATGTAAAAGAAAGGATGTTATTAATGTCAACATCAGTCGTTTTTATGGGAACACCAGAGTTTGCTGTTCCGATTTTACAAAGTTTAATTGATAATCCAGAATACGATGTTCAAGCAGTTCTTACCCAGCCGGACCACCATATCGGCCGAAAGCGTACTCTTCATAAATCGCCAGTTAAAGAGTTAGCTGAACAATACAACATTGAAGTCTTACAACCAGCTAAACTCAGCAAAAGTCCTGAAATGGAGAAAATTATTAGTTTACAGCCTGACTTAATGATTACTGCTGCCTATGGGCAATTCCTTCCAACAAAGTTATTGGCAGCTGCTAAGATTGCAGCAATCAATGTCCACGGTTCATTACTGCCAAAGTATCGTGGAGGGGCTCCAATTCAATATTCCATTATTAATGGTGACAAAGAAACCGGCGTCTCCATTATGTACATGGTTAAGAAGATGGATGCGGGAGATATTATTTCACAAAGGTCTATTCCGATTGAAGATACTGATGATAGTGGCACTATGTTTAAAAAGCTTAGTTTGTTAGGAAGAGACTTACTTTCAGAAACGTTGCCTAAGCTTATTAGCGGGGATGTTAATCCAGTTGCTCAAGATCCTGATAAAGTAGTCTTTTCTCCCAATATTACTAGTGAACAAGAACAGATTGATTTCCACCTTCCAGCACGTTTAATTGATGCTAAGGTGCGAGGATTGCGGCCAGCTCCTCTTGGTAACATGATTATTGATGGATTACGGACAAAAATTTATGATGTGACCCCATTAGAAGAAAAAACAGCCCTTGAACCAGGAAAAGTGGTACGGGTTACAAAGCATCAATTAGTAATTGCTGCTGGAGATGGAACAACATACCAGATTAATAAGTTAAAGCCGGCAGGGAAAAAGGCAATGGATATTACTTCTTACCTTAATGGACATAAAAATATTACAGAGGGAGGCCAAGTTGTAAGTGAAGACTAAATTTCAACCGCAAAATGCACGTGAATTAGCTTTAGTGGCGCTTGAAGGGGTTGTCGAAAATGGTGCATACTCAAACTTGCAGGTTGACCAGTTATTAAAAAAGTACCCGTTGGCAGATAAAGATCGCCGTTTGGCAACTAATATTATTTATGGTGTTTTGCAGCATAAACTTACCCTTGAGTATTGGTTAAATTCGTTTGTGCAGGGGAAACGGCTTGATCCTTGGGTAAAGACACTTCTCCTATCTGCACTTTACCAGTATCATTATTTAGAACGAGTTCCAGATTGGGCTGTAACTGACGAAAGCATTGAAATAGCTAAACGCCGGGGAAATCCAGGTATTCGAAAGTTTGTTACTGGTGTTTTACATGCCGTTTTGCGGAAAGGATTACCTGACTTGCATCAAATAAATGAACGTGATTTACGGCTGAGTATCGAAAACAGTGTGCCGCGGTGGCTGGTCAATGAGCTAACTGCCGAATATGGTGAAGGAGATACTGAAAAAATACTTCAATCAATTAATGAGCCGGCTCATCAGGTAATTAGAGTTAACACCGTCAAAACTGACCTTCAGACCGTCAAACAAACTTTGGATGCTGCTGGAATTGAATATCAAGAAAGCCGTGTTGCTCAAAATGCTTTAGTAATTACTAAAGGTGAAATTATCAGTTCCGATCTCTTCAAAAATGGCGAAATTACTATTCAAGACGAAAGTGCCATGTTAGCCGTGGAAAGTATGCATGTTGAGCCGGGAGATAAAGTACTTGACGCTTGTGCAGCTCCGGGTGGAAAGACTGTTCAAATAGCAGAAACCCTCACTAATGAAGACGGCCATGTTGATGCACTTGATATTCACCAACATAAGGTTAAATTGATTGAAAAAAATGCCCGTCGACTAGGAGTTGAAAAGCGCGTTACTGCTCATGCCCTTGATGCACGGGAAGTTGATCAACTTTTTGATGATGAAAGTTTTGACAAGGTTTTAGTTGACGCACCTTGTAGTGGGATCGGGCTTTTACGCCGGAAACCAGAGATTCGTTATACAAAGACGCTAAGTGGTAGCAAACAATTACATAAGATTCAATTAGCAATTTTAAATGCGGTTGCCGCGAAAGTTAAAAAAGGCGGTATAATCACATACAGCACGTGCACAATTTTACGACAAGAAAATGATGATACTGTTCAAGCATTTCTAGCTGAACATCCAGAATTTGCGTTAGTAAAAACAAAAACTGCACGAAAAGTTAAGGATAGTCGTCACTCACCAACCTTAACTATTTTACCGAGTGACTTTGATTCTGATGGCTTCTTCATCAGTAGCCTTAAGAAGGGAATATAGTAAATTAATGAAAGTTGCTTATCAAACAGATATCGGCCACCAACGAAAGCAAAACCAAGACCGAGTTGCTGTGTTTGCTAATAAACTAGGTAATCAATTAATGGTGATTGCTGATGGAATTGGTGGCAATCGTAGTGGAGATATCGCTGCAGAGCAAACCGTTGCCACTTTGGGGAGCCAGTTTAAAAAACGGCCCCCGCAAACTTCGATGGAAGGAATCCGCTGGTTTACTCGTGAAACTCAATTAATCAATAATAAAATCTTAGCGCAATCCCAACGTAACCTTCGTTTGCAGGGGATGGGAACAACAATGGTCGCTGCTATTACATTTAAAGATGCAGTCGTGGTTGCTAATATTGGCGATAGTCGAGGATATATCCTTCATCAAAACCTGTTAACGCAGATTACAGTAGACCATTCATTAGTTAATGAATTGGTCAAAACCGGAGATATATCAGAAGATGAAGCACTGAAGTTACCCCAGAGCAATATAATTACAAGAGCAATTGGAATCTCACCGGATGCACAAGTTGATGTAAATCGCTTTGAATTAAATGAGGGTGATCAACTGTTAATGTGTTCTGATGGCTTGTTTAAGACTGTTTCTAAGGAGCGGATCATCAAGGTGCTTGAATTGCAGATTCCGCTAGAAGAGAAATGTGCTCAACTTATAAAAATGGCAAATGATGCAGGCGGACCAGATAATATTACCGTTTTAATTGGGATTAATAGTAACCAGGAGGGATAGAAAATGAATCCTGGATATGAAATTGGTCACCGATATCGGATAATTCGGTCACTTGGTGAAGGTGGAATGGCCAATGTTTACTTGGCACATGATATAGTTCTTGATCGGGACGTTTCTGTTAAACTCTTGCGTCTTGACTTGCGGGACGATCCAAATACTAAACGACGATTTCATCGGGAAGCAATGGCCGCGACGCAGTTAAATGATCCTCACATTGTTGGTATTTATGATGTTGGCGAGGATCATGGTCTGCAATATATGGTAATGCAATATGTAAAGGGAACAGACCTTAAAGCATATATAAAAAAGCACTATCCAATTCCACTTCCACAAGTTATTGATATTATGGAACAGGTGCTTTCGGCAGTTGCGACCGCCCATGCTCATGGGATTATCCATCGGGACTTAAAACCACAAAATATCTTAATTGATGAAAATAAAAATGTTAAAATTACTGATTTTGGAATTGCAGTTGCTGTATCGCAAGACTCATTAACGCAAACTAATACCTTGATGGGTTCAGTCCACTACCTATCTCCAGAACAAGCGCGAGGAAGCATTGCTACTAAGCAATCGGACATCTATTCACTAGGAATTATCTTGTTTGAACTTTTAACAGGAAAGGTTCCATTTGAAGGAGAAACAGCTGTCTCAATTGCATTAAAGCATTTCCGTGAAGAAATTCCTTCTGTCCGTAAACAGAATAAAGAAATTCCTCAAGCACTCGAAAACGTAATAATTAAAGCGACGGCAAAGGAACCAGCCGAGCGGTATAATTCAGTTAATGAAATGGCGGCTGATTTAAAAACTGTCCTTGATCCACAAAGAGCTAATGAGCCGCGGTTAAAGATCCAACAAGATGATAATGGAGAAACTAAGGTGTTAGATATTAAACACTTAAAAGCTGATGATTACCAATCAAAGAAGTCAACTGATTCGCAAACCGTTGAGTCATCAGCCAAACCGCAAAAGTGGAAAAAATATGGGATTATTAGCGGTACGCTTGGTATAATTACACTGATTGCAGTCTGTAGCTGGTGGTTCTTGATCCGTCAAGTAATCATCCCTGATGTAGAAGGAATGACGGTACTAAAGGCAGAACAACGATTGCACCAGCAAAATTTGCGGATCGGTAAGATTACTCGGGTAAATAGTCAGGCAGTGGATAAAAATCGAATTGTTTCAACCAATCCTGACGTCAGCCATAAGATCCGTGTTAGTACTCCCGTCAATTTAATGGTTAGTACAGGAGTTAAGCAATTGCAAATGGCTGATTACGTTGGTGAAGACTACTCTTCAGTAGCGGCCAACCTTCGTCGCAAGGGATTTCAAGTTCATCAAGAACAAGTGTATTCGGATGATATCGATAAGGGACAGATTATCAGGCAAAACCACAAAAAAGGTACGATTGTTAAGCCTGCTACTAACACAATTATTTTTCGGGTAAGTGCAGGGAAAGAACCAATCAAGATTCCAAACTTTAAGAATCAGGATATTAGTGCTGTTCAACAGTTTGCAAATAAAAATAATTTACAATTGACAACTCAAGAGAAAAAATCAAAAATAATTGCGACTAACCATGTGATTAATCAGACGCCACGAGCTGGTTCGACATTAAATCATGGTGATACGTTAACGGTTTCCATTGCTAATTCTGGTAACCAAACGAAGACGACAAATATTCAGATTAACATTCCATTTGATGGAAATGGTGGACAACGTGAAAACCGGGTGCAGGTATATATTAGAGATGCTAACCATAATTTAACGATGGAGTATCAAGATATTACAATTAACCAAGAGACAACAATTAATGTACCGTTTACCCTTAAACAAGGACAAACAGGTGCATATCGCGTTGTTCGCAATGGCCGAACGATTATGAGTGCAACAAATATTACTGGATAATGGAGGTGCAGTTTGAAAACAGGAATAATCCAACAATCATTAAGTGGCTTTTATGATGTAATTGCAGATGAAAAGATTTATCGGACAAGAGCACGGGGAAACTTCCGTCAACGAAAGATTAAGCCAGTAGTTGGCGACCACGTTGAATTTAGCGCTGAAAATCAGCAGGAAGGGTATTTATTAAAAATCTTACCCCGCCGCAATCAGTTGGTGCGGCCACCTGTTGCTAATGTTGATATGGCAGTTGTCGTAACCTCAGCTAAAGAACCAGCATTTTCCGCTAACCTTTTAGATCGGCAATTGATTGCTTTAGAAGCACAGGATGTTACTCCTTTAATTTATTTCTCAAAGACTGACTTACTGACAGACGAGGAATACCAACACCTTCTGCCGACAATTGAAGGCTATCGTAAAATTGGCTACCAGGTTTATGCGGCTCGTGAGCCTTTCAATCCTGATCAATTAGCAAATTTGATGGAAGAATTAAAGGGAAATATTGTAACAATGATGGGTCAGACAGGAGCAGGGAAGTCAACTTTGCTTAACCATATGGCCCCCCAATTAAAATTAGCGACGGGCGAAATTTCCCAAGCACTTCAACGAGGACGGCATACAACGCGAAAAGTAAGCTTACTAGATGTTAACGGCGCTCTGATAGCCGACACCCCTGGCTTTTCATCGTATGAAACATTTGATATGACAGTGAATGATTTGCCGCATTTGTTCCCTGAAATGGCTAAGATTTCAGCCACTTGTAAGTTTCGGGGGTGCCTTCACATAAAAGAGCCACAATGTGCTGTGAAGGAAGCAGTAAACAATGGTATAATCATGAAGAGTCGGTATGATGATTATCTTCAGTTCCATGAATTGATTGCTAATCAAAAACCAAATTATAAGAAATGAGGGAATTAGGATGATTAAAGTTGCACCATCGATTTTAAGTGCAGATTATGTAAATTTACAAAAGGATATTGAAAAGGTAGAAAAGGCCGGTGCACCATACTTACATATTGATGTTATGGATGGTACCTTTGTTCCAAGTATTTCTTACGGACCAGGTTTTGTTAAGGCTATTCGGCCAATTACCAACATGGTATTAGATGTGCACTTGATGGTTGAAAGTCCAGAACACATTTTGCCAATGTTCATTGATGCTGGCGCTGATATTATTGGTGTTCAAGTAGAAGCTACTCAACACATTCATCGTGCTCTTCAAATTATTAAAAACGGTGGAGTAAAAGCCGAAGTTGTTATTAACCCAGGTACACCAGTTGCAATGATTGAACCGGTATTACATATGGTTGATCAAGTCTTAGTAATGACTGTTAACCCTGGTTTTGGTGGTCAAAAATTCTTACCAGAAACTGTTGACAAGATTGCCCAATTAAACGCAATTAAGGAAGAAAAAGGCTACAATTTCGATATTGAAGTAGACGGTGGAGTTAATGACAAGACCGTTGTAGATTGCTACAAAGCTGGTGCTACGGTAGCAGTTGCGGGTTCATATGTCTTTAACGCTGAAGATCCTGCTGAACGAATCGAGGCTCTTGAAGAAGCTACTAAGTAATTAGGCACATTAAGTAAAAAACGAAAATGGATCTTCTAGTTCGGATTTGTCTGAATATTGAAGGTCTATTTTTTTAGGAGTGAAAAATGAGAGTAAATGTACTAGTTGGCGGTCCGCTTGAAATGGTTCCAACCGAGTTGATCTTGCAACGTAAAGATGAAAAATGGATTGGGGTCGACCGGGGTGCTTTAAGATTATTAAAGTGGGGCATTAAGCCTGTCTTGACAATTGGGGACTTTGATTCTATTACTGGGGAAGAATTGCAAGGGTTAGAAGATAAAATTACTCGGATAGAAACTTATCCTCCTGAAAAAGATTATACTGATACGCAATTAGGAGTGAAATTTGCAATTCAAGAACAGGCTGATGAAATTGAAATTTTTGGCGCAACAGGAGGACGCTTAGACCATTTATTAGCTAACCTCTTTCTTCCACTGCAGAGTGAATTTAAGCCATATTTAACCCGGATTAAGATTATTGATTGTCAAAATGTCGTCACTTATTACTTGCCAGGGGATTACACGATTTCTCGTCTCCCACATAAAAAATACCTGGCCTTTGTTAATCTTACTCCTGTTCGAGGCCTTACATTGGAAGATGAAAAGTATCCATTACAAAATTGGAATAGTCAAATTCCGTTTTCCTGGACAAGTAATGAATTTACGGCTGATGAAAATCATTTTTCATTTGAAAGTGGAATTGTTTCTGTAATTCAGTGTAATGACCGATTGAAATAGGATTTTGCTATAAAAATACCCTGTCAAGGAAAATTACTTGAAAGAAAACTATTGCATTGTCGCGATGCCTATGGTAGATTAATTAGGTGAGTTACATCGCAGTTTTGCGTAAACGAAAAAATTATGAAGCAAAGAGGAGGGTATCACCAATGGCTAAAGATTTTATCAACGGTAAACGGACGCAATTTGGTAACAAGCGTTCTCACGCCCTTAACTCAAGTCGGCGTAGCTGGAAGCCTAACTTGCAAAAGGTAACCATTTTGGTTAATGGTAAGCCTAAGAAGGTATACGTTTCAGCACGTACACTGAAGTCAGGTAAAGTGACTCGGGTTTAATTAAAATGATGCCGTCCATCTTGGGCGGCTTATTTTTTACGTTAATTGATTAACCCCATTGATCGATTGCAAAAATATCCATCAGTTACTTTTTTAGTGAAATATGCTATGGTATGATGGTATTGATTTAATTGTGAATTTTAGTATCATAGGATTCTAAAATCAATTGGTAATTTTATAAGGAGGCCATGACGATGGCAGTAAAAATCAAAACTAAGTCAGGTACAATTGACATTGATAACGATGTGATTTCATCAGTTGTTGGTGGGGCTGCTACTGATAACTACGGTGTTGTTGGAATGGCAAGCCGAAACCCCCTCCGTGATGGGGTTAACCAAATTCTTCGTCGTGAAAATTTTGCGCGCGGCGTTGTTGTTCGGCAGCAAGATAATGGTGTAGCTGTTGATGTTAATATTATTGTAGGCTATGGCACAAAGATCTCAGAAGTATCAAAGAGTGTCCAAGCAAAGGTAAAGTATAATCTTGAAACAATGCTCGGTATTACGGCAAATTCAGTTAATGTATGTGTCCAAGGTGTACGGACACTAGAAGATTAAGCGAGCATTGGGGAGGAATTTCGAATTGGCTGTAACAAAAATTACAAACCTTGAATTCGGTAAAATGGTCCAGGCGGCCGCCGATAAACTTGGTAAGAACGCTGAATTTATTAATTCATTAAATGTTTTTCCAGTTCCAGATGGAGACACCGGGACAAACATGACTTCTTCAATGGCAAGCGGTGCCAAGTACGAACGTAACGAAACCAGTAAGAAGGTTGGCGACTTGAGTGCAGCATTGGCAAAAGGCCTTTTGATGGGAGCACGAGGAAACTCTGGAGTTATTTTATCGCAGATCTTCCGTGGCTTTGCAAAGGCAACAGAAGGCATGGATGTTTTATCGGCTGCTGACTTTGTTAATGCTTATGCTAATGGTGCGAAGACAGCTTATAAGGCTGTGATGAAGCCTACAGAAGGTACCATTTTAACGGTTGTTCGTGAATCTGCTCAAGAAGGTCTTAATAAGATTAAAGAAACTGATGATCTTGTTGAGATTATGCACGCTATTTATGAAGCAGGTGAAGAAGCACTTAAAAAGACACCAGATTTATTACCAGTCTTAAAAGAGGTTGGGGTTGTGGATTCAGGTGGTCAAGGACTCGTCTTTGTACTTCAAGCTTTTGACGAAGCTTTGAGTGGTCGCATAGATAAAAGTGATGATTATAAGCCTGATAATGCTGAAATTGATGAGATGGTTCACGCCATGGATCACCAAAGCGTTCAAGGAAAGCTTAATCCTGAAGATATCAAGTATACTTACTGTACTCAAATGTTGGTACGCCTTGGTAAGGGTAAGCAAGTGACCCAAAAGTTTGACTATGATACGTTCTATAATTATCTAGCGGACTTAGGTGATAGTTTACTTGTTCTAAATGATGATCAAGTTGTGCGGGTTCATGTTCACACTGAACACCCTGGTAAAGTATTAACTTGGGGTCAGCAATTCGGTGATTTACAGACAATTGAAATTCATAACATGGTTTGGCAACAAGAAGAAATCATGGAAAAGGATGAAGAAGACACTGACAGTGAGTCGCCAATTGAGAAGGCAAAAGCAGCTGCAGAAGCTAAAAAGGACCTCCAGACAGCTGTTATTGCTGTAGCTTCAGGAGAAGGAATTGCAAAATTATTAAAGAGTTTGGGTGTTACCCACATCATTACGGGTGGTCAAACAATGAACCCAAGTACTCAAGATATCCTCGATGCCATTAACAATAGTGGTGCTAAGCAAGCTCTTGTTTTGCCAAATAACGGCAACATCTTTATGACTGCTGATCAAGCTGCCGAGGTTGCTGACATTCCAACAAAGGTTGTTCACAGCAAGACGATTGCTCAAGCGATGAGTGCTTTGCTTGAATATAATCCAGAAGCATCTTTAGATGAAAATCAAGCGAATATGGAAGCTAATACAGGGATGGTTGCGAGTGGAGCGGTTACTAATGCTGTTCGGGATACAACAATTGACGGTCGTGAAATCAAGAAAGATGATTACATGGGAATTGTTGATGGTAAAATCGTCACCACTGATCCGGAGCTTAAAGAAGCCGCTATTAAGATGGTTAAAGCCATGCTTGATGAGGATAGTGAAATTGTAACAATCCTATATGGAGCTGGTGGTGATCAAAAAACTGCTGAAGAGATTAAAGCAGCAGTTGAAGAAGTAGATGATGAATTAGATATTCAGATTTACGATGGTGGCCAACCAGTTTATCCATACCTGATTTCGGTTGAATAGAGTTACATTAAATTAATTTCTATAGGGGTGGGTTAATAAAGGATTACTTTTATTCCCACTCCTATTTTGATTACTGGTTGTGTTAAAAAGAGGTGAAAGATGTGCGGAGTTTAACGGATTCAGTCGCCAATTTAAAAGGGGTTGGTCCTAAGCGAGTAGCAGATCTAGCCACACTTGGAATAGATACTGTTGAAGATTTATTGACATATTATCCCACCCGTTATAACGATTTCACGCCTACAGATATTGAAAGTGCCAAGGATAAACAGAAAATTACTCTTCAAGGAGTAGTGGTGTCGGAACCACTCTTGGTCCGCTATGGCTATCGGCGCAACCGGCTTACTTTTCGAATGCAGGTAGGTAATGAGGTAGTAGTCGCGACCTTTTTTAATCAGCCCTATATCAAAAAACAAATTGAATTAAATCAACAAGTAACTGTAATGGGCAAGTGGGATGCACCCCGCTGTCAAGTAACGGGAAATAAGCTTCTTAAGGAAAAGGCTGATGATCGCAATGAATATGGTGCTGTCTATGCAGTAAATAAGCATATTCGCCAAAATGTCCTCCAAAGCTTTATTCGTCAAGCCTATGAGGAATATGCTAATATCATTCCAACGTATTTACCGGAGACGATTCGTCAACGATACCGGTTAATGGATCGCCGACAAATGATTAGGGAGATTCACTTTCCACAAACTCAAGCAACTGCAAAAGCCGCTCGCCGAACAGCAGCTTACGAAGAATTTTTCCTGCTTCAGTTACGATTGCAGGCAATTCGTCGTGCGCACCGTCAAGAAGATGGAGATCGGATCTTATATCATAATGATGAGCTGAAAGAATTTATTGGCGGACTCCCATTTGAACTAACTGATGCTCAAAAACGGGTTGTCAATGAAATTTGCCGTGATATGCGTCAACCATACCAAATGAATCGATTGTTGCAGGGAGATGTTGGTTCTGGAAAGACAATTGTGGCGGCCATTGCTGTTTATGCAGCTATTACTGCGGGCTATCAAGCAACTTTAATGGCGCCGACAGAAATTCTGGCAGGACAACATGCCGAGAAATTAGCAAAAATTTTTGAAGGAACACATGTCCAAGTTGCTCTCCTTACTGGTTCATTGACTGCTAAGCAACATCGAGAATTACTGACGGCGATGAAGCGGGGAGATGTCAATCTCATTGTTGGAACCCACGCGCTAATTCAAGATGGTGTCGAGTATGCTAATCTTGGTCTAGTAATTACCGATGAACAACACCGTTTTGGGGTCAACCAACGTCAACAACTTCGTGAAAAAGGCGAACATCCTGATGTATTAGCCATGACAGCAACCCCAATTCCTCGGACACTAGCGATCACTAATTATGGTGAAATGGATGTTTCGATAATTGACCAACTGCCAGCTGGTCGAAAACCAATTCAAACAAAATGGTTGCAGTCTAACCAACATGCTGCAGCAATCCATTTTTTGCGTGAACAATTAAAACAGGGGGCACAGGCATATGTTGTGAGTCCTCTGATTGAAGAATCCGCAGCTTTAGATGTACAAAACGCGACAGATCTTTATAATCAGCTGTCAGCTGATCTTGAACCAACTTATAAAGTAGGATTACTTCACGGACGAATGGGGACGGAAGAAAAAGATGAGGCAATGCGTCAGTTTAAATCTGGTGAGCTTCAAGTTTTAGTTGCAACCACGGTTATTGAAGTTGGGGTTGATAACCCCAATGCAACGGTAATGGTTATATATGATGCTGATCGCTTTGGTCTCGCACAGCTTCATCAATTACGTGGTCGTGTTGGTCGTGGCGATCGGCAGAGCTATTGTTTATTGATTGCGGATCCGAAAACTGATGAAGGAAAAGCCCGGATGAAAACGATGGTTGCTACTGATGATGGATTTAAGATAGCTGAGCAAGACTTGAAACTACGCGGATCTGGAGACGTCTTAGGAAAGAAACAATCGGGGATGCCAGAATTTAAGGTAGGTGATCCGGTTGCTGATTTAAAGATGTTGCAAATTGCCCGTGCCGATGCTGGAAACCTGTTAGGAATGCCCAATTGGGATCAAGTCGATGAAAACCAGCCACTTGTTTTATATTTAAAGCGTCATGAACTGGAGACGCACTTTGATTAATATGAGGAGGAGATTTTATGAAAATTGCTGTTGATGCAATGGGTGGAGATAACGCTCCCCAAGTAATTATTGAAGGGGTGGAAGAGGCCCGAGACCTTTACCCCGACCTAGAATTTGACCTTTATGGAAATCCAGATAAGGTTAAGCCCTTAATAAAAAATAATGAGCGGCTTAATATTGTCGCTACCAGTGAAGAAATTTCAATGGGTGAGGAACCAGTCCGGGCGATCCGGCGAAAAAAAGATTCGTCAATCGTTCGCGCAGCAACAGCAGTTAAAGAAGGCAAAGCTGATGCCTTCTTTTCTGCGGGAAACACCGGAGCAATTTTAGCGGCCGGCCTCTTTATTGTTGGCCGTATTAAAGGAATTGATCGTCCTGGCCTCACTAGTATTTTGCCAATTGCCAAGCCGGGTGCTAGTCGACACAATTTTGTCTACCTTGATACTGGTGCAAATGCGGAAAGTAAAGGGAAAAATTTGGAACAATATGCCTACCTTGGTAAATTCTATGCCGAAAATGTATTGGGAGTTGCTAATCCCCGGATTGCATTATTAAATAATGGTGCGGAAGAAGATAAGGGTGATAAATTGCATAAAGAAGTGTGGCAAATTCTCAATAGCAAAGCTGATCTGAATTTTGTTGGTAACATTGAATCCGGTGACCTTCTTTTTGGTAAAGCAGATGTTGTTGTAAGTGATGGATGGACGGCAAATGCAGCCTTGAAAGCTACTGAAGGAACCGCCAAGATGATGATGACGTTAATTAAAGATGGAATCTTACATGGTGGTCTCCGTGCTAAGTTAGGCTACCTCATGCTAAAGCCAGTTTTCCATCAAATTGGACAAAAAATGAATGCTTCAACTTATGGTGGGGCGGTCTTATTAGGACTTAAGGCACCAGTTGTTAAAACTCATGGATCTTCTGATGCTTTAGCAGTGAAAAATACAATTAGTCAAATTAGAACGATGCTCAAAACGGGTGTGATTGAAAAAACAGTTGAATTTTTCGATAACACCGAAAATCTAGACAATTCTAAGAAAAACGAATAGAATAAGTAGCGAACTAGTAAAGAGAGGTTAATAATAATGGCTGATAATAAGAAAACAGAAATCTTTAATAAGGTTTCAGAGATTGTTGCTGACCATTTTGATGTTGATCGGGCTAAGATTACTGATGATTTGAACTTAAAGACAGATTTGGATGCTGATTCAATTGATTTTGTTGAATTTGTTCTCGAATTAGAGGATACGTTTGGCGAAGAAATTAATGATGAAGATGCTGAAAAGTTAAGTACGATCGGTGAAGTTGTTGATTATATTGCAGAACATACTGCTAACTAATCGAACTGTTTAATTATTAAGGTAGAAAAGTAAGGGGCTGAGAAAAGGCGAAAGTTTTTTCACGGCCTTTAATTTTTTTGAATATTATTAAATTTACCTGCGGAATAGCGGGTTGTTTAGTATAATAGGCCTTAGACATTTTTTATAATTTTAAGTCAAAAACGAAAGGAATTTTTTATGATCGAAGAATTACAAGACTACCTGGCCAAGGAATTTAATATTCATTTTGATAATCCTGCTTTATTAGCAGAAGCTTTTACTCAAGCCTCATATGTAAATGAACATCCTAACCAAGGATTAAAATATTACGAACGGATTGAATTTCTTGGCGATGCTGTGTTGGAACTGATCGTTTCAGAATATATTTATAAACGTTTCCCTGAATTGCCGCAGGGAAAACTTACCCGCTTAAGAGCGGCAATGGTATGCGAGGATAGTTTTTCTAAATTTGCCAAGGAATGCCACTTTGATCAATACATTCGCTTGGGGCATGGTGAGGAAATGGCCGGCGCAAGAGAACGTCCAGGCCTGCTATGTGATATTTTTGAATCATTCATTGGCGCTCTCTATTTAGATCAAGGTCGGCCAGCAGTTGAAAAATTTGTTCAGCGGGTTATCTTTCCTAAGCTTGATATGGGCTGGTTTGATCATGCGGTTGATGCTAAGACTAGTCTTCAAGAATTTCTCCAACGCGACGGTGATATTGCCATTGAATATCATTTAGTAGAGGAAAGCGGAACAGAAAACGACCCTGAATTTAAAGTAAACGTTACTGCTAATGGTGACGTTATCGGTGAAGGAAAGGGTTCATCGAAGAAGCATGCTGAAATGCAAGCAGCACAACAGGCACTTGATAATATGAGAAATAAAAATAAATAGTAAGTAGGAATAACTGATGCAATTATTGTCTTTAACTTTGGACGGCTTCAAGTCCTTTGCCCAAAAAACAACAATTAAATTTGAACCCGGGATGACAGGGATTGTTGGTCCAAACGGTAGTGGAAAGAGTAATATTATCGAAGCTATTCAATGGGTAATGGGTGAACAGTCGGCTCATCATTTACGGGGAGATCGGATGGCTGATGTTATCTTTAATGGGTCATCAGATCGTAAACCCTTAAACCGGGCCCTAGTTTCGATTACGCTAGATAATAGTGACCATTATTTAGCTAGTGAATTTACGGAACTCACTATTACTCGTAAAATATACCGCAATGGTGATAGTGAGTACTTAATCAATGATCAAAACGTCCGCCTAAAGGACATTACAGATTTATTCATTGATTCTGGATTAGGCCGAGAATCCTTTTCTATTATTTCCCAGGGACGGATTGAAGAAATTTTTAACGGTAAACCAATTGATCGGCGGGGAATTATTGAAACTGTCGCGGGAGTTGCTAAGTATAAAAAGAACAAAGAAACGGCTGAAAAGCGGCTTACTACGACGATGGAAAACCTCAACCGGGTAAATGACATTATTAGTGAGCTAGAAAAGCAGATTGAACCCCTGGAAGAACAAAGTGCGATTGCTCAAGATTACTTGGAACAAAAGAAACAATTTGATGTGCTTGATCGGACACAAACAGTTCGTCATTATGATGAGTACTATGAAAAGTTAACCAAATTGAGTACCAAGCTCGATCAAGCGGGTGCGATGGTAAAAGACTATCAAGGACAAGCAGGTCATGATCAGCAGCAACTTGATAACTTGAAGCAAAAACGCCAACAACTAAACGCAACTAAGGATCGGCTCCAAGCAATCATCTTAAATCAAACGGAGGCAATTGCTAAGTATGAAAATCAGCAATCGGTTTCCAGTGTTCGTCGCGAGCAGCGTGAAAATGAACAGCGACGGTTAACTGCCCAACAGGCTGAACTCAATGCACGGTTAAAAGAGGTTAAGACAAGCCAACAGGCAAATGACCAGCAATTGACTAAGCAAAAAGCGCTGATTAATAGTCAGCAAGCTGAGTTTGAAGCGGCAAGAAAGATGAGTAGTGGTGAACGGATCGCTGCCCTGAAACAGCAAGTGGAGGATTTACGTAACCAACAAGTTAGTTTGATGCAGGAAAGAACAACGATTCACAATCAGCAATCTTTCTTGTCCCGTAATCATGAACAGGCGATGAGTCTTCAACGACAAAATGTCGAGGAACTTGACGCTACTAAGAACCAGCTTGCAGAGATTAATCAAGAATTTAACCGCTGCCAACAAGAAGCTGCCAATACTAAGAAAGACCTGCAGACGGTCAGCGAAAAATTAAACGCGGCTCAAGATCACCGTGAAAAACTCAATTACGAGTATCAAACCAAACAACGTGCTTGGTATGAAGCATTAGGGGATGTGCGGTCGCTTAAGTCACGAATTAACGCTTACCAGGCAATGGCTGATGAATATAGTGGCTATTACCGGGGAGTTCAAGAGGTTCTTCGGCAACGGCAACAATTTCCTGGATTAGCTGGAGCAGTCAGCGAATTATTTGATGTTCCTGCTAAGTACACGCAAGCGATTGAAACAGTATTAGGAAGTCAGCTTCAGCAATTAGTTGTTGATCGGCAAGCTACTGCCAAAGTAATTATTAACTTCTTGATTAAGACTCGTGCTGGCCGGGTAACTATTTTGCCACTCGATACGCTTAGTCACCGACGATCATTAAGTATTTGGTCGCAACTAACTAGTCTCCCTGGTTTTTTGGGTCGGGCCCCAGAACTTATTAAATTTGATCAAAAGTTTCAGATCATTGCTGACCACTTACTAGGAACAACAGTTATTGCTGACAACCTTGATCATGCGACTGAGATTGCTCGCGCAGGTCGTCATATGGTACGGGTAGTAACTCTTGATGGTCAGTTGATCAATGCTAGTGGAGCGATGACGGGGGGAGCCACTCGTAATCAACGAACGGGACTCTTAAGTCAAAAGCAAATGGCTAAGCAACTAGAAGAGGAACTAAAAAATCAGGAACAGCTTGCAGCAAGCTTAGAGCAAAAAATTGCTAAACTACAACAAGCACAAAAGGCGAATGAACAAGTAGTAGCTAATTATCAGCAACAAGTTCAGACTTTACAAGGTAAGTTTCATGAACAAGAAAGCAATTGTCAGTTGATCTCAAGTAAGCATGACACACTTACTAATCGGGTACAAATTTTAGAAACCCAAAATAAACAGCAAGATACTCAACATCAGGATTACGAATCACAAGTTCAGCAAAATAATGAACAAGCTGATAAAGTAAACCAAGAATTGATGCAAGTTGTTGCAAAGATTAAGCAAATCCTTACCCAGATTGATGAATTACAGAATGATGAGTCAAACCAGGCACGACAACTAGCACAAATGCAACAGAAAATTGCGGTGGCCGAAGAACGACTTCAACAATACCAACGCCAAAGTCAAGAGTATAACCGGCAACGGCGAGAAGTTGAGGAAAGTTTAGAAAAGGTTACGATTGCAATCGCTGAGCTGACGACTCAATCAGCTAGTCAATCAACCAGTGAGAAATCAACACAGACGGCCTTAAAAGATGCTAAAGAAGAACAAGCAAAAGCTAAAGTACAACTGGAAGATAATGCAGCTGCGCTTGAAGACCTTGAACAAAAGCTGTCACAAGCCGAAGCACATTATAACCGTCTGCAGGAACTTCAGCGGGCAGCCCTTGATGATCGTAATAACTTAAATGAGGAGCGTGTGAAATATGAATCAATGGTTGATCAAGCTCTTAATCGATTATCTGAGCAATATGCCATGACTATTGATGAGGCTCGCCAACAGATGAGTGACTTGGATGAAGCGACCTTGGCGACTCGGTTGAAGCTATTAAAGCGGGGATTGGACGATCTTGGTCAGGTTAATGTGGGAGCAATTGAAGAATATGAGCGCGTTCGTGAACGGTACGATTTCTTAAAGGGTCAACAAGATGACTTGCTTGCCTCACGAGCTCAGCTTAATCAGACGATGGGTGAGATGGATGCCCAAGTAAAGAAACGGTTTATTACGACCTTTAATCAGGTTTCACAGATGTTTGACGAGACGTTCCAGCAAATTTTCTCTGGTGGTCATGCTAAACTTGTCTTAACCGACCCTCATGACCTATTAACAACCGGGGTCGATATTATGGCCCAGCCACCAGGAAAGAAAAATCAGCACCTTTCATTGTTATCAGGTGGGGAACGGGCATTAACGGCGATCACCTTATTATTCGCTATTTTAAAGGTTCGCCCAGTTCCATTTGCAATTCTTGATGAACCAGAGGCTGCCTTGGATGAGGTTAATGTACAACGTTTTGCCCATTACCTCAGCAAATTTGGTACTGAAGGTCCACAATTTATCGTCATTACCCACCGGAAGGGAACGATGATGGATGCCGATGTGTTGTACGGGGTTACAATGCAAGAATCAGGAGTTTCAAAAATGGTATCAGTGGATGTTGTTGATACTTTACAAGAGAGTGATAATTAACTAATTTAGGAGGCTTCAAGTATGGGATTATTTGATATTTTCCGTCGTCATAAGAAAAAAGAAGAGGAAAAAAAGCCTGATAGTTCAAGTGCGGCTGTTCAATCTGAAATCGCGCATGAAGATGAATCAGCAGATACGACAAGTGCGGCGCCAGCTTCTGCACCAATTCATCCGGAACCGATAAATATTCCTCCTGCCGATAGCTATGAGGAAAAGATTAACCCGGATGGAACTCGCGAAACGCTTCATAACGGGGTTAAAGAGGAAAAAGAAGAGGGGACTAATGAGGAGAGTCACTCAGAAGAGGTAGCAGATTCAAGTATTTCTGAAGAAGAAGTACCATCATCTAGTACTCCTAATGAGACTACTTCTGCAGAAGAGTCGGCCTCGTCTAGTACTTCTGTAACTAAAGAGGCAGTTGAACCGACTGAACCTGTTGCAGAAGAAAAAACAGTTGAAGAACCAGTGATAACAACCGAAGAGAAACCGGCAGAAGATTCTTCGGCTGCTGAAGAATCAAATGAGACTGATAATTCTGAAGAAAATGATGGTGATGAGGAGCAACAACCTTCTCCTGAACCAGAAGAGGATCAAGAAACTGAGACGACGGTTAAGAAATATGATCGTGGGCTTGAGAAGTCCCGAACAGGCTTTGGAGCACGATTGAATAAGTTCTTGGCTAATTTCCGGCATGTTGACGAAGATTTCTTTGATGACCTTGAAGACATGTTGATTGAATCTGATGTCGGTTATGATATGGCAATGAAACTCAGTGATGAATTGCGGGAAGAAGTAAAACTGCAAAATGCTAAGAACAAGCAGGATGTTTCAAACGTCATTATTGAAAAAATGGTCGAACTTTACGATGAAGCTGGTCAAGACGAAAATCCGGACTTAACGATGGCAAAGGAAGGCCCAACTGTTATTATGTTTGTCGGTGTTAACGGTGCCGGAAAAACAACAACGATTGGTAAGATGGCCGCCCTCTTTAAGAATCAAGGTAAGAAAGTTCTTCTGGCTGCCGCTGATACATTCCGGGCTGGGGCCACTGAACAATTAGATGTGTGGGCAAAACGTGACGGTGTGGACATCGTTACCGGACCGGAAAACGGTGATCCAGCGGCTGTTGTTTTTGATGCAGTAAAACGGGCAAAAGATGAAAACTATGACATCTTGTTTGTCGATACTGCTGGTCGGCTCCAAAATAAGGTTAACTTGATGAAGGAGTTAGCTAAGATGAAACGAATCCTTACTCGTGAAATCCCAGATGCTCCTCATGAAGTGTTGTTAGTCTTAGATGCAACGACTGGGCAAAACGCGCTTAACCAGGCTAAACTATTTAAGGAAAGTACCGATGTAACGGGAATTGTTTTAACAAAATTAGACGGAACTGCTCGGGGGGGAATTGTCCTTGCCATCCGTAATGAACTCCACCTACCAGTTAAGTATGTAGGGCTTGGTGAAAAGGTAGACGACCTCCAGAAATTTGATGCTGGCGACTTTGTTTATGGCCTGTTCAAGGGATTAGTCGAAGTTGACTAGGCAGGTGTGACGAAATGGAAATTGAAAAGAATTATCGGATAAATTCATTATTTGAGTTTTACCAACCCTTATTAACCAAAAAACAAAATGATTATTTAGAGCTTTATTACGGGGATGACTACTCATTAGGCGAAATTGCCGAGAATTTCCATGTTAGTCGTCAAGCCGTATATGATAATATAAAGCGCACAGAAAGCATATTAGAAGATTACGAGGCCAAATTGCATTTATATGCGGAATTTCAAGTTCGTAATCAACAGGCGGATCGAATTCAACGATACGTCCGGGAAAACTATCCAGATGATGCAACGCTTAATCATTTAGTAAATCATTTGGAAAGCTTGGAGGAAGAATAAAATGGCATTTGAAGGTTTAACAGATCGTCTGCAAAAGGCGATGGAAAAATTACGACGCAAACCCAAAGTTACGGAAGCTGATCTGCGGGAAACGATGCGTGAGATTCGGCTTGCCCTTTTAGAAGCCGATGTTAACTTTAAAGTTGTAAAAGATTTTGTAAAGACTGTCCGGGAAAAAGCAGCCGGGGCGGAAGTATTGAAAGGGTTAAATCCAGCCCAACAAATCGTTAAAATTGTTAATGATGAATTGACAAAACTAATGGGGGAAGAGGCAGTCCCTCTTAACAAAGCACCGCACATTCCAACTGTTATCATGATGGTTGGTCTTCAAGGGGCAGGTAAGACGACCACTGCCGGTAAATTAGCATTACGGTTAAAGAATGAAAATCACGCCCGGCCGATGTTTATTGCTGCTGACGTTTACCGGCCCGCTGCTATTACTCAGTTACAACAAGTCGCTGATCAGATCGATGTTCCTGTTTTTGAAAAGGGGACAGACGTTGACCCTGTTGAAATTGTTCGTGAAGGGATGGAAGTAGCCAAGAAAAATCATAATGATTATGTCATTATTGATACTGCTGGTCGGCTCCAAATTGATGAACAATTAATGGATGAGCTTGCAAACATTAAAGAACTAGTAAATCCGAATGAAATTTTGCTTGTTATTGATTCGATGACTGGTCAAAATGCAGTAAATACTGCTCAAGGGTTCGATGATAAACTTGATATCACTGGGGTGATCTTAACCAAGTTAGATGGTGATACCCGTGGTGGTGCTGCCATGTCAATTCGAGCAGTTACAGGTAAGCCGATCAAGTTTGTCGGTGAGGGTGAAAAGATGGAGGATCTTGATGTCTTCCACCCCGATCGAATGGCTTCACGGATTTTGGGTATGGGGGACATGATGACCCTAATTGAAAAGGCCCAAAAGAATTTTGATGAAGAACAAGCCCAAGAAACAATGGATAAAATGCGTGAAAACACATTTGACTATAATGATTTCTTGGCACAAATGGACCAGGTTACCAAGATGGGACCGTTGGAAAACATTATTAAGATGATGCCAGGGATGGCTAATAACCCGGCCTTGAAGAATCTTAATTTGGATCCTAAACAATTTGCTCATATCCGGGCCATTGTTCTTTCAATGACACCAGAAGAACGTGAAAATCCTGATTTAATGAATCCTAGTCGTCGTCGCCGTTTAGCAGCAGGTGCGGGACGACCAATTGTTGAAGTTAACCGGATGATTAAGCAATTTAACCAAATGCGTAAGATGATGAAGCAGGTTACAAACGGTAACTTCAATGGAATGCAAAATATGTTTGGTGGCCAAATGCCAGGTGGTAAGATGGGACAAATGGCCATGAACCGTATGGCGCGAAAGATGAAAAAAGACAAGCAAAAACGCATTAAAAAGCTTCGCAAATTACGAAAGAAAAAATAATTTCAAAAAATTTAAGCCTGTCAAGAAAAAATACTTTACATTCTATTTGAACACTGGTATATTATTATCTGTTAAAAGAAATCAGGGAGGTGCAGAGAATGTCTGTTAAAATTCGTTTAAAGCGCATGGGTTCAAAGAAGCGTCCATTCTACCGGATCGTTGTAGCTGACTCACGTGCCCCACGTGATGGTCGTTTTATTACTTCAGTAGGTACTTACAACCCATTGACTACTCCTAAGGAAGTCAAGTTTGATGAAGACGCTGTTATGGAATGGTTACAAAAGGGTGCTCAACCTTCAGATACTGTTCGTAACATGCTTCAAGCAGCTGGCGTTATGAAGAAGTACCACGAAGCAAAGTACGCTAAGAAGTAGTGATAATCAGTCATGGCTGAGACAGATATTGAGTCGTTAATTCGTAGTTTAGTTATTCCGCTATTGAAGCAGCCACAGGCATTGTCAATTACCCAAAAAGATGATGGACGTTATCATCGTTATATAATTGATGTTGCTCCCAATGATGTTGGCCGTCTAATTGGCCGACAGGGACACGTTGCCGCAGCATTGCGAACAATAGTCGAGGGTACTCAATCTCGGCGGGCTAACTCTAAGCGAGTCCGGTTATTAATTAATGACCATCGTCACTAAATTTAAAACTCCCACACTAATCTGTGGGAGTTTTTGTCTTTTCAGGAGGAATTTATGGAATATTATAATGTTGGTAAAATTGTAAATACTCATGGTGTTCGTGGAGAAGTGCGTGTATTAGCAACTACTGATTTTATTGATGAACGATTTGCCAAGGGAAATACCTTGTACTTACAACAATCAGGAGAACCTTTACCATTGACGATCGAAAGTGCTCGACAACATAAGGGCTTCGTTCTTGTTAAGTTTGTCGGCTACGATAATATCAATGATGTTGAACAATTCCGTGACCACGAATTAATGGTCAGTGCTGATGATCAACAGCCCTTAGACGATGGTCAATATTACTACCACCAGATTATTGGATTAGACGTCGAAACAACAGATGGCCGTCATCTGGGTAAAATTAAGGAAATTCTATCCCCTGGTGCGAATGATGTGTGGGTTGTTGAACGTCCGGAAAAACGGGATTTATTATTACCAGTGATTGATGATGTTGTTAAAAACGTTGATCTTAATAAAAATCTTGTAACAGTCGAATTAATGGAAGGACTTGAATAATGAGGATTGATATTTTAAGCTTGTTCCCCAATATGTTTCAAGCAACAATGGGGGAATCCATTATCGGGAAAGCACAAGATAATGGATTTATCGACATTAATGTGACCGATTTTCGTCAATATACTACCGATAAGCATAATCATGTTGACGATGCGCCATTTGGTGGGGGAGCGGGGATGCTTCTTCAAGCGCAACCGATTTTTGACGCAATGGATGCAATTCATGAACAAACGAAAGATCAGTATTCAAAGGGACGGGTTATTTTAATGGATCCCGCTGGTCGAAAGTTTGATCAAGCCTACGCCAAAGAGTTAGCCCAAGAAGATCACTTAACATTTATCTGCGGACATTATGAAGGATACGATGAACGAATTCGTAATTTAGTTACCGATGAAGCATCGCTTGGGGACTATGTATTAACAGGTGGAGAATTAGCAGCGATGGTGATGATTGATGCAACCGTCCGCTTTGTTCCTGGTGTCCTCGGCAATATGTCTTCACCAATGGGAGACTCATTTAGTAACGGTTTGCTAGAATATCCGCAATATACACGTCCGGCAGATTTTCGAGGAATGAAGGTACCGGAAGTTCTTACGAGTGGAAATCATCAGAAAATTAAAGAATGGCGGATGCGTGAATCGCTACGACGGACTCTTCACCGTCGACCAGACCTTTTAAAAACTGCTAAGCTCAGTCGGGAACAACAACTAATGTTAGAAGATATTAAGCTGGATGAAGATCCAACTGTTCCAGACTAAGGTGACGTGAATGAAAAAATTAATTAAACGATTATTTCTTAAGCAAAATCCGCGCGTTTATGAAGAAAAGGATGCGCAATTAACTCCTAGTTTACGAACAAGAGACTTAATTGGACTAGGAACTGGGATGGTAGTGGGCACGGCTATCTTTACTTTGCCAGGGATTGTTGCCGCTGAGCATACGGGTCCCGCGGTTCCATTGGCCTTCATTGTAGCCGCAATTGGTGCAGGATTATCGGCATTAGCCTATGCGGAAACGTCCTCAGTACTGCCTTTTGCTGGTTCCGCTTTTTCCTGGATCAATGTTTTGTTTGGTGAATTCTTTGGCTGGATTGCTGGCTGGGCCCTTTTAGCTGAGTATTTTATTTCAGTCGCCTTTGTTGCGTCTGGGTGGTCAGCTTATATGCAAGGCTTTCTCGGCAGCTTTGGGATTAATTTGCCCCATGCTTTAACTGGTGGCTTTGATCCACATACAGGGTCTTATATTGATATTCTGGCCGCCTTTGCAATTCTAATCGTTGGAATCTTAATTTCCCGCGGTGTCCATCAGGTTAGCCGGATTGAAAATATTATTGTTAGTGTAAAGCTATTGGTTATTTTAATGTTTATCGTTGTGGGCGCAACTGCAATTCATCCCCAAAACTATGTCCCATTTCTCCCCGCTCATCAACCAGGTACCACTTTTGGAGGCTGGCAGGGGATATTAGCTGGGACTGCGCAGATCTTTATTGCCTATGTCGGCTTTGATGCGATTGCAGCTAATACAGCTGAAACGATTAACCCGCAAAAGACAATGCCACGAGGATTGATCGGGACACTCTTACTAGGAACAGGCTTCTTTATTGCAGTTTCGCTCGTATTAGTGGGGATGTTTAAATATAGCCGTTATGCAAATAATGCGGAACCAGCAGCCTGGGCTTTAAGACAGTCTGGGCACTATATTACGGCGAACTTGCTTTCCGTTGTAGCGATTGTTGGTATTTTCTCGGCATTAATCGCAATTCTCTTAGCTTCCTCTCGACTAATTTATGCTTTTGGACGGGATGGATTACTACCAAAATCACTCGGACAAATCGATGATAAGCACGTCCCTAATCACGCATTATGGATGATTACTTTCCTGGCTATGATCTTGGGTTCTGTTTTCCCATTTACGTTCTTGGCAACCCTTGTTTCTGCGGGAACCCTGGTCGCATTTATTTTTGTTTCTCTGGGGATTTATGCTTTGCGTCCGCGGGAAGGGGTAGATTTGCCTGAAGCTCAGTTTAAGATGCCATTATATCCAGTACTTCCAGCTGTATCAGCAATCTTTTCAGCTGTGATCTTCTGGGGCCTAAATACTGATGCAAAAATTTTAATGGTTGGTTGGTTTGTGATTGGTTTGTTAATTTACTTTATCTATGGGATTCGTCATTCAATCATTAATAAAGAAACCCACTAATTTACCCTTGAAAGACAGCTGAAAACAATGTATAGTAGTTATTGGCTGTTTAGCTGTGAATAACGGTATTCCGCTGCCCGTCATACAGGACATGAATGTCGGCGAAAGGAAAGAAATATATTATGCGTCAAAATAAGTTAATCGAAAAGATTACTGCTAGTCAATTACGGGATGATATTCCAGAATTCCGTGCCGGTGATACTGTTCGTGTTCACGCTCGGATCGTTGAAGGTTCACGTGAACGTATTCAAATGTTCGAAGGTGTTGTTATCAAGCGCCACGGTGCTGGTATCAGTGCTACTTACACTGTACGTAAGATCAGTAACGGTGTAGGTGTTGAACGTACTTTCCCAGTTCACTCACCACGTGTTGACAAGATTGATGTTCTTCGTTACGGTCGTGTACGTCGTGCTAAGCTTTACTACTTACGTGAACGTACTGGTAAGGCTACTCGTATCGCTGAACGTCGTCGCGACAACTAGTAGTGCGGAACCCTTGTGTATCAAGGGTTCTTTTTTGTTTTAAATTAAAAAACTCACTACAATCATGATTGCAGTAAGTAGTCAAAGTAAATTAATTTTAAAAACCATTTTTCATCAATTGGGATGGAAGATTTTGATAGGTAGTGAGTTCGGTGATTAATTTAGTTCTTTAAATCGAAAAAGTCTCCCATTTCCTTTAAACTGTGGTCTTCTTTTGAACGGCCTTTATTAATAACGGCTGTTTGAATTTGGTGATAGAAAGTAAGCGCTTCTTCGTATGCTTCCTTATAAACCCTTAATTTGTCTTGAGTGGTAAGGTCCGGTGAACTTTGCACACAAGCTAAAGCAAACTTAGCAGGGTCGATTCGATACTTGGTTAAGTCCATTTCTTTCACTTCCTTTCCTTAGCAATAATTATAACAGCGGTGATAGATAAATACTGTTAAGAAGGCTTGCGTGAAATTTTCTTATTGCGTAGCTAGTTCTTTTATCTTATAGTTAAGACTAGAATTATCACTTGATGAGGTGACATGTGATGAATTACGAGGATCTGTTTCAAAAAATTGATAAGTGGGCGCATGAACGCGGGATTGACCACGCGGATCCACGTGTCGAATTTATGAAGATGGCAGAAGAGCTTGGCGAACTTTCTAGTGCGTATAATAAGGAAAATCAGGCTAAGCTTATCGATAGCATTGGTGACTTACAGATTGCACTGCTAATCTTTTGTAAATTAGTAGGCGTTGACCATCAACAAGCGCTTACCGCAGCTTATCAAGAAATTGCAAAGCGAACGGGTAAGACAACTGCCGATGGGGTATTCATCAAAGAAAGCGACCTTAAATCAAGAAATAAAAAGGAGAAATAGCTGTGAAATTTATTTCGTGGAACATTGATTCAATTAATGCAGCACTAACTGGAACCTCTGTACGGGCAGGGGAAACGCGGGAAGTATTAAAAAAGATTGCGGCAATGAAGCCAGATGTCATCGCCATTCAAGAGACTAAGCTATCAAAGAATGGCCCAACCAAGAAGCATTTGATGATTTTACAAGAATTATTCCCCAATTATGAAGTGGCATGGCGAAGTTCCGTTGAACCAGCACGGAAGGGGTATGCTGGGACCATGTACCTTTATTTAGCCCAATATGAGCCGAAAGTAACTTATCCTAAAATTAATGCACCAGAACCAATGGACGATGAGGGAAGAATCATTACCCTCGAATTCCCAGACTTTTATGTTACAGAAGTATATACACCAAATTCCGGTAATGGGCTTAAGCGGTTAGATGAACGACAAACATGGGATGATTGTTACCGGGACTACTTGCGTGAACTTGACCAACAAAAACCGGTAATCGCTAGTGGTGACTTTAATGTAGCTCATGAGGAGATTGATTTAGCCCATCCAGCGACCAACCATCATTCAGCTGGCTTTACTGATGAAGAACGTACGCATTTCTCAAAACTATTAGCTGCTGGCTTTACCGATAGTTTCCGGCACCTTCACCCCGACGAAAAGGGAGTTTATTCTTGGTGGGCACAACGGGTAATTACTAGTAAACAAAATAACTCTGGCTGGAGAATTGATTACTGGTTAGTCAGTGACCGGCTTGCTGATAAGATTACAGAAGCGGGGATGATCGATAGTGGAGAACGTCGCGATCATACGCCAATTATTCTAGAAATCGATCTTTAAATGAAAATAAGAGATTTGGAGCACCGACTTTGTCCCAAATCTCTTATTTTGTTATTTATTCCAAATAATATGGTGGTTATCATTCTTGGCAGTGTGGCCAATTACTTTTCCATTCAAGTAAACAGTAGTTGGGCAGCCTTTTTGAATATCTTTTTCAGATAACTTCTTAAGGTCGTTGTCTGCTAATGTGCCATACACACCATTTTGCAAATCTTGAATCAAAAGTGAACGACGGGCTTTAGATAATTGATAGATATCATTATTAACATCAATTTTAATCTTGTTGTCCCGCGAATAGGTAATATCCTTGATTGAAGAAAAGCCTTTGAATGTTTTGTCATTCTGTTCATATTGTTGACAGTTGCCTAAATAATCAGCAATATAACGGTTGGCTAAATCATTCTTTTCCTTTGTCATCTCAGCAGCATAGGCAACACTGGTTGATTGAAAAAAGGTAGTGCTAAGTCCAGTACTAGTTCCAACAGTAATACCGGCAAGAGCAAGGATAAGGCCTTTAGAAATTTTATTCATAATGTAAATCTCCTCATCAATAAATATCGTCCTCTTAATTATGATCATTTTAAGGGAAATAAACAAGGAAAAATAATTAAGAAAAAGATCAGTCAATTGAACTATCACCTCTATCTTCAAACTAGTGTATAATATTTACTAAACCTATTACTAAAAGAGGTGAAAAATAATGGCGACAATTAAAGAAATCGCGAAAAAGTCAGGGTACTCACCAGCAACGGTTTCGCGTCTTTTGAATAATGACCAAAATTTATCGATCAGTCCAAGTACCCGTAATAAGATAATGACGGTGGCTAACGAGCTTGGCTATTGGAATGATCATAAAAAGAATTCTCAGCAGCAACCAATTCGTCCTAATCTTGCTTTATTGTATCGGGTAAGCGGTAAAGAACAACTGCAAGATGAATATTTTACGTTTTTGCGAAATGCAATTATTAAAGAAGTCGATGAGGCGGGAGCACAGGTTGAGATCTTTAGTAATATCAAAGATTTAATTGCGGCGGCTGATTCGTTCCAAGGATTTATTGGCGTGGGGGCAGACCGGGTAACGCAAGACCAGCTTATCGAACTTCACCAATATTTACCGCATGGGGTTTTTGTTGATATTAATCCGATGCCGCAATTATTTGATTCTGTCCAGCCTAATCTTGAATTAACGATTCAGGATGCACTTCACCGTCTCACCCAAGCAGGCTATGAACGAATCGGTTTTATTGGTGGCAAAGGTCTTAACCTTAATAATGTCCAACAAGCTGATGCCCGTGAAATAGCCTTTCGTGAATTTACAGGGATGCAAGGGATAAAAGAAGCGCCATTATATGTGAATGGGCCTTTTAATGTAAAAAACGGTTATCAACTTGGTAAACGAGTCCTTGAGCAAAGCGGTGATAATTTACCGGAAGCTTTTATTATTGCCTCTGATACGTTAAGCGTTGGTGTTCTCCAAGCTTTCAATGAAGCAGGGGTAATTGTGCCACGTGATACGGTCGTGATAAGTATTAATAACAGTGAAGTTGCTAAGTATGTTTCACCGCCGTTAACGTCTTACAATATCAATCAAGAAACGCTTAGCCGGATGGCACTTAACCTTCTCCAAGATTTAATAACCCATCCCCAGCGTCCGCACGTTCATCTGACAGTAAATACCGATATTGTTTTTCGGAAAAGCTTTCCCGAAGAAAATAAGTAGCTAATCAGTATTCGTAGCAACGTTTCGTAGATTAGCTATTTTTTATATCCGTTTAGTAATGTTTTTACTTTTTAAATAAATATTTACTAAAAACAACTAAAGAATTATAATATATTTGTAAGCGATTGCAGAAAGTTGTAGTTTGGAGGTTGTAAATATGACACATAGCCATAAGCTCACGGGAAAACAGCTTGTTTCTCGTGCTTCGTTTTGCTTTGGTAATTTGGGGCACTCCGCATTTTATGGAGTAATGAGTACTTACTTTATTATCTTTGTAACAAGTGGAATGTTCGCAGGACTAAGTAAATCGGTTGCTAATAAACTAATTGGTTTGATTACCGGTTTGATTGTTTCTGTCCGAATTTTGGAGTTATTAATTGATCCATTATTAGGAAATATTGTTGATAATACGAAAACCCGGTGGGGAAAATTTAAGCCGTGGATTTTAATGGGAAATATTGTTAGTGCGATTTTATTGTTGATCCTCTTTACCGGAATCTTTGGCTTAGCAAAATATAATTGGGTTCTTTTTGCCATTCTATTTGTTATTATTTTCATTACGTTTGATATTTTCTACTCATTTTCTGATGTTTCATATTGGGGAATGGTACCCGCTTTAAGTGAAGATTCTGAAGAGCGGGGTGTTTATACTGCTCTAGGTGCCTTTGCGGGAACCCTTGGCTGGAATGGATTAACGATTATCGTGGTCCCGATTGTAACAACCTTTACTTATTTAGCTACTGGTCAACATCGCCAAGGGCCTGCTGGTTGGTTTGCTTTTGCTGCCATCATTTCGGCATTAGCTGTTATCTGTGCTGTGGTTGTTTGTGTTGGGACGAAAGAAAATTACAATGTGATCCGTAAGTCGGCTCAAGATAAGACAACTATTCGCGAAGTCTTTTCGGCAATTTTTCATAATGATCAAATCTTATGGCCAAGTTTGGCATATTTACTTTATTCATGTGCCTATGTTGTAACTAATGGTGTCCTTTTCTACCTTTACAAGTTTGTTATTGGTAAACCTGGTGAATTCTGGATTGTTGGGGTTATCGCGACAATTATCGGTTTTTGTACTAGTCCTCTTTATCCTATTTTGAATAAATTTATTCCGCGGAAATGGCTATTCATTGGTGGCCAAGTCTGCATGAGTTTAGCATATTTAATCTTTATTTTTGCCCGCTCTAATGTTTTAATGATGGACTTTGGATTAGTCTTGTTTAACATTAATTTTGCCCAATTGGTAACAGTTTTAACATTAACGGATGCAATTGAATATGGCCAATTAAAGTCTGGGCAACGAAATGAAGCGGTAGTTCTTGCTGTGCGACCAATGATTGATAAATTAACAGGGGCGATCTCAAATGGACTTGTCGGTTATATCGCAATCGCGGCCGGAATGACGGGGAGCGCAACTGCTGCTGACATGACAGGTCATGATATTCGGACTTTTGATAGCATGGCCTTTTATATCCCGCTGGTATTAGCTGTTTTGTCAATTTTTGTCTTCCTTTTTAAGGTGAAATTGAGTGAAGAAGTTCATGCGGAAGTAGTTGAAAAATTAAAGGACAAATTAGCACAAGGAGAACTGACAAGTGAAGCGTTGCCATCATCAACTGGTCTTAAAGAAGAAACGATTTATGCGCCAACAGATGGAGAATTAGTCGCCATGAAAGAAGTTGTCGATCGTGATGGTCAACCGTTCCCCGGCAAAGGCTTTGCAATTAAGCCAACAGGTGATAAATTGTATGCCCCATTTGACGGAAAGATTAACTTTACGTTTGGCACCCGTCATGCGTTTGGCATTACTTCTGACAAAGGATTAGAAATAATTGTTCATATTGGTGTCGGGACCGTAAATATGCGTGGTGCAGGATTCAATGCTCATTATGATGACGGCCAAGTCGTTAAAAAGGGACAGCTACTCTTTGATTTTGATCGTGAATTGATTAGACAAAGCGGATATGAAGATTGGGTAATTACTTTCTTTGCGCAACCGCATAATATTGAAGCAGCTAATGGCTTTACTCCCGGAAAGACCGTTAAACATGGCGATAAGGTAGTAACAGTAGAATTTAAATAAGGTGAGAAAATGATAAAGAGAGAATTACCTCATTTCTTATATGGTGGCGACTATAATCCCGAACAGTGGCCAGAAGAAACGTGGGTTGAAGATATTAAAGTATTTAAACAGGCAGATATAAATTCCGCCACGATCAATGTTTTTTCATGGGCTTTGCTTGAACCGCAGGAGGGAAAATACGATTTTACCAAGCTTGATAAGATTATCAAAGAATTAACGGCGGCTGATTTTGATATTGTTCTTGCTACCTCAACCGCCGCGATGCCCGCTTGGATGTTCAAAAAATATCCAGATGTTGCGCGGGTTGACTACCAAGGACGCCGCCATGTATTTGGTGCTCGGCATAACTTTTGTCCAAGTAGTCAAAACTATCGACGTTTAGCTAAAAATCTTGTTGAACAGCTTGCTAAAAGGTATGGCGATAATCCGCATATTGTTGTTTGGCATGTTAATAATGAATATGGTGGCAATTGTTATTGTGAAGAATGCCAAACAGAATTTCGGCAATGGCTAACGGCACGCTATCAAACTTTGGATAACCTTAACGATGCCTGGAACATGAACGTTTGGAGTCATACAATTCATGATTGGGATGAGATTGTTGTACCCAATGAACTTGGTGATGCTTGGGGCCCAGAAGGATCAGAAATAATTGTCGCCGGCCTTTCAATTGATTATTTACGTTTTCAATCGACCCAAATGCTTGATTTATTTAAAATGGAAAAGCAAATCATCGAAAAATATGATCCAACGACCTTAGTCACTACTAACTTTCATGGTCTGCCCAATAAAATGATTGATTATCAGCAGTGGGCGAGTGCGCAAGACATCATATCATATGATAGTTATCCGGCTTATGATGCGCCGTTTTATCAACCAGCATTCCTATATGATTTGATGCGTTCCTTAAAACACCAGCCGTTTATGTTGATGGAGTCGACACCATCCCAAGTTAATTGGCAACCATATAGCCCATTAAAACGTCCAGGACAGATGGCGGCCACTGAATTACAGGCAGTTGCGCATGGTGCGGATACCGTTCAATTTTTCCAGTTGAAGCAGGCACTGGGCGGATCAGAAAAGTTTCATGGTGCCGTGATTAGTCACGCCAACCGGACTGATACCCGGGCATTTAAGGAAGTGGCGAAATTAGGTCATGATTTAAGAAAAGTGGGCCCGGTTATTAAGAATTCTCAGACTAAAGCGCGGGTGGCCCTTATCTTTGACTGGAGTAATTTCTGGTCTTTTGAGTATGTCGATGGTATTACTCAGGACCTAAAATATGTACCAATTATTCTTGATTATTACCGGCAATTTTATGAGCTAAATATTCCGACTGATGTAATTTCCGTTGACGATGATTTTAGCCAATATGATCTTATAGTCGCCCCCGTTCTTTACATGATTAAGGATGGCTTAGGCAAAAAAATTACGGATTATGTTGCTAACGGTGGTAATTTTATTACTAGTTTTATGTCCGGAATGGTAAAAGAATCCGATAATATTTATCCAGGCGGTTATCCTGGACCATTAAAAGATGTAATGGGGCTGTGGGTTGAAGAAAGTGATGCAATCTTACCCGATAAAGATATTAAATTAGCAATGACGACTGGGGATGAATTAACGGGACATTTGATAGCGGACTTAATTCGCCTTAATGGAGCCCATGTCTTGGCTAAATACGCTAGTGAATTTTACGCTGGGACTCCCGCGGTAACCGAGAATACCTATTCAAAGGGGAAAGCATGGTATGTTGGTAGTCGCCTTGACCATGCTAGTCTCCGTAAGATCATTATGCATATTGTTGATGATATGCACCTTTCTGCGTTAGTTAAAGAGCCAACAGAATTGGAGATAACGAAACGCCAAAATTCAGCAGGTCAGGATATTTACTTTGTCCTTAATATGGGAAAGAGTAAACAGCCATTGCCAGTAGAATTTCAAAAGGGTTATCGAGACCTTTTGACTGACACTTCACCTGAAACGATGCTTGATTCGTGGGATGTTGAGATCTTGGTTCAAGAATAAAAAAAGATAAGACTGAGAAATGGAATTTCCTTAGGCTTATCTTTTTTAATTTACTCTCGTCAATAACTTCTTTGCTACCAACTTCAACATCTTTCGAGTATGCTTATCTGCTAATTCATCGATTTCGTTTTGCGCTTTTTGTGTAAACTTAGTAGCAATCTCTTGTGCCTGTTTAACACCGCCATGAGTGACAACAATCTTTTGGACTTTTTCCATATCTTCAATCGTCATTTGGCGTTTCTTGGCAAGTAACGGTTCTAATTCATGACGATGATTTTGTAAGGTTAAAAGAAGGGGGAGGGAGTAAACACCGGTTGCTAAATCCTCCAAAACGGGCTTGTTAAGACGTTCATCCCCTGAATAATCAAGGATATCATCTAATATCTGGAAGCTAATCCCAATGTTTTGGCCAATTCGTTTGGCTAAATTGATGGTCCGATGATCGGCATGACCAAAATAGGCTCCTTCTTCAGCGGCAAGACTAAAAATGGCAGCCGTTTTGCCGTTTACATTGCGATAATAATCGAGTAATGATTGATCAAGATCAAAGCGATTATCCATTTGTCCTAGTTCTCCAGTAAGAATTCTGCGCATCGTCCGAGCATTTCGTGTCAAGTAGGCTGACCCGGTCATTGTTTCTACGAGGAGATCAAAGAAGATAGTAAAAAGGAAGTCTCCAGTATAGACAGCCGTATCTTTACCAAAGGCGGCTTGGACACTGACAGCTCCACGACGCTTAGGTGAATCATCAATAATATCGTCATGGATCAAAGTAGCCATGTGTAAAACCTCAAGTGAAGCAGCAATTTTAATTAATTTTTCTTGCTCCGCTACAGTTTGATGATTGATATTTGCAAATAAAAGGAAAAACACTGGACGAAGATATTTACCACCATTTGAAGCCATCTGTTGCAAGGCGTCGTGTAGCTGGGTGTTTTTAATTGTAATCCGGTCATTAATTATTTGATTTACTTTACCTAGAGCGTTATTAATCGCCGGATAGGTATGGAAAAAATGTTGTTTCATTAATCGATAATTCCTTTGTTATGGTGTACCATCTATATTGTACCGAACAACTAAGGAATTATGAAAGGAAAATTTACTAAATGTCGTTAAATGTTTTTTTAGAATTAGTAGAAATTAAGGCCAAAACTGCCAGTATCTTACCGATGCTCCTCGGGGTTTGCCTTAGTGTCTATTATTATCATTCACTAAACCTAATGAATTCAGTTCTGTTTTTCATTGCAATGCTATTATTCAATATGGCAGTTGATATGATGGATAATTATAATGATTATAACCATGCTATTGATACCGTTGATTATAAGAAAAATACGAACATTATTGGACGGGAGAATATTTCGCCGCGCTTAGTTCTCGGCCTTTTGCTTACCTTTAGTGTAGTAGCTGGCTTAATTGGCATCTATTTAGTTACCCGTGTTGGCCTGCCGCTATTATGGATGGGGATTTTTTGTTTTGCGATCGGCATTCTTTACTCTTCTGGTCCGTTCCCTTTATCAGGATTACCAGTTGGCGAATTTGCTTCGGGATTTACAATGGGGTTCATGATTACCCTTATTTCTGTCTTTATTAATGTTGGCCCGCAGTTTACATGGTCCTGGTCAAGCATCGGGGTGGTCTTTCTCGTTGCTTTACCAGATGAATTATGGATTTCCAACCTACTCTTAGCAAATAATATTTGTGATGCGGGTGAAGATGAAGATAATCACCGTCATACGGTTATTCACTTTATTGGGCAGAAAAATGGTCTATACGCGTTTGCTATTAAGAATGTTTTAGCATTTTTAACTATTATTTTCGCCGTGGTTCTTCATTTCGCACCATGGACAGTCTTGTTAACCTTATTGATCATTCCATTTGTGGTTAAGCAAACACGGCTGCTATTTGCTAAACAAGTTAAGAAAGAGACATTCCCATGTGCAGTTAAAATATTATTAATTGGGTCATTGGTGCAAGTCGTAACGTTTGCAATTGGGCTGATTTAAAATAAAGCAGAGTTAAATGAATTTTATTCAAAGGTTTCATTTAACTCTGCTTTTTCTAAAAGGAGCGAGATAGTCATGAATGACTTTCACCTCGCTCCCTTTTACTTATCGCCAAAGTGTAATGCAGCTGCGCCAAAGTTCAATGGTTGATAATGGACTTCCTTAAATCCAACTGCCTTCATCATCCGCGCAAGTTGATGGGCGGAAACGAATTGTTGGCTGGTTTTCTTTAAATATTGATAATCGCGGTAATGTCCACCAGCTAATGAAGCCATCAATGGAAAGGCTGAAAAGTAAGCTTTCCAGCCGACTTTAATAATTGAATTAGTCGGTTGAGACATTTCCAAGCTGACGAATTGACCACCAGGCTTGAGGACCCGGTAAATCTCACTGAGCGCCTTATCTGCATCTGGGACATTTCGTAAGCCAAAGCCGATGGTGACGATATCAAAACTATTGTCATCAAACGGGAGCGCCATGGCATCCCCCTGGACCAAGAAAAGGTTACCAATCGTTTTTGTCTTTTCTTTAGCGATCTCCAACATTTCTTTATTAAAATCAAGCCCAGTTACTCGTCCGTTAGAGATCCGCTTAGCCAGCGCGATGGCGAGATCCCCGGTTCCGCAGCAGACGTCTAAGGCGTTATCAGTAGGCTTAATTTGAAGCTGGTTAAAAAGTTCGTGCCGCCATATTTTCTGTGTTCCTAGACTAATCACATTGTTTAATAAGTCGTAGCGGGGAGCAACCCGGGAAAATAAGTTATTTACTTCGTGTTCATTTAATAATTTATTTGTTTGAACCATGATTTTCTCTTTTCTGTAAATTATTCTGTAAGCTGCTTCTTTGGCCTAACCAACATAACCAAGATAAAGTTAAGTAGGAGAGTCAAACCAGTAATGATAAAGACCATTTCATAACTAGAAATCCCAGAAATGAATGATCCCAGAATTGATCCTAACACCGCACCGGCAGCCTGGAAGGATTGATTATAACTAAAGATCCGACCGAATGCTTCAGTGGGGACATCAAGAGTTAGGACCGTTTGGGTAGCAGGCATTAACGCCGCATTTGCTAAACCAAGCAAGAATCGCCAGAATGCCAAAGCCCATGGAGATTTAGTAATGGTCATTGGAATAAAGAGGATGAACGCCGTAAGAATCCCAATCTGCAATACTTTCTCTGGTCCAATCCGGTCCATCGTGTGACCAACCTTTGAAGCGGCAAGTAACGTTCCTAAGCCGGGCGTAGCAGCAACAATCCCAGCGACAAATGCAATATTACCGTGCCCGCCCATTAATTGCCGAACGTACAAACTGATAATTGGATCAATCGACATTGTAGAAGAGGTAACGATCATTGTGGTTAAGAACATAACGAAGATCAATGGAGGATTATCTAGATTATGAATAATTTCTTTCATTGGTTTCATGGCATCTTTTTTAATTGGGGTAAAGTGTTCTACCGTCAATAGCCACGTACTGAGAAAGACACAAAACATTAGTGCTCCGGTGATGAAGAATGGGATTCGGTACCCAAACAATCCTGATAAGAAACCACCAAGTAAAGGACCAACCAGATTGCCGGCTACCCCAGCAGTGGTCATCGCTGCCATTACCCACCCTGATTTATTATGGGGTGTTTCGCCGGCCATTAAAGCAGTAGCGTTATTAATGTAACCAGAAAAGACTCCTTGAAGGAACCGCATGCCGATAATCATCCAGACACTTTGAGCAAACCCAATTGCACAGATTGTACAAGCCATTACTCCCGATGCACGCATACACATCAGTTTTCGTCCTTTACGATCAGCCAGACTGCCCCAGAATGGTGAAACAATGGCTTGACTAATGAAGGTCACACCAAATGCTAGTCCTGAATAGATGTTGAGCTGAAAACGCGTAAAGTTTCCTAATTCTGCAATAAAAAGTGAAATAAACGGCATCGTCATCGAGTAGCCCATCCCGGTGATGAACGCGCCGAGCCAAAGGGTGTAAAAAGTTCGGTGCCAACCGTGAGGAAATTTTCCTCTTGCGACTTCCGAATCCATTTCAATTATCATCTCCTAAAATGATTTGTTCATAAAACTATATTGTAACAAAATAATTTGTAATGTGGGAATCCCTTCCGAAAATACAAATTAATTTAGCATTCCTTTTCGAAAATTTGCTAATATATTAATGAAGGTAAGAAAGGGGAAATCATCTGTGAAAAAGAGGATTGCAGTCTTTTCAGATACGCATGGAAATCTAACAGCGTTGCAAGCAATGTATCGCGATAGCATAGCACAACATGTTGATGAATATTGGTTTATTGGTGATTTACTAATGCCGGGTCCAAGTGTAAAACCAATTTGGGAAATTTTACAAGAAATGAAGCCGACAGTAATTGTACGAGGAAATTGGGATGACCTAGTTGTGCGTGGTGCTCGCGGAATGATGGATATGGAACGTCCTTCCCACATTTACTTTGCACGGTTAGCCCAGTATGTTGCAGAATATGCCCCTGACGGAATGGTTGATAAAATTGCAAGTTGGCCGATGCACGTGACGAAACGTGTGGGCCCGCTTAATTTTGGTATTTCCCATAATTTACCTTGGCTTAATATGGGCCAAGACCTTTTTCCCACGCAAGCTAGTGAAAACTTTGATAAGCTGTTTAATGTCGCTGGTGAACCAGTTGATATTGCCATTTATGCTCATGTTCACCATGATCTTTTGCGATATGGGAGTGATGAACGCATGGTTTTAAACCCAGGAGCAGTCGGTGAGCCATTCAACCACTGGCAACCTCTCCAGCGTGATTTGCGGGCCCATTATCTAATTCTTGAAGTCGATGATCTTGGGTTAGCTGAAACCAGCTTCCGCCATATTGGATATAGTCGCGATCAGGAAAAACAACTTGCAGATAAGAGTGATTTGCCGTACCGTGACCTTTACAAGAAGATGATGGTGACGGGGCGTGCTTATACTCATGATGATGATCTCTTAACTGAATATAATAATCAATATAATTATGCTGACGAATACCGTAAATACGCGAAAAAACTAAATGGTTAAGAAAAGTCAAAAAGCAGTGCAAAATCCTTGTATTTTTTGTAAGTATCAGCGATAATATTAAAATGAAAAGAGTTCGCAGATGTTTTAATTTTAAATAGTAATTGTATAGTAGACAAAGTTTTTAATATAAAAGGAGAACTACTTAATGGCAAAAAAGTCAAAGATTGCTAAATTACATCACCAAGAAGCTTTAGTAAAGAAATACGCTGAAAAGCGCAAAGAATTAAAGGCGAAGGGCGACTACATCGGTTTATCCAAGCTCCCTCGTAACTCTAGCGCGGTTCGTCTTCACAATCGTGATCGTTACGATGGCCGACCACATGCCTACATGCGTAAGTTTGGAATGTCACGGATTAAATTCCGTGAACTAGCACACAAGGGTCAAATCCCTGGTGTTCGTAAGGCTAGTTGGTAAGTTAAATCATATTTATAAGGAGTTGTCGAGAAATATTCTTCTCGATAACTCCTTTTTTGAATAATGGACGAAAATTAAGACTAATAATAGCTTGATTACTCTTTGTTCAAACTGTCAAGCTCGTAAATTTTTCGATAATCTTCTAAAAAAATTGACATTTTAGCTTCGTTCGCGGTCAATAACTGCTATACTAAGAATAGTAGACGAGTAAAGTCGGGCGGTGGAAATCTAATGAACGAAAAAGTAGTTTTTGATCAACTAAGTAAAGATGTAGCTGATCAAGTACGTGTAAGGCAAACATATAAATACTTTAATGGGACTGATCGTTCTAAGGGCCTTTATGATGAAGCTATTAGAATGGGGGAGGATATCCTTCAAGAGCATAGAGAAGGATATAATGAACCACAAGCAATGGTCGACCTTGTTGATCAAGCAATCTATAACTCACGAAAAGCATTAAATGGTCAGCAAACTGATAAGCATTCTTTGAAGATGCAATTATCACGAGCAGGTCAGTTCTTACGGAGCCAGGAGTTTACTGGTTTACCTATTAAGACACAACAATACTGGGAACGTGAGATTGCAGCAGCCCATAATATTGAAGTGGCTTCAAATACTGATCAAGCCTTAGCTAACAAGACAGCTATTAAGGTTGCAACAATGTTTGATACAATGGAACAGATGCGACCACAATTAATGAAGGAGGCTGCTCAGCAACGGGCAGCACGGGCTAAAAAGGCCATGGCGGCACGGAAAGAGGCTGAAAAAGAACGGCAAAAGCGTGAAGCAATTCTCGCTAAGCAAAAGGCTCTCGCTGAAAAAGCTGCCAAAGAAGAGCGAAAAGAAGAAAAGAAACCAAAGAAAAAATCTGGTGGTCATCGCGGCTTCTGGTCATTTCTTGGCTTTCATAAAAAGAAAAAGTAATTATAATGAAGAGGTTGAGAAAAACTTGCGTTTTCTTTCAACCTCTATTTTTATTTTTTTAAGGGAACAACAACATGAAAAATAACTATAAAAGTGTTTTTGACATTATTGGACCGGTAATGATTGGTCCTTCTAGTTCGCATACTGCGGGAGCGGTCAAGATTGGTCGAGTCGCAAATAAGCTTTTTGGTACGGTTCCACCTAAAGTAACCGTTCACTATTATGGGTCTTTTGCTCAGACGCATCGTGGTCATGGCACAGACTATGCGATTGCGGCGGGACTGTTAGGATTTTCACCAGACGATTCGCGGGTTCCAGCGGCGCCAATGATTGCTCGCCAAGGAGGAATGGATCTTCGTTTTGTTGAAGAAGCGGGTGAAAGTCCAATTCACCATCCCAACACAGCTATTCTTCAAATGATTGGGGATAAGACAAAAGTAACGGTTGCTGGTTGTTCGATCGGTGGTGGAGCAATTGAAATAAGGGCAATTAGCCTCGATGGTGTTGATATTTTGCCGGCTGGACCATTGCCGATTGTTATTTTCCGTGATTATAGTAAGCAGATGGCCAATGCGTTGGCAATTAATGCTGATTTAGAAGAAAAAGCACCATTTACCCGACGCCAAGTATTACGGGCAGATGATTGTGATATCTACGTCTATGATATTAAGAAACCGATGCAACCAGCGACGATTGCTTATTTTGAGAAGCAGTATCCGACTGTAATTTGTCTTTAGGAGAAGAATGATGTACCAAAGTGTTAAAGATTTAGTTCAAACTGCAGAGACGCAGCGAAAACCGCTATCAGAACTAGTAATCGCGGCAGAATGTCATGAATCCGGTCTTAATCGAGAAGAAGTTTGGCAACGGATGCGAGCGAACTTACTGACAATGCGGGCTGCAATTAAGCAGGGTGAAAATGAGCTGGGAGTTCGATCGAAAACTGGTCTAACTGGAGGCGAGGCGATTAAGCTGAAGAAATATCGTGCGAAAGGAAAGACTCTCTCCGGTGATGTCATGATGGCTGCTGTGGAAAATGCGATTGCAACGAACGAGGTTAACGCAGCAATGGGAGTCATCTGTGCAACTCCGACTGCCGGTTCATCAGGTACCCTTCCTGGCGCTCTCTTTATGTTGGAACAACGATTAGGGCTTAATGAAGACCAGATAATTCGCTTTTTATTTACTGCTGGTGGTTTGGGCTTAATTATTGCCAATCATGCGGGAATTGCTGGTGCGACAGGTGGCTGTCAAGAAGAAGTTGGTTCAGCATCAGCAATGACTGCCGCGGCGGCTGTTGAAGCAGCAGGTGGTACTCCCGAACAAAGCAGTCAAGCACTAGCAATTGCTCTTAGTAACTTATTAGGCTTGGTATGTGATCCGATTGCTGGCCTAGTAGAAATCCCTTGTGTTAAACGAAATGCAATTGGGGCCGGAAACGCATTGATTGCGGCGGATATGGCACTTGCTGGTTGTACGAGTATGATCCCGGCCGATGAATGTATTTCTGCACTTGATAAGGTTGGTCGATCAATGCCAGTTGAATTACGGGAGACAGGTCTCGGTGGACTAGCTGGAACGCCAACTGGACAGGCTATTAAGACGAAAATCTTCGGTAAAGAAATTTGATCTTTTTTAGAATTATTCTAAAATCACTTGCAAATTAGCATAAAAAGATTATACTAAGAATTGTAGTTAAGAATGATTCTAATTTAAGGAGAGGATATACATGAACTTTGTAGGACATGAAATTGAAGATTTTAAGGTAAATGCTTATCATGATGGTGAAACAACCGCAGTATCAAAGAAAGATGTTTTAGGTAAGTGGAGTATTTTCTTCTTCTACCCAGCTGACTTCTCATTTGTTTGTCCAACTGAATTGGAAGCTTTACAAGACAAGTACGAAGACTTCAAGAAAGCCAATGCTGAGATTTACTCCGTTTCTGAGGATACCGAATTTGTCCACAAAGCATGGGCTCAAGCTTCTGACAAGATTGGCAAGATTAAGTATCCAATGCTTGCTGACCCAGCTGGTAAGTTAGCCCGGATGTTTGATGTACTTGATGAAGATGCTGGTCAAGCATACCGGGGAGTCTTCATTGTTGATCCTGATGGTATTATCCAATCCTACACAATTAACAATATGGGAATTGGTCGGAGTGCTGATGAGATTTTACGGACACTCCAAGCTGCCCAATTCGTTCGTGAACATGGTGACCGTGTCTGCCCAGCAAACTGGAAGCCAGGTCAGGATTCAATTAAGCCAAGCCTTGATTTAGTTGGTAAGCTTTAATTTGGTGAGCTAAATGGCAGAACAACATTTATATGATTTAATCATCGTTGGTGCTGGGCCAGCGGGATTATCTGCTGGCTTATATGCTGGACGTGCGACGTTGGATACATTGATTTTAGAAGGAGATACTGTCGGCGGTCAGGTAACAACGACCTCGGTAGTTTATAACTATCCAGCTGTCGAAAAGGTTGACGGGACCCAATTGATGAACCAGATGCAAAGCCAAGTCGCTAGCTTTGGGGTTGAAATTCAACATGATGCCGTTGAAAAATTTGATCTTACTGGTGAAGTTAAGACATTGATTGGCAAGAGTGGGCAAAAATATACTGCCCGAAGCGTAATTATTGCGACTGGTGCTAATCCTAAAAAAGTTGGTTTTCCTGGTGAAAATGAATTTCGTGGTCGAGGAATTGCCTACTGCTCAACTTGTGATGGTGAGCTCTTTACCGGCCTCCAAGTATTTGTTGTCGGTGGTGGATATGCGGCCGCTGAAGAAGCTGACTATTTGAGTCGCTTTGCCAAGCACGTTACTGTTTTAGTTCGCGGTGATCATTTTGCATGTCCTGTATTGACGGCTAAACGCGCCTTAGATAATCCGAAAGTTAGTGTGGAATACAATACTGAGGTAAAGGAAGTTAGTGGGGATGATTACCTTACCACTGCTACCTTGGTGAATAACAAGACTGGTGAAGAGACGGTTTATCATGTCAATGACGGTGACCAGACATTTGGGATGTTCATTTATATTGGTACGCAACCCGCAACGAAAGCATTAGCTAATATCCTTGATTTGGATGATCGGGGCTATATCATGACGGATGAAAATGGTAAGACAAACATCGATGGCGTTTACGCTGCGGGGGATGTTATCCATAAAAATCTTCGTCAGATCGTGACTGCTGCATCTGATGGGGCGGTTGCTTCCACTGCTGCAGAACGATACATTATTATGCAAAAGGAAAAGCAAGGTATCCCCATTCATGCAGAAACGAATAAAAAGCCTGCTAAGACCGTGGGGCAAACGAGTGAACTTAACCAACAGGAAAATACGACACCGCATGAAGGAAACTGGCTACCAGCCGAGATTGACCAACAATTACAGCCAATCTTTGCCCGTTTAACCAAGGATATTAAACTCCAAGTGTTAACTAATGGGACAGATCTTAGTAATCAGTTAGCAAGCTTTGTTGAAGAATTTGCATCTCTTGATAAGCATTTGCAGATGGAGACTAAGCCGGCACCAGCAGACGTAAAGTACTTGCCACAACTACGCCTACTTGATGCGGATGGTAATGATACTGGCTTACACTATGCGGGGATTCCAACTGGGCACGAATTAAACTCCTTGGTTCTAGGTGTCTACAACGTTGCCGGTCCCGGACAAACGATTGCGCCAGAAATGGTAGAACGAATTAAGGAACTTGCCCCAACTAAGATTCGGATTGGTGTTTCCTTAACTTGTCATTTCTGTCCTGACGTTGTTGCCGCTTGTCAACGAATGGCTTCTCTAAATGCGGGAATTACTGCCACGATGATTGATCTGCAACACTTCCCGGAATTACGGAAAGAAAAGAAGATCATGAGTGTTCCAGCAACAATGATTGATGATGATCCAGTTATTTTTGGTAGTCAATCATTGGAAGAACTAGTTGACGCTGTTGAAAAACATCATCAAAATTAAGATTAAACGAGGATTTGAAGAAGTGAAAGCTCTTCACTCCTCGTTTTCCTTTTAGTTAGATAAAATTATATAGATTAACTAATTGCTGTTTTGTAGAAAAAAGACATTTATATCGAGTGATAAATATAAAGGCAGTCAATAATTAACAATTAATGCTTGAACTTTCTATTAATGACAATCGAAATTAAAATTTGGCATTTATGAAATATGGAATAAAAGTCTTTATTTATCAGCGTTAAGGAAGACTAAAATGCCTAAAAGGGCCTCAAAACGGCAAAAAACATCAACTTATGTATTGAAATTTATTTAAATCCTGTTATTCTATAAGTGTAGATAAGTTATAAAATTTATCACATGGTAATTATTATAACAATGCAGAGAGCAAGGGTTTATTGCAATGGCTTAACACTTATGCAATGCTTGCTTAATTACTTACGGTAATACTCGATGCATTGTCTAAAAAAACTGCCTTACAATAGTGGTGTTGTAAGGCAGTTTTTTTGTATCTTAATTTTAAATCATTTATCAACTTGTAATTATAATTGGATTGTTTTATTATGTTTGTAAATTGATGCTTAAGCCACATCTACCAACCATCGATCAATGGAATTGATTTGTAAAATTTTTACTAGATCTGTTCTACTTGATTAATAGTTAACCTTTTTATTAAAGGGTTGATCAGTAAAATTTTAATGATTAATTTAGGAGGAGTTCGTATTGACTGCAAAGAATAATCAAGTTGAACGGTTGACAAAGAATATACCGCTAACGCAGCACTTTGCCTTGCGCAAGCTTAGTGTTGTTATTGGGAACAAGTATTGCTCTCGGCCTTAATGGTGAGATCGCCCAAGCTGATACAAATTCTAATCGAATAACGCCCCAGTCGGTTGTTGCTCAAACTACATTACCAGCTGTTGTTTCCACAAATGATAGCCAATCAAACGTCAAGACAACGGCATCAACTAGTGAGAAAATAGGACCAACGACACCGGTTGATGAAGCAGCCTACACTGTGACAAATGTTAAAGCAACATCTGAACAGGGAAACGGGACTGATCATACTGGACGAACGGATTTGGCATTTGCTCTTGACCTTGATATTGCTAACCATGAAATCAAATCGGGAAATTACATTAATGTTTCAATGGGAACTAATAAAAAATGCTCAATATTGTAATAGATTTTTAGAATAGTACATTTATAGTTTCAGCATATTTCAGATTCAATCATTGAAAATCATACATATTAGACTAACAAATTCGTAATGCTTGATAAGCTACTTAAGTTATGAGAAAAAGCAATCTGTTATTGGTTATCCACGTACCAGTGGGGCAGGTAATAGTTTGCTTTTTAATTTGCTTTCTACAAAAATTAAAACTTTCACAAAAAACTATTTACATTTTTTAGAAATTCTTTATAATTTTTACTTGGAAAATTTATCATTTGATATTTTAGCCACAACTAAAACCGAGGGGAATTTTAGCTATGACCAAAATAAAAAGTAAATTATTGGTTAGTACAACCGTTTTAGCAAGCCTTGCTCTGTATAATCAGACGATTAATGCTGACACGACTCAACCCAATGAGACACCAGTAATTCAAGCTACTGATACGCAACAAGCGGCTCAAGCTCCTAAAGTTGTTGATGTCCAAGTAAGTGGGGAGCCGAATACAGACACAGTCGGCACGGAAGTATTTGACCCTGTTACCGTCACTGTAAAAACGGATCATTTTACCAATGATAACTTGTTAACCAAAGATGGGTTAGGTTGAACGGATGAGACGGAAGTACAGCCAATTAAGGGTACGACTACCGGAACGATTAATAATCCACGTTATTGGGGCCAAAATAATCCGACAGAACCAGTATCAGCTTATACCTTTAATAATGGCGATTCTGGGCGGATTACTAATATTGGTGAAACTCTGGCCGGCACTAAGCTCGACTTAATTTATACCGTTGAAGATAGTGATAAAGATGATTGGATGGCTTACTCTGGTTTTGGCCATGATGGGCGGACCAAGGGATTAGCATTTACTGGGGAGCAATATATCAAGGGATCAAGTAATAATTCCATCGTTGCCTTATATAATGGAGCCAATTATATCGATATCAAATATCAGATTGTTCGTCATGATACCTTTATTGAACAACCGGTCCTTGTCTCATTTATTACCACAGATATTGATGTTGGACAAGGGGTCGCGACTGATCTTGCCAACCTCGCTTTAATTATTCCAAAAGAAACTAATCTGAGTATTAAAGATGGTGTCATTTATGATGGTAGTCATACGGGACCCTATCATTATGGTGCTGACTTAAACGGGGCAAATGGGTTGCCATACGGCGGATACTTGGGAGTGGCCTACCTTAGCAGGTTTAACTATACCTTCTTTGCGCCGGCACCAGCTAATGATGACATTTATAAGTTCGCCACGGGGGTTCGATATGACTTATTCGGGTCCGCCCTGCAAACTAAGCTGGTGATTAACCGGCAAACTCACTTGACTGTTAAATACGTTGATGATGAAGGAAAAGAAATCCAACCAGCAACCAGGGTTACTGGCACGAATGACTTTCCACAAGTCCCAGGAGCACCAACGATCAAAGACTATCAATTAACTGATACGAAGACTAATATTATTTCACCAGATGAAGAAGAAATTATTTATCAATACCTGCCAGAGTATCATTTAACGGTCGAATACCTTGATGAGCAGGGAAATAGTTTGAGTTCTCACCAGGAGCTAACGGCGGTTAAAGGGGCGTTGGTTCAGTTAGAAGCAGTCCCTGTTGAAGGATATCAGCTCCCAACGATGCAAAGTGTAATTGTGAGTCAAAATGACACGATTAAGTTTATTTACAGTAAGCAGCAACTTCAAACTCGAGTAGAATACGTTGACGAGCAAGGTAATGCTTTGAGCGAGCCGCAAGAAATTACTAGTAGCTATGGCAGCCGGATTACCTTACAGCCAGTGCAAATCACTGGTTTTAACACGCCAGAAGCCAAGACGGTTGAGGTGACGGCTAATCAAACAATCCGTTTAGTTTATGTTCGGAAAACCTTCCCGATTACGGTACAGTATGTTGATGAAGAAGGTAACTTGCTGGATGAAAATAAGCAACTCACTGCGCTGTTTGATACTGAAATTACCCTGCAGCCGAGTGAAATTACAGGGTACCTCACACCTGTTTTACAGACAGTCCGGGTAACGGGAGCTACAACTATTAAATTTGTTTATTCTAGGCAAGAACTCCCTATCCAAATAGAATTCGTGGATCAAGACGGGCGAGCATTACAAAGTCCAGAAACAATTACTGCTAGGTATGGTGAAAAATTATCCTTAGAGCCAGTCGTGATTGATGGCTATACGGCACCAGGAGGACAAGAACTAACGGTAGAAAAAGCTGACAAGGTAACCTTTGTATACCACCGAATTAATCGTCCTGCCAATGCCACGTTCAATCCGCAGCCGCCATCGAGGCGCTCACCTGTTCCTGTACGGGTAGTCCGGCAGGCAACGACTCGCCGATCAGCACCAGTAGTTATGCGGAGTCAACCAACGATCGTTAGAAATGTGGTGCGTCCGCAAGCAATCACTCGTCCAGTATATCGGTCAACTGTTCAAGTCCAAGGCCGCCCAATTACAGCTCGTCCAGTTCCTAAATTACCGACTGTCAATACTAGAATTTATAACCCAACGAAACGAGTCAATAAGCAAGTGCAAAAGAAAAAGCAAACTGATTGGTTCGAGAAAAATACGGGAATGGATAAACAGGATCAAAAAGTTTTCTTTGATGTTCTAAAAGCAATTGATAAGGATGGAAAGAAGCGTGGCTTGAGTCAGCAACAGCGAAATCAAGAAATGGCATATTATATTGCGGGAGTGAGTTATGCAGGGAATGATTTTGCAGGGCTATTACAACGATCAACATCGCGAATTTCAAAATATAATTATAATAATTTAAAGAAAATAGTTGGTAATTCTAAAGCTAGTTATTTTTTAAATGTAGTAGTAAAAGGCAGAAATCAACATAAAGTTGACTTCCCTCACTTAATGGTTGCTCTTGCAGGTGCCAAAGAACAACATCTGATTCCTAAAACAATTCAAACCATTACAACTTTTCCAGACCAAATTCGTTCATTAATTTATTTTGCACTATACCGTAAAAATTTGACTAATACTCATGGTTTACCTACCAATATTGAGCAATGGTTATTTGCTAATGGTTTTTATGGTGATAAGATTGCAGACCATAACATTAGTAAGGAAGATCTACATGCTGATCTCGATAGCTACTTTTTAGTTAACGCTAAAGGATCAATGGTACATGCCTTATGGCAACTATACAATTCCGATCCCCAAGCGCTTGCTCGAAAACGTCAATTACAAGAAAAAGGTATGGCTGAAAGAACTCAACAGACTAGAACCGCTAAAGTAGGAACAATTATAGTTGGAGCCTTGAGTTTAAGCACATTAGGGCTTGGAATTGTTGATTACATGAAAAATCGTCGAAAGGCAAAAGAATCGGCTAAAAAACAAGTTCAAAATGTAGTTAATGGCCTTAAGAAAGACGGAAAAGTAATTGCGAATGATATTAAAGTTGTTTATCAAAATCAACGTCGAACAATTAACAATACAATTCGTACACTTCCGCAAAGAATGACGCAAGCAGCTCGGAGACAAGTACAAACGGTGCAACGAGCAGCTACTAAAGCAATTAATAATGTAAAAAGAGTTGTGAGACCGATTGTTAAACCTGTCCAACGGTTTGTTCAACGAATTACCAGACCTGTTATTCAACGAGTCAATAGAACGGTAACGACTATTCGGCAAATGCCACAACGAATTACTCGTTCAGTACGAAGAGTTACCCGAGCAGTTCAACGAACTTATCGTAAGGTAACGAGAAGTGTATCAAGGACAGTGAAGAGAACTGTAAGTCGAGTTAAACGTTTCTTTAGAAGGAGACGATAAAAAATGAGAAAAGTAATAATTATAATTATTAGTGTAGTGGTAGGGTTATTTATATTAATTAGGATTCCAATTAATTTGCGAAGTAATGCCTATTACTATGCAACGCATATGCCACGTAACAGTAAGCAGTATCCGTTTGTGCCAGTCTTACTAGGACATCGATTGCCGTCAAACTATGTGCCAGGATATGAAATAAAAAACATTGGCTCAACAAGAGGCCCGCTTATTATGGAAATAGATAAAAAAAATGTAAAAGCAGATGGTGATATATTAAAAATTTCAGAACACTTTATTACATATATACCAAAGAAAGCAAATTATTATAATCGATATACAATCTTTATTACTGAAGACGGAAGTTATGATGGATATGAAAAAGGAAAAAATATTCCAGTTTACAGTAAAAAACTAACAGTCAATCATTTAAACAGGGTTCAAAAAGAAATTAAACAAAATACTCCAAAGCCTAAAGTAAATTTACAATGGATTTGGAATATATGGTTTAAAATTCATTATCGTTAAAAGAAGCAGCAAGTCTTTCCAACACGGATGAGACTTGCTATATTTTTTAGTAACTATAAAGCGTTAAGCCTTACGATAGGCTTTGGGATGGTTGATTACATAAAAAATCGTCGAAAGACAAAGGAATCAGCTAAGAAACAGGTTCAAGATGCAGTTAATAGCTTTAAGAAAGATGGAAAAATAATTGCGAATGATATTAAAGTTGTTCATCAGAATCAGCGTCGGGCATTTAACAATACAATTCGTCCACTTCCGCAAAGAATGACGCAAGCTGCCCGAAGACAAGTCCAAGCAGTGTGACGGGTAGCGACAAAAGCTATTAATAGTGTAAAAAAAGCTGTGAAACCGATTGTGAGACCCGTTCAACGATTTGTCCAGCGGGTTACTAGACCAGTTATCCGACGAGTCAATAGGGCGGTAACAACTGTTCGGCGAACACCACAACGCATTACCCGGACGGTACGAAGAGTAACTCAAACAGTAAGACGAACTTATCGTAAAGTAACGAGAAGCGTATCGAGGACAGTGAAGAGAACTGTAAGTCGAGTTAAACGTTTCTTTAGGAGGAGACGATAAAAGATGAAAAAAGTAATCATTATAATTACTAGTGTAGTGGTAGGGTTATTTATTTTAATTAGAATTCCCATTAATTTACAAAGTAATGCTTATTATTATGCGACTCACATGCCACATAAAAGTAATCAGTATCCATTTGTGCCAATATTGTCAGGTCATTATTTACCGGAAAACTATGTTCCCGGGTACCATACAAAAAATACAGGGTCTACGAGGGGACCAATCTTGATGAAAATAACGAGAGAAGGTATTAGAAAAAAACATGATATTTTACAAATTAAAGGAGGATCAGCTTTCTATGCTTTGAGTACTTCTGAAATAATGGTTGGTAACAGCTATGATTTGTATTTCTTTAATCATAACAATGGAACAGTTGATAGTGAAAATAGTAAAAATATGCCAAACTATTCCAGAAAACTGATTTATGATGAGTTAAACAATATTCAAAATGAGATTAAACAAAATACTCCTAAGCCTAAAGTAAATCTACAATGGATTTGGAACGTATGGTTTAAGATTCATTATCGATAGAATAAATAAGCAGCAAGTCTTTCCAACACGGATGAGTTTAGTAACTATAAAGCGTTAAGCCTTACGATAGGCTTTGGGATGGTTGATTACATAAAAAATCGTCGAAAGACAAAGAAATCAGCTAAGAAACAGGTTCAAGATGCAGTTAATAGCTTCAAGCAAGATGGAAAAATAATTGTGAATGATATTAAAGTTGTTCATCAGAATCAGTGCGGGCATTTAACAATGTAAAAAGAGTTGTGAAATCGATTGTTCGGCCAGTTTAACACTTTGCTCAATGGTAGAACGTTCGAAGTTAAATATAATAACTAGTCGAGTGCTTGTTACGACGATGGGGATTGCAACTGCCGTATTGCTAGCATGGCGCAACTGGCGAACTGTAAAGCAGGGAGCTAAAGTTGCAGCTCAAGCTATAATGCATCCAGCTAAAACGATAAAGAAAGTAGTACAAAAAGCCAGAGCAGGTGTAGCTCATGTGAAAAGGCAAGCTACCAAACTTTATACGGCCACGAAACGTATTATTACTCACCCAATAAGAACTGGTAGACAGATTTATCGAAAAACAGTTAACGCTGTTAAAAGAGTGTATAAGAAATACACCCCAAGGCCGATTAAACGATTTAATAGTGCAGTGAAGCGAACTGTAACTAAAAGATATAACTCAGCCCGTAAATCAGTTTCAAGATTCGTAAAAAACACTAGAACGAGAGTTAAAAAGTTCTTTAGGAGGAAGAGACGATGAAAAAATGGCTAATTATATTGGGAATAGCTTTTATAGTGCAAATTCCCTTTAATCTTCATTACCATGCTTACTATTATGCTACCCATATGAAAAATAATAATAGTAAGTATTATAGATTTGTACCATTATTGGGAAATAATTACTTACCTGATAACTATGTTCCTAGTTACCAAGTAATTCATCAAAATTTGCGAGAAGCAACTTTGAATGAAGTTAAGAAAACTGAAAAGAACGGGGATAGTTTTAGACTAATGCCAGAATTGGTGGAATATAAGCCGAAAAATAGTAAGAAGGTTTCCTATATTATTTTAAGTAGCGATGGGAAATTAGTTGATACAAAAAAAGAATTAAAACATGAAAAAAAGCTTACAAGTATTTGAATAATGTAGAAAATGAAATTAAAAAGAATTCGCGGCGGCCAATTATCAATCTCCAATGGGTCTGGAATGTATGGTATCGGGTATCGAATTAGGAGAAAATAAATGAAAAAGAAAGCAATCTGGATAACCATAATCGTTTTGAGCATATTATTCATTTTACAAATACCATTTAATTTTCATCATAATACTTATTATTATGCAACTCATACCCAGCAACAAAAGAATCGCTACCCTTTTGTTACACTGTTAGATTCGAATTACCTTCCTGCAAGTTATGTCCCTGGCTATAATGTGGAAAATGATGATAAACGAGGAAGTTATACAGTAAGTATTAACAAGAAACGAATTCACACAGAACAGGATATAGTTGAACTTAATGGTGCTCATATACGTTACAGCAAAGATTACAATGACCCAAATTATTATTTAAATAATTTGGCAAGCTTTTCTTTTTCCGAAAATGGGGTAATTAACGAATACTATAAAATTGGAAACCCGCCAAAGAATGCTAAACAAGAGATGAAACATGCTTTAGAACAAATACAGTCTGAGATTAAACAAAATTCAGAAAAGCCTTTGATCAATCTACAATGGCTATGGAACTTATGGTTTAGGCTTCCTAGTCAATACCGTTAAAGGGGATAAAGCAAATCAGAGAACGGAAAAAGCAAGGTTTATAATCGTTATTATTGCATACAGATGGCTATTATTATGTGCTTTAGAAATGCAGAAAGTCTCATCCATGTTGAGGTTTACTGCATTTGTTTTCTGAGTATAGGGCTTGGAATTATTGATTACATGAAAAATCGTCGAAAGGCAAAAGAATCGGCTAAAAAACAAGTTCAAAATGCAGTTAATGGCCTTAAGAAAGATGGAAAGGTAATTGCGAATGATATTAAAGTTGTTCATCAAAATCAACGCCGAACAATTAACAATACAATTCGTACACTTCCGCAAAGAATGACGCAAGCAGCTCGGAGACAAGTACAAACGGTACAACGAGCAGCTACCAAAGTAATTAATAGTGTAAAAAGAGTTGCGAGACCGATTGTTAAACCTGTCCAACGGTTTGTTCAACGAATTACCAGACCTGTTATTCGACGAGGCAACAGAACGGTAACGACTATTCGGCAAATGCCACAACGAATTACTCATTCAGTACGAAGAGTTACCCGAGCAGTTCAACGAACTTATCGTAAGGTAACGAGAAGCGTATCGAGGACAGTGAAGAGAACTGTAAATCGAGTTAAACGTTTCTTTAGAAGGAGACGATAAAAAATGAAAAAAGTAATAATTATAATTATTAGTGTAGTGGTAGGGTTATTTATATTGATTAGGATTCCGATTAATTTGCGAAGTAATGCCTATTATTATGCAACGCATATGCCACATAATAGAAAGCAGTATCCGTTTATTCCAGTTTTACTAGGACATTGGTTGCCAGCACGTTATACTCCTGGCTATGAAACAAGAAATACTGGCTCAACACGTGGACCACTTATAATAAGGCTCACAAAAGATAATCTTCAAAGAAAGGGCGATTTTTTAGAAATTGATGAATATGCGGCTGTCTACTCCTTAACCCGTGCTGACCAAATGACTGATGATAATTATGGCCTATACTTTTCTAATAGCGGTAAAGTAAAACAAGAAATTAAACAAAATATGCCAAACTATTCCAGAAAACTTATTTATGATGAGTTGGATTATGTTCAAAAAGAAATTAAACAAAATACCCCAAAGCCTAAAGTAAATCTACAATGGATCTGGAATATATGGTTTAAAATTCATTATCGTTAAAATAAGCAGCAAGTCTTTCTAACACGGATGAGACTTGCTGCCTTTCTAGGTACGTCCGGCATGGGTGTTAGCTAGGCGGTGAAAGTCCGCTATGGGCCGCAGTAGTCGGAACCATGAGCTGAGGGACAGGGGTGTCCACTGTGAGATGGAATCTGAAGGAATTCACCGAAAAATGCGTGGGTGGCTTCAGTACTACTCAATTGGGAAACTAACTGACTTTATTCAACGCCTTGACAAGTGGTTGAGGACCCGAATAAGGCAGTATATCTGGAAGCAATGGAAGAAGTTTAAAACTAAGGTAACTAATTTACAGAAACCGGGACTGTCTCAGCATGATGCATATGTCTTCGCTAGTACCCCTTACGGGTACTAGCGAACTGCACACAGTAAGACCTTGAGCTACTCTCTAACTAATAGAAAACTGGAACGACTCGGACTTATGAATATGTCCAAGACGCTCCAGTCAATTCAAAAGTGATTAAGTTATCGAACCGCCGTATACGGAACCATACGTACGGTGGTGTGAGAGGTCGATAATTGAATTAATCAATTATCTCCTACTCGATTTTTAAAATAGAGAACAGAAGTGTTGAATAATTATTTATCGATACTTAAGAGAAGGGGGACAAAACTTGTAACATACCATGGTATGAAAGAGTGTATAATATAATTATCTTAATATAATTGTTATTTTAATGATAAAAAGGTTGTAGGAATAAATAATTTTTGGAGGAATCATCGTTGACAGTCCATATTACAAATCTTTATGGTCAGAGCTTTCAAAGCACAGCTCAAATAGCACAAAATCAAATAGCTAAAATAGGTCGCGAACTTGGCTTTAACGAACTCGGAATTTACAATTATAATTGGCCAGGTGAACCACAAGGACAGTTAAGTTCGCGTTTTGATGGTATTATTGCATCTGTTTCAGCAAATGATACTATTATCTTTCAATCACCAAGTTGGAATTCAATTGAGTGGGATCAAGCTTTTATTGATCATCTTGCTCCTTATAATGTTAAAAAAATTATTTTTATTCATGATATTATTCCATTGATGTTTGAATCAAATCGTTACCTAATGCCACAATTTATTAATTATTATAATAAAGCTGATGTAATTATCGCTGCTTCTCAACAAATGATTGATTTTTTGCGGGATCAGGGATTAATGGTAAAAAAAACTGTAATTCAACATATGTGGGACCATCCAACTAATGTTGATTTGACTTTTACTCCTCAAAATTCAAAGGTTATTAACTTTGCAGGAAATCCACAAAAATTTGAACTAATTAATCACTGGCAATATCCATCACCTTTATATGTTTTTGCTAAGCCTCAAAAAATAAGCGAATATGATAACATAAAATTTATGGGATGGCAATCAGATGCGTTGTTATTAGCAAAACTAAGGCAAAATGGTGGATTTGGACTTGTATGGTCTAATGAGCCTTATACAATGAACTATATGAACATGAATGCAAATCATAAACTAAGCTCATATTTAGCAGCTGGTATTCCAGTAATTGTTAATAAATCTTTGGCAGAAAGTGAAACGATATTACGCAAAGGCTTAGGAATTGTGGCTGATAACTTAGATGAAGCAATCGAAAAGGTACAAGGGATAGGCGATCAGTCTTATAATGAAATGATTCAACGAGTTAATGACTTTGCTGTATTAGTTCGTAACGGCTATTTTGCTAAAAAAGCATTAACAGAAGCAATATTTAAATTACATTATCAATAAAAAAGCTGATGAGGAAAAAGTGATACAAAGAATACAATTAAATAATTTATTAAAACGTTTAGGAACTACATTCTTTATCTTAATCATTTATATTTTGGGTTGTACGATTCCATTACCATTAGTTAATATTTCGACAACTTTTCGGCAGGTATTAGCTAATAGTTCTCTAGGGATTATGAGTTTTATGAGTGGGGGTAACTTACAGCGATTATCGTTATTTTCAGTTGGGTTGAACCCATTAATGATTGCAATGATGATTATTCAGTTGCTAACGATGATGCGCCTATTCTACTTTGATACATTTTCAATAAAACAAACGATGAGAATACAGCAATGGTTAACTTTAATTTTTGCAATTATTCAATCGTTAGCTATTACTTTAATGCTAAAGCTTACGACAAATTTCTTTACGGGTTTGGCGGTAACGTTAATGTTGACTGCTGGGAGCTTATTTGTAGTATGGCTAGGGAATATGAATACGAAATTTGGCATTGGTGGAACAATAACGATTATCCTTTTTAACATTATTTCTGGTACCCTGCCTAATTTATTATCATCAATTGGAAAAATAGTGGGTCAGTCTTATGGATATCTTTGGTTGGCATTGGTAGTGCTTGCAAGCTTTGGACTTTTAATTTTTTGGATTTCTTTTAATCGTGCTTATTATCCGATTAGGATGGTCAATACAATGATAAGCAGTCATGATGAGCCGATAATTCTTCCTCTAGGCCTTAATATGGGAGCGATGATGACTTATATGGTTGGGATGTCATTGCTAATGATTCCAACGCTATTAGCAAATATTTTAGGTCCACAGTCTTTATTTGCTAACCCTTATTTTGAAATTGTACTTAGTGGAATATTAGCTTTTGCACTATTTTACTTCTTTACGTTTGTACAATTTGATCCTAAAGAACATGCCAAAATAATGTTACATAATAATAATTACATTATTGGCATTCGCCCTGGTGAACCGACGAAAAAATATTTACAGCGTCTATTAATTCACGTATCTTTTTGGGGAGCGCTTTTGAATGCTATCCAATTAAGCTTTGGTTTATTAGGATCTCGTATTCTGGGAGATTTCGCTGGATTAGCAATTTTACCAATGAATATTATAATGATTGTAATGTTTATGCAGGGAATAAAAGATCAATTATTAATGTTATTGTTCCCATTAAGATACGCACATTTAATGAAGGATGAGTGATTATGGATTATTTAGTTCCTGCTTGGCATGAGTTGTCAGAAGATTGGGCTCATACTATTCCTAAACTTGAATTTGATGATGCAGTTAGTCATATCAAAGTATTTCAAACTAACCAAAAGCCCTTTTCACTAATAATTACTGATTATCAGCCACAATTATCAACCAAATTAAATCAACTAACGATCTCACCAGCACAAATTTTTAGTACTTTTGATTATCTACAAGGAGTTCATCATGTTGATAGTCAAATTGTTGATTACCGTGATTTCAATTGGCCAACTGGAGCTTACTATGATTTTACAAACTTTCGAATAATCGTGATGGTCAAAGAAAATCCTTATGCCAAAGTAATTTTTGATACACAAGGTAAAATCCTTTGGGTGGACTATCTGGAAAAGGATAAGATAAGTCGGCGATTACTACTTGATAGTCGCGGCTTTATTTCGCGAGAAGAATTATTTGAAAATGGCCAGCCATATCAATATATTTATTATGACGAACAGGGGTATTGGCGATTTAAACATGATGTGAAATCTGATCAAGTTGAAATTAATAAGCGCTTTTCAGGATTAACAAATCACTTACACTATGAGCATTTAAATGATTTACTCACAGAAGTTGTTATTAAGCAGGTTTTAAGTAAGTTTAATGTGGACCGAGATAATTTGATTGTTACGATGGATGATCAAGCGGTAATCGACCCAAAAACTTATTCATCTTATCAACCAATTTTCTCCTTAAGTCGTTGGCATACGTATCGTGAAAGTCTTGATGCACTAAAGAATCAAAAACTAATTTTAGTTGCAGATAATAATGAAACAAAAAATAATATAAAAAAACAAACTAATATGGATGCAACAATAATTCCACTATTTCAGTCTCGTTTTAATTTGGGCCATAGTCAACGTTCGGATCAAGAGCGAATAGGTCTTTTTATTGAGTCAATGGCAAAAGATGAGATTGATAAAGTGTTGGAATTACTTTATCAGCGATTACTAAAAAATCCTAAAACAACAGCATTGACGGTAATGAGTTATAGTACTGAAAAATTCCAACAAGCTCAGCAAGCTCTTGAAAATTTGAAAAAGACTCATCAGGGTGAGTTTATCTTAGCTAGCGAGGAACAAAATGAAGTTGAAGAACTTTTGACGAAGCAAATTGATATTCCTAAACTAACTATTGATACAAAAAGAATTAGTACTCCTGCTGAAGCGGGGCGACAATTGGACTCTTTACGGATCTTAATTGACTGGGGAAACCAATTAGACGAATTTTTACAAATTTCGGCCATTAGTACAGGTATCCCGCAACTATATCGTCAGGCAAATGATCAAGTTAAAGATTATCAGAATGGATTAATTTGTCCTAAAATCAGTGATATCAATAAGGGATTAGACTATTATTTAGGTAGCCTTAAGCATTGGAATGAAGCTCTTATTTACAACATTCAACTGATGAACCAGTTATCAGCGGCAGAATTACAAAAGAAGTGGGAAAAAGTTTTAACGAAATGAGGTGAGTCTTCATGAATGTCTTACAGTTAGGTGCACAAAACTGGGCAGATAAATATAAAATTCCAAATGAAATAAAATGGACTTATAATACCTATCCTCATGCAGGGATACAAAAGTTCGATTTAGTAATAATTACGGAAGGGGTTCAGTTAGAGGATGATTTGTGGAGAAAGCTTCAATGGCAAGTCCCTCCTTATTGTGTTTTGTACTCTCCATTTGCTGAAAAGGACCTTAGTAAAGCCGGCTTAAATTTTATTAAATGTCAAGAAGCACGTCAGATTGTTGAAGAACCTCAAGAATTAATTAATCAATTGCCGGTCAGATTTTTTCATGGACAATCTGGAATGCGGCTTGCACCAACTAAATTATTATTAAATAATCCAGTAGGGGCATTTGTAGATGATGGTCACCTTACATTAAAAATTAAGGCTAATGAATGGACTAATTTAGGTAGTTATCAGCAAAATATTTATATTGATCCTCAACGGTTATTTAAATTTAGTCTTGAATATAATCGGCAAACTAATGTTAAAGTTCGTTTACGAGTTATTGTTCAGCCAGGTGCAGGAGATGGCAATCCTAAGGACCAATATTTCCTTAATTTTTCGAAGAATAATGAAGAACAAGAACTACCAATTAAACTAAAAGATGTTCCACGATATGCTAATGTTAGTCTTGAAGTTCTCGGAAAAGGAGAATTAACATTAGGTGTTTTGCATGCACGTTGGTCACGAAAAGATTATGGTGAATTTTTTACAGGAGGGAAACGCCTTGTTGATTCGGTAACTGGCGAAGATATTGCATATTATTTTAATCCGGGTGATTTGCGACCACCATTACATGTTTATTTTTCTGGAGCACGTGGTTTAGAGGGGTTTGAAGCATATCCTCTATTTAGACGTAACCATACTCCAGCCTTACTGTTTACGGATCCACGCTTAGCAGTGGGACAGTTTTATACGGGTGAAAAAATTGAAAGCCAGATCAAAACTACAATTATTAGAACGTTGAGGAAATTAGGCTTTAGTCGGCAACAATTAGTATTGAATGGAATTTCAATGGGAACGTATCCGGCAATTAAACTTGGTGCGCAACTATCTCCTTATGCAATTAATGTTGCTAAGCCAACTGTTAATTTAGGTCAGGTTGCTTTACGAGCACGTCTAGAGCGACCAGACGAATTTGATACAATTTTTGATATAGATCGGCAATTAGTATCTTCTTTAAATTCTGAGCAACTTGAGCAATTAGATACAAAATTTTGGGAATTAATGAATCAAACCGACTTAACTAAGACGCGGATATATGTTGGGTATATGAAAAATGATGATTATGATAATTTGGCAATAAAAAGAATGCAGGAAAACGCGGTCATTCAAAACGCACGATTGTTTGTTAGTAAAGGATTTCCTGGACGACATAATGATAATCGTGCAGTTGTTCAATGGTTTGTTAGCCGCCTTACAGAAATAAATAATGCTTTTGGACGAGGAGAATAAAAATGCAATATTTTGTTAATCAAGGCTATTGGGAACCAACAAATGCTTATTCTGCGGGTTCAGATATTAAAATAAATTCTGATGATAGTGTTTCATTTCATAATTCTCTCATGGCACCTGGAAAAGTAATCATGAACTGGAATTCTGTAAATTCATACCAGGCAACTAAGTTAGTTCCACAATTACCAATTCTCCGTAATAATCATAAATATCGCTTAAATGTGAATACAAAAGTGGCGCCGATTTATTCATTAATTATTCGGTTAACCTTTTTTGACGCGCAAGAACACGAAATTAATCATATCGAGTTTCAGCAACGATCAATTGAATTTGTTTATCCACCAGAAGCGGTGCAGTATCGACTAGAATTGATTAACAATGGCCTTACTGATTTAACTTTTCAACGGTTTGAAATTTGTGATGCAGACCTTCCAGTAAGCGTTAATGAGGATGTTTGGTTTCACGAGCCAATAAATGAAGCTGTAAAGGGAAAGCTCAATCTACTTTTAATTGCTGACAATAAAAGAGTTCGCAAAACATATCCAGATTTAAAAAAGTATGAAGATTATAAAATGCAGCCGATTAGTGTTGCATGGCAATCCTCAGCTGATGTAGTAGCAATTTTAAAACAATGGTTAATTTCGAAGCGAATTTATGATGCTAATGTTATTAGTACTAATCCTAAGCTAGATCGAGTAGTATTAGAGTTAAAGATGGAACTTTCCACAATCAAGGCGGTTATTACTAATCAGACTGACCCGCAATCGCAAATTGCTGATGTGATTTATCCGTTATTGCCCCCTACTACTTGGAGTTCCCCGGTATTGGTTAATCCAGACTGGCCAATTATCTTTTCGATTATTCAAGAAATAAATTTAAAAGAGGGATAAAATATGACGCACCCTAATTTTAGGTTACAAAAGGTAAAACGTACGCTTGCTAAAGTAAATGCCCTGGCAAGTGAAATGCGAGGGATGAGCGATGAAGAACTCAAACATCAAACTGCTCTATTAAAAAAAGAATTAGCTAATGGTAAAACCGTTGATGATATCTTGCCACGCGCTTTTGCGACCATTCGGGAAGCAGACTACCGGATTTTAGGGATGTTTCCTTATGACGTCCAAGTTATGGGTGCAATTGTCTTAAATCAAGGAAATATTGCGGAAATGAAGACCGGGGAAGGTAAAACTTTAACAGCGACGATGCCCTTATATTTGAATGCTTTAACTGGAAAAGGAGCTTTCTTATTAACTCCTAATAATTACTTAGCGCAACGAGATAAAGAGCAATTGCAGCCAGTCTATGAGTGGTTAGGGTTAACTGTAAGTCTTGGCTTTACAAATAGTGATCAAAAACCATCACCACAAGTAAAAAGAGAGTGGTATAACTCTGATATTGTTTATACGACAGCTAGTAGTCTAGCATTTGATTACTTATTTAATAATTTAGCAACGCGACTTGATGATCAATATCTACGACCGTTTAATTATGTCATTATCGATGAAGTTGACGCAATTTTACTTGATGAAGCGACGTCGCCTTTTGTGGTATCAAGTATGCCAATGGTTCAATCAAATTTATATCGGTTGACAGATAATTTTATTCACACTCTTCAACCTGAAATTGATTATAAACTGAATGAAGATCAAACTGCAGTCTGGCTTACATTACACGGCATTAGACAAGCACAGCGTTTCTTTCGTATTACTGATCTTTTTGCAAGTGAATATCGGGAAGTATACCGTCACATTATTCTTGCCTTACGTGCTCACTTTATTATGGAGAATGGTCATGATTATTTAGTTAGTGAAGGGAAGGTTGTTCTACTTGATGAGGCAAATGGTCGGCTAAAAAGAGGGGTAAAGGTCAGTACAGGGTTGCATCAAGCACTCGAAGCAAAAGAACATGTTGATATTACGCCTAACCAACAAGTAGCAGCTTCAATTACCTTTCCTAGTCTGTTTGGTTTGTTTAATAAAATCGCTGGAATGAGTGGAACCGCCAAAAGTGATGAGCAAGAATTCTTTGAAGTATATAAGATGCGCGTAATTCAAATCCCAACGCGAAAGAAAATACTTCGTAAAGATTATCCGGAACAAATTTATTTAACAACTCGCCAAAAATTAATTCATGCCCTTAATGAGACTCTTCAACTTCATCGCGAAGGTCGACCAGTATTATTAGTTGCTGGATCAGTTGAAAATTCAGAAATCATTTCTGAATTGTTATTGGATCAAGGAATTCCCCATAATGTCTTAAATGCTTTTAACGTTGCACGAGAAGCTGACATTATAAAAGATGCTGGACAAAAGGGAGCGGTGACGGTTGCTACTAATATGGCTGGTCGCGGAACTGACATCAAGCTCGGGACCGGAGTTAAAGAATTAGGTGGACTTGCGGTAATTGGGACGGAAATGTTACCAACGCGAGTGAAAATGCAGTTAGCTGGGCGAGCTGGTCGGCAGGGTGATCCTGGTTCGAGTAAGTTTTATATTTCATTAGAAGATAGCTATCTTGCCAAGAATAGTACCAAACGGTTCAAAAATTATTATCGTCAATTACAAAAGAAAAAGACTGATAGACAGTTGCGTAGCCCACGCTTAAAAATGAGTATCACAATGTTAAATGACCGGGTAGCTGCTAATCAGCAAATGGCACGTAGCAATGTTAATAAAAATGAAGCTGCATTAAAAATTCAACGTAAGTATCTTTATGATCGCCGTGATGAGCTAATGCGAACCGCTCATTTAGAAAAAAATGTTGGAAAATGGTTAAGCAGAGGAATTTCACTTTATCTTGATGAAAAAGTAGAATGGACTGCGTTAGAACTACGGCATTTAATGAACCAACATTTCACTTATGATGTTGTTAATTTACCCGATAATTTAGAATTAAGCCACGAAAAAATACAAAAATACTTAGAACAATTTTGTCAAAGGGTATTAGAACAGAAGGCGAAAGTATTAATCAATAGTGAACAATTAAACCAATTTTATCGTTCAGCTTTATTAAATGCACTTGATAGTAGTTGGACTGATCAGATGGCTTATTTAGCTAAATTATCAGCGATCGTTCAGCCATGGGCAACTGCACAACGGGACCCTAAATTTGTGTATCAAGAAAAAGCTTACCAAGCATTTGCAAAGATGTTTGATACGGTAGCGGAAAAGGTAGTTGATAATTTAATGCTAAGTATTATTCGATTGGATAAAGCTAATAATTTAATTGTTTATTTTAATTGATGATGGAGGAAAATATGACCGTATACAATATTAATTTAGGAATTGGCTGGGCCAGTAGTGGTGTCGAGTATGCTCAGTCATATCGTGCACAAGCATTTCGCAATATTGATATTTCAGCTAAGTTTATTTTTTCTGATCTAATTTTAGGAAACAATATTGCTGATTTAACAGCTAATCTGGGTTTTGATGATGATCAGATTATCTGGCTTTACAACTTTTTTACTGATATTAAAATTGCTCCATCAACCTTTTTACTCGATACCTTTGTTAAGCAAAATCATCTTGAGCAACGAAATTTTATCCTTCAGCCAGATAATGGCATGAAAGAGTTGCAGTATAAATCTGCAAAAGAAAAACTCACGATCGTGCCACGCTACAATGATCGTGAGAAAGGAACAATTGACCAGGTTACTTATGTCGTTAACAATCAACTAATTAAACGTGATTTCTATTCATATACGAAATATGCAACAGAATATTATAGTGGGGATACTCATGATAATCACGTTGTTTTTCGGGAATTTTATAATGGAGATGGGACGATTGCGTATACCCAACATTTAGATGGGGAGGGGCACGAACTATTTGAATTTCCTAATCAAAACTATTATTCAAAAACTGACCTTTATCGCGAAATGCTTCTGAAATTAAATTTTAAACCCGATGATATAATCATTCTTGACCGAATGGATGAAGATAAGCAATTAGTTAATGGTCAATTAATTTTTGAGCATCATTTACCAGCAAAATTGGTTATTCCTGTTCATGCTGACCACTATGACAAGCATTATACAAATGAGCACCAAGTATTATGGAATAATTTCTATGAATATCAATTTACACATTATCGTGATGTGTCCGCCTATGTCGTTGCCACTGATCGGCAAAGGGAATTGCTAACTAGTCAGCAAAAACATTTTAACCACGCTAAACCACAAATCAATACTATCCCGGTTGGTAGTTTAGAACACTTGGTAAAGCCAGAAAAGCCCCGTAAAACACATTCTTTAATTACTGCTTCTCGATTAGCCAACGAAAAACATATTGATTGGGTAATTGAAGCAACAGTTGTGGCACATAAAACAGTTTCTGACCTAACCTTGGATATTTACGGTGAGGGTGGTGAACGGAGTCGTTTGCAAGACTTGATCACAAAAAATAATGCTGATTCCTATATTAAATTAATGGGACAACAGGATCTAAAGAACGTTTACCAAAAGTATGAAACATATATTGCGGGCTCAACTAGTGAGGGTTTTGGATTAAGTTTAATGGAAGCAGTTGGTTCAGGTTTATCGATGATCGGGTTTGATGTTCCGTATGGTAATCAGACCTTCATTGCTGATCAACAAAATGGTTACTTACTGCCATATACTGAAGATTGGAGTAATTCACGTAAAGAACAATTACTAGCTGAAGCAATTGTTAAAAACTTTACTGAAGCGGACTTAGCATCTTTCCATGAAAAATCATATTCATTAGCTGAGTCATATTTGACTAAGAATGTTGCTAAACGATGGCAGCAATTGATAGGGGAGTTACAGCATGCTTAATTTATTTGATAACTTTGATCAAGCTTCATTTGATTTTCTTCGTTCTCAACGAACTGCTCAAATTAAAATCCCAACGGTCGTAATCAATGATGATGGATTTTTACCACCCGAAGTTGAGTCACCAATTAAGTATTGGGGTAACTATAACGTAAATAAAAAGCCCTTATATTTTGACCATCTTTCCTTACCTCGTTATTGGCGGATTTTAAGTACAGCAGCTCAGGGACAGATATATGATCTTGATAAGAAACGGGCAGATATTATATACCAAGCTACTGATAATACTCGGCAAGTAAAAGAAGTTCGCTGGTTGAATAATAATGGGCAAGTTAGCTGGATTGACCATTATAATCGTTATGGTTATCGTTTTGCACAAACTTATTACCGAAACGAACAGCCAGCATGGCGAAAATATTATGATAAAAAGGACCGTGTCTTTCTTGAATGGAATCTTATTGCTGGGGATTTCTTTCTAGATGTTGATGGAGGCTATCATTTTCCATCATTGATTGAACTTGTTAAATATTATCTTCAGACACGTCGTTTTAAACTTGATCATATTTTTTATAATACTTTAAACCAAGGGTTAAGTGTTTCACTGAACTTACCTGCAGATGGTAGTGATACTTTATTTTGGCATGAACCGCTAATCGGGGATGAATTGCCAGGTAACATGAAATTTTTAATGGAAAATAGTACACGGACTAAACATATTATTTTTCAACGATACACAGATTGGCAACGAATCGGCGCTAACCTAAAAAATAATAACGTTGACTTTGGATTCCTCGGGACTATATACCCGCATCCACGTGCTAATCAGCTGCGCCCCCAAGCTTTGATTCTTACTAATTCGGATGAGATAGTTGAATTATCAACGCTTATTAAGAGTTTGCCTAATGTTAAGTTTCATATTGCAGCCGTTACTGAAATGTCGAGTAAATTGTTAGCTTATCAACAGTATGAAAATGTCGAATTGTATCCTAATATCAGTTCAGCTCGGGTTAAACAATTGATTGCGGATTGTGATATTTATTTAGATATTAATCGTCAAAACGAAATTTTGGATGCTGTTCGTGGCGCTTTTGAGCAAAATATGCTGATTGTCGGTTTTGGTGAAACACTCCATGAACCACAATTCGTTAATCCTCAGAATGTGTTTAAAGTAAAAGAGGTCCAGAAAATGAGTAAACATATTATGGCAGCCTTGCTAAAACCGTCATTGATGAAGGAACTTATTGATACGCAGCGTCAACTAGCTAGTGAGGTTAGTGTACAAGATTATCAAAGAATGATTGGAGCCTTGCAAAGTGAATAAAAAAGAAGAGCATGACCAACCACAATCGCTTATTCAACAGGATGCTTTGAAACGTTTAGAAAAAGTAGAGGAAGAGAAGCGACAACCTTATAAAAAGAAAAAAGAACCAATTAACTTTCGTTCCGTCTTTATGACTTTACTTTTAATTCTAGTTATTGGAATGATGTTAATAGGATATTTTATTCGTTAGTAAAGGATCAAGAAGCGAAAATTTGTTTTTTGATCTTTTTAAATACATATTTTTAATGATTATATATTCATAATTGCACTTGCTAGATGTTAAATAAAATTATCGAATAATTACAGCAGGAGGCTAAGACGATGTTGATAATAAAATTAATGTTTCACTAAAAATTTATTTATTTTGAGGGAGCAGAGGTGTACAATCATTGATAATAATTTTGCTTGTCATTAGATTGATACATATGCTGATGATTATAGAGGGGTGGTTTATCTATGGCAAAAAACAAGAAAGGACAAGAAGACAAAAGTAAAGTAAAATTATATAAAACTAAACATGGGTGGTTTAGTGCATTAACACGTTTCTTTAAATTATTTTCTTTTAGGTCAAAGAAAGAAGTTAAGGCAACTGATTTTAATGATTTAGACTCATTAAAGAATATGCATACTTCTGACACGACGGATGTCTATAAAAAAGGGGCAGCAACAGTCGCAACCTTACTTGGGATTGGAGCAACTGGAGTAGCCAATCCAACTGAAGCTCATGCGGCTACGACTACCGTTGATCAAAGTTCTCAAGTAATTGGCTCTGGTTTAACATCTACTAGTACTTCAACGTCAAATAGTACATCGACTAGTCAATCAAAGACTTCTACAAGCGAATCAACAACAAGTACCTCAAATATTAATTCTGGCTCAATATCAGGTAGTACCTCAACCAGCCAATCAAAGACTTCTACAAGTGAATCGACAACAAGTACCTCAAATATTAACTCTGGTTCAACATCGACTAGCACTTCAACTGCATCTTCACAATCGGCATCAACTAGTACTAGTGTAATTTCATCTAGTATGAGTGGTTCGCTTGCTAATAGTGATACTTCATTATCTTCTAATGATGATTTTGAAACATTTACAAAGGAAAATTCTAATAGTACTGTCTTATCAGTAAATCAAAGTCTTTCATTACGGACAACGACTAAGAATATTACTAATGGGACGATTGCATTATTTAATTCTAGTTTTATTCAAACGAACAAAACTGAAGAAAAAGGTACTGTTAATGTAAGCACTGCCGATGAGTTTATTAATGCTATTAAAGATAGTAATATTAGTACTATCAAATTAACGGCTAATATTGATTTAGGAAACTCAGATATAGGGGATTGTAAAATTACGCCACATAATTTTACAATTGATGGAAGTAATGGAACTGGCAAATATGAACTAAATATTGGAAATAATTGTATTTGGCTTCATAATAATACTTCAACACAATATACGACGATCATTAAATCTGTAAAACTTTATACTGCTAATCAACGTGGTGGGTTTGCCATGACTAATCCAGTTCTTATGACTAAAGGTGCTGAGTATACATTAATTTATGATGATGTAGATGCTACAGGTGGAACTGCTGTTTTCGCAGATACAAATGCTGGCTTAAAAGTATTTGAAGTTCGTGGAAATACGACTATTAATGGTGTGAATTCGTATCAGTATAATGGAAACACTTATACAACTGAACAATCTGACGTTGATGGGTATCAAACCTTAATTTATAGTGGAAATGATTTAAAAGTTGATGATGGTGCTAGTTTAATTATTAATAATAGTATTACGCCATTTGATATTGCAATGCTGGGTAATCATATCGAGCATGTTGTATCAGTTGGTAACAATGCTAATTTGACAATAAATAATACTTATAACTATAGAGGCATATGGCCATGGTATTACGCTGCAAATATTGCGTTAACTAAGGGAACTGCTAGTTTTGTTGCTGGTGAAAACTCAAATATTAATCTGAATACTAGTGGTACAAATCTTTACTTCTTAAAGGGCTCTAATAATACTGTTACCTTTAATCAAGGAACGAACGCTACATTATCAGGTAACCGTAACTTCTACTTTGGTAATTCCAACAATACTATTAATATTAATGATCCCGCTCATTTAACTTTAAATACAACAACTGGTACAACTTTCTCTACAGATTATTCTGTTACGGTAAATGCTAATAATACCAATGTTGTTGTAACAAATAATGGAGTAACTAGCGACTCAAATTACTTTGGAAATAACCAAAGTACTGTTAATGGCACCAGTTATGCAATTGGCGCCACTACTGGTGAACAAAATAATGGAAATGCACCAGTACAAACGGTAATGGCAGATATTAATCAGAATGGTACTACTAGGG
>NZ_JACIVH010000075.1:5000-13603 GCF_014145615.1 Limosilactobacillus balticus | reverse complement strand
TATTCATTATAACATGTGTTGATTGGCTTGTCAAGAAGAAATTTTAATTAATTTTGAATTTCTTTTGATCGATAACTCAATCAGCAACTTTATTAATATATCATGTCGTCAATCAGATATCAATAGCTTTTTTGCTTTTTTATCAAAAAAACTTAATTTTACAATCATATTCATTCTTAATAATATTAATAGATATGATTATTTATTCATATCTTATTGATGACAGGAATTATATTTTACCCTATATTTTTATTCTTTACAATACTTTTTTATAAAAAATCAGTAAATAAATTAACTCTATCTCCTGGTATTTTCTACTCATTAATTCAATCACTAATATTCTTTATACTAAAAAGACCATCTTTAGCGTTTTTGAAATCAATTGGCAATGGTGCCGAAACAGTAATATCTTCCCCTTTAAATGGACTATAAAAGCTTAGCCAATAACAATGAAGTGCTTGTCTAGCAATAAATTGCGACTCTTCACCATACATCTTATCGCCAATTAATGGAAAACCAAGACTAGCAAAATGAACTCTAATTTGGTGTGTTCGCCCCGTATGCAACCTAATTTTAATAAGACTTGCTTGAACGTTACATTCTTGGCCCCAGTATTCAGTTACAGATGCCTTTCCTTCTTTCCCTACCATTCTCTTTACAAATGAATTGGGATCGCGTTGAATCGGTGCATCAATATAACCATGTTTTGCTGGAACCTTTCCTTTAATTAGAGCAAGATAGTTTTTCTTAACTAAATGTTTTTTTAATTGTTCATCTAGGACGGCATGGGCAAAACGGTGTTTAGGAAAAACAACTAAGCCGCTGGTGTCACGGTCTAAACGTGTTGCAACATGGGTAACCTGATTTTCATAATTTTGTCGCTTATAGTATCCTTTTACCCGATTTACCAAACTATCAGCCACTGGAACATTATGAGCAGGAACTGTCGCTACTCCTGCCGGCTTATTCATTATTAAAAAATCCTGGTCTTCATAAATAATATCGATCGGTGCCTCACTGACATCCACATTATCATTAGCAGTTTCTGGAGGGAGGATTAAGGTTACCTTATCGTGGTAATTAACAGTATCAACAGCCCACTTATCTACCCCATTTATTTGCATTTTTCCTCCATGGTATATAGCTACTTTTAATAATGAAGAAGAAACCCCATACATTTTTAATGCCGATCGTAATTTCCGCGGTGTGTGATGATCATATACCCAATTAAATTCCATTAATGTACTCCACCAATAAATGAATCTTTTACGCGATTCCAGAAATTATTATGCCGGTATTGAGCAAAATATATTCGTTGTTTAGAAACTTTATAAGATAATTCAGTCAGATACCGTTCTTTCTCGCTTTTAAGCATCCATTGATCACGATCACAAGTAAGTACATGACCATTTTCATCACGTAACCGCAAAATTAACTCGGCATCAGCGCCAAAAATAATCGGCGATCCTAGCGTCCGAAAAACCCGGTTATTAAGAGAGGCCATTTCGGCTAACTGAAATCCAACACTATTTGGATCTACAATAGCTCCGCCGACAGATTTGTTATAAGCAGTAGAACCGGTTGGAGTTGAGATACATAAACCATCCCCACGAAAGTTTTCAAATAAGTGGTTATTAATAAAAACATCACATACCATTGTTCGTGTAACATTCCGAATTGTTGATTCATTAAGTGCAATATAATTCTCTGTCTGTCCATCAGAATAAGTAGCTTTCATATCAAGTAACGGGTATGAAACCGCCTGGCCACTATCTTTTACTAAACTATCAACTAAATCATCAATTTCAAAGCTCCGCCAGTCCGTATAAAAGCCTAAGTGACCAGTATGAATTCCAACAAAGCGAATGTTATTTAACTCTTTTTGATAATGGTGAAAAGCCGATAATAAAGTCCCATCTCCGCCAATTGTTATTACGACTTCTGGATCTTTTTCGACGTAAGTTAAGCCTGCCCGCTTCATTTCAGTTTTTAAAACCTTTGTCACCCGTTGAGATTCTGCCGTTTCATTATTATATATTCCAATTCTCATAATTTACTCCTTCAATTCATCTTCGTTATTAACAGAATCATTTGACTTCCGATTAGAAAATAATGTCTGTGCTTCCTTTATTTCTTCCCGAATTTCTGACATTTCATTATCCAGCTTAAATGCTGCCTCTGCGGCTCTTTGTAACCTTGCAGATAACTCCTCAGGAAACTCACCTTGATATTTATAATTTAGAGAATGCTCTACTGTTGCCCAGAAGTTCATTGCGAGAGTTCGCACTTGGATTTCTGCTAATATTCTTTTTTCTCCACTAATCAATTGAACTGGATATTCAATGACAATATGATATGAGCGATATCCACTTGGTTTAACGTTGGTTACATAATCTCGCTCCTCTAAAATAGTCATATCGCTTCGTTGCCGTAATAAATCAACTACCTTATAAATATCTTCTACAAATTGACACATGATCCGCAAACCGGCAATATCTTGCATATCTTGCTCAAGTCGATCCTCTTGCACATGTCGTCTAATCATTTTTTCTTTAATACTATCAACTGGCTTTACTCGTCCAGTTACAAATTCAATCGGAGAATGTTGCGTTTGATCCTGAAATTGCTTTCGTATCCCCCGTAATTTGACTTTTAGTTCATTTACGGCTTGCTGATATGGCAATAGAAAATGCTGCCAATCTTCAATCATAATTCAGCCTCCTGTTAAATCTCCGTATATTTTAGCACATTTATAATAATAACTCTTGTAATTATCTTAAAACTAAATTCTTTACAAATAGTTAGATATTTGCAAAAATAATTATGTTCACAGGATTAGGATTTTGAGTATACAAATGATCGGAGGGGTAATTATGCTCGAACTTCATCTTTTTGTGAATCCATTAGGAATGCGCTGTTTACGGTGTGAAAAAGACGTGTTAAAAATTGATCGTAATTTAAATACAAAAATTAATTATCAATTTGTACCACTATTCAATATGAAAACGATCGATAACACCATTAAATATTATCATCTTAATCCCCATGATCTTGCTATAAGACAACAAGTATCAAAAACCCTTAACCAAGTAATATTAGATTATAAAGCAGCCCTCTTCCAAGGACGAAAACGTGGACGGCATTATCTATTACAATTACAGTCTGCGCTTATTAACCAAGGCTTGGATTACAACGATGAATTAATTAACAAAATTGCACATGATTCACACCTTGACTTAGAAATGTTTTTTGAGGATCGGCAAAGTCAACTTGCTAAGCAGGCTTTCCGTCAAGATCAAAAAATCGCAAGTGATCTAGGCGTATCAGAAACGGCCACCGCAGTTGTTTTTAACACCGAAGATTCTGATTACGGCCTAATGATTCCAAACTTTGACTATAATACTTTAATAAACGCATTTAAAAGCGGAAAATTGGCTCGATCTGCATCCCTAGATGAATTCGTGAACCAATATCGTCCGCCTAAGCTACAAATTATACAAAATAATAATTAATAAAAAAGAGATTGGAAAAAGTTGGTATTTGTTAGCAGCTCCCTGTCAAACACCATCTATTCAACCTCTTTTTTTATTTTATCTAGAATTGCAACTGTTCTCTTGCAAAAGTAAGCTTTACTAGTTTCCCCAGTAATTTTCTACTCTCATCTACCGCAATTTCTGCCATTCGATTATTAACCGTGGTTAAAAACGCACTCACATCACGATGTTTTGCTATTTCCTTATCCGTCTTTTTTTGAATATTCATTGTTCTTGCCATTACCTGCAATTCAAAGTTTTCTTCAATACTTTGTGCTTGACGATAATTTTGATCCCCGAGGGCAGCAATTGTATGAGTAAGCCAATACATATCATCTATTGAATATTCAGTACTAGTATTTCGATAAGGTATTGGCGTATCGTCAATATTTGCATAAAAGGGAACCACAGCATTAAAAGTATTAGGTCCAAATGCCAACCAATGAACCCCAGCAATATTTGCAGGAACATTATTACGTATTTGTAGAATATGTAATTCTAAGTTCCGGTTTAATGCAATTGACCTAAACGGTGCTTTATCTCTTTCTAAATAATACGGATCAAAAGCTGTCCCTTGATAATGAGAACTCATTAACTTCTTGATCGTAGTTACGGTAAGCTTTTCTTTTGCATAACAGATGAATGGAAGGTTATTACTTTGCGGATTAGGATTTATCGTCCCTAGTTGCTGCTGAACATACCATGCTCGTGGATTGTTATAGACAGTATCAGTAACAGTTGCACTTCCGCAAATCTGTCGTAAATTATATTCGTCCTCGCTAGGATTCAACTTATTTTGATCAATCCACTGTTTCAACTTTGGTGAACTCATTGTGTTGGGACTCTCAAAATCAAAATTAGTAATGTTAAATCGATTAGGAGCAATTACATAGGCACTATCAGGAATTTTAACAGCTGCCCAATGATGACCACCAATTGTTTCCATATACCATACTTCATTATTATCGCTAAAAGCTATCGCATTAGCCTCATAAGTACCGTATTTTTCTAATAAGCTCCCTAATTTCTTAACACCATCTTGAGCACTATTAATATAAGGAAGGACTAATGTTACAAAATCTTCTTCGCCAATTCCTGCTAAAGTATTATAAGGATCTACCGCTAATATCCGGGCATTAGTAGTAATAGTTTCAGTCGCACTCATCGCAACGTTTACATCATTAATACCACCTGCACCAAAAATTCCATCTTTATCATCAGCATCAGGCGTAGAAGTATATTTTAGCTTAGGAACTGGTAAATCAATTTTAAAGTCAGTTGTTTTGCTCTGATATTTACGTGGCTGCCTTTCTGGTTTTACTAATACAAATCTTTGAGGATCAAATGCATTGCCATAATCTTCCTCACGACAAACTATAGTTGACCCATCAATCGTTGCATTCTTTCCCGCTAGAAACATTGTACATGTATGTTGCATATTATGATCTCCTTTTAACCAGCTGTAGTTTTAACTGTGAATCATTAAACCATTTTGGACGATGAATTAAAATAAGATGATTACCCTTCCGATAAATTACTTTAAAGGCAATTAATTCGTTTGTATATTGGTTGATAATATTATTGCGAATCATTTCTGGAGGTAAACAACCAGGGGATAACCAATCACTTTTGCTTACCTTCATTAATAAGTTTTTCCATTCCTTATCCCTCCAAGAATAAAATAAGGGGAATTTCTCTATCTCTAATATTACACCAATTCGCCAAATAATCACTGGAATAGCCATTGCTGGCCAACTAGCAATGAGATCATGACATACCAATGGACATTCATACAAAGCGTGTCCAGTAAGATTTAAGGCAGTTAATGATAGTTCTCTTATTTCTTTACTTGGAAAAAGATACTGTTTCTTCTTCAACATTTCAATCTGCTCCATTAAAATAGTTTTTTTATCATACTTTAACCGGCTATAAGAACAACGCCGATATTTCTGATTAATAACTAATTGAGCTCTTTTCACATCCCAGAATAGAAGAATAAATTGTTTTCTAAAAATTTGCGTAAACTGAACGATTTTTTTATTTCTCAAATTACGCAAATAAGGTGATCCTAATATCCACCAAACCGGAATCTTTAACTGACGATATCCCTCATTACGTGCTAACAACCTTTCAAGACTTAAGGGACTGCATTGAAATTCAACTGCTACAGTTTGTCCGTTAATTTCTAAAAGAATATCTGGGCGTTGGGCAATTGTTGGAAAATAGACTTCTAATTGCGGATTCCAATGATGTTTTTGCGCCCATTGGTAAATCTGCTTTTTTCCTTTTAAATGTTCTAATGTTTCACCTTCACTAAAGCCACAATTATTCCCCCTCTTATGGGCATAGTGAGTAATCTTATGCTTTCCTCGTCGCAAAATTACTCCCTGCCCGCATCCTGGACAATAATAGGCCATATCGCTTTTTGCGTTCTCAGCCAACACTAATTGATCATTATGAACTGCAACTAACATTTAATCCCCCTATATATTTATATACGGAAATTAATCAATTTTGCACGAAAAAAGCTACGTTGAGTATGAACTCAAACGTAGCTTATTCAAAATAGTGTCGAATTAAATGTAAGGCAGATACTGACATTATTTTCTTTCCATGTTCACTTAGAAAATCAACCGTTGTTGCCGTGGGGTTTCCATATTCATAAGCAAGAGCAAGTTGATCTTTAATATCATTACTGTTCAAAATAGAATCAGAATAAGCAATTGCTAAATAATATAAATCATTATACTTATATAAATATGATGAAACATCATCACTCTCAGCAATTTTCGCAAAATCAATCAAATCTTCAAAAGAATCAAATGTAATTACTTGCCAGTTAGTGTGTTGAATCGCATTATCTTCTGAATCATTAATCGCTGTTTTTCTTTGATCTTGATTCGAACTATTTTTTTGAATCAAATGTTGCTTAATATATTTGGACACCTGGTCATTAATTGGTCCATGCTGTTCATTCCCAGCAAAATTAGAATCATTTTTACTAATAAATAATTCTAAGCCATTATTAGTGGGCATCACCTGAAAAGTAACCGCATCGTTGTTTTGGAATTGGTGATCAGTATCTACTTCTTTCAGGATACTATAAAAGAAATCCTCAATTTGCTGATGATCACCAAGTAAGTCTAGAATGGTGATACCCCGAGCAGATAAATCATCATTATCTACCAAAACGCGAATAGTATTTTCATTAATGCGTTCCATCTCCATTGAGCAGCACCTCCTTTTACCAAAACTAGATGTTACTTCTATTGTAAGGATTTTCGCTTAAAAGTAAAGTTACTCGGTTAAAAGAATAAAAAAAGGAAAGCATATCACTTTCCATATTCTATCAGTTAAATCATATTTGCTTTTTCTTGAGCTTCTACTAGTTCAAGTTCACGAACCTTTCGAGGTAAGAAGCGACGGATTTCGTCTTCATTGTAACCTACTTGAAGCCGTTTATCATCAATAACAATAGGACGTCGTAATAATCCTGGATTTTTACTAATTAACTTAAACAGATCCTTCATCGACAAATCGTTAAGATCTACACTCAACTTTTGGTAAGCTTTAGACCGCTTTGAAATAATATCTTCAGTACCATCTTCAGTCATCCGTAAAATATTCTTGATTTCATTTAAAGACAATGGTTCAGAAAAAATATTCCGTTCCTTAAAAGCAATATCATGTTCTTTTAGCCAGGCACGTGCTTTACGACAAGACGTGCAACTTGGAGACGTATATAGTGTAACCATTTTATTTAGTGGCCTCCTTTATTAAGTTAAACTAGAACATTCATTAATACATTATTCATTATACCTCCTATTCAATTAATATTAAAGTCATATAACAAAATTTATTGACTTTTTGTAAGCTTACTTGCTATTATACTTGCCATTTTTCCTTATCAAAAATAAAGTCGATAAAATTTACAATTTAATTATTTTGCATTAAGTTGTACTATAATAAGTATGACTACTAACTTCTGAGGAGGAATTAATATGTTAACAAAAATTAGCTTAACATTTGGTTCACGACAAATTTTACAATCAATTATTGATAAATATCCCGAACGTCATTTCAAATTAATGCAGGCAACTACTCACACAAGGAAATTAGCATTATTTGATCTTTCTGGAAAAGATACTATTTTTCAGTCACCAGTAAAATTAACAACTCTTGACTCAACACTAAATGCCCAATTAAATGGAATGTTTTACTACCAATCATTTCAAGTAAACGGTGATCGGCAAAAGCTTCTTTATAATACACTTCAAAAGGTATTAACTGAACCAGCTAACATGAATGGTGGGTATATGCTTAGCGTTGATAATAAAGCGGAAGCTACTACTTTAGTTTTACTGACTGCTTGGGCTGATTTTGAAAGCTTAACTGCATGGAAGGAAAGTGAAACTTTTACATCTTTAAAGAACTTTACCAGTATGGGATCAGACAATAGCTATTATGATGAGATTTATAAACCCATTTTTTAATAAGTAGATAATATAAGGGGATTTTCCAATACTAATTAACTGATCCCTTATAATAGGACCATGAATTATCAATTTTGGTAACTTCATGGTCCTATTTTTTCAACCCAGTACTTACATTACGTCCACTGCAAAATAGGAAAAGTGAATTGTTATATAATTCTAATCCATAGTTCTTGACAATCACCATTGTGAGCCCATCAATGCCCTTTCGTATGTCGGTTTTTCCGCAGTCTAAATAGATATGATCTGGACTATGCCAATTAACGAGCATAACGAATAACCACTTTCGATATCTGAAGCCAAAATAGAAAATTAGTTCTCTTACCTTGATTTTTACGGCAGGGCGTGCTGTAAAAGTATGCTTCTTAAAATCACTTGCTTTATTTTTGAAAACCGGAGTAATAATTTCATTTTGTTCTGTCATACATAAAAATCTCCTTACTGATGATAGTCTCAGTATAGGAGATCAGGAGGAGCTAGGGCTAGACGTACTGTTATTGACTGCTTACGTTGCTTGATCAATTTTATTCAATTTTTCCTATCAGTACTTCTTGACGAAGAGCCAAAAAAATACTTC
>NZ_JACIVH010000074.1 GCF_014145615.1 Limosilactobacillus balticus | reverse complement strand
CCATCATTACCAAAGTAGTAGGTATGACCCCAGTTATTATAGAAACCGTTATCTAAACGAGAACCATCCTTTTGGAAGTAATAAGTATGGCCCCAATTGTTGTAGAAGCCATCATCTAGACGAACACCGCCTTGACCAAAGTAGTAGGTATGACCCCAGTTATTATAGAAACCGTTATCTAAACGAGAACCATCTTTTTGGAAGTAGTAGGTGTGACCCCAATTGTTATAGAAACCATCATCTAGGCGAGCTCCACCTTGACCAAAGTAATAGGTATGACCCCAGTTATTGTAAAATCCGTTGTCTAAGCGGGAACCATCCTTTTGGAAATAGTAAGTGTGGCCCCAATTATTATAGAAGCCATCATCCAACCGGGTACCATCTGCTTGGAAATAATAGGTATGGTTAGCTTGATTTAAAAAGTAGTTCTTTTGTAGCTGACCTTGGGTATTAAAATAATAATTCTTACCATTAATGGTTTGTTGACCAGTTACCTTTTGACCATCTTTATAGTAATAGCTACTCCCCTTATCTGTTTGCCAACCACTCTGTGAAGCAGCTGCTTGCGGAGCTACAGCAATCTTACTTGCAACTAGGGCTTGTTGATCAGTTTGAGCAATTGAATTAGCCTGATCATCTTGCTTAGCCGTTTCACTTGTACTTTGCGTTGCAGGTGTTACTTCCACAGCAACATCAGTCGTTTGATCCTGTGCCTTTGGTGAAGCTACTGTAACACTGGTGGTATTGACTGTACTATTAATAGTATCAGCACTTACCCCCTGTGAAACTGATAAAGCGCCAACTGCTATTGCCAATGTGGCAATTGCCATATAGCACCAATTCTTCCCCTTTTTATACATCTTATAATGTTTTACAATCCCCATGTTTTACCTCTCTCATTAAATTTATTTCGTTGTTTATAGTAACATATATATTCAAATCATAAAGGAATTTTCAAATTTTATTTTTTATAAAATTATATTTTCTATGCATATAAAAAGACCTTACTATTGGTATATATTTAACAATTAATGTCGCAATCGCAGCAAAAAGAATTCGATAGACAATTCCAGCCACAATAGCAAGAAAATAAGAATTACTTAATTGCAATACATGATTAAGAACACGCGGCCAAATTTGGATAAAATCAAGGTCAATTAAATGAAAGCAAAAAATACATAATGACTCTGCACCAAAAAAGCATAGAACTTTTTTTAAACTTTTTAACTTCCAAAAGTCATCTAAAAGCATCGATAACTTTATGACTAAATAGCTAGATGCACATCCCCCAACTATTGCTAAATACATATTAGGAAATTGTAAATTATCTAATCCAAATAAGCCAATTGTAGCAGTCATTAACCAGATCATAATAGCTACCAAAATTGCTATTTTACTCTTTGTCCTTAAAATGCTCTTCTTTTTTAACAGGTAGCCAGCAAAAAAGAAGATTTGCGAAAAGAATGCTGCATTAATGGACCATGGTAAATATATATATGTTTGTAAATAAGTTCCTAAAAAAGTAAAACAGCTAATAATTATTCCCTTCATCAACAAATCATTACTATTAAATTTTAAAGTCATAATAATATTAAAAAGCTGTGTACCAATAAAAAACGCTAACAAAAACCAGATTGCGCCAATTGGAATAATTGAGTAATTAATTAATGGCAGTTTTGCAGACGCGCCTATTCCGTAAAGAGCTGATACAGATAGTTGTTCATAAGTGTTAACTCTTGAAGGAGCAATGATTGGATTATTATGAAATTTATAAATAGTAAATAAAATAAAAGCTATAAGTACTGTACCAACATAAGGCATTATTAAATTAAAAAATGAATTTTTAAGAAACTTGCTTTTCTTCTTTTCTTTATATAAATAGCCACTCAGGACAAAAAATATTGGCATGTGAAATACATAAATTAAATTTGAAAAATAACTTGAAAAATAATTACCAAGTGAATGTCCAATAATAACAAAAAGAATTGCGATTCCTCTTGCTATATCAATCCACTCAATTCTATGATTTTTCATTAGAATACTCCCCTATAATACTATCCAATCGTAAATAATAATTATCTGAATTAAACTTCCTAATACTATCAGAAATAACATCCGTATTAAAATCAGTTTTACTTATTAAATTCATACATGACACAAGACTTTCTTGATTGCCACTATGATAAACTACTCCATTTAATCCTTGTCTCATAATGTCTTCATACCCACTAAAGTCAGCTACAAGACAGGGAATGCCTCGTGACATCGCTTCAATCATAACCATCGGTAGTCCCTCATATTTTGAGGTTAACACTAAAGCATTAGGATGAATTTGGTTCAAAATTATTTTCCAGGGGTCTTTAACCCACCCGTGGAAGGTACATAACTCTTCTATTCTCAATTTGCTTAGATATTCTTGAACCCCACCATTACTATCATCTGCTCCAAACAGATCAACATGAATTTTATTCGGGTAGTGCTTGATTCCATCAAATAGCTCTTGTAGGTTTTTTTGAGATTCAAGCATGATTTTGCCCACATATACTAGTTTAAGAGTAGATGACTTATCAGGAGTATTTAATATCCCGTTATATTTGTCGACCGGATTAAAAATTAAGCTTATTTTATCCTCTTTAATCCCTAAATCCATTAATTGATGCTTTATCGGTGTACTGATAGCCCAATGATTATCTGCTAATGTAATATTTTGTGGGTCAAACATATTTTGGTTTACTAAAGAATAATGTATCCATGATGTTATTTTATAATTCTTTTTAAATACTTTTCGAATTTTTGCAGCTAATTTTATTGTATTAGCACCTAATATAATAAAATGATCATTACTTTTAGCACTCATAAAGATGTTCACTAAATAAAATAATTTAACAAATTTACTTGTACTTCCTATTTTGTGAATTAATACCCCTTGCATATTCTCTAACCATAATCGATTCTCAGGAACCGTAGTTAAATACAATTCAACCTGATGCTTCTTAGCTAAATGATTTAGCGCTTTTACCAAAACTGTTTCAGTTCCACCATTACCAGAAGCCGGGGCACAAACAAATTTTAATTTCATTAAGAGTTCTCCTCTTTCTTTAATAATTCTTTCGCTTGACCAATAATTGGCGCTTTAGTGATAAAAAGACCAATGACATATATAGCAGCTCCTAATGTGACTTCTAATAATAAGTTTGTAATCTTCATACTAATAACACCATTAATTCGTGAAACAACTAAATACATAAAAATTCCACTTAATAGGTATCGCCAAATAGGTCCAAATAATTGGCGTCGCCGAATTGTCCCTTTTATGTAAAATAATTGAACTGCTGTTACTGCAAATTCAGAGATTACCGTGGCAATAGCTGCCCCATCAGCACCATATAGGGAAATCAAAAACAAATTAGCAACAACATTAACCACCGCACCAATTGTAACCGAAATTGTATACTCATGTTCACGATGAATCGGCATTAAATATTGAATACCCGTAACATTGCTCCACGCAATCATTAATATCGCCGGTGCTTCGTAAAAAATAACACTACCGGTCGGTCCATACTGACTTCCTAAAAACCAGGGGGCAAATTTGTTAGCAATTGCCATCAATCCAAACATCATTGGAATAGAAACAGCGGTCACAAAGTCAAATGATTTATATAGACTCTCACGGACACCCTTGATATCACCCGATGTAAACTTATTGGCAATATGAGGAAGCATTACTGTCCCAGTAGCTGTAACCACAGCTAATACTAACTTTACAAGTTTATCACCAAAATCAAATTGTGAAACAGCTGCTTGCGGAGCCATTCTTCCTAACATAATCCGATTAACTACTAAATATATTTGAGTTGTAATTGTCGGAACGAATAATAGTAACGTTGGATAAAAATGCCGAAAGGGACGCCATTTTTTAATGCTTACCCATTCAATACTATTCTTTAAATATGGCCATAATGTAGCACTACCAGCTAATTGAGCAAAGCCCAAAAGAAAAATATATTTACTAAGGTCATTTTCATTCCGAACAAGAACAAAAATTAGTAAAATTGAAATTATTTTGACAATGGTATTCCTAGTAACTGTCTTCTTAAAATCCTCCAACCCCATGAAGTACCATGAAATATCGATTCCATAAGCTACAATCCACAAAGCTTGGAGTAAAAAATAAACTTTAAAGGCACTACTAAATAGAAATACTGCCACTAAATAGACTACTAAAGCAACTGTACTAGTCATTATTTGTAGTGACACAATTTCAAAGAAGCTTTTTGATCGTTTATATTTATTTTCTCTTTGATAAGCTATTTCACGGTTTCCGTATAAGGTAATACCTAATTGACCAACTAAATAAAAAAAGGTTACCCAGCCATTCGTATAAGTATTGATTCCATTATTATGTGCGCCTAATACCCGTGATACATAGGGAGTGGTAATCACTGGTGCTAACATTAATAATATTTGGTACCCTGCATTATATAAATAGTTTTTAATGACCTTCATACAATAACCTCGTCTATCCTTTCAAACTAAAAACTAATTTTACCACTGTCTTGTTATAAACAAAAGATAACCTTAATCAATATTAAAAAAGACGGGTATACACTTTCTGGTATGGATGAAAATTCCATGCCAGATTTTTATACAAAAAAGAGGACATTTGCTGTCCCCTCATTATACAATCAATTCACCACAAAAATCATGAAAGAAGGTTAAACAAATGTCCCATAATGATTCTATCCTAAATATTCTTAGAATTAAAGATAAAAATATTAAAGTTATTTCTGTTGAAGAGGTCGAACACAACGATAATTCTGTTAACGAGTATATAACCCTAATAAAAGCTACGCTTTCTTATCCGATTAGTCGTTGTCGTAACTGTGGCTTTCCCACAGTTAATAAGGATGGCTTTCGCAAAACTCATGTACAACTTGCTAATTTAAACGGGAGAAGGTATGAACTAGAACTTCGTAAACAACGCTATAAATGGAAATCATGTCACACTACTTTTGGAGCTGTTACTAATTTAACCAAAGAAAATCAAATCATGCTTTTAGCTCGTAAAGGCCTTGCTGGTCAGCTAATTGCTGAAATGTGTCACTGCTCTCCTAGCAGTGTTCGTCGTACAATTTTAGAGCGCATGGAACCACACTACCGTGTGGCTAAGTTGCCTAAGCATCTATGTTTTGACGAATTTCGTTTAACTAAGTCTGTGATGTCCTTTATTTGTTGCGATGCTGAAACTCACCAAATTGTCACAAAGTTACAGGACCGTCTATCCCCCACCATTGTTGATTATTTTGAAAATCGTTATTCAAAGGCCGAACGCGAATGCGTTCAATCAGTTGTAATTGATTTAAATGCTCAATATCAAAGCTTTATCTATCACCCTTTCCCTAATGCCAACATTATTATTGATCGCTTTCACCTTGTGCAATTAGCGGGCCGAGCTTTAGATAATTATCGTGTTTTTATTCTTAAAAACCTCGATAAACATAGTCGAAAATATAAAATTATGAAATCACATTGGAAACTGTTTCATAAAAAGCTGAAGATCTTCATCCAGAAAAAGTAGTTTTTCTGCGCGGCGTTAAGCAATATATGACTCGCCAAAATGCTGTTGATCTCATTACTAGTAAATTTTCTAAGTTCGCTGAAGTATACCAAACTTACCAAGATATCACGAAAGCCCTAAACGAGCGCAATAGTGAATTACTAGCGTCCACCATTTTAGACTACCAAAAAACAAATACAGAAATGGATACAGCTATTCAAACCTTACGTCATAATATGAAATATGTCTTAAATAGCGCAAAGTTTGACTACTCTAACGGACCTTTAGAGGGCATCAATCGCAAAATCAAAACTCTAAAACGAACTTGTTATGGTTTTGCTAATCAAAAATTTTTCTTTTTAAGAATCGATTATATTTTTTTATAAAAAATACCCCCTACATTTTCGTAGAAAGTATTTTTAGTCAACCATACCAGTTGACAGATATCCAAAAAGACGAATTAAGTTTCCAACTCAACTCGCCATCAAAGCTTTATTTAAATTCTTCATTAACAGCTGTCAAAGCCGAATGTAATACTTGATCCATGTTGTAATAACGGTATTGTCCTAAGCGACCACCAAAAATAACATTATCAGCCTTTTCGTCAGCTAACTTGGTATATTGCTTGTAAAGATCGTTATTCCGTTGATTGTTAATCGGATAGTATGGTTCATCACCACGATGCCAATCAGCAGGGTATTCACGAGTGATGATCGTTTTATCCTTGTCACCCTTACCGAACTCAAAGTGTTTATGTTCAATAATCCGCGTGTATGGCGTTTCGGCATCAGTATAGTTAATTACCGCGTTACCTTGATAGTTACCGACATTCTTTTCTTCTGTTTCAAAGCGAAGGCTCCGATATTGAAGTTCACCTAATTGATAATCAAAGAACTGGTCAATCATCCCGGTAAATACTATTTTCGGATAATCTTCAAGGTACTTAGCCTTTTGATCAAAGAAGTCAACACAAGTCTCAACATCAATTAAGTCGCTATCAAGCATCTTTTCAACGATCTGGGTGTAACCGCCAATTGGAATCCCTTGGTAGGCGTCATTAAAGTAGTTGTTATCGTAAACTAACCGCACTGGCAGACGCCGAATGATAAAGGCAGGTAATTCAGTTGCCTTTTGGCCCCACTGCTTTTCAGTATAGCCCTTGATCAACTTTTCATAGATGTCGCGGCCAATAAGAGAAATAGCTTGTTCTTCAAGGTTCTTTGGTTCCTTACCAGCCATTTCTTGTCGTTGCTCATTAATCTTCGCCATTGCTTCTTCCGGCGTACGAACTCCCCACATCTGGCTAAAAGTATTCATATTAAATGGGAGGTTGTACATTTCGCCCTTGTAGTTAGCTACTGGACTATTTGTATATCGATTGAATTCTGCAAACTGGTTTACATAATCCCACACTTCCTTATTAGATGTATGGAAAATATGGGCACCATATTGGTGGACTTGAATTCCGTCTACTTCCTTTGTATAGATATTACCAGCGATGTGATCGCGCTTTTCAATTACCTTAACGTGCTTACCTCGTTTAGCAGCTTCATAGGCAAACGTAGCACCAAACAGGCCAGCACCTACTATTAAATAATCATAGTTACCCATTCTTTTTCCTCATTTCACTTTAAAATTAACAGCAATCTTAATCAAATAGCACAGTAATAATTATTTACTATGATCTAGTAGCATAATTAATTTATCAGATATCGGTCGTTCAAACTTTCTTCCCCACCAATAATAGCCCTTTTGTATTTTAGGATAATCCAACTCATCTAAAATTGCCGGGCGGCTACCATGCTTCTCTAGCATTTCAATATAACGATGGATATTTTTATCAATACGAGATCTAAATTTTGAATTACATAAAACAGTTTGTAACCACATTTCATCTGAACAAAAGCTTGTCGAAAAAATATGCTCTAATTCTTTATGCTTTTCATAATATTCAATAGCATATTCTAATGCATCACGTGGTACATCCACCCATTCCTGACCAGCATAAATGTAGTCATCAGTCAAATTATATTTTTTTAACTTATTAATCCTAAACAATGTTTGAATCAATAAAAGAAGACGATGATAAATTTTACCAAACATGGTTCTTCGATTAATCGTATCATAATTAAAATAATATTTAGTCCACCATATTTCTGGTTCACCGGTTTTCTTCATAGACGTAGCTAACCAATAATTCATAAAAATCTTATCCGTCTTTTCAAAGAAATTATAAATTTCTTCTGGAGATTTTATTGGCCAATCCTGACCTGATACTAGGTGAAAATATGTATTCTTCTTATCTTGTAAAGCAATCTTCATTAAATCAATTGTTGCTCTAACAATGCTATAACTGCCCCATTTAACATCGTATTTTGAGATAAAAGAAGCAGTTACTTCCTTTATTTTCTTTTCTTGGACATCAGTTATTGCTGCCTTTCTATCAAGATGAACATACACATTAAAACTAGTAGAAAGACTCTTAGATAATTCAATAACCTGGTCAATATTTTTATGAGCTAATATTAAAACAGCCTGCATTATTTCCGCTCCTACTTAATGATTTATTCCTTTAGTAATACCTAAACGATTAGTAATTCGTCTAATTACGGCTCGTCTACTCAAATCATCTGTTTTAAAAACAGTTAAATATTTGACTTTATAATCTTTATGTTTTTCAAGCCAAACATTCAGTAAACGCTCGCTTAAGAAGCCATATAGTCGCTTCTGATAATCAGTATAACCAGTCATGTCAGTCCGTTTTTCAACTTCAAATAAAATATCAAATAGCCATTGACAATATTCATCAGATTTTTGTTTAGCTGCATAAAACATATTATATGGTGACATCCAACTTGAACTATGCATTACCTTATCAAAAGCTTCTACATATTCAGGATATTTCTCAGCAATTACATCACGAGTATGTTGCATATCAATCTCATGATTGGCCTTTTTAAACTGTGTCCATAAATCTTTGCCCCCTTCGTCTTCAGGGTGAGCAACGATCCAATCATATTCATTTAACCATTCATCTAATTGGCTAATTAAAGCCGGCTTAACTTTATTTCCCATCAAAATAAGATAGGCATACATAGCAAATCGTCCACCAATACTTTTAGAATAAAAGAAACGCCGATAATGTGCTAATCCGATATTCTTAGCTTTAGAATTTTTCCACATCCAGTAAAGTCCAGTTAATTCACAATATTCAGGATTCTTATCAGAGATATTATCTTGAGTATTATCTGCTAAATAGTTAAGTGGATTGGAATTTTTATTAGCACCAACCATCATTGGAACATAACCACTTGGTAATTCTTTAGCATAGTCAAATGGCTTATGAGTAATTACGTATACGGTCATCTTTATCTCCTTGAAGTTAATTCATGTGCCTTAATGTAGTTATAGTAAATGAAACCAGCATCCCAGCAACTATTCCTAATGCAACTCCGACTAACGTGTACTTCTTAACTGATCCATGAGTTTGAGATGTAACGGCCTTGCGATTAGCCTTAGTATAAACATGAACCGTCCCTAATCCTTTTTGCATTTTGGGCAATTCTTTTTTAGCAACTTCCACTGTTGTATTCGCAATTGCTAATGATTGATTAGCATCTTTAGTCGTTGCTTTAACGGTAATCACAAGTGATTCTGGTCGATTATTAGTATCAATGTTATCACTAATCGATTTAGGTGATGTTTCTTTTCTTATACTCTTAGGCAAAGCTTTCCAAGTACTTTCAGTCACTTGACGACTTTTAATTAGATCCTCATAGGTTGGGATCATTGCAAGATCCGCACTAACTTGGGAGTGTGCTCTTTTGCTATCCAAGCTATGACTAATCATCATACTTCGCTCTGCCGTATATGTCGTAGATTGTTTACGCTTAGCTAAAATAAAAAATCCACTACCACCAATAACAGCAAAGACTATAATGACAATAATATTTTTCCAAATAATTTTTATCAAATCATTTAAACTATACTTTTTCGTTTCCAATTTATATTAACCTCCGAAATAATCCTTGGATTTGCTAAAAGCGCTAACAGGAATGGATTATAAGATAACTCAAGTAAATGTTGTTCAACAAAACAGCTGAGTGTAACAATCAGTAAAATTGCTGTAATTGCATAATTACGTCCCACTACACTCCTTACTGAAATAGTAATCATTAGCCCCAAAATAATTATAGTTACTAATAGGCCATATATCATAATTAGCCGTAAATAAGAGGAATCAATATAAAAGTAACCAACATTACCATGGTGAAATACTGATAAGCCTTTGCTTCCACCCAATCCATTTTCCTCTACTTTTTGTCCGAGCATTGTAAAATGATATCTGTACATCGACATAAGGCCATACGATAGCCGACCAGAAAGTAAATGGTCAATTTTATAATATATATGATTTGTATTATCAAAAAAATAAGTACCAGCAAAGCTGATAAAAGCTAATACTGGAATAAAGATCCAATAAAGTGAAGTTATGAAATGGGCTACTTTACTTTGAGGATTTTCTGCAAGTTTTGCAGTCCAAACAACTGGCAAAATTAATAAAATACAAATAATACTTAGTCGAGCGTCAGTTATAAACTTTAATAACAGTGCTATTAATACATAGCCTGTATAATATCGCCAATTTAGTTTATTGTAATATAGATAAACGTGCGCCAGTAAAAGGTATAACACGTGTGACGCTAAATCAGTTGGATATACAATGCCCAATGCATAGCGAGTCGCTCTCCCATGTACAACGAAAACCAAATCTTTTATAACGCCAAGAAGTGAAAATGTCACAACACTAACTAGTAAAATTAACGTTGTATAAAAATAGCATTGAATTATCCTGGTGAAAGAAACATCCTTAGCAGCCATAATAAAAGCAGCCATTACAATAATTAGATTTGAAGTCGATAATCGCCATGAGCAAACGGCAATTAGCAGGAAAAAAGTAATTAGTATTTTCCCCTTTAATTTATAATCATCTAAGAAATAGATTTTAAAAATAAGCAATGCTACACAAATATATGAAGCTAAGTTAAAAGGCCTACTCCCTAAATAAGGATCAAATGTCGTATTTCTAAGAAATGAGAAAAAAAGATAAAATACTAATACTCCTAAATACAATTGCTGACCATTAATTGGAGCTCTTAATATTTCTTTTATTTTCAGCAAAAAAATTCTCCTTCCTAATACGCGCCATCACGCTTAAAAATACTAATAATGTTCTTAAACATTATCTTTGTATCAAAAGCAAGTGAAGCCTTATCAACATACTCTAACTCGACATCACAGCGTTCTGGATATGGAATGTTGCTCCGACCACTCGATTGCCACAACCCCATTGCACCTGGTTTTACTGATAAAAACTTATCAACCCGATCACCATATTCTTCAAGCTCTTTTTTTACAATAGGGCGGGGGCCAATAATACTCATATCGCCACGCAAGATATTGATAAACTGTGGAATTTCATCAATTGACGTTTTTCGTAACCACCGACCTAAGCGAGTAATCCGTGGATCTTCCTCTGGCTCCAGTTTATAGTTATTAGCAACATACTTAGCATACATTTCTGGATCGTTTTCCAAAATTTTATCCGCATTCACAATCATTGAACGAAATTTATAAATCTTGAATGGCTTGCCATGCCAACCAATTCGTTCCTGCTTATAAAATAATGGCCCTTTGTTATCACCAAAACGATTCATTATATAAATAATCAAAAAAACTGGACTAAACCCGATCATCGCTAATGACGATAACGTAATATCAAATAACCTCTTCCAGAAAAGGTAGCTCTTAGATTGTTGTTTAATTTTTACCTTCTCACTCATGATTCTCAACCCTACTTTTTCTCTTTAATAATATATATCGGCCGTTTCTTGGTCTGCATATAAATCCGACCAATATAACGACCTACTATTCCGAGGCAAAGTAACTGGATACCGCCGAGGAATAAAATGATGCAAACCATCGACGCCCAACCAAAGGCACTGCTAGATGGTTCAAGAAGCTTTCGGATAACAACAATAATCATTCCAATAATGGAGATGAATGCTGTCAATCCACCAGCCCAGGTCGCAATTGCCAAGGGAGCTTCAGAAAAATCGGTAATGCCATCAATCGCATACTTAAATAACTTCCAGGTCGACCAATCCGTTGTCCCAGCTATCCGTTCGACATTTTTATAGGGAAGATACTTGGTTTTGAATCCAACCCAGTTAAAGATTCCCTTTGAAAAACGATTATACTCGGTTAATGATAACACTGCATCAACCATCTGGCGGGTCATCATCCGATAATCACGGGCCCCAGAGACAATTTTAGTATCAGAAATTTTATTGATAACATTATAAAACTGGTTAGAAAGGAAGGACTTAAACTTTGCCTCACCTTTTCGATCTGTCCGCCGCATCCCCACACAATCATATTCACCCTTAGAAATATCCTGATACATCTCTGGTAAATACTCTGGCGGGTCTTGTAAATCAGCATCCATCACAACAATATAATCACCTGTTACTGCCTGTAATCCGGCATAAAGGCCCGCTTCTTTACCAAAATTCCGTGAAAAGGAAACATAGTGAACACGTTCTGGATCTTGCGCGTGCAGCTTGCGTAGTTCTGCTAAAGTCCCATCGCTCGATCCATCATTGACAAACCAATATTCAGTATCTACTGGCATCTGTTTAACTACTTTTTCAACCGCTGGGTAAAAAAGTGGAATAGTTTCTTCCTCATTATAACAAGGAACAACTATTGACAATTTTGGCATTCTTGTCTCTCCAATCGTTAATGCTCACCATGGCCGGTGACTTTACGTTTTAAGAACTTTGCAATCTTTAATGGCCAGTTTTGTTTTTCAAGAAATACCCGATTAACCTCCGCTGTCTTGTACTGCGGATTAGTCAACAACCAAGTATCGAGTAAAAGCTCACTCAAAAAACCAAAGACCCGTTGCTCATATGGTGTATAGTCAGAATAATCAACTTTTTTCTCCACTTCACCAAGAACATCAAACAACCATGTACAGTACTCGTCTAACGGCTGCTTTTTCATGATCATCATATTGAAGTAATGGGCAGAAGTTTGCTTCATCACTTTTTCAAAGGCTGGTAAATATTGCGGATACTTATTTTTTAGGATTTGACGAGTAATTTCAAGCGGCTCGTGCTCATGAACATGGAGGTAATGTGATTCATTTGTTTCAATGTAGTAGTGCCGTTTTTTTGGCAAGATTACATCGGCATCTTTTAATAACTCTTCAACTTGTTCATGGTTGAGGATAGTCGAAAGATCCTTTGAGTGCTCCAGCGTCAAGTAACGACGGTAGTGGACTAATCCTAATGCATCCACATCATCAAGATTTTTCCATCCCCAGTACAAAGCTGTTAGCTCATTGTAATGCGGATTCTTTTTTGAAATATTATCTCCGGTATTATCACCCTGAAATGTATGATTAACAGTCGGATGAATCTCTTTACCAACAAAAACTGGTAAATACATTGGATCATCTGGCATCCGATAATTTTTATGGACCGCCACTAAGATTTTAATATTCACTATTGTACTCCTAATTATTGTTTTTAAACATAATCATTAAAATAATACCAGTAATTCCTAATCTTGGAAAGTAATTATTGTAAATCTTGCGCAGCTAACCAGCTTTGAACGTCATCAAGGTCAAAACCCTTACGATACATTGCCTGCTTAAAATGCTGCTCACGCTCGTAGCCTTGGTAACGGCAAGTCCGACGCCATTGCTTCTCTGCTTCTTTCACTAAAAGGTCGTTCTCCTGTTCCTGATCAGGCCGCGGAACAACTTCATCCTTAATCATCTCATACACACTACTAGCGAATCCCTTTGTCATGAGTCCCTGCTGTACTTTTTGCGCTCGTCGCCGCTCTGGCTGGTTCCGATAACGGCGAAATAGTTTTACAGCTAACTTCTTTGCTAATTCTGCTTGAACTTCGGGAGTAAATTGCGTTAAAGCATCGTCAATATCGTTTTCGCCAATTCCTTTTTGTCGTAAGTGTTGACGAACCATCCCAGGTCCCTTCAAGTCCGTATTAATCACTGTGCGGACATAAGAAGCCGCATAGGCATGATCATCGATTAACTGTTGACCGCGTAGCTTTTTTAAGATTGGCTCAATAAACTCTTCCGGTGTATCAATTTCTTTTAGCTTCTTAATAATATCGCTTTCTGTCCGCATCTGGTAAGAAAGGTAGTCAAGCATTCGCGAATAAGCCTTTGCTTGCTGGTCAGCAGTCGCAATGGCCGCAATTTGCTTTTCATCTAGCTCAGTTCCCTTCATCAAACGGAACTGAATCAAAACACTTTCTGCAACCGGAAAAGCATACTTACTATCAAGATATATGTTATATCGACCCTTCCGTTTTTGCGCCTCAATTTTCGAAATTTTTGCCATTTTTAAATTTCTCCTTAACATTCTCAATTTTTAATCGTTTATAAAGGTGTAAGCAGTGGCCACTACTTAATAAATCAAATTAAACAAAGGAAGTTTTTATCATGCAAATGGTTCGCAATTTCAAGTCCGCTAAAATTCAACTCACCCTCACTAACAGTGAACATCCCAAGGGCGTTAAACATCCCTTTAACAACATTATTGAGGAAGTCACTAATGAGCAGGTAGCACAATTTAGTGCAGCAATTGAAATGCTTACTGCTGAAAAATGCCTTGATACAGACATTATCGTTACTAGTCAAGTCGCATTGAATAACTAATTTCAAGGAGGAAACTAACTTATGCGTACATTAAACTTAACTTTCAAGGGCAGTTTTGGTAAAAAACATTCATTAAAGTTAAACTATGCCAGTGGTGATCTAGATGCCGAAACCGTTCGGAAGGCAATGCAAGAAATCGCACAAACTCACCTCTTTACTAAGGAAGGCGAAGATATTTATCAACAACCTCTTTCCGCGAAATACGTTGATACTGTTTCTACCATTATCTTTAATGACGAACAAAAGTAATTAAACATCGAGTTCTAAAGATCTTCAACATTTGGAGGCTAGGGAAATTTCCTAGCCTCCATTTTTAGTCTTTCTTTCTACCAGTTGCCAAAAGTGTTTTTTGGCATGCAATTCACCTTCATGACATTCTTGTAGAGCAGCATTTAGCGCCGCCCCAAGCATGATGATATAGCCAGAAAAGTCAAGCCATACCATCATGGCAATAAAAGCTCCAATTGTCTTGTAGGAAATTACCCCGTGACTAAATAATAAGGTATAGAACGAGAATAAACGTGATAATCCCATCCATAACAAAGACGCCAAGAATGAACCAGCGAGTGCATAGCGCAACCGAACTTTCGCATTAGGAACAAAGTAATACAAAAGCGTGAGAGCGATAAACAAGACGCCAAACGTTACTGGCCATCTTAATGAGCTAAAGATAGCAATGTAATCGCGTCGGAAATTAAAAATTGGCTGGATACTCTTAAGAACCTGTTCCCCAAAACCGTATAAAATAATGATGATAAAGATAATTACTAAGAGGACAATCATCCAAACAAATGAGACGATTCGGTTCATCACTGGATTCTGATTTTCCGCAATCCCATAGGCATGGTTAACACTCCGCTGAAAAGCAGCAATTCCTTGACTAGTCGACCAAAGCGCAATCAAAGCCCCTGTCGTTAGGACACCACCGCTTCCCCGCTGTAAGAAATCATAAATTAACGGCTGGATAAAGTCATAAACAGATTCAGGAATTGCCGTGGAAAGGTAGGCTAAAATAGTCTTGGCATCAATTCCAATCATTGGTAATAAATTTCCTACTACCATCACGGCCGGAAAAATAGATAGCAAAGTATAGTAAGCTAAGACAGCAGCAGAACTTGAAATCTGGGCCATTGTAATATGTTGGATTAATAACGCAATAAAAGTCTTCCCTTTGCCCGGTTCCTTGTCCATAATAACCTCCGAAAACATTTTATAGGTTTAATTATAACAAACTGAACAGCCGACAAATATTACAGAATAGATAAAAAAGCCTCACCACCAAACTAATGGTGCTGAGGTTTTTGTTAATTACTCTTCAACATGGTGACGCTTTGCGGAGATTTGATAGAAGACCAACGCAACGATTGCAAAGAAAATTGGTCCAGCAAGTGTCCAGAAAGCAGTTTGATAATCTTTTTGTAATAATGGTTGAACAAACGTAAAGACGATTCCGACAATTAAAATTAATTCAACGAAACATACTAATACATCTGTCCAGAAACGGTTCTTAAAGACAACGAATGGCCGGTCAAGGTTCTTTTTCGCCTTAAAGAATGGAAAGGCTCCGATCAAGAAGATATATGGGAAACACGTTGAAACGTTCGCCATATCAGTCAAAATCAAGTAGAACTGTTGCGCAGCATTTCCACCAAAGGCAACCAAGAAAACAATAATTGAAACAATAATTGCTTGAAGCCACATTGCATTTGCTGGCATCCCCGCCTTATTAAGTTTTGTAAGTTTCTTTGGCCATAATTCTGGATTAGAACCAAGAATGAAGGCCTTGATTGGGGAGTAAAGCAGAATAAACAACGCGCCCAAGAAGCCAAGGGTCTGTGCAAAGGCAACGATCCGCGTCATGATAAGTCCAAAAGTAAGGGCAGCACCGTGCGACCAGCCAAGTGCAGCTCCCATGGTAACCCCTAATTGATTAAAGACAACATAAGTAACATTACCAAGGTTAACACTGCTCTTAGTCAAAGTTTGTTGATAATTTACTGACCAACCGAGCATAAAAATCATTAAAACATAAGTACCAATCGTAAAGATACTTGCAATGATCAATCCACGAGGGAATGTCTTTTCAGGATTTTTCATACTATCAGTAACAGACCCTAATGATTCCATCCCACCGTAAGCGAAAATAGCATAAACAACAAACGAAATAATAGCAATCGGTGTCTGGAATTGTGGATTAGGTGATGTAATGAAAGTTGAAGCACCATGAATTGGTTGCTTTAAGATTCCCTTATCGGCGACTAAAACAATAACGCTGACAATAACAAAGATAATGTTAACAACAATTGTAAAAATACCACCAAGTGAACCAACTTTAGCAATGGCAGTCATTCCTCGCGAACTACACCAAGTTGTCCCGAGAATCAACAGAATCCCAAGAACCCCAATCAATTGAGTCGAGGTCAGACCAAATGCGTGCCATTGTTGGGTGGTATCCTTACCAAAAAGCAAAGCAGAAAAAGTAATCCAAATCCGTGATGCTGTTGATACCATCCATACAATCCAAGATGCTAACCATACGAAAGTACCAACAAAAGCGATTCGTTCGCCAACTGACCCGGCAAGCCAGGAATAAATTCCCCCTTTAGCATCCCTAAATGTAGAACCGTACTCTGCCATCATCAAACCACAAGGAAAGAAGAAACAAATCCCTGCTAATGCGTACCAAATAATACTACCGTAACCCATTTGTAAGTAGGCGTTTGAAACATTCCCAAAACCAAAAATGGCGGTAATGATCATCGTCACTAGTCCAAAGGTAGTAATCATCTTTTTATTACTACTCTGTTCGTCCAAAATAATGCCTCCAAAGCTTTAGAATTCTTAAATAAAAATAAGAAATTATTTAATAATTATTAGTATAGTCGTCTTTTAAAAAAATAAAAGTCTTTTACATAATTTCACATTACTTTTATACTACTTTTTGTATTTTTATACCAATTTAGCGATCTTTATTCACTGATTTGCATATTTAGCTATAAGTGATGTATACTATTCTCATTACTTAATAATTGTTTTCACATTTAATCTTAATGCTATGGATAGCGTTTTCTGACGTTGCTATAATTGGTTTAAGAACATTTATGTGATTTTCACTCTAATATATAAGATCGTGAGGTGGAGTAAATGAGTGAGAAAAAAGGTATTAATACGACGGAACTAACCCTTTTAATTGTGGGGTCAACAATTGGTTCGGGAGTATTTGGAATTACCAGTGATTTAGCTACCGCGGCGGCTCCCGGACCAGCAATCATTGCCTGGATAATAGTAGGGATCGGCGTCTTGACTTTAGTGCTCTCCCTAACTAATCTTTCGCAAAAGCGGCCAGACCTTAATTCAGGGATTTTCAGTTATGCGGCGGCTGCTTTTGGTCCGCTGGGCGAATTTATTTCTGGTTGGGCATATTGGCTTTCCGCCTGGCTCGGTAATATTGCTTTTGCGACGATTATGATGAGCGCTCTTGGAACGTTTTTCCCAAGTTTATTTGCTAATGGTCAAAACTTATTCTCAATTATTGTTGCAATTATCTTAACCTGGGTTTTGACATTCTTAGTAAATCGAGGGATCGAATCAGCGGCCTTTATTAATTCAATTGGGACGATCTGCAAGATTATTCCATTAGTCGTCTTTGTTATCAGTGTGATTCTCGGTTTTAAGGCTAAGATCTTTACTGCTGATTTCTGGGGCAATGTAACACAGAACCTTAGTGCAAAAATCGAAACCGGTTCAATCTATGACCAAGTAAAGGCCTCAATTATGGTAATGATGTGGCTATTTGTCGGTGTTGAAGGGGCCTCTGTCCTTTCTAGTCGTGCCAAAACGCGGACAGATGCTGAACGTGCTTCCATCTTCGGCTTGGTAAGTTTGCTTGTTATCTACATTGTGGTTTCTATTTTGCCATACGGGATCATGACCCGGGCCCAGTTAGCAGCTGGTGGGCAACCAGCACTTGGGGCTATCATGCAACACCTGGTTGGAACATGGGGTGCCGCCCTTATCAGCATTGGATTGATCATCTCAGTTTTAGTTTCGTGGCTCTCGTGGACAATGCTACCCGCCGAATCATTAATGCTAATGGCTGATGATGAAACTCTTCCAACATCATGGGGTGAAGTAAATGACAAAAAAGCGCCAACACGGGCATTAGTAATCACTGGGGTTCTTCAATCAATCTTCCTCTTCTCTTTGCATTTCACTACCTATGCTTATAACTTTGCATATACGCTTTGTACGGCTGCGATTTTGATCTGTTACCTCCTTGTTGGTATTTACCAGATGATGTACAGTTGGCAGCACCAAGAATGGGGACAATTTGTCATTGGACTAATCGCCACCCTCTTTGAACTGATGGCGATGGTTCTCGCTGGCTGGAAGGAAATAATGGTTGTTTCAGTCGGTTTTATTCCCGGCTTCTTCTTCTATGTCCAAGCATGTAAGGAATTCCATCACCCAATCACAGTAAAGGAAAAATGGGCAATGGGGATTATCGCTGTCTTTGCGGTTATTTCCTTAGTGTTAGTAATCAACGGAACAATTTCAATTAATTAAAGGAGGAAAAAGATCATGGTAGAAATAGCACATTTTGGTGTCGAAGCATGGCTAAATAAGTGGGAAAAGAGCGCGACTTATGATATTTCACAAAGTACAATTGCCTCTTTGAGTATGCACGATCTCTTAAATTTAGATGGTAACAATGGCGAAGAATTTTATGAAATGCTCGATAAACAGCAAATGAACTACGGATGGATTGAAGGATCACCTGAGTTTAAAGAAGAAGTTGCTAAACTGTATCACCATGTTGATCCAGAAAATATCTTGCAAACAAATGGCGCCACTGGGGCAAACATTTTAGCCCTCTATGCCTTAATCAATCCCGGCGACCATGTAATTGCCGAATATCCCTCTTACCAACAACTCTATGATATTCCTAGATCATTAGGTGCAGATGTTGATTACTGGCATATTCATGAAGAAGACGATTGGTACCCACGAATTGATGATCTAAAAGCGATGGTTAAACCTAATACTAAAATGATTTGTCTAAACAACGCGAATAATCCAACGGGAACAGTTCTGGATAAAGAGTTTCTCGAACAAGTTGTTGAAATTGCCAAGTCAGTCGATGCCTATGTTCTTGTTGATGAAGTCTACCTGCCCCTCGATCATCCCGAAAAATTTGCGCAGATTATTGACCTTTATGATAAGGGAATCTCTACTAATTCTCTTTCAAAGACTTATTCAGTACCAGGGGTTCGGATCGGTTGGACTGCGACTAACGCTGAACTTGCCGACCTCTTCCGTAAGTTCCGTGATTACACCATGATCTGTGGAGGGGTCTTCAATGATCAGTTAGCCACCTATGTCTTACGTCACCGTGATCAAGTTCTCGCCCGGAACCGGAAGTTAGTTCTCGGCAACCTCGCAATTTATAAGGATTGGATTGATCATGAAGACCGAGCAAGTGTCATCATGCCACAAGCAGTCTCCACTTCCTTCCCAAAGCTTGATGTGCCAGTTGATATTCATACCTTCTGTGAAAACTTGCTTCATGACGAAGGAGTTCTCCTCGTGCCCGGCGATGCTTTTGATACTCCGGGTCACGTTCGCCTCGGCTACTGCGCACCAGAGGCAACTTTAAAAGAAGGCTTAAAGCGGCTTTCAAAGTATATGCATCAATATGATTAGCGTAAAAAAAGGATGTTAGAAACATGCAAAAGTTTCCTAACATCCTTTTTATGTTACCAGGCAACTAATTTTCAAACTGCTTAGCAACCTTTTCTGCGATCTCCCGGTAATGTTCCAAGTACTTAGCATAATTATCATCATACATGTAATCAGCATCTGCTTCCGGATCCTGAGACGTCAAAATCTTCGGACCGTCATTCGTAATAACTAAGGTATGCTCGTATTGGCAACTCCAACCACCATCAGCAGTCTTAGCAAGCCAACCACTAGGATCACTAGTATCAGCTTCCCACGTACCGGTGTTAATCATTGGTTCAACAGTAATGGTCATCCCATTGCGAAGACGGATTCCTTGACCATGTTCGCCGTAATGTGGCACCATTGGATCTTCATGCATTGTTGGTTGAATACCGTGACCAACAAATTCCCGAACATCCCCATAGCCATTTTCATCTTCTGTATAGTGTTGAATTACTGCACCAATATCACCAATCCGGTTACCAGGAATACATTGATCAATTCCCATAAATAGTGACTTCTTCGTAACGTCCATTAACTTTTGGATTTCAGGAGAAACTTCTCCTACCGCATAGCTCCAGCAAGAATCACTGAAAGCACCGTCAACACTGACAACCGTATCAACCTTTACTAAGTCACCTTTCTTTAAGATTAACTTCTTACGAGGAAACCCGTGACAAATTTCATCATTAACACTAACACAGGTAGCGTACTTGTATCCTTCAAAACCAATTTGTTCAGCTTTAGCTCCAGCAGCCTTGAAGTACTTCCGAGCGAATTCTTCAATCTTCCAACTTGAGATGCCCGGCTTAATAATTTTACGAAGGCCAAGGTGCATTGCCGCTAAGGCTGCCCCGGCCTTTTCCATTGCATCGATTTCTCGAGGTGATTTTAAACTAATCATTTTCGCGATCTCCTTATTTACAATCTAACATAAATAGTATACCACTTGTCTGCCCTGATATCGCAAACCGTGCTATACTATATGAACGTTATAGATTTAATGGAGGTTATAAAATGGCAAAAGCACTTGTAGTATACGCAACCATTACAGGTAATAATGAAGACGTTGCGGATATCATTACTGACGCTCTTGAAGATTTAGGAGTAGAAGTCGATGAAGTTGAAATGACAATGGCTGATCCAGCTGACTTTGAAGAAGCTGATATTTGTGTGATCTGTCCTTATACTTACGATGAAGGAGCTCTTCCAGAAGAAGGAATTGACTTTTATGAAGACTTGCAAGAAGAACAACTAGCAGGCAAAGTTTACGGGGTTGCCGGCTCTGGTGATACTTTCTATGGGGATGACTTCTGTGTTGCCGTCGATAAATTTGGGGATGCTCTTGCCAAGACAGGGGCAACTAAGGGCGCTGAAAATGTTAAAATCAACCTCGCACCAGATGAAGAAGACATTCAAAAGCTCGATGCCTTCGCTAAGCAATTAGTAGAAAAGGCGGCTAAACTGAATGATTAAGGATCTGTGGGGCAAATATAAGTCAATCATCGCCTACCTTTTCTGGGGCGTTGTCACAACGGTGGTTAACTTAGCAGTATTCCAGCTTTTGAGTCCTGAACTTCACTGGAATGTTGCCCTTGCAACTGTAATTGCGTGGTTTGCATCCGTATTAGTTGCTTATTTTACCAATAAAGTCTGGGTATTTGGTTCCCATTACACTACCGTTAGTGACTTTATTGTTGAAATTTTTCGATTTTTCTTTTATCGTGGATTGACTTTATTTATCGATTTAATAATTACATATGTAGGTATCAAAGTTTTAAAATTCGATACACCTCTCCAACAATTTATCGTTAAATTTATTGATAATGTCATTGTGGTAATTGCTAATTATATTTTCTCAAAGTGGTTAATCTTCAAAGATAACCGTGATATTGCAGATAAATAAAATAAACAGGTCGGTAAAAGTCTCATTTTGCCGGCCTGTTTATTGTTGTGATAAGTATTTTTCAATAATTTTCAGAATCTTTTCGCTTGCGTGCCCATCCCCAAATGGTACTTCTGCTTGTTCCATCTGCCGATACTTCTTTTCATCATTTAACAATTCAAAAACTGCTTGTTGAATCGTTGTCGGATCAGTACCAACAATTTTTACGCTCCCCAGATTAACTGCTTCTTGACGTTCTGTTTCATCCCGTAAAAGCAAGAGGGGCCGATGCAATGCTGGAGCTTCTTCCTGCAAACCGCCTGAATCAGTTAACAGAATCGAACTCCGGGCAGCAATATTTAAGAAATCATGATGATTTAATGGTGCAATAAGATGAATTCGGTCATGGTCTCCTAAAATATCATTAGCCAGTGATTCTTCTTCTGGATGAGGATAAACAGGAAATATCAGGTCAAGATTGCTATTAGTTTCCACAATATCACGCATTGTATGGAAAACACGCTTCATGGGGGCACCCAGGTTATCTTTGCGCCGCATTGTCATTAATAAAATCCGATTGTCTGCTGGGATGGACTGCAGTAAAGGATGCGTAAAATCTTCTTGTAAATTATGCTTCACGCTATCAATTGAAGTATTTCCAGTAACATAGATTCGTTTTGCCGGATGGTGCTCTTGCAATAAATTATCGCGGGCACTTGTCGTTGGCGCAAAATAAAGGTCTGCTAAATTGTCTGTAAGACGACGATGCATTTCATCAGGGAATGGCGAATATCGTTCATAAGTACGCAACCCAGCTTCGACATGGCCAAGTGAAATATGGTGATAAAAACCAATCAAACTGGCAGCCAAACTTGTGGTCGCATCACCAGCTACCAAGATCATATCTGGTTGCCCAGCATTAACCACATTATTTAAGTTATGTAACAGTTGGCTCAATAGTTCGACTTCATTTGTGCTTGTTACGTTCGATGAATCAACACTGAAATCAATTCGAAAATCCAAAGATGACAGCGTGTGGTTTACTAATTGTGAATTTCCCGTTGCAACAAGAACTGGTTGCCAAGTTGCCAGATTTTGTTGCATTAGTCTAATGATCGGCGCCAGCTTCAAAACCTCAGCCCGTGTACCAAACAAAAACATAATCTTATATGGTGGCTGCATTAATGACTCTCCCTTCAGTTTCTAATAAAAAAGACGTAATCACTAAACAAAGCAATCACGTCGACAATGCATTATAAAATGGTCCCATCCGGATTTGAACCGGAATCGACCGCTTAGGAGGCGGATGTACTATCCAATTATACTATAGGACCAAACTAAAGAATATTATCGCATTTACGAAGGATTTCGTAAAGACGGTAATTATTCTTTTTTAATTTTCGTTATTTTTACGCCGATGCTTCAAACGTATTCCCTTATTTTTCCGATTCTTTTTCTTTCGCCGTTTCTTCGGTTTGGAAAATCCACTAAGGGTTTGATTCATCTTTTTGTGGGTTTCACCACTTAATTGTTCTTTTTGTAAGTGGCGACTAGCCTGCTTTTTGATTGAAACCACCCGGTGACCTTCTTCTGGTTTCTGGTTGGTTAATTTATTATCACCAATGTAGAGCTTAGTTAGTTCATAATCACTATCAGCAAGCAACTTCTTAAGGTCACGAATGTCATGATCATCACCAAAACTAAGTGCTAATCCTGGTTCTCCTTGGCGTCCGGTACGGCCAACCCGGTGAATATAGGTATTAAGCGATGTTGGCAAGTCAAAGTTAATAACGGCAGGCAATTTAGGAATATCAATACCCCGGGCTGCCAAATCCGTTGTCAATAATAACTTAATTTGCCGTTTCCGAAACATCCGCATTGCTTTTTCTCGTTGTACCTGTTTCTGTCTACCACCCAAGGTATCTACCGGAACATGTTCGTGCCGCAACCGACTTGCAGCATAGTTAAGGGTACGAGTACTGTTAAAGAAGACAAGCGCCCGAAAATCTTTAATACTCGTCAGCCGGCGTAAAGTTGCTGTTTTTTGCGCATTGGTTCGTGCACTTAAGTAACCATGTTCTACCGGTCCCTGAGAAGTATCTTCATCACGAACATCAATAGTTTCAATATCGCGACCAAACATCACGTTCAAATCGTCCAGAACAGGAGATTTGGTAGCAGAGAAGAATGCTAATTGAGTAGATAACGGGGTTGCACGCTCAATATCTTCCACGACGGCTAAAGTATCGTCTTGAAGCATGTCATCAGCTTCATCAATAACCATTGTCATTAGATGGCCGAGCTTTAAGTGGTGGTTATCAAGCATATGGAGTACCCGTCCAGGTGTCCCCACCACGACATCAGGATGTTGATGCAAATTCATAACTTGGCGCCGTAAATTTGCCCCTCCTGTCAGTGATTGAACGCTAACACCAATTAAGGTTGCCCATTCACGGATTACTTTCGTTGTTTGGATTGCCAATTCCTGAGAAGGTGCGAGAACCAATAATTGAGTTCCCTCGCCTGGCATAATCTTAGGCAAGAGTGGCAACGTAAAAGCTAGGGTCTTTCCAGAGCCAGTCGGTGCTATTCCAAGGACAGATTGGTCAGTCTTTAATGCCGGCGCAACTGCTTTTTGGATTGCTGTGGGCTGCTTGTATTTTTCATCAAAGTGTTTTTGAAATTGTTCGATCAAATTAAATCATCCTATTCTTGATCGTTATCAGATGGGAAAACTAGTTGAGCAGATTGACGAAGGGAGTACATAACTGAGTTGACCGTCTTAGATAATTCTAACCAATGCTTGTACTTCTTCATTTCCTCTTCATCATCAGGATTGTTAAAGAGGTCTGCGAAATCATTCATTTCATCAGTCATTGAATTTTCTTCAACTGGTGCTTCAATTGGGTGCGCATTTTGGTCAGCATCATAGTAAGTAACCTTTCGCGTATCAAAAATACTATCAAATACTAAGGTGTCCTTCAAGCCGTAAACTTCAGAATAGAGGTGAGAGTTAGCTGTCTTACCGAAGTTTAAAGTAACAGTAAACTTGTCATAGTTAAGGATCGCAACTCCTTTACCATCAACCCCAGTTTTAGTAAGAGTTGGGAAGTAAACTACCGATTCTGGTTCACCATAAATAGTAACGGCACCATAAACAGCGTATACACCGAGGTCCATTAATGCTCCCCCCGCATACTTAAGGGTAAAAATATTTGGATATGGTTCACTACCATTAAGAACTTTATCAAAACGAGATGAGTATTTCATTACAGTTATGGTTGCGCCTTGAACGTAATGTTCCTTCATCTCATCAACTTTCTGCAAAGCCGCTTGATAAATCTTGGTATGGATATGACGGGCCGCTTCAACCAAACGAGCCTTAGGATGGGCTGCTAATAATGATTCAATTGCACTGTATTCACTTGGATTTACGAAGGCTGGCTTTTCAACAATGATAAATTTATCATTTTCGATTGCTTTCCGTGCTTGTTGATAGTGCAAACTATTTGGTGAAGCAATATAAACAACGTCAAAATCGCCCTCTTCAAAGAACTTATCAATGTCATCATAAAATTCAGTTGCTCCATATGGCTTACCAAACTTCTCAGCGTGCTCTAATGTCCGAGAATAGACAGCAGTCAATTCATATTTCCCAGTTGTCTTGGCCGCATCTAGCATCTGATCAGTAATAATATTTGTTCCAATAACACCAAGTTTTAGCATAAAATCAACTCTTCCTTTTCAAATATTTCTTTGCTTACATTTAATTTTAACAATTATTGCGCGTTTTTAACAGAAATGAAATCTTCTGATAATAGAAATGTGTGTATAATTAGTTATGTTATAGAATGACTTATCACTTAATTGAGGAGACTGATAAAATATGAGAAAAAAAGGAATGTTACTTTTCGGCGCGGGACTAATGGCTGGACTCACCAGTACTTTAGGGTTCAGTCGTGCGAAGAAAAGCAATAATACGATCTCGTTACCTATCTTTTATGCGGGCACATGGCAATATTATGATAAAGAACGAGATCGCTCTCATAAAATAACCATCTCTCCTGAATTAAAGCTCGGTATCGATAACCAAATCATTCCGGCAACGGTTCAACAAATCAAACCTGATAAGTTAGTTTTCCTTGATCGGTTTGGTTATCACATTACTATCCGAGCGAATGAGCAACGGCCAGTTTCATTAACTGACGAAGCAGATGACCAAGTTTATACTATTCAACCATTAAAATAATGTTGGCGCTGTAAGACAGCGTTTTTTATTTTTAAATTATTTTCGAGCGTACTGGCGATATGCCGGTGCCTTATAGTTTTGCATAAATGCTAAAATCTGGTCAAACTGGTCACTAAAACAGATACTATTCAAATAAGGATCTTCTACAAAACCCGCCTTATTCATTTGCTTAAATAGGTCATTTAACGAATCATAGAAGCCATTAAAGTTGTAAAAAGCAACCGGCTTATGATTATCTCCAACTGTTGTCCATGAAGCAGCTTCGGTAATTTCCTCTAATGTTCCAAAGCCACCGGGAAAAGCTAATAACCCATCGGCGAGATTCATCATCGTTTGCTTACGAATATCCATATTAGGAACAATCCTTACATCGGTTAATTCGTTATAGATAGCTCCACGTTCAGCTAATTCAGTAGTAATTACCCCGTGAACAACGCCCCCATTTCGCAAGACTGTCCGAGCAAGGGTGCCCATTAAGCCAAACGCACCGGCACCATAAACCAATTCAATATCGTGGTGGACTAGCCATTCACCAAATCGTTGTGCTTCATGATTAAATGCCGGATCATTTCCATCACGCGCACCACAATAAACTGCAATTCGTTTAATCATACAACTACTCCCCTTTAATATTTTTTAGAGAATCTAATTGATGCTTAATTGTTGCTGCCGCACTCTTAATTTCTTCTTCTTCCAATGGGTAAAGTTTTAAGAGAAGAAGGTTGCCAATTCCTTGCCGACCAATTAACGCTGGAAAACTGATGTAAGTTGAATACTGTGGCTGATAAATTGCAACCGGCAACGCTAATTGTTCATCCGCGAAAATCGCCGTAATAATTCGGAGAGTCCAGGCAGTAACAGCACTAACATTATACCCTAATCCATCAAGCGTGTACCAATTACTAAGGTTCGCCTTAATTTTAAGCTGGCTTTGGTCTAAGTGGTGACCATTGATTGCCGCGGTTAAGGGTTGGCCATTCACACGAACAGTTGACCAAGCAAATACCTGATGACCATCATGCTGACCATAGACAAAGCCGGTTACATTGGCAGCAGCTACCTTTGCTGCTTCTGCAATTGCCCGATAAAGGCGCGCAGTTTCAACAACGGTGCCGATCCCAATTACTTGCTTTTGCGGTAAGCCAACTTTTTGCTGGAGGACAGCAGTAATTGCCTCATTAGGATTAGTAAGGTTAATTAATATCCCACTAAAATCACTCTTAAAAATCTTATTACCAACTTGTAAGGCCTGCTGATAGCTGGTCTCAAGTTCGGCCATTGGTTGCTGCTTCATCAACGCACTCTTTCCAAAGGCGGTAATAAGGACATCCGCATCAGCTAAGGCAGCATAATCTTGAATAATTATTTTTGTATGGGTTGCCAAGACCGTCTGCGCATCATTTAAATCGGCCTGAATTGCAATTGCTAGTTGATCTTTCTCATCAATCAACACTAATTCGTCAGCTTTTCCGTTCATTACCAGCTGGTTAGCTAACATTTCACCCACATGACCGAGACCAATAATTCCAATCTTTCTCATTTTTAGCGCTTCTTTCTATTTCCCGGGAAATAACGAAAGTAAAAATAAGGTTATTACCCTACTTAAAAAAGATAGAGACTAGGAAATAATCTCCTCAGTCTCTTTTACTTTTCTTGAAAATCCTGAACTTCTGGGAAATCACTAAAAATTACATCACGGGCACCCTTTGAGAAATCAAAAGTTGCTTGAGCATGATAGCTTTCTTGATGATCTCCTGCATGTAGCACTACTTGCGTTGGCTGCAAGTCTACTTGGACGCCTAACTCAATAGCAGCTTTGACTAATTGTTGAACATCATCTGAGTAAACATCGCTAATTGCTTGCAGAGGATGTTGGAAATTAATATTTTTCGTGTAACGATCATTAGCAATCTTCAATCCAAATGATAACAAGTCACCATTTTCAAGTTGATCTGCTAACTGGCCACTAAGAGTTAGCGAAGGATCATCCACCCGTCGTTGAACGAACTTCAAAGCAAGCTGGTATTCTCGCGGAGCATTAAACTCAACAATAAAGTTTTGCAACTCTGCAATTAACTGCATTGCTTCTTCATGCATCCATGGTAATTGCTCTTTCGGTTTTTGTAAGGCCACTTCATTATTCCGCTTTTTTGCTTCTGCTAGGCGCTCTTCTAAGTTATCAGGTAATGGTGAGAGAATGCTATTTAAAAGCATTAATTCAAGGAAGTTAATTGTATCATCACTAATTCCTGTCCGTGACAACGGATCAAGGTCGAAATTACGAAACTCAAGATAATCAATACCTTCATGCAAAGCCCCATCAATATCATGCATATCATGGTTATGTCGCCGCAATCGCACTGGGCCAAAGAATTCTTTCATACTATAGTAAGTACCATTATCCATGAAATGCTTTAGTTCTATAAAATGCTGGTCGTAGGAAGTATAGGTAACTTGCTCATTGGTAAAATTGTCATCCCCATAATCACTACAACGTAAACTACGAACCGGCAACTTCAAATCCTCAGGAATACTATGCGGCATATCTTTAGAAATTGGACTCGCGCCATATAAGTATGTAAATAACCATTGATAAAGGTAAAAGTTTTGCGCCAATTTAAAGTAAAGATGATTTTGAAAATCAATGCGGTTTGGATACCGATCCGCATAAAAGCGGTGATAAATCTCGTTGATTAATTCACTATCCAAACTGAAATTAACATGAACATCCCCCAAGATTTCTTGGACAATGCCGTATTTTTTACCTAGATAATCATGTGTTTCTTGGTCCCATTTCTTAGTAAATGCAGTTTGTAAATATTCAAGGTCATGCTGATAAGTCGGTCCTGGCGCCATACTTAACGGCCACAATCGTTCATCACTCCGTAAATGCGAGATAACAATCTGCTCTAACATTTTTAGTTGCCGGACTGCATTTTTAGCGCCAACAACTGGACCCGTTTCAAAGTCCATCATGTCATCCGTATAGCCTGAGTTCAAATAAATATTATATTGCCGTGAACGCAGATCTTCAGGATATGGATAACGACTTGCCCGCCCATTGGTCAAAATTCGGTGCTTCTTTGCCTCTAAACCAAACTGTGAAGAAAAAAGTTTGGCATTTAACAACGGTTCTTTTAAAGCTGCTTTAAGTTGATCATAATCGGTTCCCATCCAAGAATCCCTCCAATCAATCATTTTATTCAAATTCAACCATAACACTTTTGGAACATAATAGACAATAATAACTTAATTATTTTACTGGATAATCACTTTAACATAGATTAACGCTTTCTGTCCTTAATTATATCAATCTCCGCCACCAAGGAACATAAAATTGCTGATACGCTTTATTCTTAGCAAAGAAATGATTAATTCCGCTATTTTTACACTGATGTTCTTTTAATGAATTGACATAATCAGCATAAGCCTTTATTCGTTGCGAATCCGGAACACCTCGCCATGCGATAACATCCTGCATATTTTTTACTAAGTCAGCATAATTACCGCCATCATCATAATCACTAGGTGCCTGCCAATATTTTTTAGCGACCTTTCGAAGCTGACTATCGGTTGGTTGAGTAATATCAAGACGTTGATGAGTGTGCCGATATTTACCAGTTACATAATACTCTCCATAGGGAATCCCATAGTTAAAAGATTCTGTATCAGCAATTTGCCGTAATTGATTGGTCGAATAATGCGTGGGGTCTGAATCAACCCTTCCTTGGTTATCAAAGCGATAAATATTCCATTGACTAATAAAATTTCCTGTTTCGATATCAACAATAAATTCAATCATTCGGGCTGGATTAGCATACCGACGATACGAATTACGAACTAATTGAACCTTCATATTCGAGGGGTAAATAAATTTATGATGGTAACGATTATGGTAATTAGCACCAGTTTTAAAATCCAATTTAAAGTGATTGTCGTGGGCATAGGAAAGCAATCGTTGAAAATCAGTTGCTTCTGGTGAAAGAGAAGGACGCTGATATTGGCGAATAAAGGCGATATTTTGCCGATCAAGATAACTGCGAAATAAATGAATTTTATGTCCTAGCAAATCGGCTTTTAGCCCTTTCTTCCCTGAATAAGCCGTCACAACTAAATCACGAAAATAAGGATAGAAAAAACTGGTAGGGGCTAACTGCGGTGAAAATTGATAGACGGTTGGTGGAAATTGAAGAAATCCATAGTTATCAATGTAAGCTTGTAAATGGTGATTAATAATTAAGTCAAGCTGTTCATGAGCATTAAGGCCGCTTTGCTTCAAGGTTCTTATATAATTAATAGAGCCAATTTGGTTTGCTTTCATTATATTATTTGTCATAAATATCGTTTAACGGTTCATGAACCATCGTAACATGCTCACGCTCGGCCTCTATAAAATGGTTACCAACAGATTCAAAACCATATTTTTTATAAAAGTCCTCAACATAGGCTTGAGCATGAATAATTATTTTAAATTGCGGAAAATTCTCTTCAATTCCGCTTAATAAATGTTCAATAATGTTTCCGCCCAAACCAATACCGCGTGCTTGTGGAGCTACAACTACGCGGCCAAAAGTTACAACATCATTCTGAATAAAATAACGTGCATAGGCCACTACTTCATCATCAGCAGTCGCAAAAACATGATGCGCAATTAGGTCGCTATTGTCTGGATCAGGATAAGAACTCTGCTGTTCTCCATTAAAAACTTGTGCTCGTAACTTAAGAATGGCAAAAAGTTCATTAACTGTTAGTTCAGTAAATTGTTTATCAAACCATTGCATATTTATCCCTCCTATATAATTTTATATATTATACAAAAATTAGTAATTTAGCATAGTTTTTCCGCAAAACAATTTTATTATTAAATTTATGGAATATAATAAAAGTAAGGATTTATTTGTCAAGGGAGCGTTCAATAATGGATAATTTTTCACCTAACCGTCGAAACGTTGTCGATATTACCGACTTAAATAAGTTTTTAACAAAAATGTATGGTTTAATGACTCTGGCAGTATTACTTTCTGCATTAACTGCTTGGCTCGTAATGACTATTTTCGCTCAGCAATTTACGGCTTTTATGGTTAATAACCGCTGGGGAATGTGGTTAATTATCCTCTTGCCAATTATTTTAACGTTTGGGATTAATTTTAATGCCACCCGTAGTCCTGGTCTTTGTCTATTCCTATTAATTTTAACAGCGATTGTTTACGGGATTACTTTTGCTTTTATTGCAGGTGCTTATGCTGGTACCGATATTGCAACAGCCTTCGTTTCCTCAGCGGGTGTATTCTTAACAATGGCGATTATTGGCACTTTCTCTCACCGTGATTTTACGCGAATTGGTTCTTATGCTAGTGCAGCCTTAATTGGCTTGATTATCGCCATGTTGATTAACTTTTTTGTGCAAAGTCCAATGATTAATTATCTGCTTTCGATCGTTGCCGTAATCATTTTTACAGCGTTAACTGCTTGGGATGCGCAACGAATGAAAAATATCTATATCGAATGCAATGGTCAAGTCTCATCCAATGGACTGGCTGTTCTTGGCGCTTTACAACTTTACCTTGATTTTATCAATCTCTTTATTAGCTTCTTAGACATTTTTGGATCAAATAATGAAAGATAAAGACATTAAATCATGAAATCAAATACAAATATTCACCGCTTATCCTATAAGCTATCACTCTTAGTAATTTTGCTAGTACTTCCTTTAATAATGCACGCATTCCCCACAATTAGTTATGTAAAGATTGAATTGCCCGCTAATATTCCTAATCTTGGAATGATTTTTGGATTATTGATCATTCCTTCTCTCAATAGAAAATGGTCAGTGAAAAATACTAGTTTTTTCCTGACCGTTTTTTCTTAGCATATTTTTTCCACACTAATGCCTCTTTAATACATGGATAGTGACGAATAAGGATTAATGTGTACGTAGCAGTTGTAACCGTGAGCAATAGCCAAATTACCCACCCATTATCTGGCAAAAACTTAAAACGTTCTCGTAAAACTTCATCTAATAATTCAAATAACAGTCCTTTAAACGTCATTCTTAGCCCTAAGAGGTGATCTGTCGCAATTTCAACCATAAACACAAGGGTAAATCCATATAAATAAGCCCATCCACGCCGATATTTAAATATATGGTTACCATATTTATCTTTTTTCGCTGTCTTTACAATGCGAACGCTAAATGTTTGAAACCAGCCAAGCATGATGCCGATTAAAATTAAAACAATTGTAACCATCAAATGCCATTCCTGTTGCTCCGTAAAGATCGAAATAATGGTCATGACTAATGCATAAATCGGAATAATTATAAAACTAGTCTTAGTCACAGACTCAAATTGAAATGTTCCTTTAATAAAGTTATATAAAATCAGCAAACAAAAAATTATTAAGAGAGTCATTAACCATCCCTCCTAATATAAATATAGGATAGATTTTAATAACTCTCCACTATTACACTTTTAATAAGGCAAAGGAATTTTCTTTATAAAAAACTAACGACCAATAATTTAAGGAATTTTGCCATTTGCTGTAAAGTTTTGACCACTTATTACATATACAATGTAAGCAATGGCAAATCTAATATACTTAGATTAGAAAGGAAGTGAGAACTATGAAAGTAAACTGTCATATCGACCCTAATATTGAAGAGGAACACCTCGATTTATTTGTCCGTGAAATGAATCCCCAAATTAGCAACCTCCTAAAAAGTTTCACAAGCACTGAACCAGTATTATGGTGTTATGACGTAGGCCATATCATCCCCATTAAATTCCCTGATATCTTTGAACTAACTGTCGCTAAGACCGGTACTAAAATTTCAACAAAAGATCATACCTATTTTTATCGTGAACGGTTATCCCACTTCAAAAGCAATCTTCCGAATGACTTTATTGAAGCATCTGGAAGTACTATTTTTAATTACCATTACCTTGATCACCTTGAGTTATTAGATAATGGCTTGATAGATGCAATTTTAACGAATGGTAGCCATATTCAGATTTCGCGACGAAAAATCAAAAATTTGAAAGCGAGGTTAGGACTATGAAAAAATATATCAAATATACTATCGGCTTCTCAGCAATTGGGGTTCTAATTGGTCTAGCAATCTCTTTAGTTTTCAACTATCTTAATGGCAGTATTACTTACTACCCATCATCCCCTAATTTTGTTAACCAATTTACCCATCCCCTTAACAGCGTAACTGTTTCTGTTATTTTATGGATGCTAATTGGCTGTGTTTTCGGGTTTGGCAGTTTAATTTTTGAATTAAAAAATTGGTCACTGCTAAAGAAAACGATCATTAATTTCTGCGCTTATTATACTGGCTTTGCGCCATTAGCAATCCTATGCGGTTGGTTCCCATTGACTTGGATTAATTTTGCTATTTTCACGCTTATCTTTATTGTAATTTATGCCATAATTTGGAGTCTTAATTGGTATTCGATAAAAAAAGAGATCCGCTCAATTAATCAGCAAATCAAAAAGTAGTTTTTACTTACATTTCATTATAGTAAGCCTGCACTAGTTCAACAAAATCATTAATTGTATAGCTTGTATCAAATAACTTACGAGCCGATGTCGACCAATAAGAAACCGGGTCTTGGTGATCAGTTCCACCAAGATAACTTGAAACCATTGCGTGTGTCCAAACAGTTCCGCCACCGTCTTTGGTCCCCTTAGTCACAGGTAAATTATTCTGCTTTAAGATATAGGCTGTATAGTAAGCAGCGTTGCCAACCTCGTTTGCAAAAGAAGCTGCAGTATATTCATGTGGCATTTCAAACTGGACAAAGTATGGATTAGCATTTGGTCCTGCGCCTTCTGCCATATATTTTGTATCAGCGATATTCAAAATTTGCTGATTATCAATAAATGTATGAACAAAAACCTGCGTTGAACTATAATTTTGTTTCATATAAGATACTTCGCTATTGATTGTTGTATTTTCATTTCCAGTATCGTGAATTACGACCCCACGAGGATTTCCTGATGAAGTACTATACCCGCGTTGTTCAAATATACTTGAAATTTGTTTAGTAATTTTAGCATGAGGTAAGCCTGATTGATTAAGATAATTATTTATAGTATTATCCATTTTCAATTCTATATCAGTTGTCCTAACGAAATAGTTTTTACCGTTGTAGTTGATTCGTGCAAATGTTTCTTTATTTTTATTAGCTGAAGTCAAATAATAACGATTAACTTTAACTGTCACTTGTTCTGGAAGGCTAACCCGTTGAATTGCTGAAAGTGAATTATATACTTTTGCTCCACTATTCAATGTAGCTGTTTCATTAACCGAGTACGAATTGCTAACCTCTCTAGTAAAATGCGAGTGAAACCAAATAGTTCCAATAACTGCTCCAACAATGAAAATAAGTAATAAATATATTAAATTTTGTTTTCTTTTTCTCTTTGCCATACTAGCTATTGTAGCGAATAAATTTGAAAATTGTAGGAAGAAACTAATGATTTATAAGTAATGAAAAGAATCCCTTGTCATCATATAGGAAACAAGGGATTCCGCTATTTATTTACCAACCATTTTCTTGATGTAAACGATGAATTTGACTGTTTGTTTGAGCAATTCCGACAAAATACATCTTAAACCTTGTAGCAATCCGATTACGACTTCCATAAGTTGAGTTAATGGCTGCCGTTTGATTTGCATCAGCGCCTTTTAACTGTTGCCATACGTTAAGCCCCTAATTTCTTATTAAAGAATTCAAGCATATTCTTTGCTTCTTCCTTAACAAATTCAGGCTTCCAGTACGTCTCAATATGGTTAGCACCTTTAATGTAGATAAGTTGCTTATCATCTGTACCAGTGGCCTTCTTAAAGAAATCATCTGTCATGTAACGAGTATCAAAAATATCACCAGTCATCATTAAAAGCGGTTAATTCAACAGATCAGCTTGATTATCAACATCAAAAGTCATCAAACCTAATAAACTCATGGTAGTATAACGACTTTGCGCATTTGGATGATAATGAGTATCACCATAATATTGGACTCCATCACGGTATAATCCGGCAGGAATCTTCTCTAACTCTTCCTTAGTAAAGTGAGTCCGGCGGGTAAAAAGTTGACCAATGTATTCTACTTCACCGGTAGTCGCAAACTTTTCCCGTGCTTCAGATGCTTCAGTAAGCCGTTTTTGAATATTTGCCATATCCGCATCCTTGAAACTATTTCTTCTTACTCGACCAGTGTTAAACATACTGATTGTAACGACAGCTTTAATTTGCTTGTCAGACTTAGCTGTTTGAAGCGTATAGCCACCGCCACCACAGATACCAAGAGCACCAACACGTTGTGGGTCAACACCATTAACGGATAAAAGATAGTCTAAACTGGCAGGAAGATCTGTTTGGCGTGGCATCCCTTCACTAGCACCTTGATAAGCTGCATCATAGGCTAAACTAATATATCCAGCTTCAGCTAATTTTTGAGCAAATAGGCCAGATACTTGTTCTTTAACCCCGCCATTAGGATGAGCTACAACAATTGCTGCGTAGGTTTTATCTTTTGAATAATCTGCAGGCAGATAAAGATTAGCTACCGATTCCATCTTTATTACGGTAAGTAACTTGCTTTAAGTTAGCTTTTCCTGGGAAATTATCAGTAATTGCATCTGCATATACTAAACCAAATTTATTTGCCATCATAAATTCTTCCTTTCCTATATCTCTTGATAATCCATCCCTAAAACATTGGTAAAACGTCGTACAATATTCTTGGTAGGCCCTTCAGTCTCACTCGGATCAGCGTCCTGAACAAAAACACTAATCTTTTCCGGGTTATCCATCTGTGATAACCGCTCTAGCAACACTTTGAGGCATCCGCTCATCGCATGCCAATATACAGGTGTACCTAAAATAAGGTGCGATGCCTGTTGAATCTGATCAACAACTTCTGCAAATTGATCATCAGAGAAGGCTTGTCCAATTTGATAGATCTTATAATCAACTAGATTTAATTGTTGATAATGAGGTGTAGTAATAAGTTGTTTTCCAATTCGTGCTGTATTACCATTTCGATTCTGACTCGCATTGATAAATAGCACGTGATCATCAGTCAACTGTTTCATTTGCCACTCTCCTTTCAACAATCTTAGTATAGGTGTTAGAGTATACTCTAACGCAAGGAATAACTTTTAGATTTTATTTCAATTCCCCATTTAGTAATTTTTGAATGAATTCGGAGCGCTCATCTTGACAAGCTTCTAAGCTGTGAGTGCGTTCTGCTTTTTGATAATAATTGATTTTAACATCGATCGTTACTAATGCTTGCTGAAGCGTTTTAATCTGCTTTTGAATTTCTTTTCGTTGCGTTCCCATTGATTTCCTTCTCAATTTTGCTAATTTTGCTATTTAACCTCATTATATAAAAAACTATCTTTACCGAAAACGATAAAGATAGTTTCTCTTCCCTTTTAATATTTAATTTGTACGTTCAGTGCATGTTGCGGATCAGCTGCTGATTTAATAGCCGACACTAACTTTTCCCAAGGATAAACCTTAGTAACCATCTTTTTAATTTGTCCCTGATTTGCAGTTAAAATGTCAAATACCGTTTTAACATCATCAGGTCGGTATCCACCTGACCCAATTATTGCTTGAGAAGCAAAGGTTAATCTCAACAGATCTATTTGTTTTGGCTGCTTATCAACGCCGACCAAAACAATACGACTGTCAACAACAGTACTATCAAGAAAAGTTTGTAAAATTTCTGACGCTCCCACCGCATCAATTGTAATATCTATTTGCGGTTGGTTGCCGACTAAGCTTGTCCCACGGCCAAAATAAGCAAGTTGTTTAGCTTTTAAGCCTTCATTAGCTGAATTAACCGTCTCAAAACCAAACTCTTTTGCCAAGGATAGACGAAAATCACTATGATCAACAATCATAATCTTTTGGCAACCAAAATATCTTAATGCAAACGCTGCTGCCATTCCAATAGTGCCCGCTCCATAAACACAAGCAAAATCACCTTGACGAGGGTAAGCCCTTTTTACAGCGCGAGTAGCAACTGTGAACGGCTCAATCATTGCTGCTACTTCGTTTGATAATTCTTGGGGAACTAAATATAGATCATGATTTAATTGAGCATTCTTTATTAATAAGTACTCAGTAAAGCCGCCTAAGACCCCAGCTTTACTTGCGTCACCACTGGCATGTACCGGATAGGGATAAACTCGTTGACCGACCTTAAAATCCTTTACGTTTTTTCCAATGGCTGTAACCTCAGAAACCATTTCATGACCAAATTTTTCGCCAACTGATATTTTATGGCCAGTGCCCGGCCCATGTTGAAAAACAGCTACATCTGTTCCACAAATACTAGCATTTAGATTTTTAATTAAAACATCATTAGGACCAACTTGTGGCTTAAGTTTCTCTGTTAAATCAATATTCTCTTTTCCATAATAAAGAGCTGTTCTCATAGTCAAATTCTCCCTTTCTATTTAATTTTGAGTTTATTATAAAAAAGAATTAAGTGAAAAATAACCAACAATTTTCTGATTATTGTTGGTTATTTTTTAAACCTAAGGCTACTAATTTATTAGTTATTAGAGCATTAATCTCTTCTGGCGACTCTGGACATCCTAAGTTCAGCCATTTTCTAATAACTGCATTAACCGCTTGATGAATAAATACTCTATCATATCGATTGCTATTTGACGGATAAACTAGCCAATGCGAAAAATGATAGCTACTCGATAAGTTATCATCCAAGTGAAGATGAAAGAACAATCGATATGTCTCTTGATTATCAGCAATATTTTTTAGTAAGTGTAAAAAAGTTAAGGACCTTTTTTCAGAGAACAGCTTTTCATAATATTGAACAATATAATCTTGTAACTGACTAACCATATCGTTACAATCTTCATAGTTTGCATAAAAAGTAGAACGATTAATATCTGCAACTCGACAAATCTGACTTACTTTCAATTGTTCAACTTCTTTTTCTTTTAATAACTCGATGACCGCCTTTTGAATCTTTTTTCTTGCTGTCGGCATCTGTTTTTTCATCTAATCTATCCTTCCTATCATTGCTATCTTGTTTTAAAATCACTTAACAAAATAGCTACTCATTGATCGTTGCTTTTCAATAAGTAGCTATTCGCTATTGATTCTTGCTGTTTTCCATCATTAATAATCTCTTTTTACATTCTAAGCCACCACTATAACCCGTTAATTTCCCATTTTGTCCTAAAACACGATGACATGGGATAAAGAGTAAGATGGGATTCTTTCCAACAGCATTTCCTACTGCTCGTGGACTAGTATTAAGATTCTTAGCCAATCGTCCATAAGTTGTCGTTTCCCCATAAGGAATCTTTCTTAATTGTTGCCACACTTTTTGTTGAAAATCAGTACCAATCAAATGGAACTTAGGAAACGTTGAAGAAACATTTCCCAGGAAATAATCGTCTAACCATTTAATAGCAATTTTGATTACGGGGCTATCAGAAGTAGAACTATCTTTTCTCGCCTGTTCACAGAACTTTACACTAGTAATACCAAGCTCATCTGCTTGAAGCTTGATAGTCCCTAAAGGTGAAGAATAATTAACAGTAATAATCATTTTATTCCTAGTTAAAATGTAAAATTTCATCTACAGGACGACGCTCTGAATGATAGCTATTAATTGTCGTGCCAGCTTGATAACCAAGTGAAATTCCAACAATGAATCGCTCATCTTCTGGTACACCTAAAGTTTGGTGAAGAATTGTTGGAAAGCGGACACTATTATAAGTTGGAATCGTTCCCAAGCCATAAGCAGTTGCGGCTAACATGATATTTTCTGCAAATAAACCGGCATCAAAAATTGACCAATCCGGTGAAGCTTTGGGAATGGTAATGTAAAGAATGACCGGTGAATTATATAAAGTAATACTAGCATTTGTCATGTTTTCATGAGCTACATCAAAATTAGCAAAGTGATGAACAATCCCAGAACGCCACTGCTTCATGTTAGCTTGAGTTTGCGGAGCCCAATCTTCACGACTCATCACTGGCAAATCTGAATTTCCTTGTTTGCCGGCAATGTCTTGTTCGTGATAAGCATCTTTTATTTTTTGTAACGTCTCACCCATTGCACAATATACTTGCCACGGTTGCGAATTTACCCATGATGGAGCGCGTTGGGCTAATTCAACGATTTTGGTGATCGTCTTTTTTTCGACTGGTTTATCTGTAAATTGACGAATTGAATGACGTTGATTAATTGCATCTTGTAATTCCATTAGATGACTCCTCCTAAATCACATGCTCTTACTAAAGTTTAGCATATTTAGGTTTACTTTAATAAGATCTTGTATTCAGTAAACTTAATTATACTTTTGAATATGACTGGTAATTTCATGGCAAATTTTATTCTGGTTAAACTCCATAAACCAATGGCCAGTGTTAAGTTCTACAAATTCATAAGGTCCATTAACATAATCACGATTTTTATTTACACCACCACGAGCAATTGCTAAATCTTGATTACCCCAAATAAATTTAGTTGGAACTGTTACTGGCGTATAAGTAATTTGTGGCAATTTTAAGAGCGCTCGGTACCAATTAACCACAGCTGTTAAAGCACCCTTTTCTGAAAAAAGGTTTAAGTAAGTATCAATTGTAGCTTCAGGAAAGTCAGCCCATAATTTCCGTAAAATACGATAATTAAACGCTGATAACATTAATTCTGGTATATATTTATGCTGAAATGTATGAACGTAGTGTCCTTTTTTCTTCTGTATTGGATCATTATTCAGTGCCCATAAATAAGCCGGCCAATCAGGAACAGATAAAGCAGTCCAGGTTTTAATCAACTCAGAATAAAGAGTTGTAGTTGTCCAACCAACGACTGCGCCAATATCATGACCAACTAAAAGAAACTGTTTATTAAAAACCACTTTTCGTGCAATTTCAATAACGTCTTTAGCTAATACCTGCATTGCATAATTTTTATATCCTTGGGGGGCGAGCAGTTGATAAGTATCCTCTCTGATTTGGTGCAACAACTCGATATCCAGCTTTAGCAAGTCTTATCATTAATGGTTCCCACATCAATGAACTCTCAGGAAAACCATGTAAAAGAACAACTAGACTACCTCGATTACTCAATCCTGCAACACGAACTTCAAAAATTTGTTCATTTGCTTTAATTTTAATCATCTTAATTTCGTTCATGCTATTTCACTCCTTAATAATCATAAGCTATTATTAAGAGTAATAAATTTAAACAGAATAAGTTCGAACAATAGAAGGAGAAATGTCCATGAATAAACGAGAATAAGAAAGACAAGTTATTTTTGAATCACTAAAAATAGCATTATTAGAATTAATGGATAAAGAAACCCTTGACAAAATTGCTATTAGTAAATTAGTTGTTCGTGCCGGAATTGCTCGTTCAACCTTTTACCGCTACTTTTCTGACAAAGTAGACTTAATTCGTTTTTTAATTCAACAGGATCTTAACAATATCATCCAAAAACAATCAAAGAACGATTTCAGAAAAAATATATTCAAGAAGTAGGGCAATATCTACTAAAAGATAAGGATGCAATTGTTGCAATTGATAAAGCAGGCTTATCTCATATATACCTAGAAGAAATTAATAAACATTTACTGAAACGGTATCCTTATCGAATGACCATTGATGAAAAAATCAACTTATTTGGACTTGCTGGTGCTCAATACAATATTATCTTTAATCTTTTTGTAAAGAGGTATAAATGATAATGCCTTTATTTCTTTCGTCGCACTGCTTCTCTAATCTTGGGATAGCGAACCATTAAGCAGGCTCCATAAGTAAAACTAGTTGCCACATTTAACACCCATATGAACCAAGCGTTGTGACTGCGGAAAAAGGCGATTGCGGATAAGTCTTTTAGAACCTCTTCAAATAGTTCATGTGATACTTCCGTCGTGTCAATATGGGCCCCATAAAATACTTCAACACTGATTCCAATTGCAAATGAAACAAGCCAGCCCACAAGATACGGCCAATTTCTCTTAACCTTCAAAATCGGTCGCTGATGGGAATCTAGTTTGTTGGTATCCTTGATTTGCGTCTGACTAGCTTGAAGAAAACCAATTGAACCTCCGAGGATTAAGAGAATAATTGTAAGGCCAAATGCTGTTAAAGATCTAACGTTTTCTAAACTCAAGACCATCATAATTGCGGAATACACGGGGATAATTATTAGCTCAAATCGTGTTACCTTTTCATATTCAAAGGTTCCCTTAATAAATTTATAGATTAATAGAATTACAAATATAGTCATTGATAATACCCTAGCTTTTAAGTTTGTATTTGTATTGTACTATATAACAAAGAGGAAAAAATCTCTTCCGAATTCACAGAAGAGATTTTTATTACTTAAGGTAACAATCCAGCAACCTTATCGCCTAACGTTGGATAAATTGCCATTACTTTTTGGCGATACTCATCCCCATTAATCTTTAAACCAATAATTGGCAAGAAGTTATTAATATCATCAGCCGCGTAATCGCCAATTTCACTTGCTCCTACTAGTTGTTGATCTTTAAAGACTAAGGTAAGGGTACTAACTTGATCATTTTGACCAGCGTAAAGACTACTGTATTTCAGCGCTACTGTCTTTACTTGATATTGTGAGTCGTTAGCAACATCATCGGGATTAACACCAGCACGGGCAACCTCTGGGAATATAAAAGCCGCTTGTCCAATTGTTGGGTAAACAATATCTTGATCTGTTTTACCAGTTAAGTAGTCAAAAAGATATTGACCTTCAAATTCAGCGACCGGAGTTAATTTAGGTTGTTTCCGATTAACAACATCCCCAATTGCGTACACACCGTCAACCATTGTCATCAAGTGACCATCGACATTAATACCATGACGATCATACTTAATATCAGTGTTTTCCAATGCTAATTTTTCAATATTTGGATGGCGACCAGTTGCATCAAGAACATAGTCAGTCTGTATTTCCCCTTGATCAGTCGTAACAAGCAAGCCATCTTTCCCTTGACTTACTTTTTGGGTATCAGTATTAAAGCTAAATTTTATTCCCCGTTGCTGCATCGCATTAACTAGCGCTTCATCTTCCGCCCTTGTAAATTCACGAAGGGCGCGGTCGGAGTGAACAATGATTGTTACCTCAGCGCCAGCAGCTGCTACAAGGGTTGCTAACTCTAAGCCAACAAAGCCAGCACCGATTATCGTAATCCGTTGTGGAAGTTCTTTTAACGAGAGGAGGTCATAGCTGGTATGAAGATATTCTTTACCAGAAATATCCAGAATATTTGGCGTTTGCCCCGTCGCAATGATAATATGATTGGCCTGGTATTGGTGACCGTTTACAGTAATAGTATGGTTATCAACAAAACTTGCGTAGCCGTCTTCAATATCATGATTTTTCTTAATAATATTGCGAGTTTCATCTGGCCATGGATCGAACCGCTCAAGCTTAGTCTGCATTAATGCTTTCCAATCTAATTTTGCTGGTTGACTAATGCCTCGACCGAGAAGTTGCTGAGATTGGAGGACAGTCCGGGCAGCTCCTTCCAGAAAAATTTTGGGTTCACATCCATAATTAGGACAAGTACCCCCATATTCGAAGCCCTCGATTACCAATACTTTATGGTCAGTTTTAGCCAAAAGATTAGCCATTTTGTAGGCTGCTGGTCCCGATCCGATCAGAATATCATCATACTTTTTCATGTTCATCCCTCCAGATTCTTACATTATTGAATCAAGTGTAACTTAAATGATGGATAAGGTACAAAAAGTTTGCTTTGTAGTAAAAAAATATTAACCAAAAATCTATTAATACTAATTCTTCGTTGTTCTAAGCGAGGATTCAAAGTAAAGTAAGGAAGGCTAAATTTTTTGGTGCAAAAATAGATTATTTACGTATATATTCTTTTAGAAGCAAAAATTCTTAAGGAGTAAATTTATGAATAATCTATCACGCGAAGAACAAATTGCCTTAATCTATGACAAGTGGCAAAAGATAACAATTACTAGTGATCCAATGTTTGGACTAGTAATGCAAAATAAAGAAATATGCTTAGAGTTAATTAATAGGGCTCTGCCAAACCTTAAAGCAAAAGAGATTATCCAGTTAGACACCCAAAAAGATATTAGTATCGTTGGTGCCCATCGCGTTCGCTTTGATGTCTATGTCCGTGATGATAAAAATAATATCATTGTCATTGAGATGCAAGTTAATAACCAAAATAACTTACCAGCACGGTTGCGTTACTATCAAGAACAGATTGATCACGGTCTATTAAGACCTGGAGATGATTATTCAGTACTCAAAGACTACCCTACTTATGTTATTATGTTCTGCAATTTTGATTATTTTAAGCAGGGATGGGCACAATATGAATTTAATCTTACTTGCACTAGAGACCATAACCTGAAATTTGGTGATAATCGGACTGTCGTTATTTTTAATGCCCTTGCTAAAAACTTTGATAAAAGTGATGAACCGATTAAGAGTTTCCTTGCTTTAATGTGTAATCAAGGCGACAATAAGAGTAGATTTATTGCTCAAATTCAAGATGAAGTTGATAAAGTCAAACAAGATCCAGAAAGGAGAAATGGCTTTATGAAGTACGAATTAAATTTAATGGACACTAAAAGGGAAGCTAAAATGGAAGTTCGCAAAGAGGACATAAAAAAGTTAATTGACTCTCTCTACGAACTCAATATTAAACCAGAGATCGTTAAACAAAAAGTTACCGAAAAATACAACTTAACTGATGACGAATATGATAAGTTTCTCGGCTAATAAAAAGAGTGCGTACAAATGAACTTTATTTGTATTGCACTCTTGTTTTATTGATGGGGTTAACATTTAGTCATCGTACTTCAAAATGGTTAGTAAAATCTTCCCTATTTTTGGTATTGTAATAGATTAACTTTTTGTCCAAGAATGATTTGCTTTTGATATTTTCCGGTTTTTTGCCATCCTTTCCGTTTATAAAATTTAATTGCGGACTGATTTTCCTCTTCTACCCATAAGGCTGCATGGCTATACCCCAGTCTTACCAACCCTTGCATTGCTTCTTGCATCAAAGCTGTACCAATGCCTTTTTCATGATACTTAGTTAGAACATAAATACTCATTAATTCGCCGTAATCTTTAGGAAATTTTCCTATTTGAAGGGGTACTCCATAACTAATAAGTCCCACGATTTTATTTCCAACTAGGGCGATTAAGTTATGACGCCCCGTACTTCCCATTGCTTGTTGCCAAATTCGTTCATCTAGTTTTGCTAATTGGTCTGGCGGAAAAATTCCTTTATAGTTTTCCTGCCAACATTTCTTAACGACCAAACTTGCTTCTTTAAGCTGGTGATCTTTAAGAGGAATAATCTTAAAATAGCTATTTTGCATTTCTTCTTCTCATCTTTTTAGTTCCAGTGCTAATTGATCAAAGTCATTCTGTTTATTAAAACATTGATGTGGCCACTGTTCATGGTTATAGCACATTTTCCAATACATTAATTCATAGTCAGAGCTGAGATTAAAGGCTGTTTGCATTTGCTTTTTAGTTTCTGCGTCAGCCTGCTCTGCTAAATTATCTATTAACCCAATTAGTTTTGCATTGCTCTGTTGAAAAGTAGAACTAGCATATTGATCAATAAAGGCTTGATAAGTTGCTCTGGTATGATGAACAGATTCATTCATTCGTTTAAAACATTCAGCATAACTCCAATAGCAAGGCAATAAGCTGGCTACTCCTGCCTCAGGACTAACAAAATAGGTTTGATAATACATATGGTTAATGTACGCAGTAGTTGTCGGTGCTAAGGGAGTTACTGCAACGCTTCTATCTGTCACATTGACCATCTCAGCAACATTTTGCCGTTCCTTTATTTCGTTATCTTCGGGGTTAAGAACATCAATTAATATTGCAGTCATTTCAGTCGTTGGCATCTTTTTAGCCAAATCGTTTAACAACATCATTAATCCCGTCTCTTAATTCTTCACTAAAACCATTTAAATCTTCATCTGTAATTACCTTCTCTGATATTAACTGCAGTAAAGTTTGAAACATGGAGTTTTTCGATACCTCAACAATAACCCCCGGTGATTTTCTATCCGCCTTTATTCGTTTTTCCAGCTTCCAAAAAATATTAGATGGTGAACCCTCGCCATCTAATATTTTTTGTATTCTTGGTTAAGTCGATGCATATATCTTTCTTGCCATTCCGGGAGTAACTTGTTATATAATTGCCAGTCGCTTTTAGAGATATCATTCATTTCTCCTTACCTCGTTTTTACTTTAATTATACGATAAATTGCTTTATGTGCCTTATACTAACACCAAAGCCTACTTCCACCCCAACATGGAATCCACATTCAAAGATGATATTAAAGTTTACATAGCACTCAGTTCCTCAAATTTGAGTACTATTTTTAGTTAACCATAATTGCATTTCATATTCATATATTAACCACTTATCTTTCTATCAATCACAAATATTGTTTTTACTGATATATTTACACTATCAAATATATCAGGAGGTATTCTAATCATGTTAATTAAAGCAAATAATCTTACTAAAAGATACGGAACAAAATTAGCTCTAGATAACGTAAATTTACAGATCGATCGTGGTCAATTAATTGCTTACCTAGGTACTAATGGTGCAGGTAAATCAACTACTATCAATCTTCTTACTGGTTTAATGACGCCAACCTCGGGGATAATCACACGCCGTCAAGGAATAAAAATTGGCGTTGTCTTCCAAGATAGCATTCTCGATAAAGAACTTTCAGTTAAAGATAATCTTAACTTTAGATCAAACTTATATCATGAAGATCATACTGAATGGGTTCACCAGTTAATTAGCCTAATGGGCCTCACCCATTTTCTAAATCAGCGCTATGGAACATTATCTGGTGGACAGCGACGCAGGGTTGATATCACTCGTGCCTTGATTACCGACCCAGATATTCTTTTCCTTGATGAACCGACAACTGGATTGGATTTACAAACGCGACTTGTTATTTGGAACCTCCTTCAAAGGCTACAAAATGAACATGGTCTAACTATTTTTCTAACAACTCATTACTTAGAAGAAGCCGAAAATGCCGATCAAATGTATATCTTAGAAAACGGCAAAATTTTAGTTTCTGGCTCAGCAACTGATATTAAACAACATTATGCACCAACTAAATTAGTGGTTACAACAAATGGACATAAGCTACAAACTAACTACCCTGAGAAACAATTAACACCTCAAAAATTTTCTTTTGATGGTCTTAATTGTTCAGAAGTTATTACATTACTACATAGCAATCAAGAGTATATCATTAACTTCTCATATACCCCCGGTTCAATTAACGATGCTTTTGTCAAAATTACCGGAAAGGAGCTTCAATAATATGATTGCGTTAATTAAAAGAAACTTAAAGATTTACTTTGCTAATAAGATTGGTGTCTTGATGTCTTGCCTTGGTGCTTTAATTTCATTCTTTATTTATATTGGTTTTTTGCAACAAAACCTGATATCTTCATGGCAATCATTGCCTCATGCAAAAGAAATGTTAGATTTATGGATGATTAGTGGAATTGTCGCCATCGCCGGTATTACCACTTCATTTCAAGCTCTTGGTCAATTAGTCAAAGATCGAGAAAGTCGAACATGGGATGATTTAAGTCTAACTGATTTGACACCGTTCCAAATTAATTGTAGCTATTTAACTGCAACAATATTTATTAGCACACTAATGCAGATCATTACATTCTTCATCATGGCAGTTTACTTTATTTTAGTAGATAATATTACTATTCCAACTACTGCATTGCTTCCCGGATTAGTTTTTATTGTTTTAGGTGCAATTGGCGCAAGTGCTGTTAATTTAATTATTGTTGACCTAATCCATTCTTCTACGACTTTTAGCCGCCTTTCTGCCATAATTGGCGCAGCTTCCGGATTTATGATCGCTACTTATATGCCCTATGGAACATTATCCAAATCAGCACAATTTGTAGTAAAATTATTTCCAAGTAGTTATGAGGCTGCTAGCTTGCGAAGCCTTCTACTAAATAAACTAAGCAAAAAATTTTTACCGCCATCTAGTCGGTACCAAATGATTGAATATCTGGGTATCCACTTCAAGATTCATGGTTATCAGTTAAATAATTATAGTAATGCATTAATGATTGTGGGAATGTCTATAGTTTTAATAGGTCTTGGAGCTGTTTTGGCAAATCGATATCAGAGGAAGAGTTAATTGTGCAAATTCATTTTCAGGCAGATCCATTACTAGGTCCTGACGATCTTAATATTACTGTGAACGCTGTTACTAAAAACGATAAAGTTATTAACCTGCTTAATTATTTAGATAAGTATAATCAGAAAAGTAGCTCTTTAATCCCAATAAAAACAGAAGACAGGATTTTAACTATAAAGCAAACAGAGCTTATCAAGGTAGAGGTAACCAAAAACATTCTCTCTTTTTATACAAAAAGTGATGTAATTCAAACAAACGGACGACTATATCAGGTATTAACAAGGCTTAACGAAAATTTTGTTCAAGTATCAAAACACGGCATTATTAATTTAAATCATTTAATTTCCTTAGAAGCTGGATTTACTGGCAACATGATTGCTAAATTAAATTTTGATCAACGTGCCGATGTTTCACGGAAATATCTACCAGAGTTAGAAAGAAGATTGGGACTATAAAATGATAAATTTAAAAAGGAGTATTCGTTACTTTATTCGTGGGATGGGTTACGGGTCTATTACTTATCTCGCAATTATTGCATTTCTCACACCTAATATGACTGTTTCTACTACTAGTGTCTTTACAGTGTTCATTATTAGTGGATTAATCGGGGAATTAAGTTTTGTATTTCAAACAGAACTACCATATTCGATCGCTCTCATTATTCACCTAATTGGGACTTTTATTCTATATTCTGTAATGATGCTAATCAATCATTGGCCACTTAATTGGCAAACCATTATAATTTTCATTATCGTCTATATCGCTATTTGGCTTTTTATTCGCTTGTTAGAAGAGCAACATATTAATCGAATTAATAAGCAAATTAGAAACAGGCAAAAATAAATTTTGTATCGCAATCATCGCTTCGTTACTAAAATGAGGTGATGATTTTTGTATAGGTTAATGTCCATACAATCAGATGTTTGATAACTTCTTAGTTTCACATTTGCTTGTCGATCTGTCATTTTGCTGCCTCCCTTAACACGTTTCTTTTATATAAAACGTTAAATACACGATTACCCTACAAACGCCTACTTGACTATCGAAATAGAACATAGAATACTCGACTAGTTAGTTCAAAATAGAAAGAATCACCATCTTTCAACGTTACATAAAGTTCACGTTCAAAGATGGTGAAGTGGTTAATTTAACTATTTAAGGTTGAGTTTTCAATGCAATGATCGCCATTATTATCTCATTAAAAGCTGACAAAGATTTCCGTATATCCGTTACCTTACGCCTCTTACAAAAATAGTGAGGCGAATCATTTAATTAACTGGTTTAATTCGTTGATGTCCACAGTATCAAGGTCAATTGCTTCTCCACCTAACCAGTCTAAAAGGTCCGGATCAACTTGCCCTTTTTGGTAATCATCATAATACTGCGCTAAACCACCGACACCACCAATATCTTCAATAATACCGTAACCACGAGCTTTTTGAACATGTGGTAGCTTCTCATTAGTAACTGGTTGAATTTTTTGGACATGAAGTTTAAACTCCCAGCCGTCCCCATAGTCATAATGAATAGTTAATTTATCTTTTTCATTTAATAATGAGACCGTTGCTAGATCAAGCTTAACTTTTGTCATCCCGCCTGGCACAAAATCCGCTGACTGAGTATAAAATTCCTCAGTCTGTTCATTAATTGCATCATACAAGTGTGCCAAGTCACCATGAAACATCAAAATCACTGTTTCAGCGAGTTCCTCAATTGTACTACTACCCTTAATCACGAACGTACGGCTTGCTAGCGGTTTAAAATCAGCTAATTTAGCAGTAATTACATACGCTTGGTCATAGTTTTGCGGATTAATCAATTGACGGTTGCCAACATTCGCTGACGTATCTGCTTGTACTGGAGCTAGTTCATCAAGCAACTGCTGAATAAGAGAGTCTTGATAGTCATCTTCTGGTGCAGCTAATTCCGGTTCTCCATAGATAATATCGTAGCTTGTATCTAGATAGTCTGCAACATCCCTAGCAGCTGATTGGCTCACGATTCCTGTATGACTTAGAAAAACATAAAAATTGGATAACGTAGCAGAAAGAAGATCCTCATCAATTTGATCTAACGTTCCAGCGAAAAAGATGTTTGGCGCAGCTAGGTTGGTTGTAACCATACAAATTTTATCTTTTAACATGAAGTGGTTCAAAAATTGGTCCAAGATACGACGAGCAGTCTTATCATCTCCCATTAACTGACCATCAGCACTGACGATAAACTGGTCAATCATTTGCTGGTTGTTTTTGCTAATCGCTTGAACTGTTGCTGGATTATCTGCTGAGGCTTTTCCTTCGTCATCCGCCCAAATACGGGGATCTTTAAATTGTGGCTTGATAGTACAATATTTGGCCCCCGGTCGTGGAGCTTTCACCTTCACCGGATGTTCTTCATTAACCAATTGGCAAAATTGCATTAAAACTTCCTGATCATTTCCAGATAAAGCTAATAACAAGTAGACAAGATCATTAAAATCCTCAGTTGATGAAAAATCATCATTATCGTTAATGGGTTTCCTTAAATTCTGCTTGGTGGTTAGCAATTATCTGCAAATAATTTTTAAGTTTTTCGTTTTCAGCAGATGGGATTGGCCGGTATAAATTAAACGAAAAAACGTTTTGCATTAACCAAGTACGTTGCGGATCAACCAAAAAGGGCATTTTATTTAGAAAGTTAATGGCAACTTGACTAAATTTACCCTCGCCTAATTTGTCAGTAAAGACTGGTAAACCAGTTTCCTCTTCTACATATAGGTAGTATGTTTTATTATCAATCTTTACCGGACTAAGCTGCCACCGTCGTAAAGGTTTTTGGCTAATCTTACCAGTGTTATGAGGTAGCCGATTAGCCAAGTCAGGACTATAAAATAACTGCGCCATGATTGCTACTCCTTTATTTTTGAATGTGTGAGAAATGAATTTTATTCGCTGGCTATAAAAGAAAGCGAAAGGAATATCATTTATAGTTTACAATCTTGTGCGGTATTTAAATAAGTTAATACCATGAATTTTTCAACAAATTCCGGAATCTCTTTGACCAAGTCGGCCCAGTCAAACGCATTCTTAGCCTCAAATGCCACTTCCATTTCTTTTTGCCAGCTCAGTTTTTTTGCGAACAGTTGCTAGAATTTCCATTTGGCCTTTTGGCGACGCCCCACCGGTTAATGCGTTGATCATAATAATCCCTTCTAGTAATCTATCTCATGTCTTTTATTTATATTATAAATAGGAACTTGAAACATTTCAAAGAGATAATTCTTTAGTTGATTACTTAGCCCCTGCTGAACTCAACTAAAAACGATTAACGAACAATGATTCATTAGTCCAAATTTGTCTTAATAGAGTAAGTAATCTCTACCTTTGAATATGAAAATTCCCCATTTTAAACGTTATATGCAAAATACAATTTAACAATCGTAATATTAGCGAATAATCGGATTATATTACAACAAAAGTCCACAGCAACTTACAACGTTGGGTTACTGCAGACTTTTGTGTGTCATTATAATTATTTGCTAATAGAAGTTATTTATCACGAAAATTATCATCGTTGTTATATGGACTATGTTTGATAATTTGATCTGTAGTATAGATATCCCACATTGTATTAGATATATCATTTTCTTGACCAGAATCACTCGGTCTCTTATTTTTAGATTTAAGATCTGGTCCTAAATCATCACCTTCAAGCCAGCTCATCACATCTATAATAAGGCTAAGCCCTAAACATGTTCCACCAATAATGAAGATAAATGCTAATACTAAATACCAAATGTGTAGTAGAGTTGCAATAATAGCTGCAATTACTATTGCTATCGCCCATCTTTTATGTAAAATTCGTTTTCTTTCATCTGACGGTTTCATGATATTTATCCTCTTTTCAATATAATGAATACCTAAACTTACAATCCACCGAAATAAAAATATTCTTCTAGTCATATTATCTCCTGGATTTAAGTCTATTACAAATAGTAACATTACAAATTACTTATACTTCCCCATTACGATATCCTTAACTTCCTGTAGATAATCATCTGTATATTCGGGCACGAGTAGTTGACCATCGATTGCATCAAGCATAACTCTTTCTTTATCTTTTAGCTTCTTATAAACGGTACTATCAATAAATCCCATATGTGCGACATCACCCTTGGTCATTAGATAGTAATACCGAGTGTATTGATCCGCTGGTAATCCCAAACGATTAATTCGATCCCGCGATTGCAGCATAAAAGTCAAGTTGAAGTTATATTCAAAGTAGACTGCATCGTGTACGGTTTGGTGCAACGAAATAGATTCTCCTAAGGTATTAGGATTTGACACCAGCACCTGTGCATCCCCCGTTCGGAAGTTGTTAATCATTTTTTCACGATCCTTCTTAGGAGTAGCGCCATAAATCAAAGTAGTTTTGATACTCATATCATTAAGAGTATCGGTAATCTTTTGCATGGTACCAACAAACATTCCCCAAACAAGGACTTTCTTACCTTGGCTAACTAATTTGTCGATCAAATCAATACCCATCTCAAACTTAGGTGCTTCTATTTTAGCTAGATCAAATTTTTTGTAAGCTTCTCCGCTACTGGAATTTTCTTTTTCAACTGTGGCCACCTGTTTATCCCATACTCCAGAATCCGCATCCACCAGTCCCAATTCCTTATAATTGATGTTAGAACTAAGCAATTCTGGATTTGTGGATGCCTGTAACAACCTAATAAACGTTGCCAGAGTTCCATTTTCATTTTCATAAATTGCTTGCGCCAGTAGTTCCTGATTTTTTGAGGGAACTGCCTCTTTAATAATGTCTGGATCAGGCTTTGGTACATGAAGATCCTGCTTATTCGTTCTCCAGAAAAATGGCGATAATTTCTTATTAACATCTTCAGAATCAATGTTGTTTAAGGTATTTAGATCCCAGGCAAAGAATGAAGAATATTCATCAGGATACATTAAATGTAAGAAATTATAAATATCCCTAAAGCTGTTTGGAATTGGTGTTCCTGTTAAAACATACCGATAATGTGGTGCTTGGCTGAGATTCAAGGCCGCCTTAGCTCGTTGACCGCCGACTCCTTTAACTCTGTGTACCTCGTCAAAGACCAGCATCGTTTTAGAATCCAACAAATCGTTGATAACGTTCAGCTTACTTTGCAGAGCTTCATAATTAATGCTGATTACATCTGCCTGCACCCAGTCGTGCTTAATTGCTCCAGCATTATTGTTATACTTTTTATCCCGCATATTAAGATAATGCAATTCCCGCTTAGGGCCAAAAACCTCTTGAAATTCTGTCCGCCAGGCAGCAAATGCGTTTAAGGGGGATACCACTAGGAGCTTATCAACTTCATTTACTCTAGGGCTGGACAGATAGGCAAAGGTCCCATACATCATGGCAGTTTTTCCAGCACCTGGTACAGAAAAATTAGCTGCTCGTTTCATAATCGTCATAAAGAAGCTGGCCCGTTCTTGTTCCGGCTTTAATGAACGCGTAATCTCTTGACTAACAACCTCCTTGAAGTTATCAAATTCTTGTTTCCACCGCGGATCACCATTCTTAATGGTTAGGCCTGCTTGACTCTGTTCTTTGATGTAATACTGACGCTGTTGGACAAACTGATTAAATTTATTACTAGTTCGTACTTCAGGTAGTCCTTTACGCTGTAAGCGGCGATTAAGCTTTTTGACTAACTCCAATAACTGAACATAAGTCAAATCCGGCTTAAACGTCCGTTGCTCAGGATTTTCAAAATAAGGTGCAAAGATTGATAGGCCTCGCTGAGCAGCTTTGGTCTTCAGAGTATGGTTATTATCATCTAACAGTTGAAACAGACCCGCATCATTCTTAATGATAATTGGACTATCTGATTTCGTCGCCATACTTAGTGAACAACTCCTTACTCAATTGATTTAAGTCCCGCATATATTTCTGCAGTTCCTTTAGTTGATCTTCACTAACCTCGTTATAACGAAGGCTTCCGATTAGGCCGCCATCTTCATTTAAATCATGGTAGTACTTCACATTCTGCTTTATATTGCGGATGAACTTCTCTACAGACTCACTGTTACGGGCGTTCCGCATGTAAGTATCAAACGTATCTCCCAATGCTTCAACAGTTTCATTCTCATCAGTCAAAGTCTGCATTAAATCAGCAGTAGTATGAATTTCATTATCCTGTAGTGATTCGGACAGATCATCTATTATATCCGCAACATCATCATTAAAGTCTTCATTATCAACGCTGTTAACAACATTTTTCCCATACTCACGAATATGAGTTCTAGCCGTATTGCCACTAACACCGACATGAATTTGATAAAGAATAACTCCAAAATATGAATTCATTGTTTCATTTTTGCGAACTTGAGATTCAGGATCATCACCAAAATTTTTAGCCAGGGTCTTACCCATTTCATAGAAAAGCGACCAAACTTTACTTTCCTTAATAATGTTGAAGTTATTTTCTGGAGCCCCAATAAATTCCAGAAACTTCTTCATGTAGACCGCGCCATCATAATATTTCTTAACTTCAGTTGGACGCATATGCGAGTCAGCTGCATAATCCGCTTGGGTCATAATTGGGTTATCACCACCGGTAGTCTGATAAATATCAACCGCCAAATCAACCGGATCGTAATTTTGACGTTCTTCCACTCCCATCTGAATGGCTAACTCAAGTTTTTTAATTTTGACCCGCTCAGTAGTGTTGTTATAGGAAAATGGCAGAACTACTGCTTCAAAGTACACTGTTTTCCCGGTTGATTGGTGAATATCACGCAAAGCAGTAAATCGCCGGTTACCATCAACAATTCGTCCATCATCTAAAACATACCCATAAACTTGTTGTCCAGAATTCTCAATAGATTTTTCTGTTCTTTTTAAGGCGCCAGTATTATCTTGTTCAATCAACTTAGCCACAAAATTATTGTATCTTGGATCCTCCAGATCACTAGTAGGATGTAATTCTCCTTCATATTGTGATACACCTGTTGCAATTCGCCCATTTTTGTCATTGTAGTATAAATATTCTAATGGAATCCTATAGACATCTAATGTCTCAGAACTTACCCCGTCAACTTTAATTGGTAGTTTAGGCTTAGCGCCAGTTTTCTCTAGCTTTCCCTCTTTAGCTAATCTAATTAGCGACAACATTTTAATTCAACTCCCCATTTTCCAATTTATTAATTAAATCATGTACTTCTTGCTCACTAGTCGCCATTCGGTAGTAAACCCCTGACTCCTTAAGATGATCAAAATACTTCTGTTGAATAATATGAATTTCTTCGTCACCCAAGCGCATGTTTTCCGCCTTAGTTTCAATCACCAAGTAAATTGGCTTGTTACCATGCTCAATCTTAAAAATGAAGTCCGGTGTCGTTGTACCATTATCAAAGCGTGGAATTTTAATAGCTCTTTTTGGTAGTTTCCCAAAAACACTAATCTTAGGACCATACGACCGATTTAAGATTTTTAATTCTGGGTCGGCGCTATCATAACGCAGCGGTGGTCGATCATATAAATACTTCTCATCAGAAGTAGCGTTGGACTGATAAACACCTAATACACTAGCTGGTACTGTATCCACAAATTCATGTTTTTTAGCATTATAAATCGACGTTGATGACGAAAAATCTAATGGTTCATAGCTATACGAAGTCTTAATCCGTTCATTAAACTGATTATTAAATGTCCTAATTAGGTTACCAAGCGTCTTTTCGTTAATATAATTAGTATTATTTCTTAGCCTTTTGATTGCCTTGATCATCAAATTATTCAGTAAGTTAACCGATAAGTCAGTTTGTTTAGCTAAAATTTTGAGAAACTTACCGTAGTTCATGGTCAAGTATTCAGTACTATAATCCGCTTGCGTCTCCTTTATAACAGCATTTCCACTCGTGGTATCAACCTCTTGATGAACCATTTGTGGACGCTGCAAAACAAATACCTTATTGTCACTATCATTGAAAACATTACGAGCAACCGTTTCAGCATCCTTATTTACTGACGGATCAAACTTAATCATTTGGCGTTTAGCTAACTGTAGCCACAGATTCTTTAATTGTTGCCAGTTTTGCTTCCGTAATTTAACAGTAGTACTATCCCTTGAATTCTTATCACGAACCCTATCTTTAGCAACTTTAGTTTCCTGTTCAAGTTCTGGATAAAGCTGACACAAGGCGTCATAACCGGACATAATTTGACCATCGAAAGCAACATCGTCTTTGAACTTATTAGAACGAGTAATCACATTATGGGCATCTAAATCATCAAGCAACTGGTCCTCATTAAACTTAGGATCAGCTTTTTGTTTAGCTTTAACAATCAGCTTGATCATGTCATCAGTTAATTCTTCTTGGTTCAGCTTAATTGGTGAATCGTCATTAATTTCACCAACTAGTTTCTGTGCAAAGTCACGTTCGTCATAACCAATTAAGAAAGAAAGACGACTTTGCCATTCATCTTGGTTTAGGCGGTGACCAGTTTCATCAACGGGTAACCGCAAACCACGTCCAACTTCTTGAATCTTACTAATTTCTGAACCAGAAGTACGAAGTTTAGCAATCGTGAAGACATTTGGATTATCCCATCCTTCACGAAGCGTCCACTTAGAAAATAGGAAACGCCGAGTTAGCCAATTACCATCTTTATCCTTAAAACTCAAGAGCTTTTCCTTGTTACTCAAAATGTCTTCAACCTCTGCCTGGATATCGGCATCTGAACTCCCACGATCTTCACTAAAATAACCGGCATACACATCCTGATGTTCAGACTGGAGGCTTTTTAAGGTTGCTTGTAGGAACGAACAGTATTCCTTCTCACGGTCGTCAATTGCCATTTCATAGTGGTCAATTAGCTTTTTTAGCTTTTTAGTTAAAATATCTTCAAAATGCTGAGCTAACCAGCCTTTGCCATCATTCTCACCACGAAAACTGGAAATACTATCAATAAAAAATAGGGACAAGGTCTTGATTTTGGGCGCATTATCTCCTGAATTTAAGCGTAAGAAATTCTCTCTCTCAGCTTTAAAATGGCAATCCAATGCCTGTAAGATAATTTCATCCTGATAGTTTTGGGCAAAAGTTCCCGGGATCAACTTCATATCTTTAGATAAGGTGAGCCCATTAGAAAGCTCTCGATCAGTTCCACCAGCATAGGTAATGTTTCCCTCAAACCCTGGATCGACATCCGCCAAGTTTTCACCAACGCTTAAAGAGTATTCCTTCTTACCCTTAGAAAGAATCAGCTCCTTAGCCTTAGCCTGCTTAACCTTATACAGATTATTAGCTTGTTCCTCAGTCATATCAGGATAGTCAATATCAATACCTTTAACTAATCCTTGGTTAAAACTATCCACCGCATCTAGATTAAATTGTGGTTCACCACGGTAATAATCGATTTTGGTAACTTTATTTTTACCACGACCAGTTGTTGTTTCTGGGAAAGTAGCACCGAAACGTACAATCAGCTGTGGCTTCATTGCTTCAATATCTTCATAGAACTTCTTACCGCGTGGAAAGCGTTGAGGTTCATCAATAATTATTACTGGGCGAGTAGCTGCAATTGCTTTAATTGGTGCAGTCTCCCCACCTAATAAAGTTTGATCATAGTCATTACGATGCATCGACTTAGAGTGCAGCATCCCCTGATTAATCAATAGCACTTCAATTTGATTAGCGTTTTGCCGAGTAGCTTCCACAAATTCAGATAATTGTGCGGGGAAGTTTCGTCGTCCTGAACGCGCACTAAAATCACCCGCATTAATAACATTTAATTGAACCCGTGTATTTTCATAGAATTCACTAAAATGCTGCTTAGCATAGTCACTGGTGATAAAACTTCGAGTCCCCTCCTTAATGCTGGGACTAGGGACGGCAATAACAAACTTAAACAAACCATATTTTTGGTGAAGTTCATACATCATTCGGGTGTAAACGTACGTCTTCCCAGTACCAGTCTCCATCTTAATATCGATATTAGCCTTGTCATTATAACGGTACCTGATTAAAGGATTGGCATAAATATAGTTAGCATTCGGATCGTTAGACATGATATCCATGCCAGAAAATGCTTTATCGATAGCAGCGAGGGCGTCAATTTGGTGTTGTAAAGTTTCAAGTTTAATCTTCATGGTTAGTACCTCTTGATTAAATTAACTTTATTGTCTAACTGCTTGAGGCCATTCTCTAGTTCACGCAGTTCAGCAATATTGAAGGAATAGCCAAATATTACAACGCTCTGAAGGTGGAGTTCATTAGTTCCTAACTTATTCAATAACTCTTTAGTTTGATTACTACCCCATCCTTCATTGATAAGGTATAAGCGATCATCAACTAAATGGGCATTGTAGTTATCAAATTGAATGTTCTGAACATTAGCATCAAAAGAATAGCCGTCTTGAGCTAACCAAGTTGTTAAAATTGTTTGCTCACCAGTTGCGTTACCAGGGATGTTTAGACTCTCACTAGAGAAGCCTTCAACCATGTTAGTAAATAAATCAGTGTTATCCGGATCAAAATCATCAATATCTTCTAAAGTTTGTTTGGTTGGTTTGACTACGCGGTAATGCTTAAAGCTTCCGTCAAAGTCTGCGGGGAGCGTTAATTCGTTATCTTCCTTAATTTTCCTAGCTGCACGGCGAATCCGTTCACGAGAGATTTCATCAATAGATTTAAAGCCCGCATCATAGGCAGCTTTTCCACCCTTAGTTGGTACCTCTTTACCATCCTTATTAGTGTGGTAAGTCTTTTCAGGAAGCTGAACCATAATAAATTTGCGGTGACCGCCATCCTCTGCATTAAGTTGCATAACGGCATCGGCAGTGGTAGAGGAACCGGCAAAGAAGTCTAGAATTGTAGAATTTTCTGAAGTAGAACTCAATATTAAATCATGTAAGAGTGCTACCGGTTTAGGAAAAGCAAAGATTTTACGTTCCATTAAATCTTCAACCTCTGCTGTTCCTCTTCGACTAGTATAATTTTTTCCTTCAATAATAGAACGAATTAATTTTGCTGAATTTCTCATTTTCTGCACTATACGATATTGACCGTTAGTTTCATATCCTACTATTTCTTGATTAATATATTTTTGTGATTTTTCTTTCCCCCATCGCCATACAAATTGAATATTATTCTTTTGTGATCTAGGAGGGAAAATTTTTACGTTATAATGCTCTTTAGGTTCCAATGAAATTTTAAAAAAACCATTCTCATCTCTTTCGTTATTGTTTAAATAAAATGGATAGAATAAATTAGGACGATTTTCATTAGTAAATGATTCATTAGAATTATAAAGCGGATGAATATTAAAATTTCCCCTATTATCTTTATAAGAAAATTTTTTATTTTTGTCAGGTAATAAGTTAGATTGTGCTTTGTCTCTGTTTTTGGCATAGAAAAGAACATAATCATGCATTTTCCCTATTTGACCATAATCACGAGCATTAGGAGTAGACTTGATAACAAATTGACCTATAAAGTTATTTTCTCCAAAAATCGAATCGCATATAAGTTTCAAATTAAAATCTTCATTATCATCTATTGAAATAAATATAATTCCTTGTTGAGTTAATAATTGTTTGGCTATTGCTAGTCGTGGATACATTAAAGTTAACCAAGCTGAATGACTAGCTTTTCCCTGAATACTTTTTAATCGTTCAACTTGATCATCATCCAAACCAAACATATCTTTTAACTTGTCATCACTATATTCAAAAGAATCCGGGTAAACAAACCCGTCACTACCAGTGTTATACGGTGGATCAATATAAATCACGTCAACCTTGTTAGCATAGGCTGTTTGTAAATGACGCAAAACTTCCAAATTATCGCCAGTAAAGAATAAATTCTTACTATCCTTACCTTCACCATTATTATGCTTTTCATCAGGTACAATCACACTCGTCGGCATTTCACCTGCTTGTCGACGGGCGTAGTCTTTACCAATAAAGTTAAGTTGGTAACCTTCACTAAGTTCGTTGATATTCTTATCTTTCAGTTGAGATTTAAATTTATCTAAATCAAAAGCTCCATCCTTAGTAAAGAATTCTGGGAGCTTATTCTTAAGCTCGCTTAAGAATGCTGAATTAGGTTGGACATTCTGATTAAACTTTTCACTATCCCTAAGCAAGCTCAACACCCCCATTCAAAAATGAAGGCACAAAAATAGAACCTACTAATCCTTTAAAAATTAGTAAGCTCTTTAAAAATTGCTTGACAAATAAGCATTGACTTAAATAATCAACGTGTTGTGTTGTGTTGTGTTGTGTTGTGTTGTGTTGTGTTGTGTTGTGTTGTGTTGTGTTGTGTTGTGTTGTGTTGTGTTGTGTTGTGTAACATCACAATAATCTCCTCATTATTTTTCAATAACAATGTATCAAATAATTTCTATTAGTTCAATTCTTGACCGTCATCAAAATATTTTCCTCTTAGTTATAATTTTATGTTAAATTAATACTTATTCGTTAATATTTAAAAGGGGTGGTACTCATCAGTAAAAAATTATCTAAGGCACAAATATAGGCACTACATCAAGATATTTTGACTACCATCCGCCAATCCTATCCCGGTAATGGCTACAAAATTGTCTCGGTTAGTACCTCTTCGACTAGCGAAAGTTTATATGCCTATGTCATGTATAAACGCAGACTTTATTACCTAAGATTCGCAGCTCATCACAATGAAATAAAAGGTCATAGTTATACCACCTTTAACCTTTTAAATTATTCAAATTGGACAGAGTTATGGACCGAATTGCGCCGTTATTTTAACGTTACCTACCAAACCAATGCTTATCACCTAATGAGCTATCATAATTTTATTTGGCTTGCCTTAATTTACCGATGTTCTACTAATCCCGCGTTCAAAGTTAAGTTTGAACCAGCTGACGAAATTCGCAAAGTAACAATATATATGCATAATCAAATTTTTGCTGAAATCACTAATAAACTTAGCGTCCGAAGACTAATAGCTAGCCTACTTATGGGCCTAGTTTATTCAAATTCTCATATCAACCGTGTATATCTTAAAAAGCCAGTATTTTTAAATATTACCCATTCTGGTATAAAAATATTAAATTATTTCCCTGAAGTAAGTAAATATGGCACTGATAGAAGATGGATAACGGATCCTCGGTTATTAACTACCATCAAATTAAATAATATAGACTAAAAACTACAATAATCCTTATTATGGCATCTTAGTGATGACGATATTTATTAATCCTTAATTCCGTCATGGGAATTCGGCTATAATTTAAATCAAGATTCTCAACAAATAGAAGATCGTTATACCATTTATTGATTGCTTTTTTGAAATTGTTATTATATTGATTCCGACGAATTAAGTAGACTAGATGTGATTCAATTTCTGCTTGAGTCATTTCTTTATTCACAATAATCCGTCGCAAAATATGTCTTCGTTGTGCTTTTGATAATCCAATTTGAGAGTTAACATTATATCCCAAATAATGAAGATGCGATTCTGGATCACCATAAATATCATCAGTAGATTTATTATCATTGATAAAGTTTTGCCTAGCAGTCCAATATTCATTTGTTACTATTCGGCACAAGACTCGTCCTTTACTCTGTAACCATTTGTAAACATGTTCAAGAACAAAGAATTTATCACATGTTTGACAGTAAACAGCTGGAAAGCGAACATCCCTAGTCTTATCTTCCATTACGACAGCAACTCTCCCATAAATATCAACTAGATTATGATGATGTGATACACAATAGTTTAAGTTCGATCTGGTAAGAAAAGTATGATTATCAAGAGGATAGACAATCTTTCCCTTACGATGTTCAAACTTTGAACTACTAGACTTTACCGGACTATATTTAGAAGCTGAACTAGCCCCATTGTTAAATAATGCTGCAGAATTTTGTTTTATTGATTTACTTGAAGCAGGCTCCTCGTCCTTATGTATAGAACTAGTATCCTGCTCTTGTGTTACCTTATTTTTTGTACTGATTTCTGGATCATCTAAATTTTGCACATCATTATTATTGCGTGGTTCAAAAATAGTCTTTTTAATTTTAAGAATAAATTGTTTGATTTTTGATATTACATTGGTAAGCATATGTTTTTCTCTTTAACTTCCTAAAACAAATTACTTAATTATTATCTCAGATAGCTATTGCTCGTCGCAACAACATAGCAAACTCACCATCTATTTTTTAGATTTAGAACAGGGAAGACAACAGTTCAAGACAAAAAATAAGAAAATCACCATCTTTAAACGCTAATGGAATTCACGTTTAAAGATGGTGAAGTGATCACAGTTAAAATGTAAATATTTAAATTTTCAATAATTTATTAGGTAATATTGATAACCGGAGATCTAACTCCATAGATTATACATATCTTTTTTAATTCGCACTAAGATTAGTTTGCCTAAATTCGTATGATGCCTTAAAGCTACTAATGAATGATTTAAATGCTTCAGTTTCATTACTGGGCATAACTTCAACACCGTTAACAAAAAAAGGCTTCATCATTGAATCTAAATCATCTAACATTACTATTCTATTAGTAATTCCAGTATCGTTCTTTTTTGTAAACGTTGCAGGAATTGACATATTATACTTTGTAACATTCCTGTTTTCATCAATTGAAAATGATGAGGTATATTTTCCTAAAGGACTTTGAAGTGTTTGTAATATAAATAAATCATAACCTTTTTTTGCTCCATCAATACATATTAGAAAATTTTTAATTCTTCTTGTACTTTTGGAGGTGTAACATAAATCACACTTTGAGTTAAAAACGGTTATTCCACTTCTACTTTTTTGATGTAATTTTTCAAAAACTAATGAATTACAAAAATCATTAACGTTTTTGACCGATTCGTTTACATCATCATTAGAATATACTAGAGTAGCATTTCGTAATCTTCTTACTTTTCCTTGTAGCGAACAGAATAGCATCCCTGTTTCTGCATAAATATAAGAATCAATTTCATGCTCTCCCGGTACTAATCTATCTTCGGGACGAATAGAAGCACCTGTAAACCTCAATCTTGTCAAATCTCCAAGAGACTTTTCTTGAAAATAAGCATCTCTAACTTTGAGTTTTTTCTTATTATTGTTTGCCATCATTTTTGTCATTTCATTGACAATAACTCCAGAAACTATTCCAGAGACAATTGAATTTTGATTGGTTACTTCCCATAAATTATTCCAATTAAAGATAAGACCATTCTTTTCTAGTTTTAACTAAAGTATCATTTCAACTTAACATATCGGTTAAATACACCTTTTAAATATGTGTTTTTTGATAGTGTGCTGCTCGTTCCGATACCTTACACTGCGCTACAATCTCTTCTTCCGTCATATTCTTAATCTGGTCATATGGCATTAACAGTTCACCAGCAAAACATTCCGCCTGCCATTCAGGATTCTTGTATAATGGTAAGTCATCTGTACGTCGGAATAACGTTAGTGATGCTGGTTGATGCAAAATGAGATGAAGCATTTCATGAGCAATTGTCATTCGGTCACGGCCATTATTTTGAATTGCGCCTTCATATACGGACTCTTTAATATAGATAGTATTCTTCGTAACGTCAGTCTGTGCCTGCACCCCCGCTTCCAACTGTTCATCTGGAACAATCTCAAACGAATAATTCGAATCAAGTACATCTAATCTTTCCAATACCCAAGTAATATCAATATACTTCTTATCAGTGGCAATCCCTAACTCTTTACGAACCAATTCGGCTAAATACCGTAATTTTTTACGAGATTCCGGTGCAACTTCAAATATAGTTTTATAGCTAATGATTGTCCTCATCCCCTTTCAAGATTTTTTGAATCCGCTCAATTTGTTCATCTGTTAGCTCATCAAACTTTCTTGCAAACATTAACGTAGCTTCCTGTTTCTGTGGTGAAAATTGCGAAATGTCAATTCTATTCTCACTAAGACTCAGTGCATCTTTTAATCGCTCTTGCTGACTCTCGTCTAAGTTGTAGACATTAATAATACTGTTAATTAAAGATGTTGACGCTTTTTTATGGCCATTTTCAACACTAGAAAGGAAAGCAGAACTAACTCCTAAATGTCTTGCCATGTCATATAATCGTTCATCACGATCTATCCTTATTTTTCTTAAGAATTTTCCTAATGTCGTTGTAGCCATAATAATTCCTCCAATGTTCATTACTTGTGCTTAAGCTAGTCATAACGTCCTATCATTAATAACATTATTAACTGCAAGTAAGTCATACCTTTTAACAATTAGCTTAATATTATCACCAATTTCAACTTTTGAATTGGCTGGAAAGTAAAAATAATCACCGCATGAGTTAGACACCTTTAGCAAATTCATCTTACCAATGTGTTCCCTTGATAAAATAGTATAAGTTTCTCCAGAGGAATCTATATTCCCCATTATTCCTAACTTGCAATTATAAATTTTTTGGACTTGAACAAATGAAAATTGATCATTTCCTATTAAATCCGAGTCATCAAAAGCTACATATGTTTGTTTAGACTCAATGCTTTCAACTATGATATCTCTCGTAAATTCATAATTCTTTATACCAACTACTTTATACATAATTACCACCTTCTCCATATGGGTAAAAACTAACAATATAGCCATTATCACCATAAGCAACTAAATATAGTTTAGAATTCACCTTATATAAATATATATCTGCTAACTCTTTCCCTTTTTTTCTGCTGAAATGTTTTAAGGGCTTAGAAGCTAGAATTTTCATTAGTAAATCCTGAATATTAGTGTTAGCATCGAAATCGTTTCGATGTCGCATTTCTATATGTTCTAAACCAGATAATTCATTTCCTTTTTCAAGCCATAGTAGCTTACCATTATAGTTTTTTGTCACTAAAACAACATCTTTTTCAGTATATTTAACGCCACTATTTCTTAACTCATTCATCAATTTCTTGGGCTTAAAGCGTTCGTTGGCACCTTTAGTGTGCATATAGCCATTATAGCCTGATCCCATTTAGCCCACCTTCTTATCAAACAAGCTAATTTGCCAATTATTATATTGATAGAAATTTGTCACACTTTTATATGGACTAAAGATTGAAGATGGCATACAACCATATATAAGTACTTCCTTAGGTTCCACCTGAGTTAAAGCTTCCTCTAATCCCATCTCAAATAGATATCTTTTCTCTTTATTACGAACTTGCCCATATGTTCCAATAGCACATACCTGATGTTTTGGTATTCCAGCAAAGGCAAATTTAAATGATCTTTGATCACCCCATCGTAAATTAGGAATGATTTCTATTCCACAAGACTGTAATTCACAGGCTACCCGATTTTTGTTAAAAACAGCCATTTTTTGTAAAATTAACGGATCATCCGCAAAAATACTATAGTCTGGTTGAACTATGGATCCTGCACGCTTAAATTCAAAAATAAGCTTACTTAAACGATCATCTTCTAGCCGTCGAGCAAATTTTTGATCCCACTCATAAAAACAAATAGCATCGTTTAATGATGCATCTTTGCGATCAGAAAACCTAATCATTTGGAAAGGACGCTTGAAATTCTTACTTTGCTCATGTAATACTGGAAACTCATCATCTCCAGTAAAATAAGCATTTTTTAAGTTTAACACTTACTGTCTCCTTAATATTAAATTAATATTTGATGTCAAATATGGAGAAGTATGCTAAACTTAAGTTGTTAATAGAAGTTTTTAGTACTTCTCTTTTTGGTAGTTGTTGGCGCAACTACCTTTTATTTTTCATCTTTAGTGAATATTATTAACCATTTTAGTTAATAAATCAAGTAGATATACATTTGTTTCATCTAATTAATGAGATGAAGTTAATAATTTATAGCAACCACTACCCAACTTGATATACGAAAAGGGCAAATGCACCCTCCAGTCGAAAAACAAAAAGTGTACTAATTCCAATCAGCAATAGCGGAATTAATACACTTTTAATCTATTAAGAACGCCGTTACACCGGCGCTTATCGACTATTTATCTGTACGTTCCAGCACCGTTACACTCTCCACATGCGTCGTCTGTGGGAACTGGTCCACTGGCTGAATTGGCTTCGTTACATGGTAGCCTTGGTCAGCGAACCGCTTAATATCACGAATCAAAGTAGCAGGGTTGCAGGAAACATAAATCACTTTCTTTGGTCCCATTTTACCCGTAGCTTCAATTAGTGATTCAGCCAAGCCCTTCCGTGGTGGATCAACGATGACAACATCCGGTTTGAGCCCTTCTGCTTGCCACTTAGCAAATTGATCTTCCGCCTTACCAACAACAAACTTAGCATTCTTAATACCATTTCGTTTAGCATTATGTTTGGCATCTTCAATCGCCGCTGGAACAATTTCGACCCCGTAAACTTGCTTAGCGTGCTTAGCTACTGCAAGGGAGATCGTCCCAATCCCACAATAGGCATCGATGACGGTTTGATTACCGTCCAAGCCAGCATTATCGATGGCCGTTTGGTAAAGGCGTTCAGTCTGTTGCGGATTAACTTGGTAGAAGGATAGTGGTGAAATTGCAAAATCAATCCCGAGGAGCTGATCATGAATTTCATCAGCACCCCATAATGTTTTATTCTTGTCACCAAGCAAGCGGTTCGTTCGCTTATCATTGATGTTTTGCACAATACTTTTTACTTCCGGAACTCCGGCAACGATACCATCCACAATTTGTTTTTCCATTGGTAACCGCTTCGTATTCGTAACTAAGACCACCATCATTTCATGGCTGTAATATCCCCGCCGAACCATTACTGTGCGAATCACGCCTTTACCAGTTTGTTCATCATATGGTGTAATATGGTATTGCCGTAATAAGTCACGGACAACTACAATGGCCTTATCGATTTCTGGATCTTGAATATAAAAGTCTTCAATCGGTACTAAGTTATGGCTCCCCCGCTTATAAAAACCGGTTTCTAATTGACCACGAACCATTTTTACGGGTACTTGGGCCTTATTGCGGTAATGATAAGGCTTTTTCATCCCCATCGTTGGCAATACTTCAATCTCATCTAAATGCGCCTTTGCCAGCAACTCAGCGATTTGGTGTTGTTTGAATTTCAACTGGGCATCATATTTCAAATGACCAAGTGGAGCGATTCCCGTTTGAATGTACTTTTTATCCTTAACATCAACGCGGTCTGGACTCTTTATTTGCCAGTCCATTACCCGTCCCCAAGCAAAGTGGCTGGTTACCTTGGTGATCTTTACCGTAATCTCTTCACCAGGAAGGGCATTAGGAACAAAGACGGGAAAATCATCAATCTTAACGACCCCATTGCCTTCGTAAGATAAGTCCACTACCTTCGCTGGATACTCTTCATTTTTATGTACTGGAATGTTTAGTTTCAAAGTTATTCCTCCATTAATTTCAACGTTACAAACTTCTCCTATTATAGCAAAATAAACGGCCAACTTCCTCTTCCAGAAGTTGACCGTTCTATTTACTTATTTTCTTGATCCTTAATATCATCGATTCCATCCATAAAGTCTTTTTCGACCCGCTTAAAATCAGCAGAAGTTGTAATTGCGTCCTCAGGAATTTCATCCAAATTAGCAATCACTTCTAAGTGCTGTTTTAAGTTATGGAAGTGCATCGGCGCGTCACCACCATATTCACCATCAAGATTAACCATTAAGCGGTCTTCCTTATTTAAGGGAATGACTTCAATGTCAGTCGCCTTAGCATAAATAATTCGTGGATCATCGAGGTGCTTACCTTGAAGCGCCTTTGCCATTAAACTGAGCATATCAATGACATTACTCTTCTTAATGATGATCATTGTAAACTTACCATCATCAAGAGAAGCATCAGGGACAATCTGTTCAAAACCACCTACTGAGTTAGTAAGGGCAATCATAAACATTGTTGCATTACCACGATATTCTTGCCCATCATACTTAATCAGCATTTCAATCGGTTTAATTCGTGGGATTAATTCTGCACCCTTGGCAAAATAAGCAGCATAGCCAAATAATGATTTCATTTGGGATGGAACTTCGTAGGTTACTTCTGTCATTGTCCCACCAGCTGCAATATTCATGAAGTAATTATCACCCGCACGACCAATATCAATCTTAAACTTCTTATTCTTTTTCAAGATTAACTTAGCCGCCGCAATCGGATCATCTCGTGGAATTCGTAATGCCCGTGCATAATCATTCGTTGTTCCAGCAGGGATAATGGCTAATGTCGGCCGGTGTTCTAAGCCCGCGATTCCATTAACCACTTCATTAAGTGTCCCATCACCACCAGCTGCGACGATTAAATCAAAACCATCCTTAGCAGCACGGGTAGCTTCATTTTTGGCTGAGTTAGGAGCAGGAGTAGTCGCAAAAGCACTGGTCTCATAACCTGCTTTTTCATAAATCGATAGGATATCTACGAGGTCGCTACGAAAAGTCTCACGCCCCGAAGTAGGATTATAAATTATCCGAGCACGTTTTCGCACGGTCATCCCTCCTAACTATTTAGCCTTTAAAGACTTCATCAATAATTGAGTAACAACTTGTGGATTTGCTTTACCACGAGTTTGTTTCATGATTTGGCCCATTAGGTAACCAACAGCCCGGTCTTTACCATTCTTAAAGTCTTCAATTGATTGTTCGTTGTTGTCAAGAACTTCATCAACAATTGGCTGTAGTTGCGCAGGGTCAGATAATTGAACAAGACCGTGTTCCTTTGCGTAAGCATTTGGTTCTTCACCATCTAAGATTCCCTTGAAGACTTTCTTAGCCATCTTAGAAGAAATAGTCCCATCTTCAATCAACTTCACCATGCCGGCAAGGTTAGCTGGAGTAAGCTTAGTGTCTTGTAAATCAACTTGCTTATCGTTCAAGTACGAGTTCACATCGTTCATTAAGTAGTTGGCTACCCGCTTAGGATCACCACCGTCCTTAACAGCTTCTTCAAAGAAATCAGACATTTCCTTAGTCTGAGTAAGAACCATCGCATCGTAATCAGTTAAGCCAAGATCCTTAACATAGTGCTCACGACGCTCACCAGGCATTTCTGGCATTTCGCTTTCAATTTCACTAATCCATTCATCGCTAACATTTACTGGTGGCAAGTCTGGTTCTGGGAAGTAACGGTAATCGTCAGAACCTTCCTTTGTCCGCATCAGAATAGTCTCACCAGTCGCTTCATCATAACGACGAGTTTCCTGACCAATGTGTCCACCAGCCATCAATACTTTTTGATGCCGTTTTTCTTCAAATGCAAGGGCCTTCCGAACATAGTTAAAGGAGTTGATGTTCTTCATTTCTGTCTTGGTCCCAAACTTGTCAGAACCGATTGGCCGAATTGAGATGTTGGTATCAACCCGCATGGATCCTTCTTCCATCTTCACGTCAGAGATCCCTGTAAATTGGATCCGTTGACGCAATGCTTCCAAGTAAGCCACCGCTTCTTCAGGCGAGGCAATATCTGGCTTAGAAACAATTTCAATTAGCGGTGTTCCTTGCCGATTCAAGTCAACATATGAATACTTACTGGTGTGAGTGTTCTTACCAGCATCTTCTTCAATATGCATTTCTTTGATACCGATCTTTTTCTTCTTACCATTTACCTCAATTTCAATCCAACCGTCATGAGCGATTGGCGTATCTGATTGAGTTATCTGGTAGGCTTTCGGGTTATCAGGATAGAAGTAGTTCTTCCGATCAAAGTGCATGTGGTGGGCAATTTGAGCATGAAGAGCAAGTCCAGCCATGATTCCGTCACGAACGACACCCTTATTTAAACTTGGCAATACACCAGGGTAACCCCAGTCGATGACATTAGTGTTTGCATTAGGCTGGTCACCGTATTCAACGGGGGATGGACTGTAAATTTTTGAATTAGTCTTTAATTCAACGTGGACTTCTAGACCGATTGTTGTTTGAAAGTTCATCTTATTTTTGACCTCCTAACTGTGGTGTCTTCTTATGGAAATCAGTTGTCTGTTCAAAGACATATCCAGTGTTATAAACTGTTTGTTCGTCAAATGCTTTTCCGATGATTTGCAGACCAACTGGCATGCCATTTTTAGCAGAGAAACCAGCAGGAATGGACATTGCAGGAAGACCGGCCATATTAACGGGAACAGTCAATACGTCGTTCATGTACATAGTTTGTGGATCATCAATCTCCGCACCAATCTTAAATGCTGTCGAAGCACCAGTAGCACCAACGATTACGTCATGATCCTTAAATACGTCTTCAAAATCTTGGGCAATAAGACGACGAACTTTAGCGGCCTTATTAAAGTAGGCATCATAGAATCCTGCAGAGAGAGAGAATGTCCCTAACATAATCCGCCGCTTAACTTCTTCACCAAAACCTTCTGAACGAGAATGAACATAAACGTCTTCCAAGTTCTTAACATCATCAGCTCGGAAACCATAACGAATACCGTCGTAACGTTGAAGGTTAGAAGATGCTTCAGATGAGGCTAAAATGTAGTAAGCAGGAACTCCATACTTGGTGTGTGGCAAACTTACTTCATCAACAATTGCGCCGAGGGATTCTAAGTGGTCCAAAGCAGCCTTGATTACTTCTTGAACATCTTCGTCTAAGCCATCAAAGTATTCCTTTGGTACAGCAATCCGTAAGCCTTTAACATTCGTATTTTCGTTTAATTGGTCTGCCCAGTCTGGAACTTCTTTAAGTGAGGATGTCATATCCCGTTCATCATTTCCACTGATGAGGGCGGTCAACAAGGCATTATCCTTAACGTTTTGGGTCAACCAGCCAACTTGGTCAAAACTTGAACCAAAAGCAATGATTCCCCACCGTGATACACGACCGTATGTTGGCTTCATCCCAACGACACCGTTAAAGGAGGCCGGCATCCGAATAGAACCACCAGTATCAGTACCAAGCGCACCTAAAACATCCCCGGCTGCAACAGCAGCAGCAGAACCACCGGAAGAACCACCAGGAACCCGTGTAAGATCCCATGGGTTATGAGTCGTAAAGAATGCTGAATTTTCAGTAGATGACCCCATGGCAAATTCATCAAGGTTAGTCTTACCAACGTTGATGTAATCAGTGGCATTTAACTTTTCAACAACTGTCGCGTTATATACGGGGTTAAAGTTTTCAAGCATCTTAGAAGCAGCCGTCGTTGTAAGGCCCTTAGTTAAAATATTATCCTTAACTGCAAGCGGAACCCCTGCAGTTAATTGATCAGCACTAATACCTTTTGCATCAATCTCAGCTGCGCGCTTTAGTGCTTGGTCCTCATTTAAGCTGATGAAGGCTTTAACTTGGTCTTCGTTACCCTTAATGTGGTCAAAAGTTTCCTTGGTTAATTCAGTTGCACTAATTTTCTTATTTACCAAGTCATCGTGCAATTGACTCAAGCTTGTTTGGTAAAAATCCATTATTCGCCGTCCTCACTTTCGTCAAGAATTGCTGGAACCTTGATGTAGCCACCATCAGTTTCAGGAGCATTGTTAAGCAAGGCTTCTTGTTCGTCTTTAGAACTCTTAATTGCCTTATCTTCACGCATTACATTTACCCGATCGGTTGCTGATGTCATTGGTTCAACGCCATCGGTATCAACCGCTTCGAGGTCTTCAAACATATCAATAATGTTTCCTAGTTGAGTGGTAAACTTACCAAGTTCATCCTTAGGGAACTCAAGCTTAGCAAGTTCAGCAACGTGTTCTACTTGTTGCTCAGTGATTTTACTGGCCATTCTCTCTACCTCTTTTCCAGTAATTTAAAATCTACATATACATTTAACAATTTTAGCACAGAATAGGTTCCTATTTCATCCATGTAGAAATAAAAAAGGAGTTATCGGTTCGCATTTTCTAGTAACGAATCGATATTCTCCTTTTTTCATCTTTAATAAGAATCAAAAATATGCGACTGGAAGTTATCAGAACCAGCATTCCGATAAACAACCGCTTGAATTTCGGAATCAGATTGAATCTTAATATCAATCGGAATCCCATTAGGAAGGTACTTCTTTGCTGCCCGAGTAATATATTGGGTAAAACTAGTAATTTCACTTTGACTATAGAACTGAGTAGTAACAGTAATGTGCATCCCCGATAAAGTCCCATTTTCATATTGAGCTTGTGCTGTAACTCCGCTCAAGTTAGGGAAGAAACTTTGAATCTGGCTCTTAAAGTTTGAGAAACTATCATCATCAGTTTGATCAGAACTATTAGTTGTTGCTGCACTAGCCTTTGGAAGGACCACATTCTTATAATTTAGCTTCCGCCAGCTACTAATCGTATTACCATTATTCTTACTATAAGCAAAGAATGTACCACCAACTAAACTATCATCCGGTGCTTGTTTGTATAATGCAATCACGATTGGAACATTTCCAACGCCTGACTTTTTCCGCACTCGTTTCAGAACCTTTTGTGCCGCAATTTCACCTTGGCGACGAACCTCACTATCACTAATCTTCTTAGTTAAGGTTGGTCCTCCTGTCTTAGTTTGGTAGTTGTATTCGGAATTTATTCCGATACCAATTGTAATCCCCCGCAATTTCATGGAATTACCACTTTCTTGCATATAATCTTGCTCTTCAATTTGTTGAATATAGACTGGGTTAGGATTGCTCTTCTTTCCTTGCGCGGGGTTTAACCCTTCAGGATTACTCTTTGTTTTCCGGCCAAGCCAGTTTTCAATCGTCCCACTACTAAGATATTGACCTTCTTGGAAAATATAGCTTTTTGTGGAAAAGACCCGTTTTGAAACCTGGGTCAAACCACTTTCAAAGCTTTTCAGGTTATATTGATTATCGTTTTGTGAAACATTTACACCCCGAGCTTTACTTGTTCGGTAACGACCATTTTTAATTACACCTTGATAAGTACCATTACTTGAACCAGTCGTTGAATAGTTCTTTGATGACGACTTTCCACCAAAGCCACATGATGCAAGCAAGACAGTACACATCAAAACGGCAGCACTAACGGCTATTTTTTTTGCCTTTCGCTTCACGATTTACTGTTCCTCCTTCATTGCTTGGCTGAATTGCTGTTCATTCCATACATCAATGCCCAGGTCTTGAGCTTTTGTTAGCTTACTACCAGCATCAGCACCAGCAATGACAATATCTGTTTTCTTTGAGACGCTTCCGGTTACCTTAGCCCCGTGGTTTTCAAGCCATGACTTTGCTTCCCCACGAGTCATTTCAGTTAGCTTACCAGTCAGTACTACTCGCCGACCATTCCATTCGCTATCAGGATTAGCATTTGACCGTGAGCCAAGATAAGCAAAGTTTACCCCAACTTCTCGTAATTCGTCAATTAATTTAACAACTTGTTGATTAGCAAAATAAGTTACGATACTTTCGCCAATTGTTGGACCAATTCCACTAATCGCAGAAATCTCATCGGCATTAGCCTTCATTAAGCTATCAAGGTCACCGAAATGTTCCATGATAATTCGAGCAGCTTTCGCACCAACATGCCGAATTCCAAGACCAAATAATAAGCGCTCGACAGAATTATTACGACTATTATCGATCGATGTCAATAGGTTAGCGGTCGATTTCTCACCAAATTTATCTAAAGTTAATAATTGGTCATGATTAAGCCGATATAAACCGGCAACATCATGAATTAATTCTTTATCCCATAACTGTTCAATAATTCTAGGCCCAAGCCCATCAATATTCATTGCATTCCGGGAAGCAAAATGTGCTAAGCCTTCTTTAATTTGCGCTGGACACATTGGATTAATGCAGCGTAACGCAACTTCACCATCAAGATGAACTAATTCTGCGCTACAGACCGGACAGTTCGTTGGAATCTCATATTCAACTGAATCTGCGGGACGTTTAGTTAAATCTACTTTTGAAATTTCAGGAATAATGTCACCCGCTTTATGCAGGTAAACAGTATCACCAATCCGAATATCTTTTTCACGCAAGTAATCAGGATTATGCAAAGAAGCTCGACTAACCGTTGTTCCCGCCAATTGAACCGGGTCCATAACTGCTGTTGGCGTTACATTGCCGGTCCGTCCGACAGTCCAGACAATATCACGGACAATCGTTGCTTGCTCTTCGGGAGGGAATTTATAAGCAATTTCCCAGCGTGGCACCTTAACTGTATTCCCAAGGGCAACTTCCGTATCAAGGTCATTCACTTTTTCAACAATTCCATCGATCCCGTAAGTGAGCTTGTCTCGTTGAGCTGTATATTCTTCAATATACTTCTCAATCTCTTCACGGTTATGGACAACCCGATTATTAGGATTAACATTAAAGCCCAATTCTCGCATACGATCAAGTGCTTCTGCTTGGGTCTTAACCCCCAACTTTTGATATTCAGGAACATAGTACATAAATGTATCTAGTTCACGCTGCGCCGTTACTTTCGGATCTAGTTGCCGTAAACTTCCGGCTGCCGCATTCCGGGGATTAGCAAAAACTGGTAATCCCTCTGCTTCGCGTTTAGCGTTTAACTTTGCAAAAGCCGCTTTGGGCATATAACATTCGCCCCGAACCTCGATTGATAATGGCTCTGGTAATTCGGCAGGCACTGACTTGATAGTTCGGATATTAGCAGTAACATCCTCCCCAATCGTCCCATTACCACGTGTAGAGCCTTGAACTAACTTTCCATTCTCGTAAACAAGTGAAAGAGAAAGGCCATCGATTTTTAGTTCGAGATTATATTCGGGCTCAACTTCGACATCCCGATTTTCCTGTTGTCGTTGGTTAAAGTCCATCAATTCTTCAATCGAAAAGACATCCCCCATCGATAACATCGGAATTTCGTGACGAACCTTTGTTAATTGGTTTTCTGTTGCTCCCCCTACTCGTTGGGTTGGCGAGTCAGCAGAGACTAATTGCGGAAATTGTTCTTCTAGTTGTACTAATCGCTGATAAGCACGATCATATACATAATCCTCTACGGTTGGATTATCTTGTTCATAATATTCTTTTCCCCACTTAGTCAATTTTGCTCGTAATGGCTTAATCTCATCTTGAGCTTGCTGAAGAGTTAATTCGTTTACTGGCGTCTGTTTTTCGCTCATCTCATCCGCCTCATTTCATTATTTTTGTACTTTCGTAATTGGGGCAAAACTTGCCAATAACCGCTTTACACCCTGACTTGGAAAGGCAATATCTAATTCCATATCATTGCCACTACCGTTAACTTTGACCACTGTTCCTTGGCCCCACTTTTTATGTTCAACTTTATCGCCAGTTTTCCAGCCAACTTTATCGGCCCCAGTTCCGGTGTTAGTAATTGGTTTAACCCGCTTGCCAGCACTGCGATATGTCCGCTTTTGTTGGTCACGGTAGGCAGTAGCGGTCGCAGCAGCACGGTCAAATGGCAGTTTACTATCTTTAATACTATTACCTGATGGGCTATTTTCAAACTGTAGCAACTCAGAATCAATTTCTTCTACAAATCGTGATGGTTGGTTACGTTGGATACGACCATAAAGTAAGCGTGAAAAGGCATTAGTAAGATAAAGCTTCTTCTTTGCCCGCGTAATTCCAACATAGGCTAGGCGACGTTCTTCTTCCAATTCATCATCTTCCATTAAAGCTCTCGATAATGGGAAAATACCTTCTTCCATTCCCACAAGGAAAACAACTGGAAATTCAAGTCCCTTAGCTGCATGTAATGTCATTAAAGTTACAGCAGGTGCTTGTTCGTCAACATCATCTTGATCTGAAACAAGGGCCAAATCAGCTAAAAAGTTAATAATTTTTTGCAAATTAGGATCATCATCGTCTTTATGCTGTTCATCATATTCTTGCGTAACCGACTTAAATTCATCAAGGTTTTCACGACGAGCTTGTGCTTCAAGACTTCGATCATCACTCAACATCTTATTGTAACCACTTAGCTCTAAAATTTGTTCAGTTAAATCAGTTAACGTGAGATATTCTGCTTGTTTAGTCAGGTTAGCCATTAATTGACCAAATTCATCAATTTTATTTCGTGTTCGTGCAGTAATTTCACTAGCAGTATCAACATTTTGCGCTGCCTTTAATAATGTCCAGCCATTTTCATTAGCAAAATTGCGAAGATGTTCCACACTAGTTAAACCAATTCCTCGTTTGGGCGTATTAACAACGCGTTCAAAGCTCATTGAATCGGCAGGATTAACGATTAAGGTCAAATATGCTAAAATATCACGAATTTCACGCCGGTCATAGAATTTATGTCCACCAACCATTGTATAGGGAATACTACTCTTCAAGAAAGTTTCTTCAACCATCCGTGATTGCGCATTAGTTCGATAAAGGATCGCAAAATCATTAAAGTGGTACCCATGCTTTTCTTGCTCTTCTTTAATTTTCGAAACAATAAACTGCGCTTCATCGTGTTCATTTTGCGCGCGGTAATATGAAATTTTATCTCCTTGACCATTTTCTGTCCAAAGATTCTTCTTTTTTCGATAGAGATTATTAGCAATAACTTCATTCGCTGCATTTAAAATTGTTTGCGTTGACCGATAGTTTTGTTCAAGCATTACCGTTTTAGCTTGGGGATAATCATGTTCAAAATTCAAAATATTGTTCATATTAGCTCCACGCCAACCATAGATACTCTGATCTGCATCCCCTACAACACATAGATTCTGGTACTTTTGCGCTAATAAATTAACTAATCGGTATTGGGCATCGTTTGTATCCTGGTACTCATCAACATGGATGTAGTGGAACTTATCTTGATAAAATTCAAGCGTCTCTTGATCACTTTCCAATAACTCAATGGTCTTCATAATCAGGTCATCAAAATCTAATGCCTGATTAGCTTCTAGCTCTTGTTGGTAAAGCTTATAAGCACGCGCAACCATGTTTTCAAACATACTATTAGCTTCTTTACTATAGTCATCTGGCGTCAACAAAGCATTTTTAGCATTAGAAATCGCACTTAAGATACTGCGGGGATCAAATTTTTTGGTATCAATATTTAATTCTGCGCAAATCCGCTTCATTAACGTCCGTTGCTCACTCGTATCCGCAATCGTGAAGGCGCGATTGTAGCCAATTTTTTCAATGTCACGACGGAGGATTCGAACACATAATGCGTGAAAAGTCGATACCCAAATCTCATTAGCACTTTCACCAAGTAATTTACCAACCCGCTCTTTCATTTCGCGCGCAGCCTTGTTAGTAAAAGTAATTGCTAAAATATTCCATGGTAATACACCATTTTCTTCAATTAAGTAAGCAACCCGGTGTGTAAGAACCCGTGTCTTGCCTGATCCGGCACCGGCCATTACTAATAATGGCCCCTCTGTAGTTAATACTGCTTCGGATTGTTTATCGTTCATTCCTTCTAATAATGCTTGACCGTTATTCACGCTTGTTCCATCCTCTCTAAATTTTCATCGGCTAATATTATACCAAATTAGGATCTCATTTGGTGCTAAAATCGAACATATGTTAGGAAAAATAAAGAGACTGCGATTTCATCCCCAGTCCCTCGTAATCTTGTACGCTTAATTTGTAATTTCATGATCAAGCTTGGTCGTTCCAAACTTCAGTATCGTCAACCTGATTCTTTAAGGCTGCCAAGTTATCGCCGCCAGTTACCCAGATAAAGCCTAGAATTGCTTGATCATCGTCCCCAACATCATTAAAGAACCTAAATTGCCAGTTATTCTTCAACAACCATTGCCGCTGAATTGCCCGTGATTGATAATTTCGAACTACCATCAACAAACCAATTTGTAATGGTGTAATAACATGCAGGGGCATTCCAACAGCACTTCTTAATTGTTCCTCATACTGGTTAACATTTGCTGTGACATCATAAATGTTAGCAATCGATGTTAATCCTGGTTCAATGTTCTTTACATAGAGGGTACCAGTAGAAGTAACATAAAAATTAACTGAAAATACCCCCCGATACTCAAGAGAAGCTGCAACGCTTTTTACAATCCGCTGCATCTCTTTTAACATATCATCGTGAATATTTGCTGGTGTCGCAACAGAAATCAATTGCCGCTTGTCATTATAATGAAGCTGAGCAAGTGGAAAAATTTCTGTATCCTTTCCATTAGTTGCCGCTGTCATCGTATATTCATTTGTATGTTCAATCCATGATTCCAGTAAATATGTACCAGTATCAATAAAATCAGCAGCGCGAGTAATATCAGATTGGCGTTCAATCAGCATTGAATTTTCCCCAATTCCTCGTTGGATGGGTTTTAACAGTGCAGGATAGCCGATGGAATCAATTGATTGATAAACATCATCTAAACTAACCACCGTCACATATGGGGCAATATTAATATTCACTTGATCTAGGAAAGCTCGTTCCATTAACCGGTCTTGCACAATTTCAAGAGCATTAATCCCCTGAGGAATCACTGCATATTGACTCAAAAAGTGCAGGACACGAGAATCGACATTAGGGGTTTGATAAATAATTGCATCACATGCTTCCCCAAACTGAGTTAGTTTTGCCCGATCGTTCATTGCCCCTACAATTGTAAAGTCAGCCATTTTAGTTACTGATGGCTGAGAACGATCCACATATACACCAACATTAAAGCCAGCTTTCTTCGCTGTCGCAATAAGTGCAGCTCCATTGCGATTAATTCCAATAATTCCTAAAGTACTACCTGGGTAAATAGCATCTCTGCCCATTTTATCACTTCCCTTATTAGTCTTTTACGAATTCAACTTTATTATCACTCAATGATTGAATTCGTGCCAATGATTCGACACGAATTCCACGTTCTTTTAGTTCGCCAGCTCCAGGTTGAAAGCTCTTTTCAATAACTATTCCTGCACCGGCTACTTGAACCCCTGCTTGATCAGCAATTTCTAATAATCCCTCTACTGCTTGACCATTAGCCAAGAAATCATCAATCATTAAAATTTTATCATTAGCATCTACATACTTTTTAGAAACTGAAATTCGATTGGTTGTTTTCTTAGTATATGAATATACATCAGCAGTATACATATTTTGATTAAGAGTAAGACTCTTATGCTTACGAGCAAAAATAACTGGAAGATTCATTTCCAACCCTGTCATTACAGCTGGAGCAATTCCTGATGATTCGACTGTCCAAATTTTAGTAATACCTTCATTAGCAAAAAGTTTGGCAAATTCTTGACCGATATGCAACATTAATTGAGGATCAACTTGATGATTTAAGAAGGCATCTACTTTTAAAACATTACCCGGTAAAACAGTCCCATATTCCTTAATTTTTTCTTCTAGCTCTTTCATTTTAATCCCCCTCTATATTACTTAATTACTTATCATAATTATATAATTTATACGCCTTAATCACAGAAATTAATTTTTGTGCATAATCAGGATCAGTTGCATAACCTGCTTCTTGTAATCCACGAGCCGCTTCTTGATAATTAGTCGCATGAACAACTCGATCGTAATTTTGTTGATTAGTGTCTGTCCCATTTAACATCAATCGCGTATGATCCTTAATAGAGTCACTCCAACTATCATAAACACGGAACCGCCCTTTAGTAACGATCCACTTACCATTAATGTATTCTTTAGTTGTCATTACTCGTGAATTTGTTCCTGTTCCCTTAATTCCAAATAAATTATGGTATTGCGACGCTAACTGACTCGTTCCCCATTGAGATTCAAGAATCGCTTGGGCAATCGTAATTGATGCATAGACATGATAAGTATTTTGCATTGCCTGGGCTTCAGGAGCAACTTGCTGAATAAATAATTGCTTTGCTCGGCGATCCTTTTCACGTGCCTCTTGTTCAATTCGTTGCTGATTCCAGATTCGGTAAAAATGGTGCCCAACGTAAACACCCAAAAAAATAACAATAACAGCAAGAATGCTAATAATCCAATTTCTACCCGTATGGCGGTTTTTACTTCTCCGCTTCCGTTTTGCCACAAGCCTAGCCTCCTCATTTCTACTAGTTATTAATTGTAGCAAAATCCATCTCGTTTGGGTTAATTTATCGTAATATTTTTAGAAGAAGTTAAAAAAGCGCAGCTGAAAAATTATTTTCCAGTTGCGCTTGCTACTACTAGCATTAAATATTAATGGAATTGCATTCCACCATCAACAATAATTGTCTGTCCAGTAACGTAATTTGAATCAGGACCAGCTAAGAAACTTACCACATTAGCAACATCTTCTGGTTCAGAAAGACGCTTCATTGCAATGTTCTTGGCAAAGGTTTTCATTCCCCATTCATCACTCTTGCCAGCATTTTGCCCAACTTGATGTGCAATATCGTACATCATCGGCGTCTTAACAATTCCTGGTGCAAAAGCATTTACCGTAATATCTTCAGTTGCCAAATCTTGAGCTACTACTTGCGTAATACCTCGAATGGCAAATTTTGTTCCAGAATAAAGTGCAAGGTTAGGATTACCAACAACGCCAGCTTGAGATGTTGCATTGATAATCTTACCACCATGACCAAGCTCCTTAAAAGCCTTATGGGCAGCTTGAATCCCCCATAAAACCCCAGCAACGTTTACGCCATATACTTTTTCAAATTGCTCAGGTGTAATTGAATCAATTGGAGTAGTAGGACCTAAGCCAGCATTATTAACAATTACATTAAGATCTCCAAAATGTTCGACTGTTTTCTTAACAGCTGCAAATACTTCTTCTCTATTTGCTACATCGGCTACAAGTGGTAATGCTTCGCCACCATTATTATTAAGTTCATCAGCAACTTGTTGGAGCTTTGCCTCGTTTAATGCTACAAGAGCAACTGCAAAACCATCCTTAACCAATCTTTCTACAATTGCTTTACCAATTCCTTGGCTTGCTCCAGTTACTAATGCTACCTTTTTAGTCATTAGTAATCCCTCCTTTATACTAGTTATCACTTATTATACCGTATATTAAATTCCGTTTAAATATAAAAAAGACACCAGCAAATACTGATGTCTCTGGAAGCGGTAATCGAAATATTAACGCTTACTGAATTGAGCAGCCTTACGAGCTTTCTTAAGACCTGGCTTACGACGTTCCTTCATACGAGGGTCACGAGTTAAGAGACCAGCCTTCTTTAAAGCGTCACGGAAGTCTGGATCAACAGCGAGAAGTGCACGGGCAATACCGTGACGTACTGCACCTGCTTGACCAGAGAATCCACCACCATTAACGTTAGCTAAAACGTCGTATTGACCTTCTGTTTTAGTAACAGCAAATGGTTGGTTAACGATAGCACGTAAGTTGGCAAATGGAATGTAGTCTTCAATTGCCTTGCCGTTCATCGTAATCTTACCTGAACCTGGTACTAAGCGAACACGTGCGGTTGCATCCTTACGCCGACCAGTACCACTGTATTGTACTTGTTGAGCCAATTCCATTCCCTCCTTAGATTAAGTTAGTAATGTCTAAAACTTCTGGGTTTTGTGCAGCATGTTTGTGGTCTTCACCAGCATAAACATGTAACTTCAAACCTTGCTTGTGACCAAGAGAGTTGTGTGGAAGCATACCCTTGATAGCAGTTTCCAATAACTTCTCTGGTTCCTTTGCAAGGAAGTCACCAGCAGTCCGTTGCTTCAAACCACCAGGGTAGTTTGAGTGACGGTAGTACATCTTTTGAGATGCTTTCTTACCAGTTAACTTAACTTGCGCAGCGTTGATAACGATAACGTAATCACCAGTATCAACGTGTGGAGTAAATGTTGGTTTGTTCTTACCGCGCAAAATTGATGCTACTGCAGATGCTAAACGACCCATTGGGACATCCTTAGCATCGACAACGTACCATTTGCGTTCAACTTCACCAGGTTTTGCGATGTATGTCGTTCTCACGATTAAGTCCTCCAATTTTGTTTTTCTTTTACATATAATAGTGTACCGAGTTATTAGATGGAAAAGAAATACCAATGGCTAGTATACCTTCTTCTAGCACTTTCGTCAATCCTTTTCATCATTTGTTCCATAATCTACATTAACTAAATATAAACCACTCGCTGGCGCTGTCATCCGTGCCAATGTCCGATCCTTCGCCTTAAGGACTCGAGACACGTCATCTACTGGTCGCTGATTGCTCCCGATTTCTAAAAGAAAAGCGACCATTATTCGAACTTGATTATAAAGGAAACCATTACCAGTAAAGTCAAAGACGACTTCATTTCTTACCTCATCGCGTTTAATTGTAATATTCTCAATCGTCCGAACATTACTTTTTGCTTGACTTCCTGATGCAACAAAACTTGTAAAATCATGAGTTCCAACCAAATCATCAGCTGCTTTTCTCATTTTTTCTAAGTTAAGAGGATATTTAAAATGAGAAGTATAGTTACGTTTAAAAGGATTCACAAATTCCCCCTGATCAACCCGATAACGATAAGTTTTACGATGAGCACTATAACGCGCATGAAAGCCATTATCAACTAATTCAGCTTTCTTAATTAAAATATCCAGCGGCAAAATACTGTTGAGAGCCTTTCTCATCGATTCATTACTTAAATGATAGGGAATATCAAAGTGCGCAACTTGATTAAGAGCGTGAACTCCAGCATCTGTCCTTCCTGAGCCAATGACGGGAATAGCTGGAGTTGGATGCTTAGCAATTTTATTTACTGCATTCTTTAATGTTTGTTCTACAGTTCGCTTATTTGGTTGAATCTGGAAACCTGAAAAATTAGTTCCATCATAAGCAAAGGTTATTTTATAACGATACATTGTTTACTTCCTTAATTAATTTAGAAAATTATTCGAATACAAACTAAACCAACTGTTACAATCAATAGTCCCAAACCAGCCCAGGCATCATTTTTATGCCAAACTAATTGACGATAATGAGTCCGTGGCGCATTAGGATCATACCCTCGTGCTTCCATCGCCGTTGCTAATTCTTCTGCTCGCTTAAACGAGTTGACAAACAATGGGATAAGAATCGGAACTAAATGTTTAATCCGTGTCCAAAGATTGCCAGCGTTAAAATTAATCCCGCGGGCCCGCTGAGCTTTTATAATTTTATTAGTTTCATCCATAATAGTTGGAACAAAGCGCAATGCAATTGAAAGCATTAACGTAATCTGATTGACTGGAACCTTAATTACTTGTAATGGCTTCATTAACCATGCTAAGGCGTCCGCAATTTGAAAAGTTTGGGTAGTGGCAGTTAAGACAGTTGAGGCGATAATAATCACAATAAAACGATAAAAAATAATTAATGAATTAATGAGACCGTCACGGGTTATTGCCATAATCCCCCAATGCCAATACATCTTCCCCCCACTACTAAATAAAATTTGAAACGTTACTGTTATCAAAATAATTAAAAATAACGGCTTAATTCCTTGCCAATATTGTCTTAAGCCAACATTACTCAACTTAATTGCCGCAAAGAGCGCTAATAAAAGCCATATAGCGGCTAAAAAATTATTCACGAAGAAAATCAAAATAACATAAATAATACACATGATTAGTTTTATTCGTGGATCAAGACGATGGAGGAGCGATTTTACTGGTACATAACTACCAAATACGATTTTACTATTCATTTTCTTTTCTCCTCATCGCTTCTGCTATTTCGTCTGCCAACACATCAAGTGTAAGCGGTTCTGTATTTTTTAAGGTTACTCCATTTTTACTAAGGAATTGCGCAACTTCGACGGAAACAGGAAGAGTCAAAGAAAGTTCATTTAATCGTTGAACATTACTAAACAATTGTTGAGGAGTCGTATCAGCAACAATCTGCCCATTACTCATTGCGATTACGTGGTTAGCATAATAGGCCACCTGCTCCATTTGGTGAGTAACCATTATAATCGTTGTTCCCTTCTCGTTAAGATCTTTAATAAGTTTAAGTAGATCATTAGTTGCTTGAGTGTCCAAGCCCGCTGTTGGTTCATCAAGAATTAAAATTTGAGGATCCATTGCTAAAACACCTGCAATCGCTACTCGCCTCATTTGTCCTCCCGAAAGCGCAAAAGGTGAGTGCGACTTTAATTCTAAAGGTAAATCAACCATCTTTAAGGCTTCATCTACTGCTTCTTCAATTCTTTTTGTGGACCATCCTAAATTATGAGGCCCGAAAGCGATATCCTCAGCAACCGTTTCTGCAAATAATTGCTGTTCAGGAAATTGGAATACAAAGCCGACTTGATGGTGGATTTTACTTAAATATTCAGATTTTGTCGTTGCATTAATTTCTAAACCTACTACATTAAGTTCTCCACTACTAGGCTTTATTAATCCATCAATTAATGAAACTAATGTCGATTTTCCACTTCCGGTTTGTCCAATAATAGCAACAAATTCTTGCTCTTTAATTGTTAATGAAACATTATGTAAGGCTTCATTAGTAGAATTAGGATATGTATAGTGGAGTTTTTTTACTGTAATTGCTGCTTTAGCCAATTTTTTAGCTCCTCTAAATTTAAATATCTATTTGGAATATCAATTCCTCGTTCAACCAATAATTTCTGCAACTGCTGACTTGCAGGAACTCCTACTCCAATTTCAAGTAATAGTTCTTTATCTTTAAGAATTTCGGATGGAATACCCTGTTTCACAACATGCGAATCATTTAACACAATTATTTTATCCGCTAACTCGATTTCTTTAAGATCATGCGTAATTGAAATAATTGAAAGATTATATTTGTTTTTTAATCTTCGCAATAAAGATAAAATTTCTTGTCGTGCTAAAGGATCAAGCATACTTGTAGCCTCATCAAGGATTATTATCTTAGGCATTAATGCAAGGATTCCCGCAAGTGCTACCCGTTGCTTTTGTCCTCCCGAAAGATTAATAGGGGCAGTATTCTTATAATCAGTCATTCCCACCATCTTTAAAGCTTTATCAATCTTTTTTTCCATTTTATTTTGGGCTACTTGGCGATTTTCAAGTCCAAACGCAACATCATCAGCAACGGTTGCACCTACAAATTGATTTTCAGGATTTTGAAAGACGAACCCTATTTGCTGGTGAATCTTACCTAAAGAATTTTCGTTAACTTGAATCCCGTCAACTTCAATAGATCCAGCAGTAGGACTAAGTAATCCATCAATTAATCGTGCTAACGTACTCTTTCCACTTCCATTATGACCAATAATTGCTGTCCAAGAAAAAGGTTCAAAATCAAGATTGATATTTTTTAAAACGGGGTATTTACTGTCTGGATATGCAAATGCAAGATCTCGAATTTTTATTCCAGTCACAGTATTTCCTCTTTTCAATATTAGTTAATAAGTATATTTTAGCAAAGTCCACAGAATTATCTATCAAAATTAAATTTAAAATAAAAAATCACTTACCATTGAAGTGCGCGAGGGTTTCCCGCATTCAAGCTAGACTAGGGTTTCCCCACCATCGTAACGCTCTATACTATCAATGATAGTGATTCTTTATTACGTATTTAGTTTATGTGAACAAATCAATTAGTCCACTAATTCAAGAATAACCATTGGTGCACCGTCACCACGACGAGGCATAGTCTTCAAGATGCGTGTGTAACCACCGTTACGATCTGCATACTTTGGAGCAAGTTCTTCAAAAAGGTTTTGAAGAGCAGATTGTACACGAATATCATCGCCATCTTCCTTAACATCAGCAACAACATTACGTACAAAAGCGGCAGCCTTACGACGAGAAGCTAAATCACCATGCTTAGCAAGTGTAATCATCTTATCAGCAGTCTTACGAACTTCCTTAGCACGTGCTTCAGTAGTGGTAATACGACCATTAACGATTAAATCTGTAGTTAAATCACGTAATAAAGCCTTACGTTGTGAACTTGTACGTCCTAATTTACGGTAACTCATAAAGTGGTTCCCTCCTTTGCAATTGGTATACTAATTAGTCGTCTTGGCGAAATGAAACACCAAGATCATTTAATTTAAGTTTAATTTCTTCTAACGACTTTTGTCCTAAGTTCCGAACCTTCATCATGTCAGACACTGTTCTATCAGTTAATTCCTTAACAGTATTGATACCAGCTCGCTTCAAACAATTATAAGAACGTACAGAGAGATCAAGCTCTTCAATCGTCATTTCAAGCATCTTCTCTTTGTGTGTTTCTTCTTTTTCAACCATCACTTGAGCATTTTGAGCCGTTTCTGTTAAATCAACAAACATAGCTAAGTGTTCAGTTAAAATCTTCGCACCTAGACTAACTGCTTCAGTTGGTGTTAATGAACCATCAGTCCAAACATCCAGCGTCAACTTATCATAATCGTTACGCTGACCAACCCGTGCATTTTCAACAGTGTAATTTACACGTTCAATTGGGGTATAGATGGAATCAATCGGTAAAACACCAATTGCTAAATCATCCATCCGGGCCTTATTATCGTTAGCAGAAAGGTAACCGCGACCCTTATCAGCAGTTAACTTGATGTGTAATTCTGCGCCATCAGCAACAGTTGCAATATGCAGATCAGGATTTAAGATTGTAACTTCATTATCACCCTGGATATCACTTGCAGTTACTTCAGCAGGTCCTTTAACATCTAATTCAAGATTCTTTTGATCCTCAGAATTAAGTTTCAAAGAAACTTTCTTAAGATTTAGGATAATCTGCGTAACATCCTCAGTTACACCTTCAACAGTGCTAAATTCATGTAAAACACCATCAATTTGCATACTCGTAATCGCTGCACCTGGCAAAGATGCAATTAATACACGCCTTAACGAGTTACCGAGAGTGGTTCCATAACCGCGCTCAAGTGGTTCTACGACAAACTTACCGTAGTTATCTGTTTCTTCAACTTTGTGAATATTTGGCTTTTCAAATTCGATCATTCTATCCTTGTACCCCTTTCAAAACGTGGTTCGTATTTGAGACAAAAAGGCAATTGATGGAAATAATTGTCTCCAGCAATGTCAATTAAACACGACGACGCTTTGGAGGACGAGAACCATTGTGAGGAACAGGTGTTACATCACGAATAGCAGTAACTTCCAATCCAGTTGCTTGAAGTGCACGGATAGCAGCTTCACGGCCTGAACCTGGACCCTTAACTTCAACTTCAACAGTCTTCATACCATGTTCCATAGCTTGCTTAGCAGCAGCTTCTGAAGCCATTTGAGCAGCAAATGGAGTGGACTTCCGACTTCCCTTAAAGCCTAAAACACCAGCTGAGGACCATGCTACAGCGTTACCTTGAACGTCAGTAATCATGATCAAAGTATTATTAAATGTTGAGTGAATGTGCGCAACACCAGTTTCAACATTCTTTTTTGCACGACGCTTACGCGTACCTTTTTTGGTTGCCATATCTAGTACTAACCTCCTTTTTTATAAAGTTAAACTACTTCTTCTTATTAGCGATAGCTACAGCCTTACCCTTACGAGTACGAGCATTGTTCTTAGTGTGTTGACCACGAACAGGTAGGCCACGACGGTGACGCATACCACGGTATGATCCAATTTCTTGAAGACGCTTGATATTCATTGAAACTTCACGCCGTAAATCACCTTCAACTTGAATTTGATCTACTTGTGCACGAATCTTTTCTTCTTGATCTGGAGTCAAATCACGAACACGGATATCTTCTGATACACCAGCATTTTCAAGAATCTTCTTAGCAGTAGAATTACCAATACCAAAAATATATGTTAAGCCGATTACGATTCGCTTGTCACGAGGTAAATCGACACCTGCAATACGAGCCATGAGCTACACCTCCATTTCTCTATAAAATAAATTACTTACCTTGACGTTGCTTATGCTTTGGGTTAGCAGAGCAAATAACCATAACACGACCATTACGCTTAACGATCTTGCAGTGCTCACACATCTTTTTAACAGATGGTCTTACTTTCATTCTAAAATCCTCCTATTGAGAGTAATTGATCAATAACTACTTGAACCGGAAAGTAATCCGACCCTTTGTAAGGTCATATGGAGACATTTCTACTTTAACACGATCTCCCGGTAAAATTTTAATATAGTGCATCCGAATTTTACCAGAAACATGTGCTAAAATTTCTGCTCCGTTTTCCAATTCAACTTTAAACATTGCATTAGGCAAAGTTTCAGTTACTTTACCTTCTACTTCAATTACATCGGCTTTTGCCACGAAATAGTACCTCCTTACCTATTCTAGATATTACGTAAAAATGGTGGAAAGTATAAAACTTCCCACTACTCAGATAGATAAACCTTGCATAGTTTAGCATATGTTTACAAACTTCGCAAGAGATAACTATTATCTAGTTTAGGTTTGTTAATACTTTCTTGATATCTTCGTAAACTTTATCGATATCTTGTTCACCATTAATTTCGTGCAAAACACCTTTCTTTTGGTAATAGTCTACCAGTGGTGTGTTCAACTTAATATTAACATCTAGACGATTCTTAACCGTTTCAGGCTTATCATCATCACGCTGATAAAATTCATGATGACCACAAACGTCACATGTGCCTTCAACTTTAGGAGCATTATAAAGCTTATGATAAGTTGCTCCACAGTTACGACAAATAAAACGTCCACTTAAACGTTCTACCAATACATCCGGTTCAACGTGAATATTGATCACAGCATCAAGATGCCGATTACTCTCTGCTAACATCTTATCCAAAGCTGCTGCTTGGTTAAGATTACGAGGAAATCCATCCAGCATAAAGCCATCTTTAGTATCATCTTGAGCTAACCGTTCCTTAACGATACCATTAGTAACTTCGTCCGGAACAAGTTCACCTTTATCAATATATTTCTTAGCTTCAATTCCCATGGGAGTCTCATTCTTCATGGCTGCCCGAAAAATATCCCCAGTTGAGATATGAGGAATTGGAAAATCTTCAACGATCTTTTGAGCTTGAGTACCTTTACCGGCACCTGGAAGACCCATTAATACAAGATTCATACTCATTAGTCATTTCCTCCTTTAGGTTCTCGAATAAATCCAATATATTCGCGCTTCATTGTTAGTCCGTTCAACTGCCGAACAACATCTAAAGCAATTTGTACGATAATCAGTAAGCTTGTACCACCTAAACCAATTGACTGACTTAGGTTCCATACGTTACTTGCAATTAACGGAATTAAGGAGATCAATCCTAAGAATAATGAACCTACTGTACTCAATCGCATTAACAATGAAGAAATATAGTCTTGTGTACCCTTTCCAGGACGTACCCCAGAAATATAACTTCCTTGCTTTTGCAAATTCTCAGCAAGTTTTTCTGGGTTAACCTGAACAAAGGCATAGAAAAAGGTAAATACAACAATCAAAAATACATACAGTGCGATCCCAGGACCAGATTGCATGTTAAAAATGGTCGTCATGATTTGATACCAACTATCCCCACCATGGTTTTGCTGGAAAGCCATAAGAATAGTTTGCGGGGTTGAGATAAAAGAACCAGCAAAAATAACAGGAATAACACCTGATACGTTAATCTTCAAAGGAAGATAACTACTGGATGGTGAAGTAGTGGTTCGTCTTGTGTATTGAATTGGTAGACGTCTTTCCGCCTGTTGTACCCATGTAACAAACGCTACAATAATTAAAATTGCAACGATAACAAGAGTAACAAATCCAATTCCCATCCACAAAGCAGAACCAGATTCACCAGCGATTTGGTCATCCCATAACTGACGAATTCCACCTGGCATTTGCGCAACAATACCAGCAAAAATTAACATGGAAACACCATTACCCAATCCACGTTCAGTAATCATGTCTCCCATCCAAGTAGCAAACATTGTACCTGCAGTTAAAATTAAACCGATTGTTAAATACGTTTGAACACCAGGGTGATTAACCAAACGAATAGTACTCAATGCATTAAACCCGGCGGTAATACCGATTGATTGAATAAATCCAAGTACAATCGTTAACCATCGGGTTGCTTGATTAAGTTTTCGCCGTCCTACTTCTCCTTGTTTACTCCATTCAACAAAACGCGGAACAATATCCATTTGTAATAGTTGAACAACAATTTGCGCAGTAATATATGGAGAAACTCCCATTGCAAATAAAGAGTAATTCTCCAATCCACCACCACTAAAGGTATTGAGGATTGATGCTAAACCGGTTGAGGAGATTTCCTGCAAAGCAGCAGCGTTAACTCCAGGAACGGTAATCGCTGCCCCAATCCGATAGACAATCAATACAAACAATGTAAAGAAAATCTTTTTACGGATATCTTTTACCTTGAATGCATTTTTGACGGCTGTGAACAAACTACATCACCTCAGTTTTACCACCGGCAGCTTCAATTGCAGAAACTGCAGAAGCAGAAAACTTATTAGCCTTAACAGTTAATTTCTTTTCAAGCTTACCGCTACCAAGAATCTTGATGCCGCTCTTCAAGTTCTTAACTAAGCCACTTTCCATCAATAATTGTGGAGTAACTTCTGTACCATCATCAAACTTGTTTAATGATGCCAAGTTAACAATTGCGTATTCTTTCCGGTTAATGTTGGTAAATCCACGCTTTGGAATTTGCCGGTAAAGTGGCATTTGACCCCCTTCAAATCCTAAACGGGTCTTTCCATGAGCCTTTTGCCCCTTAGTACCACGTCCAGATGTAAAACCGTGTCCTGATGAAAGTCCACGACCCTTACGAAGACGCTTAGAACGAGAACCAGCAGCTGGCTTCAATTCGTTTAACTTCATTAGTAGGCACCTCCTTATTATTTAATTTTAATTACTTAACTTCTTCAACAGAAACCAAGTGAGCGATCTTAAAAATTTGACCGCGTGTTGCCGCATTATCTGGTAAGATAACTGAGCTATTGATCTTACCTAATCCCAATGCCTTAACAGTACGACGTTGAGTAGGTTGTCGGTGGGCAACACTGTGAATTAAGGTAACTTTTACTTGAGCCATAATTTAGTGCCCTCCTTATTCTGCTAAGTGGTCTACTGAAACACCACGTAACTTTGCAACTTCTTCAGCGTTCTTTAATTGCTTCAAACCTTCAAACGTTGCACGAACAACATTAACAGGTGTGTTAGAGCCAAGACGTTTAGAAGTAACGTCCGCAACACCGGCAAGGTCCATAACATTACGAACCGCACCACCGGCAGCAACTCCAGAACCTTCAACAGCTGGCTTTAACATGATCTTTCCACCGCCGTATACACCAATAACTTCGTGTGGAATAGTAGTTCCAACGATAGGAACAGTAATCAAGTTCTTTTCAGCAGCAGCTTGAGCTTTACGAATAGCTTCTGGAACTTCTTGAGCCTTACCAGTACCAAAACCAACATGACCTTTACGGTCACCAACAATTACTAAAGCAGCAAAACGCATACGGCGTCCACCCTTCACAACCTTAGTAATCCGGTTGATGGCTACAACTTGATCGTCTAAATCCAACTTTGCTGGATCAATGAATTCTGATGATGCCATTGCAGGTTATTCCTCCTTTTTTTAGAATTTAAGTCCGTTTTCACGAGCAGCTTCAGCCAAGGCTTGAACACGTCCATGGTAAAGGTATCCACCACGATCAAACACAACTTCAGTAATGTTCTTTTCGTTAGCGCGTTTAGCAATTAATGCTCCTACACCACTAGCTTGTTCAGTCTTAGTCTTTCCACTTACTTCACTATCATTTGTGGAGGCACTTGCGAGCGTCACACCCTTTACGTCATCAATTAATTGAGCGTAAATGTTTTTGTTTGAACGGTAAACACTTAAGCGTGGGCGCTCCGCAGTACCAGAAATCTTACCGCGAACGCGTAAATGACGACGTTGACGGATCTTGTTCTTGTCTGGTTTAGAAATCACAACAGTCACCTCTTATTATATTAATTCTATTAAATAAAAGAATGTTAAATAATCTTTTTAGATTACTTACCAGTCTTACCTTCCTTACGGATAATATGTTCGTTTTCGTAACGAATACCCTTACCTTTGTATGGTTCAGGTGAACGTACAGCACGAACTTCAGCAGCAAAATTCCCAAGGTGTTCCTTGTTAATTGAGCTTAATTCGATAGTAGTATTGTCAGGTACATTAATTTCAACATCTTCTGGCTTATCCATTTCAACTGGGTTTGAGTAACCAACAGTTAAAATCAACTTGTTACCTTTGAGTTGAGCACGGTAACCAACACCAACAAGCTTTAGAACCTTCTTGTAACCATTAACAACACCTTCAACCATGTTGTTAACATTAGCACGAGTAGTTCCGTGTAACATCTTTAACTTATTAGTATCAGCATCACGATCAAACTTTACAACGTTACCATCAATAGTCATTTTGATTAATGGTGAAATTTCACGAGATAAAGTACCCTTAGGACCTTTAACAGTAACTACATTACCATCTTGAGAAATTTCAACACCACTTGGCAAATCAATTTCTTTGTAACCAATACGACTCATCTTCGCACCTCCTATCTAATATTCGTTTTTTACCAAACGTAAGCGATAACTTCGCCACCAATTTTCTTGGCACGAGCAACTTTATCAGTAACAACACCTTCAGATGTTGAAATGATAGCAATACCTAATCCATTAAGAACCTTAGGCACAGCATCTGACTTAACGTATGTACGTAAACCAGGCTTAGAAATACGCTTTAAGCCAGAAATAACACGTTGACCGTCATTACCGTACTTTAAGAACACACGGATGATGCCTTGCTTGTTATCATCAACGTATTCAACATCGCGAATGAAACCTTCGTTTTTTAAGATTTCAGCGATGTCCTTCTTCATCTTTGATGCAGGTGCTTCCACTGATTCGTGTTGAGCCATGTTAGCATTACGAATACGAGTTAAGAAATCTGCAATTGGATCACTCATAGACATCGATGTTTTCCTCCTTTTGTCGGTTTTTTTGTTTACCAGCTAGCCTTCTTCAAACCAGGAATTTGTCCTTTGTGGGCAAGTTCTCGTAAGCAAATCCGGCATAGGTGGAATTTACGGTAAACAGAGTGCGGACGTCCACAACGTGCACAACGCGTGTATTCACGACTTGAGAACTTAGCTGGACGGTTGCACTTAGCAATCATTGATTTTTTAGCCAATTTGTGGAACCTCCTTTATTTAGCAAACGGCATACCGAGTTGAGCAAGTAATTCGCGGGATTCTTCATCAGTTTGTGCAGTTGTTACAATAACAACATCTAAACCACGAACTCGGTTAACTTTATCATAATCAATTTCTGGGAAAATTAATTGTTCATGGATACCAAGAGTGTAGTTACCACGACCATCAAATGCCTTGTTACTTACACCATGGAAATCACGAACCCGTGGCAATGCCACATTAACTAATTTATCTAAGAAATCATACATACGTTCACCACGTAAGGTTACCTTTGCACCAATTGACATACCTTCACGAAGACGGAAACCAGCAATTGATTTCTTTGCCTTAGTAATTAAAGGCTTTTGACCAGAAATCAAACCGAGTTCTTCAACAGCTTCGTCAAGATTCTTAGAGTTAGTAGTTGCATCACCAACACCCATGTTTAAAACGATCTTGTCAATCTTTGGTGCTTGCATAACTGAAGAGTAGTTAAACTTTTCAATTAATGCTGGACGAATTTCATTTTCGTATTTAGCTTTCAAACGGTTTTCCATTAGAAGTTATTCCTCCCTTCCTTAAAAATTAGTCAAGTGTCTTACCTGACTTCTTCGCAACACGAACCTTCTTACCATCAACGAACTTGTAACCTACACGAGTTGGTTCATTTGTTGAAGGATCAATCAGCATTACGTTTGAAGCATTAATTGCAGCTTCTGTATCAATAACGCCACCATTAGGATTTGAGTTGCTTGGTTTTTGGTGTTTCTTAACGATATTTACACCTTCAACGATAACGCGGTTTTGAGAAGCAAGTACCTTTTTAATAGTACCTTCTTTGCCCTTATCCTTACCAGCGATTACGCGAACCTTGTCACCTGTTTTAATGAACATGTTGATTGTGCACCTCCTTATTTTCGGTAAAATCTTTAGAGAACTTCTGGAGCTAATGAAACGATCTTCATGAAGTCGTCTCCACGAAGCTCACGAGCGATTGGGCCAAAAATACGGGTACCCTTAGGGCTCTTGTCGTTGTTAATTAAAACAGCGGCATTTTCATCAAACTTAATGTATGAACCATCCTTACGGTGAATACCATGCTTAGTCCGTACAACAACGGCCTTAACAACGTCACCCTTTTTGACAACGCCACCTGGTGTTGCCTGCTTTACAGTAGCAACAATGATGTCACCAATATTACCTGTTTTAACTCGGGAACCACCTAAAATCTTAATAACTAAGATTTCACGAGCACCGGAGTTATCAGCGACCTTCAACCGACTTTCTTGTTGAATCACGGTTAATGTCCTCCTTCCATTTACAAATAAGAATTAGAATACGAATAATTTTTAGAGTTATCTGCTAAATTAAAGGGTAGCAGCTTTTTCGACAATCTTTACAAGACGGAAACGCTTCTTAGCTGATAATGGCCGAGTTTCCATAATTTGTACAGTGTCGCCGGTCTTAGCTTCGTTGTTTTCATCGTGAGCATAGTACTTCTTTGAGTACTTAACACGCTTACCGTAGATAGGTGCACTCTTGTAAGTATCAATTACAACAGTGATAGTCTTATCCATTTTATCAGAAACAACGTGGCCTTGGTAAACCTTACGTGCATTACGTTCTTCACTCATGCGCTAATCCTCCTTTTCGTATTCTTATTTGTTTAATTCTTGTTGACGAAGAACTGTCTTAACCCGTGCAATATCTTTGCGTACTTGCTTAAGACTTGCAGTATTTTCCAACTGGCCGGTTGCTAATTGGAAACGTAAGTTAAACAATTGTTCCTTCAGTTCCTTTTCACGGTCAAGTAGCTTATCAGTGGTTAATCCATTCAGTTCTTGTACATAATCTTTACTTTTCATTAGATTGTCCACCTACTTCCTCACGTTGTACGATCTTAGTGCGAACTGGCAACTTGTGACCGGCAAGACGTAAAGCTTCACGAGCGACTTCTTCAGAAACGCCCCCTACTTCAAACATTACCTTGCCACGTTTTACTGGAGCAACCCATCCTTCAGGAGCACCTTTACCGTTACCCATCCGGACCCCAACACCTTTACTAGTGTATGAGAGTTGTGGGAAGATTTTAATCCAAACTTTCCCACCACGCTTCATGTAACGCGTCATAGCGATACGAGCAGCTTCAATTTGACGGTTGCTAATCCAATGTGAATCAAGAGCTTGTAAACCAAATTCACCAAAAGTAACAGTTTTTCCACCCTTAGCTTCACCGCGCATATGACCACGTTGAACCTTACGGTGCTTTACACGTTTTGGTACTAACATGTGTTACTTCCCTCCTTGTTCATCATTGTTTGAGTTCTTCTTAGTAGGAAGTACTTCACCACGGTAAATCCAAGTCTTTACACCAAGAACACCGTATGTAGTGTTGGCTTCGTCCCAAGAATAATCGATATCAGCACGGAGTGTATGCAATGGAACAGTACCATCAGAGTATGATTCGATCCGTGACATATCTGCACCGTTCAAACGACCAGCAACTTGAGTCTTAATACCCTTAGCACCAGCACGCATAGCACGTTGCATAGCTCCACGCATAGCACGACGGAAGGCAATACGAGCTTCTAATTGCCGTGCAATACTCTCACCAACAAGGTGAGCATCTAAATCTGGCTTCTTAATTTCCACAATGTTAATGTGAACACGTTTACCAGTTAATTTGTTAAGTTCTTTACGAAGTGCTTCAACTTCTGAACCACCTTTACCAATAACCATTCCTGGCTTGGCAGTATGAATTGATACGTTTACGCGGTTAGCTGCACGTTCAATTTCAACGGTTGATACAGAGGCATCAGCAAGTCGCTTTTCAATATACTTACGGATTCGAAGGTCTTCGTTAAGGTAATCAGCAAAGTCCTTGTCAGCGTACCACTTTGCAGTCCAATCACGAATGACCCCAACACGAAAACCATTAGGATTGATCTTTTGACCCACTATTCATTCCTCCTATCGTTCTGTAACAACCACTGTAATATGACTAGTCCGCTTGTTAATTGGAGAAGCAGAACCCTTTGCACGAGGACGGAACCGCTTAAGAGTTGGTCCTTCGTTAGCAAAGGCTTCACTTACAACCAATGAAGCACGATCTAAGTCGAAATTGTTTTCAGCGTTTGCAACAGCAGATTTTAATACTTTTTCAACATCTGAAGCGGCACCACGAGGGGTGAACTTCAAAATAGCAAATGCTTCGGCAACACTCTTGCCACGAATAGCATCTAATACAAGACGAACCTTACGAGCAGAAACCCGTACCATCTTGGCAGTAGCCTTAGCTGACGTAATGTTTTCAGCCATATGTTATTTCACCCTCCTTACTTACCTGTCTTCTTGTCATCAGAAGCATGACCATGGAAAGTCCGAGTAGGAACAAATTCACCTAACTTATGACCAACCATATCTTCTTGTACGTAAACTGGCACGTGCTTCCGACCATCATATACTGCAAATGTGTAACCAATAAAACTTGGGAAAATGGTAGAACGACGTGACCATGTCTTGATGACAGTCTTCTTTTCAGAACCTTCTTGCTCCTTAACCTTCTTCAGTAATGAAGCATCAGCGAAAGGTCCTTTTTTCAAACTACGACCCATTTAGTGTACCTCCTCTCGGGTATTAGAACGTATATAAATATTAACGAGTATGTGGACCGCGCTTCCGACCACGAACAATGAACTTGTTTGAACGAGCTTTGTGTGAACGGGTCTTCTTACCAACAGTCTTCTTACCCCATGGAGAAAGAGGAGATGGTAAACCAACTGGTTGCTTACCTTCACCACCACCATGTGGGTGATCGTTAGGGTTCATAACAGAACCACGAACGTGTGGACGCTGACCAGCATAACGAGTACGGCCAGCCTTACCTTTAATAATCAAGGCGTGTTCATCATTACCAACAGTACCGATAGTAGCACGGCAAGTAGCAAGGACCATACGAACTTCACCAGAAGAAAGACGTACTAATACGTATTTTTCTTCCTTACCAAGTAATTGAGCTGAGGCACCAGCAGAACGAGCAAGTTGACCACCCTTACCTGGTTTTAATTCAATGTTGTGAATAACAGTACCAACTGGAATGTTCTTTAAAGGAAGAGCATTACCAACTTTGATATCAGCATCAGGACCAGATTGAACGGTCATGCCAACCTTTAAGCCCTTAGGTGCGATGATGTATGATTTAGTACCATCAGCGTAAACAAGTAAAGCAATATTTGCAGTACGATTTGGATCGTATTCAATTGCCTTAACAGTTGCTGGAACATCATCTTTAATTCGCTTAAAGTCAATAATACGGTATTGACGCTTTGTACCACCACCACGGTGACGAACAGTAATGTGACCATAGCTGTTACGACCAGCAGTGTGCTTTAACGGAGCCAATAATGACTTTTCAGGTGTTGTCTTCGTGATTTCAGCGAAGTCGTAACCGTTCATGTTACGGCGCCCGTTAGTGGTTGCTTTATATTTACGAATTCCCACTGTTTTTTCCTCCTTTTTTTAATGATTAGTTTTCGTTGTTGTCGTTAAACAACTTAATTTCATTTGAGTCGGCAGATAAAGTAACAATAGCCTTACGACGACGCTTAGTGTATCCTTCGTAACGACCTTGGCGCTTTAACTTGCCCTTTACATTCATAATGTTGACTTTTACAACTTTAACGTCAAAAATTTCTTCAACAGCATTTTTAACTTGTGTCTTAGTTGCTCGTAAATCAACATCAAAAGTGTAACGCTTGTTGTCCATACCAGCCATTGAAGCTTCAGTAACTACTGGACGTAAAATAATGTCGCGTGCTTCCATTATGCGAGCACCTCCTCTACTTGAGAAAGAGCTGACTTAGTGATAACAATCTTTTGGTTATCAACAACGTTTAAGATGTTAACACCTGCTGGGGTAACAACTGTCGCATTAGCTAAGTTGCGTGCTGATAAAGCAGCATTCTTGTCATCGTCAGTAACAACAACTAATGTCTTTTCAGCAACGTTTAAGTTACCCATAACATCAGCAAATTCTTTTGTCTTTGGTGCATCAAAGTTTAATGCATCAACTACTACAAAGCTGTTATCAAGAACCTTTTGAGAAAGAGCAGACTTGATTGCAAGTTGACGAACCTTACGAGGAAGGCTGTACTTATATGAGCGTGGAGTAGGTCCAAAAACAATACCACCACCACGGAATTGTGGAGAACGGATAGAACCTTGACGAGCACGACCAGTACCCTTTTGACGCCATGGCTTTTTACCACCACCGCTAACTGCAGAACGATTCTTTACAGCATGTGTACCTTGACGTAATGAGGCACGTTGACGCAAAATTGCATCAAATACAACATTTTCATTTGGTTCAACACCAAATACTGCATCGTTTAATTCAACAGTACCGTTTTGGCTACCATCTTGTTTATACAAATTAACGCTAGTCATTATTTACTTCCTCCTTTCTTCTTATTTATTGTGTTGTTTGCTAAGGCTCTTCTTAGTGTTAGCCTTAACTGAGTTCTTAATAGTTACGTAAGACTTGTTTGCACCAGGAACATTACCCTTAATGAGTAATACGTTGTTGTCAAGATCAACTTTAACAACTTGTAAGTGTTGCATGGTAACAGTCTTGCCACCCATACGGCCAGGAAGTTTCATACCCTTGAAAACCCGGTTGATAATAGCACCCAATGAACCAGGACGACGGTGGTAACGAGAACCGTGTGCCATAGGTCCACGAGATTGGTTATCCTTATGGATGTTACCTTGGTAACCATGACCCTTGGTAGTACCCGTAACGTCGACAGTTTCACCTTCTGCGAAAACGTCAGCCTTAACTTCGTCTCCGACTTTAATGTCCCCTAATTCAGCGTCGCGGATTTCACCGATGAAGCGCTTAGGGGTCGTGTTTGCTTTTGCTGCATGACCTTGTTCAGGTTTGTTGCTCAAAACTTCCCGCTTGTCATCAAAACCAAGTTGTACAGCACTGTAACCATCATTTTCAACGGTCTTAATTTGCATTACAACGTTTGGTGTAACATCGATAACAGTAACTGGAACTAATTCACCATTATCAGTGAATACTTGAGTCATTCCAACCTTTTTACCTAAGATTCCTTTGGTCATGAGTACACCTCCAATTTTATGTTTTATGTATTATTCTAACAATTAAAGCTTAATTTCAATGTCAACACCACTAGGAAGATCGAGCTTCATTAATGAATCAACGGTCTTAGGTGTTGGGTCAACAATATCGATTAAACGCTTGTGTGTGCGCATTTCGAATTGCTCCCGTGACTTCTTAAATTTGTGTGGTGAACGGATAACAGTGTAGATAGTCCGTTCAGTTGGCAACGGAATAGGACCTGAAATTTGAGCACCTGTCCGCTTAGCGGTTTCAACAATCTTATCAGCAGATTGATCTAAAATACGGTGTTCATAAGCCTTTAACCGAATACGAATCTTTTGTTTTGCCATTATGTTCCCTCCTTCGTCAGATTTGAAATTTGACTAGCTCCGCGGAAATTACCGCCACATCCTGTGGCAAAGCGGCCGGGTGTGTCGCAACCTTCCGCATCAACGCTTCGCAGCTTTCACTCAATAGGGGGTAAGGCAAATCTACCTCCAAAGCTCAAGCACCTATCCATAATACTAAAGAAACGTAATTAGATCAAGGGAAATTTTAGAATATTTTCAATTGAAATGTTTTTGTAAAATTTTCTTCCTAAATTATTTTAAAAATTGGCGATACTAAAATATCATTAATTTTCCTGACACACTAAAAAAGTTATTCACGTCTTTTAACGAAACTTAGGAAAATGTGTTTTGAATTTTTATTACTAAATAAAAAAAGAACTACAGTAATCAAACTGTAGCTCTTCGATGGATTTGAGATCACAATGTCAATAATTAGTTATTGCCACCGTTTTTCTTAATAATATCTTCTTGAACAGACTTAGGAACAGCTGAGTAGTGATCAAAAGTCATAGTGAAGGTACCACGACCTTGAGTTGCTGAACGTAATGCAGTAGCATATCCAAACATTTCAGAAAGTGGAACAAATGAGTGGATTAATTGAGCATTACCCCGTTCTTCCATCCCATCAATAGTACCACGACGAGCTGTTACTTGACCCATAACATCTCCCATGTTGTCTTGTGGTACAACAATGTCAACCTTCATAATTGGTTCAAGGATAACAGGATCAGCTTTCTTAGCAGCATTCTTAAGTGCTAATGATGCTGCAACCTTAAAGGCAGCTTCACTAGAGTCAACTTCGTGGTAACTACCATCATAAAGCTTAGCATGCATATCAACAAGTGGGTAACCTGCAAGAACACCATTTTGCATAGCTTCCTTTAATCCTTGTTCAACAGCAGGGATAAATTCACGAGGAACAACACCACCAACAATGGCGTCTTCAAATTCGAATCCTTCCCCTTCTTTAAGTGGTGTAAATTCGATCCATACATCACCGTATTGACCTTTACCACCAGATTGACGAACGAATTTACCTTGAGCACTTGCTTGCTTAGTAAATGCTTCACGGTAGGAAACTTGTGGCTTACCAACAGTAACTTCAGCATGGAATTCCCGACGAAGACGTTCAACAATGATGTCTAAGTGCAATTCACCCATACCAGCGATTAATGTTTCACCAGTTTCAGGGTTTGTTTCAGCTTTGAAAGTTGGATCTTCTTCAGCAAGCTTTTGAAGTCCCTTGTCCATCTTGTCTTGATCAGCCTTAGACTTAGGTTCAACAGAAACTTGAATAACTGGTTCTGGGAAGTCCATTGATTCAAGTTGAAGTGGGTTGTCAGGATCAGTTAAAGAATCACCAGTAGTAGTATTCTTCAAACCGATAGCAGCAGCAATATCACCAGAGAACACTTCTGGAATTTCTTGTTGTTGGTTAGAGTGCATTTGAAGTAAACGACCAACACGTTCACGCTTATCCTTAGTTGCATTAAGTACGTATGAACCTGATTGAAGTGAACCAGTGTAAACACGTAAGAATGTTAAACGACCAACAAATGGGTCAGTAGCAATCTTAAATGCTAAAGCAGCAAAAGGCTTATTGTCTCCAGCAGTTAATTCGACTTCATTTCCTTCAGCATCATGTGCAACGAAAGGCTTAACATCAAGTGGTGATGGTAAGTAATCGATAACAGCATCAAGCATCATTTGGATACCCTTATCTTTGTAAGCTGAACCAGCTAATACAGGGAAGATCTTTTCTTCCAAAGTACCCTTACGAATAGCTGCTTTGATTTCGTCAACAGAAATTTCTTCACCTTCAAGGTACTTTTCCATTAAGTTATCGTCAATATCAGCTAATGTTTCAACCATTTCATCATGACGCTTTTGAGCTTCTTCCTTCATATCATCAGGAATTTCAACAGTATCCCAGTTAGTACCAAGCTTATCTTCATCATAAACATAGGCAACCATCTTAACTAGGTCAACTAAACCGATAAAATCATCTTCAGCACCAATTGGCATTTGAATAGGAAGAGGAGTAACATTCAAACGGTCTTTAATAGTTTGAACAGAATAATCAAAGTTAGCCCCAACCTTGTCCATCTTGTTAGCAAAAACAATCCGAGGAACATCAAAATCGTCAGCTTGACGCCAAACGGTTTCAGTTTGTGGTTCAACACCAGCTTGCGCATCAAGAACGGTTACGGCACCATCAAGAACCCGAAGTGAACGTTCAACTTCGACAGTGAAGTCCACGTGTCCTGGGGTATCAATAATGTTGATACGGTGGTCATTCCAAACAGCAGTTGTAGCTGCAGAAGTAATAGTGATACCACGTTCCTTTTCTTCATCCATCCAGTCCATTTGTGAAGCACCATCATGGGTTTCACCAATCTTGTGGATCTTACCAGTATAGTAAAGAATCCGCTCAGTTGCAGTCGTCTTACCAGCATCGATGTGTGCCATGATACCGATGTTACGAGTTTTAGCAAGTGGGTATTCACGTTTATTAGCCATCTTAAAAGAGTATCTCCTTCCGAAATATGGTTATACTTATTTTACCATTATTTTCAAAAAGGGGTGACGTAATCGATGTTTGAACGTCACCCCTTCACTGAAACTAGTTAAATAACCAGAATCAAATGACAGTGATTATTACCAGCGGTAGTGTGCGAATGCACGGTTGGCTTCTGCCATACGGTGCGTATCTTCACGCTTTTTAACTGAAGCTCCAGTATTGTTTGAAGCATCGATGATTTCACGTGCAAGACGTTCAACCATTGTGTGTTCACCGCGTAAACGTGCGTATTGAACAATCCAACGAAGGCCTAATGTAGTACGACGGTCTGGGCGAACTTCAATCGGAACTTGGTAGTTAGAACCACCAACACGACGAGCCTTAACTTCCAAGACAGGCATAACATTTTCCATTGCTTGTTGGAATACTTCAACTGGATCATTACCAGTTTCGTTCTTAATTTCATCAAAAGCAGCGTATAAAATCTTAGTAGCAGTTCCGCGCTTACCATCAATCATTAAGTGATCAATTAAGCTAGTAACCAACTTTGAGTTGTACATTGGATCTGGTAAAATTTCACGTTTTTGTACATGTCCTTTACGTGGCATTACTTAACTCCTCCTTAAATTACTTCTTATCCTTAGGCTTCTTAGCACCGTACTTAGAACGTGATTGCATACGGCCTTCAACACCAGCAGTATCTAGAGTACCACGGATGATGTGGTAACGAACCCCAGGTAAATCCTTAACACGACCACCACGAATTAAAACAACTGAGTGTTCTTGGAGGTTGTGTCCAATACCAGGAATGTAAGCAGTAACTTCGATTAAGTTTGAAAGACGTACACGGGCGTACTTCCGTAAAGCTGAGTTAGGCTTCTTAGGAGTCATAGTACCCACACGAGTAGCAACTCCACGCTTTTGTGGTGATGGAGTCTTAATTTCTTCTTTCTTGAAAGTGTTGTAAACATAACCAAGAGCTGGTGACTTTGACTTGCCCTTGTGGCTCTTACGGCCTTTACGTACCAATTGGTTAATGGTTGGCATTATTTTTTCCCCTTCCTTAATTTAAGTCCACACATCCAGGCGGTTCTTTTTTATGAATAAAAAAAGCCCTAAATGTATCTATACAATTGTTGTGCCTTCGTTGACGCATCTGCCCAACGACAGACACTCCGTTGCTAAAAAAGCACCTTAAATAGACTATCATGCTTACAAATGAATGTCAATGTATCCTCATCGATTTCTTTTAAATCGTTAATTTAAAAGTGAATTTCATTAAAAATTACGTATTTATTGGGAGGTTTTTTCATGTTATTTTTATCATTTTTATTTGGTGCTTCTGCAGCTTCATTCATTACTTCTTGTAGCTATCGTCTTGGCAATAGTCACTCTTTAACCATTCCTCAACGTTCATATTGTGACAATTGTCATTCTATTTTGCGCTGGTGGCATCTTATCCCTATTTTTAGTTTTATTATCCTTCGCGGTCAATGTTTTTATTGTAAACAAAAAATTAGTTTATATCTGCCAGTAATTGAATTTTTATCTGGAGTTGCTTTCACTACTTTCATCATCTATGAACCTATTCATGACTTAATCATTATTCTATTTCTCACTAACTTAATTTTTTTGATTTCTACTGATTTGTTTAGTCATGTAATCTATTCTTATTCATTATTGGGATTGTTCCTATTGCGTTGCTGTCTATTCCGCAAAATTATTTTTATAATTTGATTTTTGCCTGTATTCTAGCAGTCAGTTTACTATTGTTCGCTACTTTTACTAAGACGCTAGGGATTGGTGACATTGAATTTTTATTTGTAATCTGTCTGATATGGGGATGGTATCAAACTCTTTTAATTATCCAATGGAGTTCTTTAATCATGCTATTTCTCTTTTTATTTACAAGGAAAAACAAACTACCATTCATCCCAGCCCTAGCCTTCACTACTATCCTGTGTCTTTTTATTCAAGGTTGTTAAAAATAAAAGACCAGAGCAAGCTCCAGTCTTTTGCAATATTTAATTAGTATCCTCTTTTACCGGCTTCAGTTTTACTACAAATAGGTTTTGCCCAAATTGAGCGAGATTTTCAATGTTTTGTAGTAATAAAAGTAACCAAGAGAAAGCTAAGCCAAATTCAAACAACTCAAATGCTGTTAAAGAAAGATAGTCAGTTAACTTAAAAACAATATATTCGATACTCATTACGGCCCCAATTGTATAAGAAATTACCAAAAATTGTTTAGTGACTTCGGGTAAAACCCACCTAATAACTACAATTAGAATTAACATAATGTAAACAAGCCACATTGAAATTCTATCATGTAAAACGTGAAATTCTGGATTATTCGGAAAAAGACCAATAGAAGCAATGCATATCGCTAACATAATTAACAGCCACCGCAATACTTGAATTTTATAGCCGTGATACCGACGCTGAATATTTACAAACAAATAATCAACTAAAGCAATCATTAGTAATCCAGTAAAAATCAAAGTTATATTAAATTGCAAACTGGTGGAATTTTTTGCCGTTCCTAAAAAACTAAAATTATAACGCCACCAATCTCGTTTAGAATTCGTCAGCATGGAAAAAAGCATTCCACCAATGATCATTATTGTTAATAAATTAGTGATAACTCCAGACGATAATGTTAACGCCAAATTAATCATAATATAGTTTATTGCTGCAATAATTACAAATATAAAAGCAGTTGCCGTATAAATATCAAACCGCGCATCTTTAAACATCTGACCGAACAGCCAAAAAATTGCGGATAGCGAAAATACAATGATTAGTCCACAAGCAATCGTAATTGTTGGCAAACTGCGCCAATGAAAATCTTTGCTAGGCCCTTTTCCGAGAATTTTAGTAATAATAAAAGTTATTAAAAACGATAGAAGCCCACTACATACCCCTAGGATTAAAGCACCATTAGCAATGGAATAATCATCACCTGTTATCGGGACTGTGTTAATGTTTCTAGCGCTAAAAAAAATTAAAAATATTGCAGCTAAAATAATTGAAGGAATCACATACCAGAAAATATTAATTTTAGGTAGTTGATCACTCACATTTATTGGACGGATGTTAATTTGCTTATGATTAACACTAAGCGAAAGTTCTTCATTCGTAGAGAAATCTGTCTTTTTAAATGCTGAGTCAGGAATTTCTATCTGATATTTTTTTGCCAAGTAATCACCTCATTTTAAACTAAAAAGGCAATGGCCCCTTCACAGGTTAACCATTGCCTTTTTTTATAAATTAGTTTTGCTTATCTTCTTCTTTTAACTTAGCCTCAATATCTTTAATTGAGTAAGCAGCTACACTAACTTCTTTTGGCTTAATGTTCCGGTAAGCACTCATACCAGTACCTGCAGGAATAATCTTACCAATAATAACATTTTCTTTCAATCCAACTAATGGATCATTCTTACCACGAATAGCAGCATCAGTTAATACACGTGTAGTTTCTTGGAATGAAGCAGCTGATAAGAAACTATTTGTCTCCAAGGCGGCCTTAGTAATACCAAGAATAACTGGACGAGCGGTTGCAGGAATATTACCGGCAACTAATGTATCCTTGTTAGCATCACGGAATTGACTGATATCCATTAATTGACCAGGTAGAAGGTCTGTATCACCTGGATCCATAACACGAACTTTCCGCATCATCTGACGAATCATAATTTCAACGTGCTTATCTAACAAATCAATACCCTGCATCCGGTAAACACCTTGAACTTGTGATAAGAGGTAAGTTTCAGTAGAAAGGACATCACGAACCTGGATTAATTCCTTAGGATCAATCGAACCTTCATTTAACGGTGCGCCACGGTGAATAAAGTCACCTTCAGCAACTTTCATCCGTGCCGTAATTGGAAGTGTGTAAGTCCGTGTATCAGTTTCACCCTTAATAGTAATATCTTTAGTCCGTTCAGCAGGATTTTCTTCAATAGATACAACTTCACCAGTAACCTCTGTAATTGTTGCACGACCTTTAGGATTACGTGCTTCAACAATTTCTTGAATACGAGGAAGACCTTGAGTAATATCATCGTTACCAGCAACCCCACCAGTGTGGAAGTTACGAAGTGTTAACTGAGTACCTGGTTCACCAATTGATTGAGCTGCAACAGTTCCGACAGCTTCACCAGCTTCTACACGGTCACCAGTAGCTGCGTTCCGTCCGTAACAACGTTCACATACACCGTGTTCAGTGTTACAAGTAAATGCTGAACGAATAGTTACTTTCTTTACTCCTGCATCAACGATCTTTTGCGCCATTTCTTCGTCGATAAGAACATTTTTACCAACAATCTTTTCACCAGTCTTAGGATCAAAGACAGACTTCATCGTGTAACGACCCATGATCCGATCATAAAGTGGTTCAATCATTTCGTTACCGTTCGTAATAGCAGTAACTTCAAGTCCACGATCAGTACCACAGTCTTTTTCACGAACAACTACATCTTGAGCAACATCGACAAGACGACGAGTTAAGTAACCTGAGTTGGCAGTCTTCAAGGCTGTATCAGTCATACCTTTACGAGCACCGTGTGATGAAATAAACATTTCCAACACTGAAAGCCCTTCATAGAAGTTTGACTTAACAGGTAATTCCATAATCTTACCGTTTGGTGATGCCATCAATCCACGCATTCCGGCTAACTGAGTAAAGTTGGAAATGTTACCCCGCGCACCAGAGTCAGACATCATGTTAATTGGGTTGTGGATATCCATGTGTTCAATTAACTTGTTTTGAACTTCATCCTTAGCATCGTTCCATGCACCGATTACTCGTTCATAACGTTCGTCGTCTGTAATTAAACCACGGCGGAATTGCTTAGTAATTAAAGCAACTTGTTTTTGAGCCTTATCAAGAATCTCTGGTTTTTCTGGTAAATCATGAATATCAGACATGGCAGTAGTTAAACCAGAAATAGTTGATTCGTAGTAACCTAAGTCCTTAATACGGTCCAAGAATTGAGAAGTCTTCGTAACTTTGTAACGCTTGTATACTTCAGCGATCAAGTCAGATAAGAAGCCTTTCTTAAATGGTGGAACTAATGGTGCATTTTCAAGGTATTCATGGATATCTTGACCAGGTTCAAGGAAGAAACGATCATCAACACCATTTTGAATATTTGCATCTGTTGGTTCGTTAATGTAAGCAAAATCTTTTGGCATAATTCGGTTGAAAAGAAGCTTCCCAACAGTTGTCATCATGATCTTGCCTCGTTGTTCATCAGTAAATGGCTTTTCAGGGAATGCAGATACTTGAACTCCAACACGGGTTTGTAATGAAACATAGTCATTACGGTAAGCAAGTTCAGCTTCATCAGTATCCTTGAAGATCATTCCTTCACCTTCACGGCCCTTATCTTCAGTAGTCATGTAGTAGTTACCAATAACCATATCCTGAGAAGGTGAAACAATAGGTTCTCCGTCACGAGGACTAAGAATATGGTGAGCAGCAAGCATTAACAAACGTGCTTCTGCTTGAGCTTCATCAGATAACGGAACGTGAATAGCCATCTGGTCCCCATCAAAGTCAGCGTTATATGCTGAACATACTAATGGGTGAAGACGCATTGACTTACCAGAAACCAAGATTGGTTCAAACGCTTGGATACCTAACCGGTGAAGAGTAGGTGCCCGGTTCAATAGAACTGGGTGTTCCTTAATAACGTCTTCCAATACATCAAAAACATCATCATCACTGCGGTCAATTTTACGCTTAGCAGCTTTAACGTTAGCAGAAAGACCACGCTTTACCAATTCATGCATAATAAATGGCTTGAATAATTCAAGTGCCATTGGAACTGGCAGTCCCATTTGGTTCAATTTCAATGATGGACCAACATCAATAACGGAACGACCAGAGTAGTCAACACGCTTACCAAGCAAGTTTTGACGGAAACGCCCTTGCTTACCCTTAAGTAAGTGAGAAAGTGACTTCAATGGACGGTTACCAGGTCCAGCTACTGGACGTCCTCGACGACCATTATCGATTAATGCATCAACAGCTTCTTGAAGCATCCGTTTTTCGTTTTGAACAATAATTCCGGGTGCTTGTAATTTAAGAAGTCGCTTTAACCGGTTATTACGATTAATAACCCGTCGATATAAGTCGTTCAAATCAGAGGTAGCAAAACGGCCCCCTTCAAGTTGAACCATTGGCCGCAAGTCAGGTGGCATAACTGGAATTACATCCATAACCATCCATTCAGGCTTGTTTCCTGACTTAATGAAAGCTTCAAGAATATCAAGACGACGAATAGCACGAGTCCGTTTTTGACCAGTAGCTTCTTTCAATTCTTCTTTTAATTCAGCAGCTTCTTTTTCTAAATCAACATCTGCTAAAAGTTTTTGAATAGCAGCAGCTCCCATTTCAGCCTTGAAACGGTCACCGTATTCTGCTTTTTTATCACGATATTCGGCTTCAGTTAAAAGTTGCTTCTTTTCAAGCGGAGTATCACCTGGATCAAGAACAACATATGAAGCAAAGTAAATAACTTCTTCAAGTGAACGCGGACTCATGTCTAATACAAGTCCCATTCGACTTGGGATTCCTTTAAAGTACCAAATGTGAGATACAGGAGCAGCTAATTCAATGTGCCCCATCCGTTCACGACGAACTTTTGCACTAGTAACCTCAACACCACAACGGTCACAAACACGACCCTTGTAACGGATACGCTTGTACTTTCCACACGCACATTCGTAATCCTTGGTTGGGCCAAAGATTCGTTCGTCAAACAGACCTTGCTTTTCTGGCTTTAATGTCCGGTAGTTAATAGTCTCGGGCTTTTTAACTTCCCCATATGACCAACTACGGATCTTATCTGGAGATGCCAGACCGATCTGCATACTTTCAAATTTATTGACATCAATCAAAGGATGTTCCTCCTTCTTTCAGTAAACCGTAGCAACCTAAATATTAATTTTGATTAGTTTTGTCATCGGTAGTTGTTGAAGTTGCTTCAGACTTGTTTTCTTCTTCGTTCTTCTTATCGTCTGTTTTATGTTCTTCTGCATATTTAGCTAATGCATCAACATTTACAACTTCATCATCATCTTCGTCCATGTTCTTTAACTGAATTTCCTTGTTGTTACCATCAAGAACCTTCATATCAAGACCCAATGCTTGTAATTCCTTAACAAGAACACGGAATGATTCTGGAACACCTGGCTTAGGAATTGGTTGACCATTGATGATTGCATCGTAAGTCCGAACACGACCAACAGTATCATCTGACTTGTAAGTAAGGATTTCTTGAAGGGTATAAGCAGCACCATAAGCTTCGAGAGCCCAAACTTCCATTTCACCGAAACGCTGTCCACCGAATTGAGCCTTACCACCTAATGGCTGTTGAGTAACAAGTGAGTAAGGACCAGTTGAACGAGCGTGAATCTTATCATCAACCATGTGAGCTAACTTAAGATAGTGCATTGAACCAACAGCAATCCGATTTTCAAATGGTTCACCGGTACGACCGTCATAAAGAATTGTCTTACCATCTTCTGGGAATCCAGATTCACGAACAGCATCCCAAACATCTTTATCAGATGCACCGTCGAATACTGGAGTAGCCATATGAATTCCAAGACGACGAGCAGCCATTCCTAAGTGCAATTCAAGAAGCTGACCAATGTTCATACGACTTGGCACACCCATTGGACTAAGCATAATATCAATAGGAGTTCCATCTGGCATGTATGGCATATCTTCTTCTGGCACAACGATAGAAACAGTACCCTTGTTACCGTGACGTCCAGACATCTTATCCCCAACTTGAATTTTCCGCTTTTGTGCAATGTAAACACGAACCATTGTATTTACACCTGGTGATAATTCATCCCCATTTTCACGAGTGAAGACTTTGACGTCTTGGATGATTCCGCCACCACCATGAGGAACACGTAATGAAGTATCACGAACTTCACGTGACTTTTCACCAAAGATAGCGTGAAGAAGGCGTTCTTCAGCAGATAATTCAGTCATTCCCTTTGGAGTAACCTTACCTACTAAAATATCTCCATCATGAACTTCAGCACCAACACGAACAATCCCGTTTTCATCAAGATCCTTCAAAGCATCGTCACCAACGTTTGGAATTTCCCGCGTCATTTCTTCAGGTCCAAGCTTGGTTTCACGTGCTTCAGATTCGTATGATTCGATGTGGATAGAAGTATAAACATCGTCTTTAACTAATCGTTCATTAATGGCGATGGCATCTTCGAAGTTGTATCCTTGCCAAGTCATAAAGGCGATTAATGGGTTTTGACCAAGAGCTAATTCACCTTGTTCCATTGATGGACCATCAGCTAATACGTCATCAGCATCAACATGTTCACCAACTTTAACAATTGGACGTTGGTTATAGTTCTTACCACCGTTTGAACGACGGAACTTCATTAACTTGTAAGTATCAAGTGTTCCGTCTTCTTCACGAACCCGTACTTCACGAGCATCCACATATTCAACCGTTCCTGGCTTCTTAGCAATCATTGCAACCCCAGAGTCATGGGCAGCCTTGTAGTCAATACCAGTACTTACTAATGGGGCATGTGGATTGATCAAAGGAACAGCTTGCCGTTGCATGTTAGCACCCATCAAGGCGCGGTTGGAGTCATCGTTTTCAAGGAATGGGATACATGCAGAAGCAACAGAAACAACTTGCTTAGGAGAAACATCCATGTAATCAATGTTTTCAACACTGGTTTCAATGTAGTCATCCTTATCACGAGCCATTACTTGATCGTCAACAAATGAACCATCATCATTTAATGGCGTGTTAGCCTGAGCAATGATGAAGTTATCTTCTTCGTCCGCAGTTAAGTAATCAATCTTATCAGTTACCTTGTGATCTTTCCAAGAAACACGACGGTATGGAGTTTCGATAAATCCATATTTATTTACCCGTGCATAAGATGAAAGACTGTTAATAAGACCAATGTTGGGACCTTCTGGCGTTTCAATAGGGCACATCCGGCCATAGTGAGTATAGTGAACGTCCCGGACTTCATATCCAGCCCGGTCCCGAGTTAAACCACCAGGACCAAGCGCTGAAAGACGACGCTTATGAGTTAATTCACCTAATGGGTTAGTTTGGTCCATGAACTGGGAAAGTTGGGATGAACCAAAGAATTCTTTAATAGAAGCAACTACTGGACGAATATTAATCAATTGCTGTGGAGTAACAGTGTCAGGATCTTGAATTGACATCCGTTCACGAACAACTCGTTCCATCCGTGCAAGTCCAATCCGGAATTGGTTTTGAAGTAATTCACCAACTGAACGAATACGACGGTTGCCTAAGTGGTCGATATCATCTGTGCTGCCAATGCCTTCTTGCAAGTTAAAGAAGTAGTTTAAGGAAGCAAGAATATCAGCTGGTTCAATGTGCTTGTATTCTAATGGAATATGACCGTTACCAATAATAGGTACAACTCGATCAGGATCAGTCTTAGAATATACTAAAATCTTTTGTAACTTAACTGGTTCAGTTACAACTGCTTCATCTGATGGAGTGTAAGTAATAGTCTTAAAGTCGTCACGGTCTAAATAAGGTTCAAGCTTATTTAGCAATTCCTTAGTTACCGTATCACCCTTTTGTGCCAATACTTCACCAGTATCAGGATCTGCTAAAGTTTCTGCTAAAGTTTGTCCAAGTAAACGGTACTTAAGCATTAATTTCTTGTTTGTCTTGTAACGACCAACTGGTGCCATATCATAACGCTTTGGATCAAAGAAACGAGCTGTTAATAAGCTCCGTGCTGAATCAGCAGTCTTTGGTTCACCAGGACGAAGCCGTTCATAAATATCCTTTAAGGCTTCTTCAACCCGAGAATCTTCAGCATTCTTATGAACATCTTTATCCAAGGTTAATGATAATGTCTCACTATCGCCACCGAACATGTCGATAATTTCATCGTCAGAACCAAAGCCCAATGCCCGAATCAATTCGGTCATTGGCAACTTACGAGTCCGATCAATGCGAACATATGAAACATTCTTAGCATCAGTTTCGTATTCTAACCATGCACCACGGTTTGGAATAAAGGTAGCACCGTAGTTTGGCCGACCATTCTTATCATTTTCTTCACTATAGTAGACACCTGGCGAACGAACTAATTGTGAAACAATAACCCGTTCGGCACCATTAATAATGAATGTACCTTGGTCAGTCATTAGTGGGAAGTCACCAAAGAATACATCTTGAGACTTAATTTCACCAGTTTCATGGTTAGTTAACCGTAACGTAACATGAAGTGGTGCTGAGTAATTAGCATCGTGTTCACGAGCTTCGTCAACAGTATACTTAGGTTCTAAAAGTTGATAGTCAACGAATTCCAAAGAAAGTTTTCCTTGAAAATCATCAATTGGCATAATATCATCAAACATTTCCCGCAAACCTTTTTCCATAAACCAATTGTAGGAATCGGTTTGGATTTCAATAAGGTTTGGCAATTCGAGAACTTCTTTAATTCGCGAGTAGCTACGACGGGTACGGTGTTTACCGTATTTAACTAAATGTCCAGCCAAACTGTTCACCTCTCTAATTTATTCCGTAAGTTCATTTAATATTACATTTTGATTACAATTTGCCCAAAATTCGACTTTTGGGCAAAAAAAATCCAAAAACAGTTCATCGACTGTCTTTGGCTTTTATGCAGAATCTGATGGACAATAGATCACCAGGTTCAAATGAACTCACAATTACATACTATTAAAGTATACAAGTTCTATTGAATTTTGTCAACAATTATTTTTATATTTTTTAATTTTTTCCGCCCCAATTTGACAAACCATTAATAATGCAGTCTAAGATCAATTGGTCACGTTGTTCTGGTGTGATTGAATGACCACCAATTAATTGAGAAGTACCAAAAATCGGAGTCAAACCTGCAATAAATAATTCAGCAGCTTCTTTCGGCAGAATATCAGGACGTAATCCTACATCTGGTTGACGGAAAAATGCTGCAATCGGTTCTAAATAATCCATTGTAAAAATCATATTAAGCTTTTGCTGGGCACTTTTTGATAATAGGCGCATCGCTTGATTGTATTGATCATAAATACTCAATGGATGATGTTTTTTTAACGCCTTGGTAATTTGCCATAATTGTTCATTCGGTGACAAATCATGTTTGCGCATTACTTTATTAATATCTTGGCGAACTTTTCCACATAAATTTGTCATTACGTCAAGGTATAAAACCTCTTTATCGCTGAAGTGGTGGTATAAAGCTGGTTGTGTAATTCCAATTTGTTTAGCAATATCTCGTGTAGAAGTTTCGCCAAATCCCTTTTGCAAAAATAGCTTTGTAGCAGTTTTCAAGATTGCTTGTCTCGTCTTTTCCAGTTGTTCTGCACGTTTCAAATATAACATCCCCTATTAAAATCATTGATTATCTGATAAACACATTATAAGACTATAACTTATCTTTTGACAACCGTTTCAGAAAAATAATCATCAAATGCGATAAATGAATGTAATTCGGTAGTTTTCTCTTCTGTTATCATTAGAGAACGAATATTGTAATTCTAGCATATTTAAAATACAAATATCTATTTTGTGTATTTTAAATTTAACAAAGGCAAAATTTAAAACGGTAAATTACTCTGCGCTTTCAGAATAATTTACCGTTCCTTTTACCTATTCAATTTTAATTCAACAGCTTTATCTTCATCCGGCTTCTTTACTTTAAAAGTAATTTTGCCTTGATGAGTACCTACTGTCACGTCATCTCCCACACTAATCTCACCGCTAAGTAGCCCAGTACTCAAATCGTCTTCAACATGATCTTGTAAAGCTCGCCGAAGAGGACGTGCCCCATAAGCAGGATTATAACCAAGCTTTGCAATTACATCAATTGCAGCAGGAGTAACTTTTAAGTTGATTCCTTGCTCGCTTACCCGCTTATTCAAGTCATTAACCATGAGCTTAACAATTTGATGAAGTTCCTTCTTTTGCAATGAATGGAAGATAATCGTCTCATCAATCCGATTAAGAAATTCTGGTCGGAAGTATAGTCTCATTTGTTGTTTAATCGCTGTTGCCATCGCATTATAATCTTGTGACATATCTTTCGCACCAAAGCCAACTTCTTTTTCATCTTGAAGTTGAGTTGCGCCAAGGTTAGAAGTCATAATAATAATCGTATTTCTAAAATCAACTCGGCGACCCTTTGCGTCAGTTAAGTAGCCATCATCTAAAACTTGGAGTAATAAATTAAATACATCAGGATGCGCCTTCTCAGCTTCATCTAATAAAACAACAGAATATGGATGTTGCCGTACTTTTTCAGTTAATTGGCCCCCCTCATCATAACCGACATATCCTGGAGCGGCACCGATCAATCGACTAGTACTATATTTTTCCATATATTCTGACATATCAATGCGAATCATGTTATCCTCTGAGCCAAACATTGCAGCAGCTAAGGCCTTTGCAAGCTCTGTTTTTCCTACCCCAGTTGGTCCTAAGAACATAAATGAACCAATCGGTCGTCTAGGATCCTTAAGACCGCTTCGTGCGCGCCGAATTGCCTTAGCGACTACGGCAACTGCTTCATCCTGTCCGATTACTCGTTGGTGAAGAACTTTCTCTAAGTTAACTAATCGCTCACTCTCACTCTTCTTCAATTGCGTTAAAGGAACACCTGTCCATTCAGCAACAACTTGTGCAATATTTTCACCAGTTACTTTCAATTTATAGTTATGAGAGTCCCTTTGTTGATCGCGTTGTTCTTTACGATCAATTTTATCTTTAAGCGCTAATTCTTGTTGGCGAAGAGCAGCTGCACGATCAAAGTCTTGATTATCAATTGCTTCTTCTTTTTGGGCGCGTAGATCTTCTAATTGACTTTCTAATGAAGGCTGATGATTTTTCTTATCTTCAGCATCAATTCGAACCATAGCTGCTGATTCATCAATAAGATCAATTGCTTTATCCGGTAAGAAGCGATCTGAAATGTAACGATCTGACAATTTAACCGCTTCTTCTAGTGCCTCATCAGTAATTTTAGCATGGTGATGATCCTCATACTTTGGTCGTAGTCCCCGTAAAATTTGCAGAGTTTGATCAGTAGTTGGCTCATCAACTTGAACAGTAGCAAAGCGTCGTTCTAGTGCAGCATCAGATTCAATATATTTCTGATATTCATCAAGGGTAGTAGCACCAATTGTTTGTAACTCCCCCCGCGCTAGGGCCGGTTTCAAAATATTAGATGCATCAATTGCACCTTCAGCACCACCAGCACCAATCAAGGTATGCAGTTCATCAATAAAAAGAATCACATGTCCATCTGTCTGAATCTCATCAATAACCTTCTTAAGGCGATCTTCAAACTCTCCTCGATACTTGGTACCTGCAACTAATGATCCCATATCGAGCATCATTAAACGTTTATTTGCTAATTCAGCTGGAACCTTACCTTCAACCATCCGCTGAGCAAGTCCTTCAGCAATCGCCGTCTTTCCTACCCCGGGTTCACCGATCAAAACAGGGTTATTCTTGGTACGACGACTAAGGATTTGTTCCACACGTTTAACTTCTTTATTTCGACCAATCACCGGATCAAGCTGACCATTCCGAGCAAGTTCTGTCATATCACGAGCCAACTTATCTAATGTTGGTGTCCCAGCTTGCTGGGTTCGACGACGAGCTTGTTGACGATTAGGATTACGCTGTTGACTATCAGCAATCCCTAACCGACGTAAGATTACTTTTCTCATCTGTCGCGGCACAACATCTAGGCTATACAAGATTCGTGAAGACAGAACACTTTCATCCGCAATTAACGCTAATAGCAAGTGCTCAGTACCAATTTTTAATGCATGCATTTGTTGGGCTTCTTTACCCGCTAATGATAATACCTGCTTTGCTTTTGGTGAATATGGAAGATAATCTGAAGCACCCAGATTTTCCATTGTTCCATAGCCAATTAAGCGTTCAATTTCTTCACGAATATCATCGCTCGTAATAGAAAATTGTTCAAATATCTTGTTAGCAATCCCATCTTTATCCATTGAGAGGGCAAGCAAAAGGTGTTCAGTCCCTACTGCTTGGTGTTTAAAGTATTTTGCTTGTTCTTGTGCAATTGCTAGAACATGCTTTGCACTTGGCGTGAACATATTATCCATGTACAATCCCCCTTTTAACTTTCATAACGAAGTCGATTCAAGAATGATACTAATATCCGAGCGCGAAGTTGATCTTCAATCTTACTGTCGTTAACTGCTAATGCTTGTTTAGATAATGCAACAAGCATAAGATCTCCTTCACGTCTCGTAATCACGTCTTCTTCATATAACGTTCGAACAATATCAAAGGCATCACGTTCACGAACCGAGTCGCCAATTGCTTGAATAAGTGAGTTTAGCACATTTACATCATCAAGTAAATTAACTCGCTCGATCCGAATATATCCACCGCCTCCACGCTTACTTTTTACTAAGTAACCATTTTGAATAGTAAACCTCGTTTTAATAACATAATTAATTTGTGACGGTACCACATCAAACTGGTTAGCAATCTCAGAACGACGAATCTCAACCTGAGCTGAGTCACCAAGTATTTCTTTTAAATATGCTTCGATAATATCTGAAATACTTTTATTCTCCATTATATCACCTCGGCTCTTTTGACTAATCTTGACCATTATTTTAACACACTTTTAGGGTCGGCGCCTACTTCTATGATTATTCAGTCATACATTTAAGAAAAGAATAAAGACTAGTGAAGCATTCAAGTGCGACACTAGTCTTTTAGAGAATTAAATATGAACTACTTTTTCAATTAGTCGTTATCGTTGTGAACAAAATCAACAACATTCCGACCAACAACCTTGTTATCCTTAAGTTCTTGGATCATATCATTAATTTCGCTTAACTTACGAGTCTTAACGATTGGGTGAACCTTACCTTCTGCACCAAATTGGAAACATTCAGCTAAGTCTTGACGGGTACCAACTAATGAACCAGCAACAATGATACCATCAAGAACAGTCTTAGCAATGTTAAGCTTCATGTCACCTTGTGGAAGAGCAACAGCAACAAGCTTACCATCTGGACGAAGCGAATCAACTGCTTGGTCGAATGCAGATGCGGAAACTGCTGTTACTACAGCGGCGTGAACACCGCCAACTTTTTCTTGAATTTGCTTATCAACATCACCGTCATGACGGTTAATTAAAATTTCAGCACCATTCTTCTTAGCAGCTTCAAGTTTATCAGGATTACCATCAACTGCAATAACATGAGCACCAAATACGTTGTGAGCAAATTGAATACCTAAGTTACCTAAACCACCAGCACCAACGATTGATACCCATTGACCTGGTTTGATGTCAGCAACCTTTAATGCCTTGTACATTGTAACACCAGCACAAGTTAATGAAGTAGCTTCAACAGGATCAAGACCTTCTGGAACCTTAACAGCGTAGTCAGCTGGGACAATACATTGTTCAGCCATTGCACCATCAGCAGTGTAACCCGCATTAAGAACGTTACGACAAAGGGTTTCACGACCAGTTAAACAATATTCACAGTGTCCACATCCTTTGAAGAACCATGCAATTGATACACGATCGCCAACTTTTAATGAAGTAACTCCAGGGGCAACTTTAGATACACGACCAACCCCTTCGTGACCGATAATACGACCTGGCTTCTTACCAAAGTCCCCAGCAGCAACGTGTAAATCAGTGTGACAAAGGCCACAATATTCCATGTCAACTAAAGCTTCACCGGGCTTCAAATCCCGAAGTTGAACATCTTTAACAGTAACAAAACCGTCTACTGGATCATTAATAACAGCAGCTTTCATAAGGTAAGATCTCCTTTATTAATAAACAAATTACTTTTTACAATGCTTATAGTACCACAACTCTTAGACAAATTTAAAGTGAAAATTTGCACATTTGATGAAACAAAAAATTTTGTTTTTTAATTAAAGAGCCGATATGACAATGATATGACCTAATAAATCAGTTTCTGCAACATTGTACAGTAAATCACTTACTAATTATCACTAAAAATTTACTGTTATAATTTTAGACGCTCCCTATTAATAATGAATGTTATAATTTAATCAATAAGATAAAGGAGTGAGTATAATAATGTCTTATGGATATATCACCAAGCTAAGTGAAAATGTAGATCGGCAACATGTTCGTTACAATAACCGTTATGGAACGGCGATTGCTGCTGATATCTATACCCCTAAGAATCTAGAAGAAGACAAATTGCTACCTGCCATCGTAATCGGGGCACCTTATGGAAGTACAAAAGAACAGGCAGCTGCAATTTATGCAAACACATTTGCTCAATTAGGTTTTGTTACTCTCGCATTTGATCAAGTATACATGGGGGAATCAGCTGGCGAACCACGCCATGTTGCTTCTCCAGACTTATACGCGGAATCTTTTAGTGCTGCAGTTGATTATCTAGGTACAAAAGCAAAGCATGTTAATCGTGAACAAATTAGTGTTATTGGTATCAGCGGGGGCGCTGGGTTTGCTCTTAGTGCTGCGGCTGTTGATACGCGAATTAAATCTGTTGTAACAATTTCAATGTATGATATGACAGATATTCGTGAGATGGCTAATTTTGCTCCTGAACAATTATTCCAACTTAAAGATCAATTATCAAGGCAACGGTGGGATGATTTTGAAAATGGGCAACCCGACTACCATCCATCCTTCCCAGAAGAACCATATGATAGTATTGACGATTTGCCAAATCATGATGAACTAACAAATGAGTGGCTTCGCTTTTATGCTCTTAAACGTGGATTCCATCCTAACGCACGCGGAACTGCAACAACTACTTCTAATTTAGCAATGCTTGAATTTTCCGCATTAGACTATATCAAAGAAATTTCACCACGACCAATCCTATTTATTTATGGAGACAATGCTCATTCTCGTTCTTATTCCGAGAGAGCTTATTACCTTGCTAACCAACCAAAACAAAGATTGATCGTAGAAGACTGTGAGCACATTGACCTTTATGATAATATGGAAAAAATTCCAGTAGATCAAATTGCAAAGTTTATAAAAGACAGTTTCAATGCATAATCAAACTATAGAAATGCCAATCAGCGTCTCAATTATGGAGTGCTGATTGGCATTTTAGTTTTAAATGTTTTCGAAGGTTAATAATAAAAGACTGCTATCTCTCTACTAAGAAAGTGATAACAGTCTTTTTAACTTATCGGAATTACAAGAATTATTTTGTATCCCTATCTTTCCTATTATATATAGAAAAAATAGCAAGTCCTAATTGCAACGACCAAAAATATCGACCAAATTTATCCTTCCATGAACGTAGCAAACTTTGATACTGCTTTCTTTTTATGCTGCTTACCGAGATGAACGTATAGGTCAAGAGTTGTTTTAATAGTTGAGTGCCCTAAACGTTCTTGTACATCTTTTGCTTGTACACCAGCAGAAAATAACATACTAGCATGAGTATGCCTAAAACCATGAGGACTAATATATCTTAGTTGATTGGCATTAGCAATATCATAATCCCAACGTCTCACATCCTGACGTACAAAAACACCTTCTGGACGATTAGGATTATTAAAAACATATCCATCTTTTAATTTAACTAACTTCGAATTAGTATATTTATGCCATTCTTTTAAGACTTTCAAAGTACCATCATCAATATCAATTGTTCTTATACTAAATTTCGTTTTAGGTTTATCAATGACTATCTCATTGTGTTCTTTAGTGTCAACACTTCTCGAAACACTAATAGATTGATTAAAAATATTAATATCAGACCATTTTAGTGCAAGTGCTTCACTTGGTCTTAGACCTGTATAGGCTAGTAAGCGAAAATACGTGTAATAAATAGGATTATCATACTTTTTACAAGCGTTTAAAAAAAGGTTCAGCTCTGTCTTACTATAATAATTAGTAAATGGCTGAGGTTCTTCTTTCAATCTTGGCTTTATGACTTTTGCCATTGGATTTGAAGTGATTAATTCCATTCGCCATCCATAATCTAATATTTTCCGAGCATAAGTATAGATTCTTTTATAACTTTTTGGATATTTCTTAAACCATTCATTAACGATAGATTGACACTTAATCACAGTTAATTTGTCCAAATAAAAACCGCCTAATGATCCTAGAATATGCTTATGAACTAATTGATTAACAACAGTATATGTCGAAGGTTTTACCGTTGTTCTATATTGAGGAAGCCATAAATCTACCAAATCATGAAATTTATATCTTTTTTTACTTGAAATAAACTCTCCTCGTTTCACCGCTTTTTTCATAGTTGCCAATGCTTCCAAGGCTTCTTCATAAGTCTTAAAAGATCTTTGCCTATGAATAACAGCTCCATTAAGTTCATTTACGCCTACATATAATCTAAAAGAGTATGGTTTTAATTTGCCAGGCGTATATTTTATTTTATTGGTTTTCTTATATTTCATAATATCTAACCCTCTATCACTTCTATCCTCAAGTATCACAGTAATAAATGGTTCATTACCATGATATATCATTTCTTAACAAAAGGGCCCTTCTATGGGCTTTTATTTATTTTTCTTTAGCTTTAAGCCAATTGATATATGTTTGTTTTCCATATACCTTTTGATTACCAACGTACGCAACAGGTAAGCCTGCTTTAACAAATTTCCGAATTGTCGGCTTTGTGAATCCTGTCCATTCTGCAAATTCATTTAGCTTTAGATAGGGTTTATTCGCAATACTTTCATTTAACTCTTTCTCTTTATGAATCATCATGATAATTTGATCACTAATATTTTTTAATTGTTCTGGTGTAAATAATACTTGTAACTTATTCATTTATTACTGTTCCTTTCTAAACTATTAAAATAAATTAGATGCTCACTATATTTAATATATTGCTAATTGATTTCTTTGCTTACCTATACATTTAATCCTACCTATTTTTCAGGATTAAAATTTCACGTTTTAACCCATTAATTTGCTTTAATAATTCATCATAGGCTTTAGCTGAATAAAATACTCCATCCCGCTCATTGCCTCTCATAACACTTATTGATAATCGCTTTGCTTCACTCAATTTTCGTGCTTTTTCAAAGCATTCCAAAAATGTATCTTTCTTTATACAAACTGTTTGTTCCCATTCAAAATTCGAATTATTAATCATGTTCTTCATTCCTTCCATACATATCATAGATGATTTTTAAGCTATTTAATTTCACATAAATCATCTATTGCAATACTTTTCGTATTTCTATGGCGTAGTATATACTTTATTTTTCAAAATGAAAAACGCAAAGTGCAAGGTTTTAATGCGCAGTTTTACGATACATATTTCCAACTAACTATATAATAAATATAGCAAAAACTAAAACTACCAACTATTACTAAACATAAAACGAATTTATCGTAAAATAGAGGTTGAGATTTCTCTCATATCTTTTCACATATAAAATTTATTTTAGGAGGACAAAATGACACTTGATGCAGATCTCCATTTAAAAGACGAACCAGACGAAGTCGTTAAGAAAAAGAGTTTTTTATATAAAGAGTGGTTAAAAGTAAAAAAAGAGCAAGGAGGATATTTCCTTCTTGCTAATGGCATTTTACAATATCTGCCTTTATTAAAAAGTTCAGCAGCAATGAATTTATATCTGTATTATGCAGAAGTTGCTAATAACAATGGTGGATACTCTTGGCATAGCATTGCTACTATATCAAAAAAATTGCAAACTAACCCAAGGACAATTAATAATTGGAATAAAGCTTTAAAAGATGCTGGTCTTATTTTAAGATTTTCTGGAGATAAAGGCTCTAATGTAACTCAGCTTTTACCACTTGATGATTTTGTCCTTAATGTAGATCATTTAAAAATAGACAAAGTAGAAGAAAAATTAGATGATGCTAAATTTGAATTTAAAACGGTAGTTTCTTTTTATATAAAGTACCCAAATATAGATCATAAAATTGTTTTTGCTCATAAAAAATACAGTATTTATGGCCTAAAATGTCATGATACTAAAAAAGAACTTAGTTTTTATCGCTATATCATATTAGAAGAAACTCTAGAAGGCGATCAAAAATTATTTAAAGATAAAAAATTTAAAAAAGATGTTTTATATTGGAAAGACGATAACAGTTCCGACAATAATTCGCTAAGTTTTATTTGTGATTTGTCCAAAGAGGATGAGTTAAGCTATAAAAAAAAGCTTAAATTATGTTTGCAACTAACTAGAAAGGGACTAATAAGCGAATACAAAACTGCTAATAAGGAAAAGAAAGTCACATTCTAATTTGTTATAATAAAAAAGTGCACTGGCTACCACCAATGCACAAGATGTCAACTTAGGAGCTGGTTACTCTGTTGCACTTGGCTGGTGGTGTATTGCCGTACACCAGGATAAGAGTGCTACCGTTAAGCTATCAGCCTAATTGTTGAATATGATATATTCTCTTTTACGGTTATATTATAGCATGGTTTAGCGACTTTGACGACCGCCTAGCTTTTTAGCTGGGCTTTTTTTGATTATCCATTAAAATTCCATTATCCACCATTATCCAAAAGCTTTCGCCCCACCATAGTGGATACGTAAATTTAATAGCTTGTTTTAGGACTGGATTCTTTTTTGGATATTTTGCTAAAAGATAATTATCTAAATTATCACAATCTTTTAAAGGAACAAAATTATGTAGGTCCTCAACGAATTCTTTTTTTCTATTCCCATCTACAAATCTAAAATAAAATTCTAAAATATACAAATATGAAAAGAATGACCTTCTCGCAGGATTACTCAAAATGTATTTACTAGTATATAATCCTGTATTTTGCAATCCTCCATCAAAATAAGTTGGTGCGAAGCCCTCTTTAGTTATTTGCCTTGCTACATATCTTATTGGTTGAAATAATTTCCATTGAGTTACATCCGTTCCCGAATTAAACTTAGGGTCGACCGAGGAAAGATCATACAGCTCATTAGGAGCATACTTATCATCTAAAATTAATGGAATTAATGGACGACCATGTGCAGCAGCATTTCTTATTATAGATAAATCACCAAACATTTCTAAAGTTCGCTTTAAGAATTTAACATTCTCGTCCTCTTTTTCATCAATATCATCAAAGATAGATGAGCATAATGCCTTTACAATCGAATGTAATTTATCTAAAGTTGTACTTCCCAAATACAAAGCAAGGGGTGCATCAAGAACTTCGAAATTCATATCATCATTTTTGTTCTTTCTTTTTATCGTTAAAAGATTAAATTCATTTCTAAATTTATATGTTTTCCCTAGTTCTCTCATGATTTTATTGTAATCAGTTTTGGTTTCCTTTTTTAGAATATCGTAAACAGAACCCCTCTTTATTTTATATTTTTCAACCAAAACTACTAGCATCTGTCTTATCTTTTTTTCTAAAAATAGTACCCATTTCAATGTAAATTCCTTAAAGTGCTCATCTTCTGCTATTAATTCTTCTAATAGAATTTTGTTATTATCAACTTGAAAGAAATCCTTATATACCCCATACGGATAATCTTTTTGTTTCTCATCTTGTATGTGAAATTGTATTACCTCACTATCAGGTAACGGTTTAATATTATATGCAATAGATACTTTTGAATTTCGCACTTCTGTTTTGGCAACATCAAAAGATACTTTTTTACTAGTCTTATACTCTCCGTTATTCACCATATCTGGAAAAATATAAAACATAAATTCTACTTGTTTTCCTTTATCCTCGGCTTTTACAATTCCATAATTCCTATATACCTTTATGATGGTTCCTTTCATATTTGCTTTGCTCACCTCTGTTATAATTCAATAATTTTATTATTATTTTCCTTACCCATCAACTTAAAAGTTTCTGAATAAGCCTTCAGATCTTACTATAACAGAGTTAAGCTGTGGTCATAAAGTTTATTCAGAAAAGGATTGGTAAAATGACTGAATATGGATATGCAAGAGTATCAACTAAGGGTCAAAGCCTTGATGATCAAATAAGTCAGTTAAAAAAAGCTGGAATCAGTAAAAATAACATTTACTTTGAAAAGTTTACTGGCACTACTACAAATAGGCCTATGTTTGATGAACTCACTAGCAAGGTAAAGAATGGAGATATTATTACTGTTACTAAATTGGATAGATTGGCCAGGAATACTAGAGAAGCACTAAATATTCTTGACCCTCTAATGAATAATGGTGTTAAATTCAACGTATTAAATATAGGCGTACTGGAAAACTCTACTATTGGTAAATTAGTTAAAACTATCCTTCTTGCTGTAGCTGAAATGGAAAGAGATATGATTGTAGATAGAACTCAAGAAGGAAAAAGATATGCTAGGCTACATAAGAAGAATTATCATGAAGGAAGACCAAATAGATTGATTACCCCTCATTACCAAGCAGCTTATGATTATCTTTTAAACCACACTTATAAAGATACTTCTAGAGCTTTTAACATTTCTATTTCCACTTTGCAAAGAATAAAGCATCAAATTGAACACTAAAATATATGTACAAAAACATGACCATATTTTGAAATTGAAGTAAATATCAAAATATGGTCATGTTTTAATTACGACTTACTCATGATCATCCGGTATCTCATAACTATGTTCATTAAATAGGTTACGATTTTTGGAATCATTCATAAAGTCTATTAACCATTCTACTAATTCCCAGTAAAATTCTTTCTCTTCATTCTCGTCCAATCCATTAATCTGATCTTGAACTCCTTGAAGACTCTCTATAATGGGATCTAAAGTTAATTGATTAAAATTTCCTTTTGATTTTTCTCCTTGTCCCATAGCTAGGATTTCGCCTAATTCACTCTGAGTTCTTAACCTAATCGCACCACGAATATATTTTGACCTGTCTCCCCCAGTACTTACACTAGCTAGTTTCTCAATTTTTTCTTTCTCGGCTTTAGTAAACAAAACTTTAATATTACTAGTTCTTTTTTCTTCTTCGCTTTTTTTATTCATTTTAAACTAGCCTTCTTTCTATAACGTCAATTTTGAAAACATGACCATGCTTTCAATTAATACTTTACATCAAATAAATTCACATTTCACCGTTATAAAATATGACCATGTTTTGAAGTTAAAATAAATATCAAAATATGGTCATATTTTCAATTAATGATTTTATATTTCTAAATCTTATTAACCGATATATTAAATAATAAGTGTATACATTTCACCGAAAAATGATATATAATTAAATTAATAAATAAATAGATAATCTTATCAATGATAATTATCTTATCTTGTATATAATGTTAAACAATACACTTTATTAAGAGGGTTAATTATGATAACTAGTAATGAAAAATCTAACTTTAATGATACTGATCAAGTTTATTATTTAGTAACAAATAATCACATTCATTATCGAAAAAATGGTTTTACAGCACATTCTTCTCATATAATAAAGAAAAAGAATGGATTATACATAAATAAAGCAACAGGTGAAGTAATACCAGACCCTAAAAAATCAGACTTAAAAATTCAAAATCAACAATCGCTTATACGTTCCTATCGTAATTTATTTTATACAATTGAAAATTACGTGGACACCTTTAAGCATAGTGTGATGATAACTTTAGACTATAAAAAACCTCAAACTAATCTAGATAGCCTTAGTCACGATTTTGATTGTTTTATCAAGCGCTTAAAACGTTATATCAAAAAAATATATCCGACGTATCATTATGAGTATATAAGAATCAATGAGCCACATGAAAAGCTTTTTGAAGAAAAGCCGAAATGGCACATTCATTTAATAATATTGGGAATCGCATTTATTCCTATTGAAGATATTCGAAATTTATGGAAACAAGGAAGTGCCTACATAAAATCATATACAAATCGTAATGGCGAGTCTGCTGCTAAATATTTTTGTGGATTTTTGAATGCTCCTGAGCATACAAAGAGTAAAAATGAGTTAGATATCAAACGTTCTTCTAAAAAAAGACGACTTAAATACTATACCAGTGGTACTGATTTATTCAGTACTTCCAGAGGAATCAAAACCCCTACGTTCAGAAGAGGGACATATGGAAAAATAAAGAAAAAATATCCTGGTGAAACCTTGAATGAAGGATCAAAAACTATTGTTATAGATGGAAAAATTGTTAATAGATTTGATTACATGAACCAGAAATTAATTAAATAAAAAACAGCGATAGATTTCTCTACCGCTGAAATAGCTTTTTTCCGCTGATAATTACTTATCTAGGTAGCGGATAGCCTTTTTAATTCCACCCTTAGCCATTTTTTTCAAAGAATGGAGCAGGTGCTTAACGAGCTTATTAGGCACGATCAAAAGAATAATGCACCAACTATGCATTGGAGTCACCTCCAACCTACACTATTTTGTGGAGTGGTTAATTCCAACAATGTGCTCATCTATTGTATCATATTAAAAGTATGTTATAATTAAAATATCAAAAGAATAATGCCGGTGTGCAAAATGGAATCAGTTGGTTACTTATTCCGTACCGGTAGCTTGGGCGCTTAAAAGGCGCTCTTTTTTTATTTCAAAAATTCTAAGTAAAAATAATATATTAAATAATGACCACTAATTATATTATTTCCTCTTAATTTTATTTTCATTCTTAAAAGACTATTCAATTTTATTTTCTAGATTGAATAGTCTTTTTTCTTAGACTAAAGAATGACAAGTATAAAAAAAGGAGTGGCAATCACCATGACTAAATATGGATATGTTTCAGGATTTTTAAAAGATAAAATCAGTAAAGAGGACAGTTTCAAGTATCAAGCTACCATTCTTCTTAGCATGGGAGTTCCTCACGAAAATTGTTTTGCTGATGTATTTAGAAAAAATAATAAAGACCGATATCAGCTTCGTAAATTTCTTAACACTATTGGACAAGAAGGGGATGTTCTAGTAGTCCCTACTCTAACATGTCTATATAGTAATGTTAGAGAACTTTGCTGTCTTATGTATATTGTTGAAGATAAAGGCTTAATAATTGAGTCTAGTGATATGGATTTAAGTGATGATAGTGATTCTAGTAATTGGATACTTGCTTCTCAATTAGCTCACCTGAACTATCTTGATTATCTTCGTAGTCAAAACATTTCTAAAGCCATCAAACAGAAGAAGTATCAAGCTACCTTAAATACTGGCGGTCGTAACAAACGTGTTATCACACCCTTATACCGACAAGCATATAAGTATCTTCAAGCCCATACTTATGGTGAAACGCAATTAAAATTTCATTTGTCAAAATCAACTCTTTATAGGATAAAAAAACAAATCAAAATGAAGCAGCTTTCTACTAATCATCAGAGTTACAATGCCAGTCGAGGTGATTAAAATGAAGAATAAAGAACTAATCTATTGGATTGATCTTACTGGTCCTACTTCTTTAGATGAGATAATCCGCCTAACAATTATCGATCCTAATAACCAAGTATTATTCAATCGTAAATTTGATACTCAACAGGTGGATTACTGGAATAGTAACATCAACGGCATCATGCCGGAGAGCCTCATTAAGGAGCCTCTGTTTGAAGAGTCGAGGAAAGAGATCCAAAAGATATTCGATAAATCAGAGACGCTTATAACCTTCTATGGCTCAACTTCCTTTTTAGAAAAACAAGGTATTAACTTAGCAAATAAAACGATTATTGATTTAGCTGATTCATTTAGAGTCTTAGGAGATAGCAACGATACGATCGAAAACCTATGTATTTATTATGGCTATCCTTTGACTGACAATGTTTTTGAACGTACAGGTATTGCTTGTGCTAAAGGAATCAATTTCTGCTACCATGAAATGGAAAATAACCGTAAAGCACAAGAAAATTAGTAGCAACAAAAAACACTTAGCAATCTCAAGTCGCTAAGTGTTTTTGTTTATTCAAATGGATCGTTGTTAGTTCTATTTAATTTTTCTAACAATTCAAGACGAGCTTTAAGAATTTCATTTTCTTTTCTTAAATTCTTAATCTTAAACTGGTCTGCTTGATGAGTTGCTTCCAACTTCTCAATCTCGGCATCAGTTTTTTCAAAAGTATAAGGAGTAAATACGGTAGCAACAATTTTGTTACCTCGCTTAAGAGTGATTGTCTTTTTTGCTTTGTCGTTCATAGCTAACAGATATTCCCAATTCTTTAAGAATTGGATTAATGAAACCATATAGGTTTCGTGGAAATGTTTTCGTAACATTTATCTTACCTATCCTTTTTTAAATTTTTTGTTAAAGTTATTCACCTCAACAAACTTATTCTAATTAAAAAAGATTTATTCAAAAAAATTTTTTAGCGTGAACACATAAAGCAGTAATATTTTTAACCTTTTTTAGGTTTATGAGCACAATCATCAATTTTAATCTGTTGACTACTAACCATATCAAATATTGATATATTTTTATTTTCTAACTCTGTAACTGGAACATCTATCTTATCAGTATTTTTAATAGTTAATTTTTCTTCACTAATTTTATTCATTACTAGTTATCCACCTTACTGAAAACTTGTATTAAATAAAAGCAATGAGATATAGCGAAAGAACACATAATTCAACATCTCATTGCTCTATTTTAAGAAAGAATAAGTAAGTATATTAAGCCTAATACTTTATTAGTCTAATTAAAATTCCTTTTTGCCTTTAGTAACTAATCCAAAGCCAAACATACCAGCTAATACTCCTAATGCAATCACTGCTTTACTGTCACTATTACCCGTTTGTGGCAATTTAGCTTGTTGCGCTTTGTATTGTTCACGAGTCATAGTTGTATATTGTCCTTGTGCACCAGAAACTGCTGAATCGTTTTCCTTATCAGTAGTTGGTAATACAATTGTTGGCTTAGTAGCATTGTTATCAGATACTTCACTACCATTATCTGATGTAGCAGGTTTGTGACCAGCTTGACCACTAATTGATGCGTTACCAGTATCTGGCTGTGCAGGAGTTGTTGGGTTAGATGGTGTTGTAGGATTTGTAGTTTCACTACCCTTGTTATCACCCTTATTTGGATTAGTTGGGGTTACATTACCCTTGTTGCCATCGCTTGGCTTAGATGGTTCAACTGGAGTAGTACCTTGGCTATCATCTTTCTTACCATCATCTGGCTTAGCAGGGTTAGTTGGGTTAGTAGTTTCACTATTCTTACTGTCATCCTTGCTTGGATCAGATGGTGTTACATTGTCCTTGTTGCCATCACTTGGCTTGGATGGGTTAACAGGAGTAGTACCTTGGTTATCATCTTTTTTACCATCATCTGGCTTAACAGGATTGGTTGGGTTAGTAGTTTCACTACCCTTGTTATCATCCTTGCTTGGATCAGTTGGGGTTGTAGTACCCTTATTACCTTCATTTTTACCAGTATCAGGTTTAGCAGGCTTTTGACCATTCTTGATGTCAGCAATCTTTTGATTATCCTTATCAAGTTGTGCTTGAGCATTACTAATTGTTGTCTTAGTAGCTTCAATAGCATTTTGCAAGTCACTAATCTTGTCATTAATAGTATCTAACTTCTTTTGTGCATCTTTTACCGCTTGATTAGCACTTGCATTAGCTGTTTGTTCTGCATTATCAAGTGCAGATTTCTTAGTAGCTAAGACTTCGTTCAAACTTGATAAACCATCCTTGGCTTGTTGTAACTTAGCTTCATCTTCACTTTGAGTTTGCTTTGCACTTTCAAGATTGTTCTTAGCTGAACTTAACTTGTTCAAAGCGTCTTGAACATTACTGTTGCTATCAAGATTAGATAATTGTCCTTGCTTCCAATCATTTACAGTGTTCAAGGTGTCCTTAGCATTATTGTATTCAGTTTGTTGGTCTGAACTCAATTGGTTTAAGTCAAATTGAACATTAGCTTTTTGTGCTTGCAAGTTTTGAAGTTGGGTATTTAAATCTCGCAAATGTGATTGTTGACTAGCTAAAGTGCTTTGAAGATTACTAATTTGGTTATTCAAATCGTTAATCTTAGCACTGTTATCAACAGCCTTTGTATCACCAGTAATTGGTCCCATTGCGGCATAATTAGCAATGCGATCCATCATGTTTGGAGTATTGTTCCGTGCAGGACCATCATAATCAAAGGTTAATACGTAGTATTGGCCATCATCTGTAAGATGGAAACCAAATGCTGCATCATAGTTTAGATCACCAGTATCTTCAAGGAAGTTTTCACGGTGTCCCCAATCTGAACTAGCATCGGCGTTTAGCATATTAGAAAGAGTGGAACTAGCATTATATAGCATAGATAAAACATTATTTGCTCCATTAGTAGGAATATATGCTAAACATTCATATTGATCACGTCCAAAAGCAGAAATAATGTCATTTTCATTATGCTCAAGTCCATTAGCACTTTGTTGGCTTGCTCGCACTTGTGCTTGTTGATACTTTTGTTCACTCATAGTGAATGGCTTTAATCCACGTTCTTCCCGTGCATGATTAATTTCGTTCATAAGCATAATAGCTACTTCTTGTTTTTGCTCATCAGTTGCACCTGTATTAGAATTAATAGCAAACTGTGGTGTTTCAAAATATGGATCATATGTTGATAAACTTGAATTTGGTCCCACATTAGCATTTGGATCATCAGCCCCTTTATTATTATCTGGTGAAACATAAATGTTTTGTGGAATAATGTTTCCATTATCCTTAGTTAAATCATTAGATTGCCATAAATTGTTCCGACTAGCATTTTCCAACAAACTCTTGGAAGTATCAATTACCCCATTAGGAACTGTCTTAATATTAGGATCAGTTTGAGTATTCTTTTCTTGATCCTGCAAATCCTTTACTTGACCTTGTAAATCACTAATCTTTGAATTAGTATTATTTACATTATTTTGTGCGTCTGTTACTTGACCACTAACATTATTAATCTGATTATCTAAGTTTTGACTAGCTTGAGCCTTACCTTGGCTTTCAAGCTGGTCAATTTTATTTTGGGCTTCATTAGCTTGTTGTGCTGCAGCTTGGTTAATTGCATCCGTAGCAGTTTGGCGTGCTTGGTCAACTGCTTGACTAGCTTGACTTACAGCACTGGTAGCACTTTGGATGTTTTGGCTATCGTTGTTTACTGCAGTTTGTGCATCATTAACTACTTGTTGTTGATTATCAACTTGTTGCTGTGCTTGGTTCACATCTGCTTGAGCTTGCTTAACTGCTGGATCATTTTGAGTAGCAACTTGTTGTGCTTGCTTAGCTTGGTCAAGTTCTTGTTGAGCAGAACTTTGTTGACCTTGTGCTTCACTCAATTGGTTTTGTTGATCCTTTAATTGAGCATTAGTACTATCAATCGTTGATTGTTGTTTTTGAGCATCTGATTGTGCATTAGCAAGTTCTGGATCAGTTGCTTGTTGACTAGCTTGAATGGTACCTGCACTTTGAACTGGTGTTACTTCATCAGCGTTAGCAGTAGTTGTTCCTGCTAACATCGCTCCACCAGCAAGTCCTACTGTCATTAATGTGGCAGCCATCCATGTCTTACCTGACTTGTATAGCTTCTTGTGTTCCTTAGCAACAGTGTTGAAATTAATGTGTTCTTTCATCATACTAATTACTCCCCCGCCTTCAGAATGAAGGTGTTTTTTTATTTAATTCGTTGATAATTCTACAATTTTCCTAAAAACTACGTTGCATTGAATGTAGCTATAATGTATTCAACGTAACTTTTTCTTGAATATATCAACTTAATACAGGAGTAATTATAACACTTTTACCACTATAATTACATTATTTTTGTACTTATATTTATATATGCGTATAAGTTGATATAAACAATAAGTACAGTGCCTTATTTTATTAGTATTTCTTCAATATCCTAGAAATAAACAATGAAATGAGGGCTTCAAAATGAATAATCTAGGAGCTAACATCAGAGCCAGGCGTCACGAGCTTGGCATTACTCAAGAACAACTTTCTAATAACACTGGATTGTCAATTAATTACATTTCAAGATTAGAAGTTGGAACAGCTAATAATGTCAGTGCTAAGACGCTATCACATATAGCGGAGGTACTTAAGACAAGTATGGATAATTTGGCAAATGGTTCAACTGATGAGGCTGAAATGGGCTACTACCAGAAGAAACTTTGGCAAGCTTTAAACGAAATGAATAAAAAACAAGCTGAGCAAGTTTCTAAAAATGTTTTAGGACTAATAAGCCTAAATAAAGAATAGTAATCCTACTAAATAAAGCAGGTACTACGATTTTCGTAATTTCGTAGTACCTGCTATTATTTTTATCTTGTTATATTTAATTACACCTATTATGATTATCTAAGTACAACTATAGTGTTACAAGATAATGGAGGAGTTTTTATGAAAAAGAGTATTGTTCTTGCCAGCACAGTTTTAGTTACTATGTCTTTAGCTGCATGTGGTAATCAATCATCAAGTTCCAAAAATACATCTAGCAGTAGCGTTAAAGTTACTAAAAAGGCAACAAGTAAATCATCACCAAGTAGTGCAAAAACACAAACTGATAGATTTAATAATAAAGAGTACGGGATTATGGGATATTTAATGCTTAGTGAAACTAATGCTTCAAAATTAGCAAGTACAGAAAAAAGTACTGGTGATTCTGATGGTATGAAAATTTCCAAAAATGGTAATACTTATACCTTTGAAGTTTTCCCAATGGGACATTCAACCAATGTGATTGTTAATAATGACAACGTAACTGTTAAATACGATGAAAATACTGATGGATCTGGCATGGGAGATAAGAATGGTAGTAAAACTTATTCTAAACAAGAATTAGCAAGTAAATTTGCCAATCAAAAAGATGAAATTGATAAAGTCATTAAAAAATATAACTTAGATAGTAATGCTGATACCAACAATAGCAATCAACAAGCAGCTCCAACTGATCTTGATGAAAAAACTGAAGCAGTTCTAATCTATGCTAAAGCTAATGGCTTCGATACTTTAGATGTTTCAGATGATAATGATGCTAGTATGGAACTATCAACTGCTGATAATGGGAGAAGAACTGTTGGTTATGGTTCTGATGGTGATGTTCAATACCAAATTGATGGTAATAATGTCACCTATTGGACATTAGATCATAGTGATGATACACCAGCTTATAAGCAAAAAATGGTTGAACATACAACAACACTTTCTGAATTAAAGCAAGAATTCTATACCCCAGAAAATCATCATCAATTAACTGTTGATATTATTGCTGACAATATGGAAGAAGACTAAAATAATAAATTTCATTAAAAAGTCTACATCTAGGTGTAGGCTTTTAATTTTCTTCTAAATTTATAGTATTATATGTTCTTCCCCATTTCTCCATTTCAATGATAAGTGGGGTTAACGTTTGCCCAAAACGGGTTAATTTATATTCTGTTTTAGGAGGAATGACTGGATATATTTTCTTTTCAATAATCTTATCTTTTTCTAGTTCGCTAAGTTGTAAAGACAACATTCGCCTAGAACAATTTGGCATCCGTTTTTGTAATTCACTGAAACGACATACTTTATTTTTTATTAAATGATATATGATTACACTTTTCCATTTACCCGAAATAATTTGTAAAGTACTCTCAACTGGGCAACCATCACTACAATTATAAATATGTCTTTGCAAAGTCATGCTCCTCCCTATTTATTTTTGAATCCTAATTTCTATAATACACGATATTCCCTCTTACCACTATTAGGGAAAAATTTGTTACATAGAAATTTTAAATTCTCTTCTTGTTTAATTTTCTCTTTCACTTACTATTTATGAGTATAAAAGAAAGAAAAGAGGAATTAATTATGAAAGCAATTGGCTTTAGCGAACATTTGGATATTAAAGATCCAAAAAGTTTATTTGAATTTGAGACACCAAAGCCGACACCTAAGGGACACGATTTATTAGTAAAAGTTAATGCTGTCTCAGTTAATCCTGTTGACGTTGGCGTACGAAGAAGTGGACACGGGAAACTCTCAAAGCCAAAAATTATTGGCTGGGATGCTTGTGGAATTATTGAAAAAGTTGGTAGCCAGGTATCACTTTTTTCACCAGGTGATCGTGTTTACTATGCCGGATCATTTAAACGGTCAGGAAGCAATAGTGAGTATCAGTTAGTAGATGAACGAATTGTCGGAAATGCGCCTAAATCATTGACGGATGCCCAAGCAGCTGCAATGCCATTAACTTCCTTGACTGCTTATGAAGCATTATTCGAACAATTATCTCTATCTCAAGATAAAACAAGTAATGAAGGTAAAACAATTCTTATTATTAATGGCGCTGGAGGTGTAGGATCTGTTGCAACACAATTAGCATCTAATGCTGGACTAACAGTTATTGCCACAGCTTCTCGCCCTGAAAGTATTAACTGGGTGAAGTCTCACGGAGCTACAGATGTAGTAAATCACCGAAAGAATCTGGTAAATGAAGTTCATAAGCTTGGCTATAAATATGTTGATTACATTTTGGAATTAAAAGATATTGATAGCCATTGGAAAGAAATGTGCGAATTAATTAAGCCAGAGGGTGCCATTGCATCTATTACCGAAAATAGACGACCTATTAATTTACGATTATTAACACCTAAAAAGGCTATATTCGCTTGGGAATGGATGTACACAAAATCTTATTATCATACACCAGATATGCAATCACAGCATGAGATTCTTAATAAAATAGCAACTTTGATTGATAATAGCGAATTACAATGCACTTTAACACAATCACTTTCCCCAATAAATGCCAATAATCTTAGAGAAGCTCACAGTCTTGTTGAAAATGGGCATATGATTGGAAAAGTAGTCGTTGCAGATTGGGAGGATTAAAATTATGATCGAAAATGATAGATATTATCGTCGATATGTTAAAGATATAAATTCTGGTTACATTTACTTACAAACTGGTTTAGTAAAAAAAGCAATTTTAAATAGTTTATTTGAAATTAAATATCGCCTAACCATTCAAATTGCTAAGGATAAAAAATTTACTGATCAAACTTTCTTTAAGGATTCCGCATATATGCCTGTGGTGGATAAAGCACCGACAAAATATGCTAAAAGATTAATAGAAGACTACACTCATTTACAAACGTTGTATCAAGATGATAATACAACAAAAACAGTTAATACAATTTCCGATTTTTTATCAACCATTGTAGATTATGTAGATATTCATGAGTTAACAAATGCTTACCTAAAATTGCTTAAACAAATAAATATTGTTGTGCCTTTCTTATCATCAAATAAAAGTGGGTATGCCAATCTTATCAATAAACATGAACGTCTTCTATTATTAGTAGATTTAAAAAGTAATTCTGCCAATAATACCTCTCTAAATTACGATAGACTAGACAATGCTAAATTTATTAATCTAGCTAGTTTATTGGATACATTAATTAGACATGAAAATCGAAATCCAACATTCCAAGAATATCTAGCCAGACAAATTGCATTTGAAATGATCAACATTCGGGGTTATAACGAAGCTCCAATTGTGCCATGGGGAAACAGTGGCTTTCGGAAAATTCAAACACAAGCTTCAATTACCGATCCAGGACTAGGCCATCTAACAGGAACAATTCGTAAAATGGAATTTATAAATGGTACCAATGTTCACATTGAGTATCTTGAACGTGGCCAAGAAAACGATCGTGAAGTAGTAGAACCATATCGTTTGCCTGATTTAGCAACAATAGGAAAAGTAAAGATGAGCGTAGGTAAAGACACATCTGTATCATCTTATGTCGGAAGACCAATGTTCGAAGATACTTTTGAGAATTCATTTATCAAATCAGTTCATACTACAATTGCAGTATGTTCATCAATCTTTATGAATGGGTTATCTGAATGTAAAGTAGCTATTGAAAGAATGACTGTATCCCAAGCTATAAAGTTTATGCAAACTGTATCAGCAAACGTAATTCGTGATGAAAGCTTACAGGTACTTGCAGCTGCTTTTTGCATTAATTATCCACTCATTGATGATAGACCCACTACCTTGGCCAATAATGATGGTAAGGCTAAAAGAATTACTGATAAAACAGAAATTGCAAAATTAGGAATCGAGATTGCAAAAGCTGGTAACTTCGATAAAGTTACATTTGATGGTACAGCTAACTGGTATCCTAGTGATCCAATTATGGAACAACTAGGATATAAAAATTCTTTAGTTTTAGTTCATAAGGCTCATGAACAAGGTTTATTAACATATTTCTCTGCTGGCTTTCGTTTCAAGCATTTAACTGATATTGTCCAAACAGGAACAGACGGAATTGGACTAGGCGGTGCTCAAATATTACGATTCATGGACTCTAAAAATGGCTATCAAGATCCTTTCAAACAAGAAAATATTAAAAAAATTCTTGATATTAATAAGAAAGCTGCACATAGTATTATTGGACAAGGTGCTATCTTGCTTTCTAGGCTTGACCGAATGCATTATGAAGGATCAATACCTCTTTGGGCAGATAAACAACGGGAAAAGTTATTTAATGCTCTTTTAAATAGTGATGAAGCAAATATTAGTTTATTGTTAGACACCCTTCAAGAAATTATGCAAATGCCTGTTGATCTGGTTCATCCATTAGTTGCATGGGCCCAACGACTTATCTCAAATAAAAATGATGCTTTAGCATTTAGCGATATGGCGGAGTCACAAAAGCAATATTATATTGACTTGTTAGAAAAACATATCAAGCATCATGATTATAATGAATTAAATACGGTTCTCAAAGAATTAATTTCTCTAAAACACTATTGATATAATTTTTTCATAACCTAATAATATACTTATAAAGCCCAAAAGGTCTCATGTAGCTGTTGATAAGGAGGCCTTTTGAGCTTTATAAAATTTAATAATATCGACTAGAGTTACTAATTTGTATTTTTTATTAATACGTAAATACTTACCAAAATAAGAAAGAGATTGGAGTGCATATCCTTAATGGGAAAAGCAAAGCTGAAAAATATATTATTCTTTTATAATCATCCTATAATATCAATACTATCTTTTATTGGAATCACTGGTATTGATTTTATATCGTTCATATTCAATACAAAATGGCTTTATTCTATCTTTAATGTTGTTTATCCAATATTATCTTTCTATATTCTGTGTTCAGTAGAAATTAAATTAATCAATTATTTAGGAGATTTATTGGATAAACATTATTCTAAAATTTGGAACAATTATAAAGTAAATAGTTGGAAAAATCTTACTAACATTGAAAGATTTTATAAAATTAACTGGAAAGATGACTATCTACATGACTTATTAGTCTTTTTTGATATAAAACAGATTTTACCATCTGAAAATCAAATGCAGCTTTACATAGACAACAACGGTAATGTTAATAGTATTTTGTTATATGAACTATTAGTGTATGAATTACAAAAGTTATCACTAACCGAAATAACTACTTTGAAGCATTATATTGAACTAAAATCTTCCAAAAAAGTCTATCAAAGAAATATAACACTTAATAATGTTAGTAAAGTAATTCTAATAGTTAGTACAATTGCTCTTATCCTTACCATATCTGGAACTAATGAAGATATTACAGTCGGTAATGTCACTGTTAAAAATTTTAACACTAAAGTTATCACGCATCTTATTGCTCAAGTTCCTGTTATTCCCATAATATTTAGCCTGCTTATTTTAATATTAGTTACAACTATTTTTATTTCGGTCGCATTTTATAATGCAAAACATTTAAGGTACGCGGATGTCATTCACCAAGCTCTGGAGGATGCATCCTCTATCAAAGCTAATATTCACCATAAAAAATAATGTATCAACATATTCTTTATATTGATACATTTCTTTTTAGTTTAAGTACAATCAGTTCACTATGATTAATGAAATATGGATTATTAATTAAAGATAATTATATTATTTCCTAAGCATACCCTATCTATCATTTTTACAAAAAAATAAATATACCGCATATGTTTCTAATAGCCTTCTGACAATCAACGATACAAAAAAAGGTACTACGTAAGTTCAAATTACAGAGTACCTTTTACCGTATTATTCGCTGATGTTTTCTGTAGAGAGTTTGTGCCTAACTTTCTTTTTCTACTAAGCTTTGCCTCACTACTAACAAACAACGTTATAATAAGTTATTTTACTTAATCTAATGCTCAACCATAGGATTAGAATCTTTAACCTCATCATTATATTTGAAAACTTAATAGCAGAAACAGATATTACGTATATTAAATTTATGTGGTACCTGTTTTTTCTTTATATATTGCTTTTATAGGCTCTTTTAAGCCGATTTGATTAATTTATCATTAAGCCCTCAAAGTGTGCTCATTTGAGGCTTATTTTGGCTCTTATCGGATTTAATAAAAGAGCATCAAGTTCATTTAATCTTGATACTCTTTTTTCACCATTAATATGATACTTAAGGATTTATACTTAAAACGACCTACCTTCTTCTTAAATTACTAATCTATCAATATTTTAGCGACCAACAAAACGACCAAAACATTAGGAAAAGCAATAAGAAATAAAAGTAAACAAAAAACAACAAAGCCTATTATAACAACCATTATTAACGGTTATTACAATAGGCTTACTCAATAGTCGGAATTACAAGATTTGAACTTGCGACCTCTGCGTCCCGAACGCAGCGCTCTACCAAGCTGAGCTAAATTCCGAAAAAATAAGCGCAACAGTCAAAAACTGTCACGCTTATCATAATTAGTGCACCCAGAAGGAGTCGAACCTTCAACCTTCTGATTCGTAGTCAGACACTCTATCCAATTGCGCTATGGGTGCATATAAGCGGAAGACGGGATTCGAACCCGCGACCCCCACCATGGCAAGGTGATGTTCTACCACTGAACTACTTCCGCATGTCTTTGATAAGTTATTCCCTATCAACGATTATTAATATTACACGAAAACCTCATCAATGTCAACAAGAATTTTCAAAAAATATTAAATGCGGATGAAGGGACTTGAACCCTTACATCAAAATGATACAAGATCCTAAATCTTGCGCGTCTGCCAATTCCGCCACATCCGCAAATTAATGGAGGATACAGGGCTCGAACCTGTGACCCCCTGCTTGTAAGGCAGATGCTCTCCCAACTGAGCTAATCCTCCATAAATAGGCTTGCTATATAAATCAGCCTATTTAATATATCATCTATATGATCTTTTGTCAAATCCTATTTAAGATTTAATTCAATTAATTTTTCGTCAATCATGGCCAAGACCTTCTTAGCAGCCGCCGGATCTTCAACAAAGTCATATTTATCGCCATCAATAACCATCTTAGGACTTTCGTTGTAATCCTCATACCACTGAACATAACGTTCGTTTAAGTTCTTATAATATGAATATAAGGAAGGGTCGTTAGCAATTTGTTCAAACGAACGTCCCCGCTTCTTAATCCGTTCAAGCATCGTCTCAAACGAAACCCTAATTGTAATTAAAAGGTTGGGGGCTTTTTGATGTGGTTGCTCTGGTAATTCTTCCATCATATTACCTAATAATGAAGAATAAATATTTGACTCCGTTTCCGTAGCCCGACCCATATCTGCATTTAATTTAAATAATAAAGCATCTTCAAAGATTGAACGATCCAAAACATTTAAGTCATTTGAGTATGAATCTTTAATCTCATCAAGCCGTTTGTTTAAAAAGTAAATCTGTAATAAGAAACCATATTTTTTCGGATCTTTATAAAAAAGTGGCAAAATTTTATTATCGTCAACAGATTCATAAAAGGCCTGACTATTAAGATGGTCTGCCAATAACTTTGTCAAACTGGTTTTTCCTGCACCGATTGTCCCGGCTAAAGCAATCATTAGTTATTTCCCCCTGTTTCAAATTCAAAAAGTAACGAAAACAATTCTAACATTTAAAATAAAAAGGAGCGAGTATTTTCTCGTTCCTTTTTCACTTATTAATTATCTTCTGGTTCGTATGATTCACCCTTTGTTCGCCGTGATAAATCAACCTTATCAAGTGGAATCAAGTGTGTCTTATAACGAATCTTATAGTAGAAGAAAAGAATTAAGAATAATGGAATTCCCATGTAAGTAATTAAGATGTTTTGCCAATCCATTTTTACAAAAGCATCGATGTTTTGACCACAAATAACGACAATACATAAAGCAAGGGCGAATACTGGACCAAATGGGAATCCTGTTGCGTGATACTTTAATTCAGAAAGCTTATGTCCTTGCTTAAGGAATGCCTTCCTAAAACGATAGTGTGAAATTGCAATTCCTAACCATGCAATAAATCCGCACAATCCAGATGCACCAATTAAGTAGTTATAAGCTTTTGGACCAATGAATTGAGTTGCATAAGCCGCTAACGAGACAACCATTGTTCCCAATAAAGCATAAATTGGAATACCACGCCGGTTTACATAACCAAAAATCCGCCATGCATATCCTTCACGCGCTTGTGAATAAAGCATCCGAGTTGAGGCATATAAACCAGAGTTAGCAGCAGAAATGACGGCAGTTAAGATAACGGCATTCATTGCGCTAGCTGCAAAGGCCAATCCCGCCCGCTTAAACACAATCGTAAATGGACTCATTGTAATATTTGAAACATCTTGATTCAATAAGTTCTTATCTGTGTAAGGAAGGATACAAGCAATAACAAAAATAGCAAAAATGTAAAAAAGTAAAATTCGCCAGAAAGTTGAATGAATTGCCTTAGAGACAGACTTTTCTGGTGTAGCAGCTTCACCAGCCGTGATTCCAACTAATTCTGTTCCTTGGAATGAGAAACCAGCAACCAAGAAAACGCTAATAATCGCTGGCACACCACCAACAAACGGTGCCTGCTTGTAGTGAAAGTTACTTAAGCCAACTGGCTTGCCACCCATAATTCCAAAAATAATTGCAACACCAACAATTAAAAAGACAATAACCGTGACAACTTTGATTAAAGCAAGCCAAAATTCAGTTTCACCATAAGATCGTACTGATAAATAGTTGATTAAGAAAATTAGTGCCATCACCGTTACACTAAAAATCCAGCCTGGAACATTGGGAAGCCAATAATTCATTACAATTCCCGCAGTTGTAACATCAACAGGAATTGTAATTGCCCAGTTAAACCAATAATTCCAACCAAGAGCAAAGCCAAGTGCTGGATCAACAAATTTCGTTGAATAAGCTGAAAATGACCCGGTTAATGGCATATATGTTGCCATTTCACCTAGACTCGTCATTAGGAAATAAACCATAATTCCCATGATTCCATACGCAACTAATGCTCCACCAGGTCCCGCAGTTGAAATAGCGGATCCACTGGCAATAAAAAGTCCAGTACCGATTGTTCCACCAAGAGCAATCATGGATAAGTGACGTGTCTGTAATGTCCGTTCCATATGACCCGTCGACTTAGATTCATCTGCCATAAATATATTTCCTCCAAATTTGTGTATCTTAACGTCAACATTTTCGAAGAGGATAAATTAAAAGGGTCTTCTGATCGGTAACCCTACCAGAAGACCCAACTTAATACCTATAATTAATCGTTGAATCAATTTAGGAAGCGCCCCGCAATTATTGCGACAGTCTATAGCCTATTATGACTATAGCCCAACACCTACTTAAAATAAGCTAAGTAGTGTTTCGGCATATTTCCCTTTCACTAATACTCCGGTGCTTATTCACCTAATAGTAGCTACTAATAAAATATGCAACCTCTTCATTGAATGAAATTATACCCCACTCAAACAAAAATGCAAGTCCGACTATTTAATAATCCGTTGCCATAAGTCGTCTTTATCATAAATGAAGCCACATTTAATGAGTACTCGCTGGGAACGATAATTACTTTGTTTACACTCCGCATGAATCGTAATTTTAGGTGGCAAAATAGAAACAATTTGTTGAATTGCAGATGTCATTATGCCTTTATTCCATTGATCTTGTCGCAGAAGATAACCTAATTCATAATGATGAGCAATTCTTATTCCTTCATCCCCATACCAAGGGCTTAATACAACCATTCCCACTACATCTCCATTTAGTTTCACTGCCATAACATGATTCTGGTGAACAAATGTCTTAATAGCTTGCACACGATTTTCTCTTTGAAGAGGTAAAAATAATCCCACTGCTCGTGTTAACTTTTCATCGTCTAATAATTTAACTATTGCTCCTAAATTGTTATTATCTTTTGCTGGTTCAACTATAATTTCACTCATTTTTCTCCTATTTCCCGGGAAATAAAAAGAGGAGCAACCAAATAAGAGTGCCCTTCATCAATTCCAATTATTAAATTTCAACACTACGGAAGAACGGAATTCGTTGTAATCGTGGTGCCCAAGCGACATAGAGCCATTCAGCTACTTGTAACCATGCATAAGCTAATAACATTGCACCAATAGTATCAAATGGCCAGTGAGCATAAAGATATACCCGTGATACCGCCAGGAAGAAAACTGCAAATATTAATAAGATTTGCAAAATTGTGCGAACAGATGCTTTTTGAATAAGTGGAATTACTATTAAGAATAAAATTGCTACTACCAAGAAGAATCCTAAAGTGTGCCCACTAGGGAAACTATAGCCATCATCTGCCGCCAAGTGTTGTGCAGGACGGACCCGCTTAACGATGTGTTTAATGATTGTTCCAAGCACATCTCCACCAAAAATTGTTCCTAGTGACCACAAAGCTGGAATGCGATAACCCTTCAGCCATAAAACACCTGCAATAATAAATACCCATACTAAATCTAAGACCGGTTTAGCTAAAAATGAAAGTAAGCTCATCAAAGCATGGAACCAACCAATGCCTTCCAGGCGCTGACTAGTAAATAATGACTGTAAAACAGCATCAATCATTGTTAGCACTGACGAATTAAACATAATTAATAGCATTAATGCAAGAAAGAAACCACCGCTTAAGGCAAAACGCCACCAACGATGATCATCACGTTCAATAAACATAATCAAGGATTCTCCTAACTTAAATTAATTAATCAAAAATGAGTATACCACAGTGTTAAAAATTCCATCGTGATTTTTTGAGTAAATATTTATGAAGATAGTTCAAAACACGATTTAAAAGTTCTCCTAACCCAAAGCCAAGCGTAATTGCACCAACAATTACAACTACCTGATAGAAATAAACAGTAACAAGGTGGTAATTACCAATAGCAAAATTGCGAACCATTTTATAAGCCTGTCCGCCAGGCACGAATGGAACTAGCGCAGGCACATTAAAAACAATAATTGGCATTCGTTTTCGACGAGCAGCTGCTTGGCTTAATACCGAAATTAAAATTGCAGCAACTAAATTACTAAACGCAAGGCCAATCCCACTGCAATAATACATTATCCAGTAAACCACCCACACACCGCCACCTATCATCCCTGCAGTATGGTAGGCACGTTTCGGAATGTTTAAGAGGATACCAAAGCAAACCGTTGAAACATAACATAAGAAAAATTGTAATAATAGGTTACTCCAATTCATCTCCTACCCTCCTAATTAAAGTGCAAAACAATTACAATCGCACTACCAATCGAAACGGCAGTTAGAATTGCTTCAATCCCTCTTGTAGGTCCGCTAATCAAATTTCCGGAAACTAAATCTCGCGCCGCATTAGTTAAGGGTACTCCGGGAACTAGCGGCATAACTGCACCAATAATAATATCATTAATATTATTAGCGAGATGCAATTTAACAAAAATTACAGCTAAAATACCTATAATTAATGAAGAACAAAATTCTCCTAAGTATTGGATCTTAAACTTCCGTAAGAGGTATGAAAACGCAGCATAGCCTATCCCACCGGCAAGGAATCCTGCCCAAGAATCAGAAACATTACCCGTAAAAACAATCATCAATGCTCCACTTAAAATTGCAGCGGCAAATGATTCATACCAATTTTGCCAGTTTGGCATCTTTTGGCGATCAATCTTTTTTAATTTAGCAAATGCTTGTGGAACATCAATTTTGCGCCGTGCTAATTCACGAGAAACTTCATTTACCTCCGCAATTTTACTTAAATTATTTTTTCGATGACGAATAGTAATTACTTGAGCATGGGGATCATTAATTGTTCCGACTACAATTCCGGTCACAGTTGTAAATGCCTGAAAATCATGTAAGCCAGCACTTTTGGCCATTCGAGATAAGGTATCGTTAACTCGTTCCATATTTGAGCCGTTTTCAATTAAAAGTCTCCCAGCCAGTAAACAAGTTTTAAGTGCGAGTGCTTGTCGTCGCTTTGTTAACATCTTTTCGCCTTCTCTGTTCAAAGATATTTATTATTATCCTCCGTTTAGATAGGGAGCTCAATACCAAAAAACGACCGGAAAAATCCAGTCGCTTTTTAGTTTAATATTTAGTCTTTAACGACATTTGCTGCTTGAAGGCCACGTTCACCTTCCTCAACATCAAATGTAACATGTTGGCCTTCATTCAATGACTTAAAGCCATCCCCTTGAATAGCAGAAAAATGAACAAATACATCATCGCCACTTTCACGAGTAATGAAGCCATAACCCTTATCGTCATTAAACCATTTAACAGTTCCTTGTTCCATATTGGAAATCCTCCTGTGCATTAAGCACTAATATAATTTGTAATTCGTCTCAGGTGAAGAGATCCATTTGCAATGAAACAATCGAACCAACCGCACTTAAAAAAACTACAAAAACCATTGTATCACATAAGCAATAATTTACATAATTAATCTTTATTTTCTTGAGCTATGTCCGGTTCAATAAAAATATTATGCGAGGCCTTATACGAAACATTTATTTCTTGGTCGTCATTTTCTTTTCGAATCACAATCGGTCCTTCAAAAGGTTCATGGCGAATTACAGTAACTTGTTCTTGAGGACGTAACCCTAACTCTTCTAAGTAAGTTAAAAGCTCGTGGTTATCTAGGAATCGTTCTAATTCAACTTTTTCTCCATCATCAGCATCTGCCAACAAACGATGCGTTACATCTGGAAACTTGCCATTAGCTGATGGAATTACTCCACCATGCGGACAATGGTCAGGGTGCTGAAGAAAAGCATCTAAGGCCGTTGCTAGTCGATCACTTGTCTGATGTTCAAGAATTTCCGCTTCTGAATGGACGTCAGCAAAATTGTAATGAAGCTTATCTACTAAAAATGTTTCCCACAAACGATGCTTCCGAACTAATTCCGCAGCATACTTTTGTCCCTTTTCAGTTAAAGAAATACCGGCATATGGTTCATGAACAACTAGCCCTTCGTCAGCCAACTTAGAAATCATCTCGGTTACTGATCCAGCGGCAATTCCTAGTCCAAGGGAAATCTCTTTATTAGAAACTTTTTTATGACTACCACCTAATTCAAAAATAATTTTTAGATAGTCTTCCTTCATTGGAGTCAAATCGTTTCACCTCTGGGTATTAAAATTTGGCCTACGATCGGTCATTACATGTTTTTATATATTAACATTGAACCCAAATTGATTATAGCATATTATTAAAAGTGTAGTTTGGAAAGCCTAACTTTTTTGTTATAAGCTTTTTACAAACCCGCAATCGATCTTTACGGAGGAGTAGGTAAATCATGGACGAAAAAGTAACAGGGAAACGCTTTTTAGCAGTTACCCTCCTAAATGTATTAATTACAATTGTTGAAATCCTTGGAGGCATTCTTTCAGGAAGTTTAGCCTTACTATCAGATGCGTTTCATAATTTAGGGGATTCACTTTCCATTGTACTCGGCTACTTTGCCCAGCATATTGGTGGCCACCCAGAAAATCGGCAACGAACTTATGGCTACCGCCGAGCTGAAATCCTCTCAGCATTAACTAATAGTATTTTCTTAATTGTTATCTCTGTCTTCTTAATTATTGAAGCTATTAAACGGTTAGAGCATCCCCAACATATTAATGGGGGAATTATGTTAACAGTTGCTGTAATCGGTCTTCTTGCAAACTTTATTTCGGCGGCCCTCTTACATGCCGGAAGCGAAGACAGCTTGAACGTCAAAGCAACTTATCTCCATATTTTAAGTGATGCACTTTCTTCAGTTGCCGTTATCATTGGGGGAATCATTCTTACCTTTGTCAACGTTCCATGGCTTGATCCTGCCTTAACAATCGGAGTTGCCCTCTATATTGCTTATGAAGCTTGGCCAATTATTAATCAAACCATTAAAATTCTCATGCAATCTTCCCCTGATCTTGATTATGATTCCATCGAAAATGATTTAAAACAGATTGGTGGAGTGACGGCCGTTCACCACGTTCATGCATGGATGATGGATGAACACCGAATTATTTTCTCTGCCCATCTAAATTGTGATGACTTGCCGCTAAGCCAGGTTGAGCGAATCTATAGTCAAGTCGAAAAAATCTTGCATGAAAAATACGGGATCTGTCATGTTACTATTCAAGCAGAATATCACCGCGGTAAAGATGAAGAACTATTCAACACTCCCGTTGATGAAAAGAACGTTATTAATAACGACTTTAAACAAGACTAACATTAAAGGAAGCAAAAAGTTGAGCGAAAACTCAGCCTTTTGCTTCCTTTTTTACATCGATTAAAATAATTTTCCGACTCCGTAGTGAATCGTAATCGTAATCAAACCAATAATAATATTTCGAATAACTGCAACTTTTACAAGCCCATTACCAAGCTTAGAGCTAATATAACCGGTTAGGGCACTAGTAAAGGCAACCGCTAAAATCACGGCATACCACTTATATGCTTCAGGAGCAAAAGTCATCGCCATTAGCGGAATCAATCCTCCAGCAGCCGCTGAAAAAAGAGAAGAAAATGCAGCATCCCAAGGATTAAGGTAGTGACCAAGTTCAATATCATATTTAATCCGAACAACTGTCTCGAGGGGCTTTTTATTAAGGAGGTCCTTAGCAATTTTGATTGAGGTTTCAGGAGTAACTCCTTTATTTACATAATAGTCTTTTACTGCCGCAAGCTCCCCTTCATAATCCATTTTTAAGAGTTTTTCTTCTTGAGCAACAGCAGCTTTTTCTGTATCTTTTTGCGTAGATACAGAAGCATATTCGCCAGAAGCCATTGAAAATGCACAAGCAAGCAAATCAGACAAGCCAGCAATGAAGATAGTAAAACGATCACTTGTCGCTGCTGCTACGGATACCAGAACACCGACAACTGTTAGGATTCCATCATTTGAACCTAATACTCCGGCTCGTAATGTATTTAATTTTTCTTCCATTGTTTGTTTGTGATGCTTCTTCACATTAGTACTCATTTAATCTCATCTCCCTACCGTGCAAATAATTGTCCAATCAGGTACGTAACTCCCATTGTTAATACTCCAGCAGCTGCATTCCTGATCATCGATTTAATCCGGTTAGATTTTCCTAAAACTGCTGCAAAATAACCAGTAATTAACAATGCAATAAGAACGGCAATTGCAGTTGCTAAGATTCGAACATTTGCGGGAGAAACTGTAACCGCCACCATTGGTAAAATTGAACCGGTCGGAAAAGATATAAAGGAAGCAATCGCCGCAGCATACGGACTTGTAAACTCATTGGGGTTAAAGCCATAGCGCTCTTGAACAGCTGTCCCTAAAGCATCTTTTTCCATTAATTCTTTCGTCGCTTGTTTAGCAAGTTGCGGATCAATGTCTTGAGCTTCATATTTCTTTTGAACATACTCAAATTCATGCTGGTATTGATTCTGAAGGCGCTGCTTTTCACTAATCAAAGCCATTTTTTGTGAATCCTTCTGGGTTGAAACTGAAACATACTCCCCCATACACATTGAAATCATACCGGCAAGCGTTCCTGACAAACCCGCAATTAAGATGGAACGGGCATTACTTGTTGCCGCTGCCACCCCGATAACAATTCCGGCAATTGAAATAATTCCATCATTAGCTCCCATTACACTTGCACGCAAAACGTTTACCTTTTGCGCTAATGACATTTTTTTCTTGGACACATTTACCCTCTCCCCTTTTAGTTTAGAATCATTATAACATAGAGATAAACAAAAACAACTAAATAATTACTAAATTAAATTCTATATTAGAATTATTAAAAATTATATTCTTATGTAAAAAGCGATAGCTCTGAACAGAACTATCGCAATAATATCAAAAAAATTAAATTAGCTATTCGTAAGATTGAACAGTGTTTGTCCGAATTACAAATACTGATGTTCCGGCGTGGCGAGCCATGTAAGATGCCTGTGAACCTACCGCTTTACGATTTCCTTTCTTACCAATCGAACCAACAACTAACAAATCTGGTTGAAATGCAGGGATGACATGGTTACAAATACGCTCAGCTGGTCGTTCACCACGATCAACAATCGCCGTAATTTTTTCTGGATCAACACCATAATCAATCGCTGCTTGGACATATTCATTTACCCGCTGACGTAATTCGTCCTCACTACTATGAACATAATCCTTATCTAAGATTTGATACACATTTACCCGGTCAGTTTCAAGAATTGATACAATCCCTAACTCCGAACCATCACGTTTCGCCTTATCAACCGCGTATGAGAAAGCGGCACGGGCATCTGGTGCATCGTCAACACCAACGAGGATCTTCTTGAACTTCTTTGGCTTTATTTCGAACATTAGTATTCTCCTCCCTATGTTCTACACTTTAACGGTGAAGCATTACTCGCTCCTCTTCGTTAAGTCATATTCTTCACTACTTATGTTACTACTTATCTTGATTTTGTAAATAATTATTTTGGTCTTCCTAAAACAAAAGTGATTTATTAAAGAATTTTATAATTGTTTTAGTAAATTAATAATTACACAATGCAGATTTTGACGGAGTATAGAACAAAATATATAATTAGGGATGTTTACTGCTTATTATAAATACAAATGAAATGGGGGTTAACTACACATGTCAATGATTGAATTTCATAATGTGCAAAAATACTATGGTAAATTCCATGCATTAAAAGATATTAATTTAACAATTGATGCTGGCGAAACGGTTGTTTTAATCGGGCCATCTGGTTCGGGGAAGAGTAGCCTGATTCGAACAATCAATGGATTAGATCCAATTAGAGATGGTCAGTTAATTGTTAATGGGTTTGACCTTGCTGATAAGAAGACTAATGTTAATCTAATCAGAAAAGATGTCGGGATGGTCTTTCAACATTTTAATTTATATAACAATAAGAGCGTTATCGAAAACATCATGCTTGCGCCACGGATCGTATTAAAACGCCCAGAAGATGAGAACCGCGAGTTAGCAATGAAACTGCTTGATAAAGTTGGTCTTGCAAATAAAGCTGAAAGCATGCCTGCTCAGTTATCTGGAGGTCAAAAACAACGAATCGCTATTGCCCGCAGTCTGGCCATGGAGCCCAAATGCCTCCTATTCGATGAACCAACAAGTGCTCTTGATCCTGAAATGATTGATGATGTTTTAGACGTTATGAAAGATATCGCTAAAAACTCCAACATGACAATGCTAGTGGTAACCCACGAAATGGGCTTTGCACGGGCAGTTGCTGATCGGGTTATTTTTATGGCAGAGGGTCGAATCCTAGAAGACGATTCAACCGAAAAATTCTTTGGCGATCAGCCTTCTACCGAGCGTGCTCGCGAATTCATGAGTAAGATCAGTGGCCATTAAGGAGGAATTACAATGAAAAAGTATTGGCGATTAATTAGTCTTAGCGCCCTCCTCTTTGTTACTCTTCTTACCCTTTCTGCCTGTGGAACCTCAATTGCAAAAAAAGATGTCCTAACTGAGGATATGCATAGTCAACGAATTACCTGGGGAGTTAAAGCAGATACTCGTCTATTTGGGCTGGAAAATATTAAGACAGGAAAATTAGAAGGGTTTGAAATTGACCTTGCAACAGCTCTTACCAAAAAAATTCTGGGACCACAAGGAAAACCGATCTTTGTTCCTGTGACTAGTGGAACCCGGGTACCTCTATTAAAAAATGGGAATATTGATGCAATTATGGCAACCATGACAATCACTCCTGAACGAGCAAAGCAAGTTGATTTTACCCATTCTTACTTTGATGCCGGGCAATCTCTCCTTGTTAGGAAGGGGAGCCCAATTAAAAATATCAGCGATTTAAATCGGCGTGGCGCTGTTATTCTGGGTGTTTCTGGATCAAATTCAGTTAAAAACGTTGCGAAGTTTGCTCCTAAAGCGCGTGTTCTCCAATTGTCTGACTACGCTCAAGCTATGACTGCCCTTAAATCCAAACAAGGGGATGCCCTTACCACTGATAACGGGATTCTCTACGGGATGGCAGCTGAAAATCCTGGCTATGAAGTTGTCGGTGGTAATTTTACTAAAGAACCTTATGGCATCGCTGTCAATAAAAATCAAACGCGTTTCCGTAATAAATTAAATTGGGCATTAAAAGAAGTTGAAAAAGACGGCACTTATAACCGGCTTCTTCTCAAATGGTTTGGTAACGTTAAAGGATTTAATTATCAGGAGATGAAACGCTAATGTTAAATTTAATTATAAATGAGTGGCATCCCCTTTTAACTGGCCTCTGGAATACTATTCTATGTAGCCTTATCGCATTAATTGGGAGCCTTATTATTGGAACTTTTTTTGCTCTTCTTGAAATTTCTCAACATCGGGTTTTAAAAATCATTGGTCAGGTTTATGTCGAGGTCTTTCGAAATATTCCTCTATTAGTTATCACAATGGCCTTTTTCCTTATTATCCCAATGTATATTGTTAAAATTAATGGATTTACTGCTGGAACTATCGGTCTTACCCTCTATACTTCTGCCTTCATTGCTGAAACTGTGCGTGCTGGAATTAATTCAATCGATCCCGGACAAATGGAAGGTGCTTTGGCTAATGGACTAACTTATAGTCAAGCAATGCGGTATATCATTCTCCCTCAAGCTTTTCGAGTAGTTATTCCGCCACTTGGCAATCAATTTATTAATCTAGTTAAGAATTCTTCAGTTCTTGCCTTCGTTGCTGGTTTCGATTTAATGTATCAAGGAAATTTAATTGCAAATGATACATTAGCAACGATGCCCACTTATTTTATTGTCGGTATTATGTACCTCATCATTACACTTCCGTTGAGTTATTATATGCGACACCTTGAAAAGAAATTAGCCTAGGAGGGATGATCAATGCAAAACTTTATTGACGCTTATTCATGGATTAATATCCGTTTCCTCCTAGAAGGGCTTTGGATTACAATTGAAGTTTCCGTAATTTCAATTATAATCAGCTTTATTTTGGGAACTTTTCTCGGAATTATTCGTTACGCGAACATCAAATACCTATCAGCAATTGTAGGATTCGTTATCGATATCATCCGTAATCTTCCCCTCCTGCTAATAATTTTTTTCACCTACTTTGGTCTCCCCAATATCGGAATAAAACCAGAAATTATTCCGGCCGCAATTATGGCCCTTTCAATTTTTGAATCGGCAATGGTTGCCGAAATTGTTCGCTCAGGGATAAATTCGATTGATTATGGTCAAACGGAAGGAGCATTAGCTAACGGATTGACTAAGTGGCAAGCATTACGAATTATCGTCTTACCACAAGCAATTAAGAATATGATGCCGGCCCTCGTTAGTCAGTTCATTTCATTGGTTAAGGATACATCACTAGCAACAATTATTGTCTTGCCAGAGTTAATGTACCATGCTCAAATCATTTATGGACAAAACACAAATTATATTATTCCGATGTTTATTGCTTTAGCGGTCTTATACTTTATTGTCTGCTACTCATTATCATTATTTGCACGTTATTTGCATAAACACATTGCCTAAGTATTAATAATGGCGAGACTAGAAAATTTTTCTAATCTCGCCATTATTTAATACTGAATCATAAAGTCAAACCGTTGATGCTCTCCCGTTAAGCGATTAACATGCCGTTCCATCACTTGACGGCGTTGTCCAAACATCATCCAAACGGCGATCCCAATAAATACTATTAATTCAATTCCTGTCCCAATCCAATCTTGAACTGTTACTTTTCCAGTCATCAATGTTGAATCAGAAGCGATAAATGCTGTCCAGTCTAATAGGAAGTGCATTACCATTGCTAGCCATAATTGACCAGTATAAACATAAACGGTTGCAAAAAATAGTCCAATTCCTGCTGCGCTAACTGCTTGTAAAACAGTCATCGACCATTCTTGAGGCCCATAGTTAGTAAGATGAACAACTCCAAATAAAATTGAGCTAGTTACTAGTGCTAACGGAAGTCGTTGTTTGACATTGCGCCAAGCATAGAACAAGATGCCAAGGATAGCGAAACGGAACAAGGTCTCTTCCATTACTGCGGCCTCAAATGCGGAAAGGGTAAAATCCCAATTAGCACGATGAAGACTTGGCATTTCTCCCGTATTTAGAACTGTAAAGATGACATCAACAACAACTAATCCTGCAAATATCAACCAATTAAAATCACCACTCCAATGTGGTTTTAATCCTGGCCATGATAAGTGCCATGTCCGCATTACTGTTGTCGTAAGAATAAAGAAGGCAACTGCACCAACTGCCCCAGTAGATAATGCTAATAATAAGAAGTGATTATCAACCAGGTCTGTTGGCAAGGCAATCAATGGTGTAAAGACCACCTGAGCTAACCAAGCGATAAAGATTAGTCGTTCAATGCTCCAATGCATGAGTTCACCAATTACGCTTGCGAATGGCGCAAACATAATAAAGTAATAAAAAATCATCATTGTTACAACGCCTCGGGATGGTAAATGTAATAAAACAATAATTTCTCGCACCATTACATCCCAAGCAAATACTAAAATTATCGGCTGGGTAATTACTTGTAGCCATGCATTTAATTTTTTAACCAACAAAGGCACATTAGGTAAGAGTTCAAAGACTAAACCAATTCCTAAGATAATAACCATGATCAATAATGCCAGTGCAACCGTCTGGCGATTAAATTCGTAATTACGAATCATCATCATTGCTAAAATGACCAAGGTCGCCCCAATTTGAACCCGGTACCAGATCCTTAAATAATCGTTTCCGGTCATTTTTCCTCACCCTCTCTGGGAAATATAAAATAATTGCTAAGTATGATCATACCAAACAATCTCCCTAGTTTTAAGAACAAATCTTCTTTTTTAGTTTAAACCACAAAAGAACTTGCAAGCAAAAAAATCGCAAGTTCTTTTGTAGTTTATTTTGCATCTCCACTTGTGACTGGCTGCTTCTCCTTAACATTCTTCTTTTTAAAATGTTGTTGAGAGTTCCGGTGGGAATGATTATTTTGTCGTTCGTTTTTATGTGCTTGATTATTCTTGTTGTTTGGTCGACGATAGTGTTGATTTTCTGAACGATTATTACCATTTAAGATTGTCACCATCGGAATAATCACTGGACGACGACCGGTGCGATCATAAAGTAATTTTTGCAAACGACTGATAATTGTCCGGTTCAATACTCGTTGATCAACGTGTTTGTGATTTTTAAAGGTATTAAGGATTGCCCAGAATACTTCATGATTAGCTGCCTTAATCAGTTCTTGTGACTCATGCATATAAACAAAGCCACGAGATACAATATCAGGACCAGCAACAATTTGGTAATCCTTTAAGTCGACAACTGCAATCGCTGTTACGACTCCTTCTTCCGAAAGTAAGCGCCGTTCGCGAATTTCGGGGTTCCCAACTGTATCTCCAGCATCACGACCATCAATATAAACATCGCTAACACTATCAATATGGTCTGCTACTCGGCAAGAATCCTTCGTTAAAGCTAAAACATCCCCATTGGCAAGAACAAAACTATTTTCCTTTGGCACGCCAGTCATTTCAGCTAACTTAGTGTGAATCTTTTGCATTCGGTATTCACCGTGAACAGGAGCAAAGAACTTAGGCTTCATTAAACGTAGCATAAATTCTTCATCAACTTGACCACCGTGTCCTGATGTATGGATATTATTAACATATCCGTGAATTACGTTAGCCCCGCTTTCTTCAAGCTTATTGATAAGAGCATTAACACTAGTGGTATTTCCTGGAATTGGGTTACTAGAAAAGACAACTGTATCTTCTGGCTGAATAGTAATTTGGCGGTGAGTACCATTAGCAATTCGACTAAGGGCTGCCATTGGTTCACCCTGCGATCCAGTACACATGATCAATACTTTTTCCGGTGGGTAATTATTAATTTCATTTTGGTCAATAAGGGAATCTTTCGGAATATTAAGGTAGCCTAATTCTTGACCAGCAGTGATTGCATTCTCCATACTACGACCAAAGACCGCAATCTTTCGTCCTTGCGCAAGCGCAGCATCGGATGCTTCACGCAAACGATAAACATTAGATGCAAATGAAGCAAAGATAATTCGGCCCTTAATTCGTTCAAAGATCCGACGAATATGGATATCAACCCAACGTTCAGACTTTGTAAATTCTGGTCGTTCAGCGTTTGTACTATCTGATGTTAAAAGGAGAACACCATCGTCCCCTAACTTAGCCATCTGTTGAAGATTAGGACCTGGTAAATTACCAACTGGCGTTAAATCAAACTTAAAGTCACCAGTCTGGACAATTGTTCCTTGAGGAGTATGAACGGCCACGCCCAATGTATCAGGAATTGAGTGGGTCGTTCTGAAGAAGCTCACCCACAACTTCTTAAAATGAACTTCATCGAATTCATTAATTTCATGCAATTCTGCATTTCTTAGCAAGTGTTTTTCTTCTAACTTGCCCTTAATTAATGACATTGCAAAAGGCCCTGCATAAATAGGCGCATTGACCTTTTGTAAGAAGAATGGTAATCCTCCAATGTGGTCTTCATGACCGTGAGTAATAAAGATTCCCTTAATCTTATCTTTATTTTCAATGAGATAATCATAATTTTGAATTACGTAATCTACCCCTAGCAATTCATCTTCCGGGAATAAAACTCCACAGTCAATAACAATAATTTCATCTTGGAATTGTACACAATACATATTTTTACCAATTTCACCAAGACCACCCATGGCGTAAAAGGCAACTTCATTGTTTTTAATCTTTAATTTTGTCATAATACCTTTCCTTTTATAGATTTTTATCATGTTAATTAACGGAATTTAAGTAAGCCAAAAGAACCGCTTTGTTCTAACAAGGTCGGTTATTGATATTAATTTTATTATTGGCACTTAATCTTAATTATTTAATCCGTACGTAAAACTAACTATTATTTTACCACATCTACAAAATTGAAGGTAGTAATTGCCTAATTCTTTGATTAAAAAAGAAGGTGGGAGAAAGTATTTATCTTTACTCCACCTTCTTAATTTAATAATAAGGTTATTTCCCATTGATTACTTGACTAATCTTCTTCTGGTAACCGTTCCTCTTTTTGTTCCCAGGCCTTCATCCAGTCAATAACTGGTTCCCCGTCTTCTTGAAATTTAACATTGGGCAACGCGGTTAAAATTTTTTGATAAGCTGGCTTACTTAGCCGCGTACTTACATTAACCAATTCTTGATGCCCCATAAAATCATTATCACGCAAGATTTGATTAATCGTAGCCATTAGTTCATTAGATACTTGTGAACTGAGAATCTCTAAACTACCTTTGCGATATTGATCAACATAAAAATTAATAAAGGAATTAAGTGCCACTTCCTTAGCATCTGTACTTAATTCACTATAGCTCAAACCTGATGCAGCCAATTATTATCGTTCCTTTCTTACTATTAATTTACTTTGGTTATCTTTTACAATTTAACCATAACACAAAGTTTACTATCCGTTAATTTTCTTTGTAATCTCGAATGCGAAGACTGGTCTTATCACCATTAATTACTGCATATACTTCTTTTGTGGAATCTTCAGCTAATGGTCCAAGCTTAACTTCTCCACTATCTTCCCCGGTTTGCTCTACTTCTTTGATGCCATCAGTAATAAAACAGGTAAAAATCTTATGAAGTTCGCGCCGTTTACGCTCCTTCTTTACAGCCATTGCTAAAGTAAAACCTTGGTCCAAAAATACTTTAATCGTTAATACTTGAAAAATTGTTGGAAAACTAAAATAGTGATTTTTATTCTGCTCATCTTGTTCAGATTTAATATACCCCTTTTTCTCCCAGTATCTTAGTTGACTAGTGGAAACACCAGTTACACGTGCCACTTCACTCATACTAATCTTTAATTGTTTGCTAGCGATCATTTTTCTAATTTTTTCAGAAAGCGGATCCATTATTTTCCTCCAAAGTGTATATTTTAATCATAAATTACCAAAAATCCGATATCTTTGTCAAATTATTTGACAAAGATATCAAATAGTATTATCATTTTTCACATTGTAAAAATGTAAAGGAGGATTCTATTAGTGAATCAAGAGCAACAACCTGTTGATATTAATGGACAAACTTATAATCGTTCCTTAATGATCTTTGTCTTATTAATTGGAGCTTTTTGTACCATTTTAAACCAAACTATTCTTTCAACAGCCTTTCCAGCATTAATGGATGCTTTTAATATTAGTACTGCCACCGTTCAGTGGTTAACTACCGGCTTCTTAATGGTTAATGGGATTATGATCCCCGTAAGCGCCTACTTAACAAGTCGATTTAATACTAAGAGTCTTTTCATTATCGCTATGTCAACCTTTGAAGTTGGAACAATTCTAGCGTGGATCGCTCCATCATTTGCCGTTCTATTAGCCGGTCGTCTTATCCAAGCAGTAGGAGTAGGAATCAACATGCCCCTAATGCAGAACATCATGCTGACTGTTTATCCTCCTGAAAAGCGTGGGGCTGCAATGGGAGTGAACGGCTTAGTTATTGGATTAGCACCAGCAATTGGTCCTACTCTATCTGGATGGGTTATTGACAGTTATAGCTGGCGGTGGCTTTTCGGAATGATTGCCCCAATCACTGCTTTAGTCATCATTGTTAGTTTTTTTGCAGTTAAGAATGTTATTCCTAATAAAAAACCGCACCTTGACTGGCTTTCTGTTGGTATTTCAACATTAGGCTTTGGAAGCATGCTTTATGGATTCTCAAGTGTCGGTGACAATGGTTGGACGGATCCAGTTGTCCTTTCAACCATTATCATTGGGGTGATTTTAGTTGTAGTTCTAATCGTACGTCAAAACAAGTTAGACGATCCATTCCTTGAATTCAAGGTCTTTGAAAGCAAAGAATTCTCCCTCGCAACTATCCTTAGTTCAATTGTAATGATGGCAATGGTTGGGGTAGAATTCGTTATTCCTCTTTACCTTCAAATTATTCATGGAATGTCCGCCTTCCATTCAGGCCTTACCCTCTTATTTGGGGCTCTTTTCATGGGAATCATGAGTCCAATTACTGGGAATTTATTTGACCGTCATGGTGCTAAACGTTTAGCTTTTACGGGAATGTTTATTTTAACAGTTGGGACAATTCCTTTTGCCTTTATTACTCGTGATACTCCAACCATTTATATTGTCTTCCTATATGCAGTCCGGATGTTTGGTATTTCAATGGTAATGATGCCAGTTACAACCGCCGGAATGAATTCTCTTCCTTACAATTTAATTTCCCATGGTACGGCTGTTAACAACACTATTCGTCAGGTTGCTACCTCTGTGGGAACAGCGATCATGATCTCTGTTTTGACAAATGTTACTAACAGTAACCGACCTGCTCATTCACTCCTTACACAATCCCCATTGCAATATAAAGCAAAGATGTTTGATGCGACCTTGATGGGTTACCATGCGGCATTCTGGTTTGCAATTGTCTTCTCACTCATCGGTTTATTCCTTACGTTCTTTGTTACAAGTGGCAATGGAATTCATATTCGACTTGATAGCGAGGATATAGCAAGCTCAACTAATAAAGGAGGGATGAAGTAATGGTTATTATTTTAACTTTTCTGGGAGCACTTGCCTTTTTTGCTTGTATGATGTTCATTCGGCAAAAAAGCCTACGAATTATTTTAGCTACACTTACAGGGATCATCTTTGTCGGCTCTACTCTCTTGATGACATTAAACTACAGTCACCATTGGGGAATGCAAAAAGTTACGACAACAACCACCAAACGGATTTACTCTGCTTCAAATTCCTCAATGCCCTTGGCAATTTATCAACCGGTTGGTAAAAGTGGTCGCGACAATGTTTATATTTATAACACCAAAGTTAAACAAAAAACGCCTAATCATACCCAAGCAAATGAATATACGACTAGCCGGATTAAATGGACTAATGGCACTATTCCTCAGCTCGTAACAACTGAGACGCGTTGGCAATATCGTAATAATTTTTATAAAGTCCTATATGCATGGTCAGGAATGGACAATACATTGGTTAAGCGCACTAACGTACTAGAATATCCACGAATATATGTTAAACTCACAACGGATCAAGCTGCGAAACTTGCCAGAGTTGCTAAATCTGCTACAGGAGCCCAATTACAAGCACGAGCAGCAGAACAGGGACGCGCTTTTGTTACGTCAAAGGTTCAAACAGCAATGGCCAAGAATCCTAACATGACTGCTAAGCAAATTCAGGAAATATCAGCACAGGCAGAACAAGAATTTCAGGCTCAAAGCGTTAAACAAATTTTGAAACAAGTTAAGTAAAAAAGTAGAGACTAAGAGAAAATTAAACTCTAGTCTCTACTTTTTATTTAATCTAATTCAGAAAAGACTGGTGGCAATTCTGAGGTAAATGTCATCTGTTTAAGAGTAAAAGGATCGTTAAAACTAATTTTACTTGCATGAAGCAATTGATGATCATGCTTACTAGTATCGCCGCCATAAAGATGGTCACCAATTAGGGGATGGCCAATAGCAGCAAAGTGAATTCTAATCTGGTGTGTTCGCCCAGTATGAAGTTTTACCCGTACTCGTGTCCACTTTGCGTCTCGTTCTTCAACCCAATACTCGGTCAAAGCTCGTTGCCCATTCTTATCAATAACCCGTGCAGCTTGCCCATCCTTTCTTCCAATCGGCTTGTTGATCTCGCCATGTTCGTCCATAATTTGTCCTTCTACTAAGGCGGTATATTCCTTCAGCATTTGATGTTGCTGTACCTGCTGACTGATCATGCTGGAGGCAATATGATGCTTAGCAATAAGGAGTAATCCACCAGTAAAGCGATCCAGTCGTGTAATTAAATGAGGACGGAGATCAGCAGAATTGTTTGCAATTAAGTACCCCTTTACCCGATTCAAAACCGTATCATTTTGAACGGTTGGTCCTGGAATAGAAGTCACACCTGCTGGCTTATCTACTACCAACCAATTATCATCTTCATAAACAACATTTAAGGGTTCATTACTAATTTCAACAGTATCATCAGCTAACTCTGGCTGAGCCTTAACAGTTAAAGGCTGGTTAGGAAGAATCTGGGTTGTTGGTCGTACCTTCCGATGATCAACAAGAAATTCGCCTTCACCGTTTTTAAGATCGTTGAATAAACGATGCCCCATCCCCAATGATTGAAGATACTTCTTTATTTTAATCGGTTCGGTTCCTTTGTATATCCACGTATTTTCCATCTTAATTCCCTCCATCGACATTACAAAAGATACAAAAAAAGAGCTGATGACCTAAATCACAGCTCTTTAATATAAGACGGTCCGTACGAGACTCGAACTCGTGATCTCATCCGTGACAGGGATGCGTCCTAAACCAACTAGACCAACGGACCAACTTGACAACAAATAAAAGTATACGAGATTTCTAGAAATTAGTCAACAAAAATTTGCAATTTATTTTTGATTTTTCGTTTTTCCTATCTATACCGCAAAAATTCTCAATAGTTTATAATAAGAGTACTAGCTATTATTAAGGAGGAGTTTTTAATGCAGCAGTTGGGCAAGCGCCTATTAAACTGGTGGTCTAAGTATTCAAAAATTATAAAAGTAGTCTTTGTAACTTCAGTCCTAGTCTTTGTTATTCTCGCTCTAGGCAATTTTTTTAAAACAGTTAAATGGCATGAAGTAGGAGTCGGCTTAGCAAACCTGTCTTGGGAAAGCATCATCCTGCTCCTAATTACTGGATGTATCGCGGTCGTCCCCATGTTGGGGTATGATTTTGCAATCACCCATTTATTACCCGGGAAATTTAAGAAATTATATATCATTCGCTGTGGATGGATTACAAACACCTTAACAAACATTGCCGGATTTGGTGGAATCCTTGGTTCTACTTTACGAGCATACTTTTATCGAAAGAACGCAACTAAGAAAGAGATTCTCCTTGCAATCTCTAAAATTGCCGTCTTTTTACTCTCCGGCTTATCTGTTCTTTGTTGGGTAGCTTTAATTATCATGTTTGTATTTCACGATGGTGGACACTTTAATCAATACGCGCTTTGGCTTGTTGGGGGTGGATTATATTTCCCAATTGTTTTTTATTTTACTGTTATTCATAATAGTAAAATATTTAAGGATATCACGCCCAAAGTAGGAAGCTTTTTAGTTGCCAGTTCAACTTGTGAATGGCTCTTTGTAGCACTTTTCTTCTTATTAGTCGGTTGGTGCTTAGGCGTTCGGCATAATCTTATTAGCGTTCTGCCATTATATGTCGTTGCCCAAGTTCTTGGGGTCCTTTCAATGATTCCGGGGGCACTTGGTTCGTTTGACCTTTTAATGATGTTAGAACTGTCATTACTTGGCGTTTCTCAAACTACCTCTGTTATCTGGCTATTATTATTCCGAATTTTTTACTACATTGTTCCATTAATTATTGCCGGATTCATGTTCTTGCATTCGCTGGCATCACAAGTTAACCAGTTTTTTGACGGGTTGCCATTATTAATGGTCCGTAAACTTGCTTACTATTTAATTACGACGTTTATGTATGTTTCTGGAATCTTAATGCTTATTACTGCCTCAATTCCAGACATCACGGCGCAAAATAAAATTATCGCGCACCTTTATCCTTACACCTTCTTCTTCCTCCATCAATTAACAACCATCTTATTTGCACTTGCTATGCTTGCCTGTGCCCGTGGTCTTCAATCAAAGGTGAAAAAGGCCTATCTTCCTACTTTAATATTATTGGTAATTGGAATTGCTAATACCATTTGGAACCTGGGGACTTTGAGCTTAACAATTTACCTAGTTATTGTTTTGATCCTTGTTTTACTCTCTCGTCATGTGTTGTACCGGAAGAAGTTGGAATATTCAATTGGAAAATTCACAATTGATAGTCTTATCTTTGCTGGAGCATGTATCCTCTATGTAATTGTCGGCGTTATTAATGCTCCCCAGTATTCCAGCAAACATCACATCCCTGATTTTCTATTTTTCCCTGGTGAAAAGATTTGGATTTCAGGACTCTTTGGCTTAATCCTCGGTCTCTTATTAATTTTCTTCATTCTACGCTACTTTATGGCCGGAACTGATCCTTTCAATCTCCCAAACGTATTTGATGCTGAACGAATTCGCAATGTTATTAAAGAGTATGGGGGAAATGAAACTAGTCACCTCGCCTTCTTGAAAGACAAAAGTATCTACTATTACAATGTTGACGATCATGATAAGCTCTTTTTTATGTATCGCCGTAAATATGATCGCCTAGTCGTAATGGGTGATCCAGTTGGGGATAAGGATAGTTGGCGACCAGCTCTTCGGCAATTTGTCATAGAAGCTGATAAGTATGGCTATCAGCTCGTCTTTTATGAAGTCTCCAGCGATATGACAATGCTTCTTCATGAATTTGGCTTCGACTTTATTAAAACTGGTGAAACTGGCCTCGTTAAGTTAGCGGACTTTACACTTGCTGGTAAGCGCCAACGATCACAACGAGCATTGATGCATAAATTTGATCGTGAAGGCTATACTTTCTCTGTTGAAAAGCCACCATTTAGCAAAGAATTAATGCAGGAGATGAAACAGGTTTCCGATAGTTGGTTAGGGAACGAAACTGAAAAGGGATTCTCTCTTGGGTTCTTTGACTCTTACTATATTAATCAAGCACCAGTTGGCATTATTCGTGATAAAGACGGCAAAATGGTCGCCTTTGCAACGTTTATGCCGACAGGGGGTAAAAAGATTTTAACAATTGACCTCATGCGTCATAGTAAAGATGCACCTTCTGGAATAATGGATAAAATTTTCATCAGTATGTTCCAGTATGGGCAGGAAAACGGTTATACCTACTTTGATCTCGGAATGGCACCTCTTTCGAATGTCGGGGAATATCAATTTAGCTTTATTGAAGAAAAAGCTGCACACTTCATCTATGAATATGGATATCATTTGTATGGCTTTCAAGGGTTACGACGATACAAAGATAAATATGCGACAGTCTGGTATTCACGTTATACTGCCTTCCGCAAGAAGAATTCAATTATTGCCACAATGATGATTCTAGTTAGCGTTGTTAACCAACGTGTTGATCAGCAACCCCACCGTTCAATCTTCTGGTGGTTAATTAAATAATAATTAAGGAGAGTGGAAAATAACCTCCTCGACAAGGCGGTTGGCTAAGCTAGGACGATGATTAGCACGGCACGGGCTGATTATCGTTCGTACTTAGACTCGAGCCTTGTGGTTATTTTCCACGTTATCTTTCTATTGTTCATAACAAGTAGTTGAGGCTGAGAGAAAACAAAAGTTTTCTCCCAGCCTCTCTTTTACTGTTGTCTATTATTTTTGATCCATTAAATAGTCGTATAGCATCTCATGCTTAATCTTATCAGTATTGTATCCTAATACCTCTGCAATTTGGTAAGCAAAGGCTAAGGCAGTTGCGGGTCCACGACTGGTAATAATTTTCCCATCATTATCAACAACCGTAATATCCTCTTTAAAGTTTGCTGTCGGAGCTACCCTAGCAATTTCCTCGTTAATTCCCGGGAAACAAGTATAGTCATGATTATCAAGCAAACCATACCGGGCTAAGGCAATCGGAGCAGCACACATTGCGGCATCCCACTTATTTTCTGCATTGCGTTTTTGCATTAATTTCATCAACTTGTCATTATCGCGGAGCTTTTGGGCACCCCCGCGACCACCAGGAAAGGCTACTACATCATAGTCGAGAAGCTGCTCACTCATTAGCTTGTCACAAGTTAATTCAATCCCATGGGCGCCAGGGACATGAATATCCTCTAATCCGACCATTGTGGTGTCAATCCCCATTCGCCGGAGAACATCCACAATTGTAAGTCCTTCAACTTCTTCACAGCCTGGTGCAAATACTACAGCAACTTTAGCCAAAATATCACCCCATTAATTATTAATTATTGCAACTACCCGTTTCATTACACCCTTTGCTTCTGGGATTTGATAAAGCGGGTAAATATGAAATAGTCCACGACCAGTATATGAGTTTACGGTAATCCCAGCGTCACGCAGCTTTTGAACAAACAAGGTTACATCAGGATACAATATTTCCCTTGTCCCAACAAAAACAGTCACATCTCGCAACTGATCAAGATTCCCATATAAGGGACTTAAGCGATAATCTTGATGATCTGTATCACCGGCCCACATTGTACCAATTTTTCGTAAACCGTTCACTGCTAGTGTAACATCTTTATCCTCATATTTACTAATGAGGGGATTTGTAAGGTCAAGGTCAAGCCAAGGAGAAAATAAGATGAGGTGACCAGGTTGTGGAAGCCCCTTTTTACCAAGATATTCACAAAAGCCAGCTGCTAACCCTCCACCAGCGGAATCACCCATAATAGTTACTTTACTAGCAGGCATAAGGGTATAAATTTTACTATAAAGACTAGCGATTTCTTGGTAGGCAGTACGATAAGTAGCATGCGGAACCAACGAATAAATCGGAACATAAATCTTCGCATCCGTGGCGATTGCCAACTGATTTAAATATTGCCAATGAGTCTTATCGGGACGCTGAATATAGGCTCCCCCGGTTAGATACATGATTACCCGTTGATTATTTCCATGATCATTTAAGACATATGTTGTTAATTCTTGTTCTTGCCGTTGAACAGCAACCGTCATTATAGAAGCAGGTAAGAAGTAATCAGCCTCATTGTCAATCCATGCGTTCCCCACTAAGGCATTAAACTTGTTATTTTCCGCAAGATCATTTTTAAACCCGCTTAATTGAATTCCCATTTCAGTAAAGGTTGCTTTACTAGAGCGATGAGCCCCACACCGCCGTAATTCTCGCAAACTATTCTCAAGATTGTTAGCCAGATGACTAGCAATTTGAGTATTAAATTTCTTTATTTTCTCCACTGAAATAATCGCTCCTCATTTAAAATCTTACTATTATCCTATCATGATTTAAGATTTTGTGTCTTTAAGATTACCTAAAGCTATTAGCTCGCGTTGATGACAATGATTTCGCCAGCCTAAAGCTACAACCAAACTTAAGGCAAGAACGATTAAAATCACTGCCGCAATGATAATGTCGCGATACCCATTATAAAGAATTGTGCGCATGGTTGGTAAAAGCTTATCTGGAAGACTATTAGCAGTTTGAGCATTTGATAATTTGTTCAGCATTCTTAAGGTAATTCCGTGGTGCGTTTGGACACCCTGGAATAGCTCTTGGTTAAGAATAACTCCATAAACCGCGGACATAAGGGTTTGACTCAAAATCCGCAATAAGTATCCTAGTGAAGTAGCAATTGGCACATCCCGTAATTCAGCATCTGTTTGAACATTAATCTGTAAAATATTAAAGACAAGGCCAACACCAAATCCTTCAAAAGCCCCCATGAATAAAATGAGCCAGAATGGTGTTTTTTGTCCCCCAATCATTATTCCTAAATAGGCAATAAAAATTGAGGCCGCCCCGCAGGTAACAATCCAGTACTTTCCCCATCGTTCCTGTAATACTGGTACTAATTCTGAACCAATAAAGTTAGTAACTGCACCTGGAATCTGAGTCATCCCCCCAAGCAGCGCACTCAAGCCCAAAATTCCCTGCGCCCACATTGGAATATAAGTAACAAAAGCAATAAATGAACCCCAAATTATGACGAATAAAGTAAAATCAATTACTAGTTCGCGATTTTTAAACAGGCGACTAGGAACAATTGGGTCTACCGCCTTACTGTCAACTTTTGCCATCCATGCTAATAGAAGTAATCCCACAAGTAAGAGAGCAGCAACTACTAATCCAGATGCTGAACCAATTAATTGAACAGCTACTAAAATCATTACTAAACTGACTACCAATAAAGTCGCTCCAAGACAATCAACCGGCTTACCAGCAGCTTGCTTTTTTACATTCTTATAGAACAGACTAATAATGGTAATCGCAATTAAGGCAATTGGCACATTAACATAGAAAACCCAGTGCCAACTCAACGCATCAACAATCCATCCACCGAGTAGGGGACCAATAATCGAAGCCGTTCCAAAACAAGCACTGGCAATCCCTAATACTTGAGCTCGTTTTTTTAGGTTGTCGTACAATTCAGCAAATACAATAAACGGAATTGTATTCATCCCTCCAGCACCAATTCCCATTACAGTTCGCGCGATAATAAACCATAAAATATTAGGGGCTAATCCTTGAAAGATTGCTCCAACTAAAAACATGGAGGTAGCAGTAATATAAGCTTGCTTATTTCCCTTATGCTCACCAAACTTACTCCATAATGGGGTTGCAACAGCCATTCCCAAAAGAAAAGTTGCGATGATCCACCCCATATATTGCAACCCATGAAGGTCACTGGTAATAGCTGGCAAGGCCGTATTTACAATCGTACCATCCATCCCCGCCATAATGTTAGATAGTAACAACGCCCCAGTAACAATTGTTCGTCGTTGTTGTAATTCCACTTTTTCATCCCCTTAATTCTCTCCGTACTAAAGAGGATGGAACAGAGCATCAAAGTGCGTTGTCCCATCCTCTTGAATTACAAACTGTTTTCCATTATACGACCTTCGTCACAAAAAGTATAATAGTTATTTTTTCATTCTCTTAATGTCCTGCCCTAACTGTTGCCAGTCAGCTTTAATAGTAGGCTCCAATCGACGGGCATAGAGTACTGCGGCCGGATGATACATCGGCATAATCCAATGCTTGGCAGTCGTCAACTCATAACCATCATGCGCATCATTAGTCCGTTGAATTTTTTCGTGGAGAAGTTGCCCATGAAGCTTACCAATATTAGCCTGACTACCAAGCAGCCGTTGTAAAGCCGTATTACCAAGCGTAACAATAATTTTCGGCTTAACTTGAGCTAATTCCCAATCAAATAAAGGAGCAAATGCTAAGACTTCTTTTTTAGTGGGAGTACGGTTAGGCTTTTTTTCAATTACTTCACCCGTCTTCTTATCAACTACCTTTTTAATACTATAAGGCCGTTGACGAACGACACTGGTAATATAAACAGTTGAACGTGAATATCCAATAGATTCAATAAATTTCATTAGTTCTTGACCCGAAGCACCAGAAAAAGGAATATTCACTTCTTCTTCGTGACGACCCGGAGCCTCCCCTACTAACATTAAGTCTGGATTAAGCGGTCCTTGTCCTGGAGTAAAACCTGTTAATTGCCGATCCTTTGTTTTTTCTTTTACCTCTGCCAGTAGCGTTGGCGGATATTCTGCAATCATGTTCTCACTCTCCTATCCATTATGTCGCCACTTAGAATCTGTAAGAATACGAGCAGCAATCAATCCCATTGGCAAGAAGACAACAATCATAAGCGCCTTGGTCATCCAAAGAGTTCCTACACTAATCGAAGTTAAACCGATATTATACATTGCCCGATACATGTAAAGTCCTGGAACCATAATAACAATCGATGGAACCGTGATTGAAATTTGCGGATATTGAATTTTACGTTTAACAATTGATGCCAATAACCCGGCAACTAACGCTCCTAAAAATGCAGCTGCTCCTGCTGGAATTCCAGTTAAGTCTGTTAATTCCAACCGTAATGTATTAGCAATAGCTCCAATACAACCGGCAGTAGCTGCCATTTTAGGCGTACTGTTAAACATTATTGAGAAGCCAAACACCCCACAAAAGCTGGCAGGCAGCCGGAGTAAAAAGAGCATTAATGCCGATAATGGTAATGCTTGAAAATTCTCAGGACGTAGATTAACCATTAATGCCACGATCCACCCAACCAAGGTAGCAACTGTAATAATTGCAATTGCATAGGTCATCCGTTCAAGGCCGGACCGCATATCAAGTTTTGAAATATCAAGTCCACTAGTAATAAAAGGAAATCCTGGAATAATAAACAGCATTGCACCGATATACCCTGCTTCATGACGCGAACTCACATTAAATGTTAATTGCATCAAACTTAAGGCCAGCAGGTAAGAAAGACACGCAACGGCAACTGCAACCGCGACTCCCGCAAATAAGGTAATATGACGGTCAATCATCTTACGGCGGGCATAGTTTCCAAGGCCAGCCCCGATAAAACTACAAAACATTTCAACTGGTCCACCCCCCAGTAAAAATACGAAGGCGCTACATGCCAGAGCGGCTGCTAATCCTACTTGGTAAGGAGCATAATTCCCTTTTGAGTGAGCAATTTCCTCCAGACGGGAGTGGATTTCCCCAATTGTCATCTCACTCCCATGCTGGTCAAATTCTTTAATAAATCGTTCCATCTGCGAAAGTTTCGTCGTATTTACACTTGTGCTTGGTAAAGATATTGCCTGCGTGTAACTATGGTGAGCATCCATACAAGTATATTCGAGGGAAACTAACCCAATATCAACTGAACAAGTCATTTTTAACGTTCGCGCAACTATATTCATTGAATCACGGACTCGCCACGCCCCCGTTCCATAAGAAAGCATCATTAATCCAATTCGTCCGACAATCGCTGCTCGTTCCACTAAATTAGCCTCATAAGCAGGGGTGAAATTATCATTTGTAAAAAAGTCATGCCATGGAATCGCCATATGATGCTTATCAGACAAATGTTCAGTCGGCTCAAAATCATTCGCTGAGATCTCTTTATCCTTACTCAAAACCCATCAAGCTCCTCTTATTCAATTCTCTTAACTATTTAATTATACGGCGGCTGTCAAGCTATGGGAGTGATTTCTTTTAATTTAGTGATTAATTGCTGTTCATCATCGCTTAAAATGTAATCCTCTCGTGTAGCAAGCGAAATAAAAAATTTTTCGGGAATCGGGTCTTCAATATCGAGGGCAACAATTCCCGGTTCATCCTTTACCGCATCTTTAACCATCAAACTAATTCCCTTATTTTGCCGTACTAACTCTTTAATCCAGGAAACATTTGGTACCTTATAAATTGCCGTTTGTGGATTAATTTGGGCATAGGTAGAATAAGCTTGAAAGGCAGCTTTATGGACATATTGCTGGTCATAATTAATAAAGATTTCATTAGTTAAGTCTTGAAAACTAACCGCCTTTTTCTTTGCAAGTGGATGATCAGTACTTACGATAATACTAAATGGTCGAGTAGTTATTAATTCCGCAAAAATGCCGGCTTGATCAATTGGTGCGATCGAACCCAGCATAGCAATATCGATCTTGCCAGCTTGTAATTCGCTTAGCAATTCATGAGATCCTACAGAAACAATTTTTATTCGTTGAAGAAGCTGTTTAGAAAGATTGCCGATAATGTGTGAAATATACATTTTTCCAATGATTGGTGGAAGGCCGAATTTTATTTGTCGTTGATCAGACCGTGCTATTTCTTGATGAGCAATGTCTATTTTTTTGTTTATCGCTAACGCTTTTTCATATAGTAACTGCCCACTGCGCGTAATCATTTCATCCCGATGAACACGATCTTTGCGCACTAATTTTGTGTCAAATTCTTGCTCAAGGCGACGAATTGCCTGGGTAATACTAGGTTGAGAAACATTAAAATACTTTGCTACTTGCGTATAATTTTTTAATTTAACTAGCATGGCAAAGTATTGTAAATCACGAGTATTCATCGTCTTAACCCTTTCTATGTCGAAATAATATCTTTATCTTACGTCAATTAAGTATTCATTTGCAATTAAGATTCTGAATATTCTTATAATGCTTGTACTCATCTTTGTCCTAATGAAAGAAAAAACTACTTGGCAAATTTCACCAAGTAGTTTTCTTTTAAGATAAATTTTTACCACATACCAATAACTTTCATCCAAAGACTACCAATACCGATCCATACGACAAGGTAGAAAATACCAAGGACAAAGTTTAATGACCACCACTTTGATTGTGGAACATAACCTGAGCCAAAAAGAACAGGAGCTGGACCAGAAGCGTAGTGAGTAGTAGATGCCATTAAGTTACCGAAGAAACCAAGCATCAAGGCTGCAAGCATTGGTGGAACATGAGCTGAAATAGCAACAGCTAAGAATGCACTATACATTGCAGTTACGTGAGCAGTAGAACTAGCAAATAGGTAGTGTGAGTAGAAGTAAGCAATAATTAAGATCACCAAAACCAAAATCCAGTTCATACCGTGAAGCGAGTTACCAACAGTCTTACTCAACCATGGAATAAATCCTAAAGTTGTCAATTGACCGGCCATCATAACAAGAACAGAGAACCATGTTAAAGTATTCCAAGCTCCTGTTTCATGAAGTACATCTTGCCAACTTAAAACACCGCATAAGAGTAATAATCCTAATGCGATAAATGCAGCAAGCGTTGCATCAATCCCGATAAAGCTTCCGACAATCCAGAGAATTAAGGCAATAACAAAGATAACTGCCATTAATTTTTCTGGTAAAGTCATTGCTCCCATTTTAGAGAGTTCGTCTTCCGCCCATTGTTTAGCATTAGGAGTTTCCTTAATTTCAGGTGGATACATTTTGTAGATCAACCATGGAACAATAATTAAGGAGATAATTCCTGGTACCAAGGCAGCTAAGAACCAGCCAACCCAAGTAATGTTTACACCATTACTTTTGGCAAGAGTCTGAACTAATGGGTTAGCGGCCATGGCGGTCATAAACATTGCCGCAGTAATCATATCACCATGATATTCAGCAAAGATCAAAAAAGAACCAATTTTACGTTCTGTTCCCTTCTTAGGATCTGAACCAAATGATTGAGACAATGATTCAATAATTGGGTACAAAACACCACCAGCACGTGCAGTATTACTTGGTGTAGCTGGTGCTAAAATCAAATCAACACCGATCAAGGAGTAAGCGAGTCCTAAAGTCCGCTTACCAAATGCCTTAACAAAGTTCAATGCAATCCGCCGACCAAGTCCGGTCTTAATGAATCCCCGGGCAATGAAGAAGGCCATTGCGATCATCCAAATCGACGCATTCCCAAAACCAACAATTGCTTTTTCCATTGGAACTGTCTTTGTTAAAACAGTTAAAGCAAAAGCAATAATTGAGACACCACCAATTGGAAGTGGACGAGTAATACACGCAATGATTGTAGCAACAAACAAAGCAAACATATGCCAACCAGCAACTGGAACGGCAGCTGGTTTAATAGGAGTCATAAACCATAAAATCAAGCCAATAATAACAGGCCAAATGAACCCCTTATAATTTACACTTTCTAATTTTTTCATTTCCTTATCCCTTATATAGTTAAGTAATTAATTAATAATTGCTCTAGGCAGCCTCTCACTGCCCATTATTTTTACTTTAAGCCACGGGCGTAAACAGTTACTTGTTGACCTGCTTGACGTCCAAAGACAATTGTTTCTGCAATTGAGTTACCACCAACACGGTTATTACCATGCAAACCACCAGCAACTTCACCTGCAGCATATAATCCCTTGATTACATCCCCATTACCATCAAGCACTTGAGTCTTTGTATTAATATGAATACCACCCATAGTGTAGTGAATTGCAGGTGCAATGTGAATTGCAAAGAATCCTGGCTTGGTAATTCCACGATCCATTCCTGTTGTCCGATGGAATTCTTTATCGTCATGATTTTCAACAGCTTCATTCCATGTTGCGACTGTCTTCTTTAAGTTCTCAGGATCCATATTGAGGTTCTTTGCAAGATCCTCAATCGTATCGCCATGAACAACAAGACCAACTTTATCGTAAAATTCAATTGCCTTAGCATGGTCACGAATACCTTGGTCAAAAATTAAGTAAGCACTGTGTTCTGGAAGGGCAGTAATCGCATTAGAAACAATCTTTCGAGTGTTTAATTCGTTAACAAACCGATTACCTTCAGCATTAACTAAGATTGCACCTTCACCACGGACAGCTTCACCAATAAGGTAAACATGAGGATTATCTTGTTGAACAGTTGGGTGAACTTGTACAAGATCCATTTGCATTAATTCACCGCCAACGCCTTCAGCAAGCTTCAAGCCATCACCAGTTGCTCCTGGTTGATTGGTAGTCTTGTAATCAGCAAGGTCAGGGCGGAACCGCTTCATGTATTCTTTAGAAGCACCGAATCCACCAGTAGCTAAGATAACAGCCTTTGCGTGGATGGTTTTAATTAGGCCATCAGCATTAGCTTCAACACCGATTACCTTACCTTCATCATCTTGTAAGAGCTTATTAACTTTAACCTTATTAAATACTGGAATGTTTTCCTTTTGAACAACTTCCAATAAACTCTTTACTAAGAAACCACCAATTGGCGCCATACTTGCTGGACGGTGAGTACGCTTACGAGACATTCCACCAGTAATTGTAATGTCATCAAGCTTAATCCCATGATCAGCTAACCAGTCGATTGCTGGAGCTGTATGATATACAAAGTAACCAAGCATATCCTTATCGTTTAGACGTCCACCATCTTTGTATGTTTCATGGTAAAAGTCAGCAACGTTATCAATTACTCCATGTTGTAATTGCACGTTGGTTTCAGCGGCATTCATTCCTGAAGAAGCTCGGTTGGTATTTCCCCCAAGTTCTTCTTCCTTTTCAAGAACAACCGTCTTCATTCCCAATTCGTTTGCTTGAATTGCTGCGGAAAGACCTGTTCCACCAGAACCAATTACAATAACATCGTAATCATTATCTAATTTACTTACAGATAATGGTTGGAATTTTTCAGCCATGATATTGCTCTCCTTTTAATTCTTAATTTTAAATACATTAACAGTCAAAAAGAGTGGAACAAGTTCTTTTTATTGCTTATTTCCACTCTTGCCAAAATTGGCATTACTTTTAACTCAATTCTTATTTATCCCGATCAACGTTGGTCATCTTAAGCATGTCCATCCATTCATCGTATTGTTCTTCAGTAAGCTTACCGGACTTCAAAGCAGCTTCTTTTAATGTGCTACCAGCTTTATCAGCAGCTTGAGCAATCTTAGCACTGTCATGGTAACCAATGTGTGGTGACAAAGCAGTAACAGTCATTAATGAATTATCAACTAATTCTTCCATCCGCTTTTCATTAACCGTCATTCCGTGGATCATCTTGTCAGCAAATCCAGTAATTGTTCCAGTTAATAGATCAGCTGATTCGAGGAATGCATCGATCAATACTGGCTTGTAAACATTCATTTCGAAGTTACCTTGTGATGAAGCCATTGTTACTACTGTATCGTTACCGAATACCCGTAAAGCAGCCATTGTTACAGCTTCTGCTTGAGTTGGGTTAACCTTACCTGGCATGATTGATGAACCTGGTTCGTTAGCTGGGATATTTAATTCACCGTAACCCGCACGGGGACCAGAAGCCAAGAAACGAATATCTTGAGCAAGTTTGAACATGTCGGCAGCTAACGTCTTCAAAGCACCGTGAACAACATCCAAACCAGAGTGGTTAGCTAAACCGTAGAACTTGTTTGAATCAGCAGTCAAGTTTAAGCCGTAAACTTCACTAAGCTTTTCAGCAATCTTTTCAGGCATTCCTTCTGCAGCATTCAAACCAGTACCAACAGCAGTACCACCAATTGCCAATTCATCTAATGTTGGTTCCAAAGTCTTAATGTAATCAAGGTCATGTTCTAAGGAAGCAATGTAACCAGAAAGTTCTTGACCAAATGTCAATGGAACTGCATCTTGCAAGTGAGTACGTCCAACTTTAACAGTCTTCATGTACTTCTCTTCCTTAACCTTTAATTCATCAATTAAGTGTTGAACAGCTGGTTTCAACTTATCAAGCGCTTCTAAGGCAACCACATTCATAGCAGTTGGGAAAGTATCGTTTGAACTTTGACCCTTGTTAACATCATCATTTGGCAAGATTTCAATGTCAGGGTTAATTTCATGAGCCTTGTGCGCAACAACTTCATTAGTGTTCATGTTGGTTTGGGTACCAGAACCAGTTTGGTAAACCTTTAATGGAAAGTCCTTCCGCAATTCTTCATCACTTAATGCGAGTAATTCATCAATCGCTTTAACAATTAAATTACCCTTTTCTTCAGAGATAGCTTTAGTTTCCATATTAGCTTGAGCCGCTGCTTTTTTAATGTTCAATAAAGCACGGATGATTGCTAATGGCATGTATTGACCGGTTGGGAAGTTATTCCGACTCCGTTCTGTTTGTGGTCCCCATAATGCTTCAGCAGGGATTTTAACAGGACCTAACGTATCTTCTTCAGTACGGTATTCTGACATCTCAAAAACCTCCAATATATTAATTGAGCAATTTTTCCTTGTGAAATGTTACACATCATTTACACGTATATCCTACCTTGTAAGTAAAACTATAGTCAAATCTTTAATTTTTAATAAATTTCACTTATAGCTATTGCCTTACCAACTGTTATAATAGCTTTTTTCAATCGTGTTTGCAAAAGTTTCACAAACTTCTACACAAAAAAACACCTAAGATTTTTTAATTTCTTAGATGCTTTTCTATTTTTGTCTAATAATCTGGTTTTATTATTCACAAAGATGCAAGCTGCTTGATTAATATTGAGGCTTCCAAATTTTTTCTGCTACTACGTTCTTCGCATCAGTAATTCCGTCGCCGGCTAGGCCTTGATCGATAGCAGATTCGGCTACTCGTTCCGCCACTCGCTTAGAAAATTCTGTTAACTTAGAAACAGGAGGTAACACCGCTGCGCCTGGCTTTTCCGGATCAACTAAGCCACTTAAAGCATGAGCAGCTGCTGCTAACATATTATCATTTAGCACTTTAGCTTCAGCAGCCAAGGCCCCAAAACCAACTCCAGGATAAATTAACGCATTGTTAGCTTGTCCGATTTGGTAAACAGTTCCGTTATATTCAATATCTTTAACCGGGATTCCAGTCGCAATTAATGCCTTTCCATCAGTCCACTTGAGGAGGTCAGCTGCTTTTGCTTCTGCTAACTTAGTTGGGTTAGAGAGTGGAAAAATGACTGGCCGTGAAGTATGAGCTGCCATTTCCTTTACAACCGCTTCATCAAAACTTCCTGGTTGAGTTGACGTACCAATCATTACTGTTGGGTGCACAACCTTAACAACAGCAAGTAAATTAGTTAATTCATCAGCATTAGCAAACTCGCTCCGTTGACGGGTAAATGGCTTTTGCTTTGGTGTTAAGCCTGGCGTATCGTCAAATAATAATCCTTGCTTGTCAACAAGATAGAAGTGCTTCTTTGCTTCTTCCGGTGTAAAGCCTTGACGGATCAATTCGTCATAAAGCATCTTAGCGATTCCCATTCCAGCGGTACCAGCACCGAACGTTAAGAATGTTTGGTCCGTTAACTTTTCTTTTGAGATATTCATAGCTCCGAGCACACCAGCTAAGGCAATAATTCCAGTTCCTTGAATATCATCGTTAAAGGTTAAAATCTTATCCTGGTACTTATCAAGAATCCGCGCAGCCGTTCCCCGACCAAAATCTTCAAAGTGTAATAAACTCTTAGGGAACAATTCTTCAACTGCATCAACAAACTTATCGATAAAGTCAAAGTATTCTTGACCTTCAACCCGCTTAATTCGATTTCCTAAGTAATTAGCGGATTTTAATAATTTTTCATTATTAGTCCCAGCATCAATAGAAACCGGGAGAACTTGGGATGGATCAATCCCAGCCGCTGCTGTGTAAACCATTAATTTTCCAACAGAAATATCAACCCCATTTACACCCCAGTCGCCAATACCAAGGATTCCTTCAGCATCTGTAACAACGATAAGGCGAATATCACGACCATCGGCGGCATCAGCAAGTTCTTCTTTAATTAAGTCAGGATGCTCAATACTCAAATATGCAGCATCTTGTGGCTTAATGTAACGTTCATTATATTGCTCAATCGCCTCAGCAATTACGGGGTCATACACAACCGGCATAAATTCCGCAATATGTTTTTCCATTAAGTAGAAGAAAAGAGTGCGGTTAGTATTGAATACTTCCATCAATAGGTGGCGCTGTTCAATCCGTGAGTTCTTAGATTGATATAACCGATAGATTTCGTCTGCCTGTTCCTCAATCGTTCTTACACAAGATGGTAACAAACCTAATAAACCATACTTTTTTCGCTCTTCAATTGTAAAAGCAGTTCCCTTATTCTTAAAGGGGTCATTTAACATTTGCATTCCTTTGCGCAACATTATCGCCTATCCTTTACGTTTTATCTGTTTCAACATTCTTAGAGTAATTCCAGCGCCAGTTTATAGTCAAATATATGCTATGATATAAATAAAATTGATAGTACCCATTATAATCACTGGCAGGAAGGCATTTCTTATGAAATTAAACGATCTAAAATATTATCAAGCACTGGTAAAATATAAAAATTTTTCGCAAGTTGCAGCAAAATTCAATGTCAGTCAACCAACTATTACAATGGCCATCCAACGACTAGAAAAAGATTTTGACACTTCATTTTTTATCCGTGACCATGTCCATAAACAATTGCATATCACGCCAACCGGGAAGCAATTTGCTGTCCACGTTGACGTGATCTTAAACGAATTAAAGATTGCTCACCAAGAAATCAATCAAGCCGAATCATCTAGTATTCGTTTTGGGCTACCACCTATCATCGGCAATTATTACTTTCCGCCCTTAACCCCGCTATTAATGCGAGAAGGACTTTTAAGTCACTTGGAAACCTCTGAGCACGGTTCTAAGGAAATTCTCAAGATGCTTAAGCACGGCAACCTTGACATGGCATTACTTGGATCGCTTAATCCCCTAAAAGAAGTGGGCTTAAAAACTACCGAACTAGCTGAGTACCCCTTTAAGATTATCGTTAGTAAGCATCATCCCCTCGCAACTAAAAAGGAGGTTGATTTTGCTACTCTTAAAGATGAACGCTTTATTGTTCCTGCTACTGAATTCTTTCATGAGCAAGCCTTTAAGCAAATCTCTCATTTGGCTCATTTTCGTCCCCAAGTCATCTACCGCACCGCTGACATTCACGTTATCAAAACCATGGTTGCGGAAAATCTTGGAATTGCCTATTTAACAAGTTTGGCGATTACCCCAGAAGATAACATTCATTCATTAAATGTTACTAGCCCGTTAAAACAATCATTTCGTCTGTCAGCTGTTACCCGTTCAACTGAACTGTTAACAGCCCCCAAGCAGAAATTATGGGATCTCTTAACTACAAAAAAGGAGAGACAAATAACCGTCTAATGAGGTGGTTATTTGACGCTCCTTTTTTATTACTTCTCTTTTTCAATTTTAATTGTTTTAATAATCACGTCTTTTTCAGGCTTATCCATCGCATCCCGCTTAACTTTACTGATCTTTTCGACAACATCCATCCCAGATAACACTTGACCAAATACGGTGTGATGGAAGTCAAGCCACGGTGTACCACCATGTTTTTCATAATAATCAATAATCTCTTGTGGGTACCCAACGGCTTTCATTTGCTCAATCATATTTTCCGGAACATGTTCATTAGTGACAATAAAGAATTGACTGCCATTTGTATTTGGACCAGCATTAGCCATCGAAAGAGCACCAGTGAAGTTAAACAATTCTTCAGAAAACTCGTCTTCAAATGGGTGACCATAAATACTTTCGCCGCCACGTCCAGTTCCAGTTGGGTCACCACCTTGAATCATAAAGTCTGGAATAACCCGGTGGAAAATTACATTATCATAATAATTTTTCTCCGCTAACTTAACAAAGTTCTCAACCGTTTTAGGTGCGTATTTTGGAAAAAGCTGGGCAGTAATTGTCCCCATTGTAGTTTCAATCACTGCTTGGGGTCCTTTAACTTCATCCAATGATAATTGGGGATATTTCATAAAAAAGTCTCCTCTTTTCTCTTCTAAACCTCTCTAACTATCTTAGCAGAAATGAGAAGGAAAAGACAATTATTAGTCTTCACTAACGCGTAATACACAAGCTCCCTTAATATCACCATGCTTAACATAGCGTAATGCTTCATCGGCCTTTGCTAGGGGATATTCGTGGACTTCAGGATGGATATTGAGACGGTCAGCTAATGTTAAGAATTCTTCCCCATCACGGCGAGTATTACTCTCAACACTCGTTAATGTCTTTTCGTGGAATATTTCTTTTTGGTAATTCATTGTTGGAATATCAGTCATATGAATACCGGCCAATGCTAATGTCCCCCCTGGAACTAAACTAGCTAAAGCCGGCAAGACCATATCACCAACCGGCGCAAAAATGATTGATGAATCCAAAGGAACTGGCGCTGGGTCATAGGAGCCCTGAACAGAAGCACAACCTAATTCTAGGGCAAATTTCTTGGCATCCTCACCACGCGTAAAGACATGCACTTCGATTCCCTGAGCAAGTGCAATCTGAGCTGTAATGTGAGCTGAACCACCGAAGCCATATAATCCTAGGCGACCACCAGCCGGAACATTGGCACGCTCAAAAGCTCGATAACCAATAATCCCTGCACATAATAATGGAGCTGCCTCTAGAGAATCAAACTTTTCCGGAAGTCGGTATGCAAATCCTTCTGGAACCGTGACGTATTCTGCATAACCCCCATCATGATCCCAACCAGTATAAAGTGAATGGGGGCAGAGGTTTTCATGACCCGATTGACAAAATTTGCATACACCACAAGCATGCCTAAACCATGGAATTCCAATTCGTTCACCGAGCTTAAATCGTTGTGTTTCTGGTCCAAAACCAACAACTTTACCAACAATCTCATGACCAGGAGTAACATGTTCATGGTGGACTGGCAAATCTCCTTCTGTCACGTGTAAGTCTGTATGACATACTCCACACGTTAACACCTTAACAAGGACTTCACCTCGCTTGGGAGTTGGTACAGGCTTTTCAGTAAATTCAATTGGTGATTTTTGACCATCGATCGGCCCAGGAGTCGTGACCGCCCAAGCCTTCATTGTTTTTGGAATAGCATTTTCGCGTTTTTCCATCCTTAAAGACCTCGATTATATATATTTCATTATCTATTGTAATGCTTTTTATTCATAAGAGCGACGTATTTTTTCAATCTGACGGGACCATCGATTCTTAAATTTCGGAATGTTTAACGGAGCATTAATATCCGGATCATCTTTTGCTGCTTGAGTCAGCCCTTTTACTCCGCCAATATCATCCAAGATTCCATTTCCAAAACCACTAATAATTTTGGGGCTGGTATGAGCAGGAAGTCGTTTAGGTTTTACTTCCTCAAATTTAATTTTAAAGTTCCACATATCACCAAAGTCATATATTAGGTTATATTCTTGGGTAAGATTACAATCACCTACCCAACTTTGGGTAATATCTTTTGATTGACCAAAGCCACTATCAAGAATCGGCAACTGATAATGAGTATTCTCCTGCTGCAGTTCAAATAAGTGATGCCCATCCGCGTTAAAGGCTGCTAAAATTGCAAAGCACAACATATCTAAACGCGTATCACCACTAACAGTAAATCGCCGCCACATTTTAGGATAGTAATCACTAAGCTCAGCATAAATAGTATATTGTTTATTAACATATTGGATTGCCTGCTCGCGCTGATTTCTTACTTGACGCTGCATATCACGAATTATACGTTGCAAATGGTACATTCGTTGTTTAGAACCAAGATCTTTTATCCCCTGACTAATCGCTTGGACAAACAGATCATAGTCTTCACTAGAAAAAAGATCTTCTGCACGTAAAAATTTTCCAAATTCGCGAAAGGCATCACTTTTAGAATGAAAGCCGGTATCAGTTGGGCGATTATTATGTAGTTTTTCATAGTTAATGAAATAGTGATAGACCAACGTAATATCGTCAAGAACAGATTCACCGAGGGCCTCACAGTAACCAATATAATCTGCAGCACAATCTAAATCCCGATCAACGATACTCTCGCTTGTTCCACGACTTTCTAAATAACCTTGATAATCATCTAAAATTTTTTCTCCTACCGCGGTTGCATTCATAATATCATTTATTGAAAGCGAACGATAAAGATAGCGACGGTTATGTTCATTAAGCTTAGGATGAGTAGCAACCTTAAAGTCCGTAATTGAATAATCTTCAAAAATATCCATTACAACATATTCTTCGTCCGTTGTCTTATTGGTAATGCGGGTTTGTTCCGCTAATTGAAGTGCAATTTCAGCATTGGTTGGGTCTTTTTCCCAATCAATAATTGAATTAGGTCCCATCATGAGGTTCTGATACATCTGCAATTGTTGTTGAGTTTCTGGCTGAATTTGGCGTGTAAATACGACTTTGCTAAATTGGGCATCACGAATCATCCTAATTTTTGCATGAGGAATTGGCGAAACTTCTAATACTCTTAAAAATTCACGTTTAAATGCTGCTATAAAAGATCGTGAATCATTAAAGCGTTGAGGATAACGTACAATAATTGGCAACGACATTAAGTTATTCATAATAATCATGAATTCACCAGTCACACGAATAGTCCAAACATTTGTCTCTAATAGCTCAGAAGGTGCAATAACCTGTGAATTAACATGCAAATGTTGGGCAAGTGAATTTTCCACTGCAATAATCACCCTATCAACTCCTCCTATAATTTCGCTTATATTAATTTTATTTTGAAAAGCATTATTTATCAACTCAATCAAACCATATTTACAAACGAAAGAAAAGATTTAAAATAAAACATAAGTATTGTCTCTGAAAGGATGCGCTACTTTTGAATAACCAGAATCTCGATATTTTTGACTTACGAAAAATTCAAATCAATAAAACTAAGGCTGAATTAGAAAATAGTGGGAAGCGTCAACAAAAAGAAATTCCTAGTGACATGTTAGGAGCCTTCACTTCAGTTGATCGGGACCCCGTTAAAATAATTCAGATCACTGAAGCCAACATGATCCCCGAGTTGCTTCCATTGCGCCACCAAAGAATGCTTGCCAGTCGCTTTTCATTTTTCCGTGGAACGGCTGAATTAATGGAACATGACCTTAAGCGGCAGGCCCAAAGTAATCTTCCCATAATTATCTGCGGTGATGCTCACGTAAATAATTTTGGCTTTTACGCCTCCCCTGAACGTAAACTGCTCTTTGGCCTTAATGACTTTGACGAAGCGCGGATCGGAAATTGGGAAAGTGATTTAAAACGGTTATTAGTTAGCGCGGAACTGGCAGGAGAAGAAAATCATTTTGATCGCGATGACCTTTACCAGCTTCTTCAATTAACCACTAAAACCTACCGCCATACCATCAAAAGCGCCAACAAGATGAGCCTTTCCCAACTTTTTTATTTTTCATTTGCCTATGAAGATATGGGGAAAGCGATTGAGTCTTTTGGTGATATTTCAACGCAAATGCAAACAGTTCTTAATAAGGTTCTTAAAAAAAGTCAGCGTAGTAATTCAGAAGAAATAATTCAAAAAATGGCGACTATCAACAACCAAGGGCACCTTGTTTTTCGGGATAACCCACCACGTGCACGTCATCTAAATGCTGTGCGTTATCAACAGATTGTTAAAGGATATAACAAATATTGCGAAAATGTTCGTCAAGATGTTCGGGTTCTTTTAGCAAACTTTCACATTTCTGATATTATCCGCTACAGTGTCGGTGTTGGCAGTTTCGGGACACGATGTTACTTAATCATGCTTACTGGCAATGATAATAGTCACATCGTGTTACAAGTCAAAGAAGCTATGCCATTGCGTTATAACTTACTTTCACTTCCTGTCCAACAAGCAATTAGAAATGGAGAAATTGCTGGTCAAAGAATTGTAACAGCGCAACGGGTTCTTCAATCCTCATCCGATCGCTTTTTAGGAAGTACCACTTTTGGCGGTCGTAGCTACTATATCCGACAGTTCCGTGATATGAAAGAATCCATTAACGTTAATAAACTCGACTTTGAAAGTTTTCAATTTTACTGCCAAACGTGTGCTTACTTGCTAGCGATGGCTCATTCCCAAAGTCCCACCGCACCGATGATCCGTGGTTATTTAAAACATCAAAAGAAACTAGATACCCTTTTACCAAATTGGGCTTTAAAGTATGTAGACCAGGTTACAGCAGACTATGGACAATTCAAATTGGCAATCGCTAAAGGAAAACTAATAAATTAACAGTGATTTAAAAGGACTTGCATTTATCTTTTTGCAAGTCCTTTTTTAATACTATTTATGTTCGTTTAATTTTTGGCGATATTCGGCTCTTGTCATTTTAATTGGAGCATCTTCCTGCCGTTTTTCAACCTTTTGTTGTGACGGTTTTGACTTATTCTTTTTAGTAATTTTGATTTCACCATAATTTGTTGAAATAGTAGTATAAATCGGCGATCTTAGCGGTTGATGATTTTTCTCTTCTAATTCAACTGCTTTTTTAGCATTTTCCAAATTACTACGTGCCGCTTTTACATTTTCCTTTGCTACCAAGAGATTAGCGGAAATCCTGTCTAAATTATTTTGAACATTTTTCAACAATTGACTGCTTGTTTCAATCGTCATCCGGTCGCCAATCGTTTGAACACCGGCAAATGTACTTTGAGCAGAAAGTACTGCTTGTTTTGCTTCACGGTACTTTTGATTAAACTTTTCATAGGATTGCTGAGCTTGCTCATAAGTCGCTTGCGCCTGCTTTAACGCCTTGTTTACATCAGCCATATTTTCCCCTCACTTTTTGGATATAAACTAAAAGGCTGTGGCAAAGCAAACCTTCGTCACAACCCTCTAGTATGTCCGAGCAAATTATAAAATTAAATCCAAGCTAATAATTTCAAAATATAATTATTAGAATTCGCGTTTCTTACCAGCTAAGCCAAGGCCAAACATAGCAGCTGCAGCACCTAATGCGATTGCAGCAACGCCATTTTCGTTACCAGTTTGTGGTAATGTTTCAGCCTTAGTACTGTTTTGGTTGTTGGCAGCCTTGTATTCAGCACGAGTTACGTTAGTAGTTGCAGCTTTCTTGTCAGCTGATGTAGCAACAGTAACTTCACTCTTCTTAGTGTCATTTACAACTGCGCCGTTATCCTTAGCAGTGTCGTCACCCTTGTTGGTGTCGTCGCCTTTGTTGGTGTCGTCGCCCTTGTTGGTGTCGTCGCCCTTGTTGGTGTCGTCGCCCTTGTTGGTGTCGTCGCCCTTGTTGGTGTCGTCACCCTTGTTGGTGTCGTCACCCTTGTTGGTGTCGTCACCCTTGTTGGTGTCGTCGCCTTTGTTGGTGTCGTCGCCTTTGTTGGTGTCGTCGCCCTTGTTGGTGTCGTCACCCTTGTTGGTGTCGTCGCCCTTGTTGGTGTCGTCACCCTTGTTAGTGTCGTCACCCTTGTTGGTGTCGTCACCTTTGTTGCCTTGATCATCAGTTGATGGCTTGTCAGCTGGCTTTTCACTAGCAGCCTTCTTAGCAGCTTCAAGGTTAGTCTTTGCTAAGTCTAAGTTAGCTTGCGCATTCTTCAAGTTAGCTAATGCATTATCATAGTTAGTTTGAGCAAGCTTTTGAGCTTCTTCGGCGTCCTTAACAGCTGGGAAGTCACTAAAGTCACCGTTGTTTACACGATCAAGAACTGCCTTAGCAGCATCAGCATTCTTTTGAGCATCTTGGTACTTAGCTTCTGCGGCATCCATAGCAGCATTAGCATCCTTAACAAGATTGTTAAATACATTTTGTGATTCTTGAATCTTGTTCAAGGTAGCGGTCTTGTCAGCTGGAGAAGTTGGGTTAAGGTAGTAATCCTTAAGAGCACTTACAAGAGCTTCTGCAGCATCAGCTTGTGGAGTGTTAAGACCGTAAGCCTTTTGAACCTTGTTTAATAGGTTTTGAGCAGTATTCAATGCATTTTCACTATGGTCGGCCTTTAATTCGTTATATGCTGCAGCAGCATCAGTAGCGAATTCATTCTTTTGGTTGGAGGTATCCTGAGCCTTCTTAGTAGCAGCCTTAGCATCTTCTAATGACTTAGTTGCATCATTAACCTTAGCAGTTGCGTCATCATATGCCTTTTGTTCATTAACAGTTGCCTTGGCAATGTAATTATTAAGTTGGACCTTTGCATCAGCTAATTTTGCTGTTGCATCCTTAACATTATTTGCGGCATCATCATTTGCTGTTTGTAATGCAGCCATTGCCTTGTTAAGAGCATCTTGAGCTTTTTGGTAGGCTTGAGCATAGCCTTCCTTCATGTAGTCTTCTGCATCACTGTTTTGAGCATCTTCATTCAATGCCTTAGCTTCTTTAACTTCTTGATAAGCCTTAGCGATTTCTGGACTAGCCTTTGCAGCAGCATCATATGCATCCTTGGCATCTTGGTAGGCTTGAGCATAGCCTTCTTTCATGTAATCTTCTGCATCACTGTTCTGAGCGTCATCATTCAATGCCTTAGCACTGTCTAATTCATCAGCTGCTTTGATAACTGCTTGGGCATTAGCTAAGTTATCACTAGCTGTCTTTTGAGCAGCATTAGCATCATTAAGAGCGTCTTGAGCATTTGCAACATTTTGTTCAAGTTGATGTAATTCATTGTATTTAGCAAGTGCATCAGTTTGAACGTTACGTGCATCATCTGCTGTTTTTTGAGCTGCCGTTTGATTGTCTTTAGCAGTATTTACTTTTTCTGTTGCAGCCTTAACATTATTAACAGCATCGTCGTTTGCTGTTTGTAATGCAGCCATAGCATTATTAAATGCGTCTTTGGCATCTTGATAGGCTTGAGCATAGCCTTCCTTCATGTAGTCTTCTGCATCACTGTTTTGAGCATCTTCATTCAATGCCTTTGCTTCTTTAACTGCTTGATAAGCCTTAGCGATTTCTGGACTAGCCTTTGCAGCAGCATCATATGCATCTTGAGCTTTTTGGTAATCTTGTGCATAGCCTTCCTTCATGTAGTCTTCTGCATCGCTATTTTGAGCATCATCATTTAATGCCTTAGCTTCGTCCAAAGCATCAGCTGCAGCAATTACTGCCTTAGCATTTGCTAAATTGTCGCCGGCTGTCTTTTGAGCATCATTTGCGTCATCAAGAGCTTTTTGGGCATTAGCTAATACATTATTAGCATTGTTCAAAGCAGCAGTTGCCTTTTCTGCATTAGCTGAAGCTTCTTCATAGGCCTTCTTTAAGGCATCAAGATTAACAGCCAACTTAGCGTTATCAAGAGCAGTTTTTGCTTGTGCTTGTGCGCTAAGAGCTGCATCTAGTTGCTTTTGAAGGTTAGCTCGGTTAGCATTTGCTTCGTCAAGAGCCTTTTGAGCAGAAACAATTTGTTCATTAGCATACTTTTCATATGCGTTAAGAGCATCAACAGCCTTACCCTTGTTGGAAACAGTTGGGTTTTGGTTATATTCGTTGATTGCATTAATTACGTTTTCAGCTGCTTGAACTTGTGAACTGTTGTTACCGTAAAGCTTTTGAGCTTCATTAACGGCAGCTTGTGCAACATTCAAAGCATTGTCAGTCTTGCCATCCTTAAATTGGTTATAAGCAGCTGCAATGTTTGTTGATGTCTCAGTAGCAGCACTAGCAGTTGACTTGGCTGCACTGTAATCGTTAAATGCTGAACTTGCAACAGCTGAAGTAGAGTTAGCGTTACTTTGAGCCGTAGAAGTTGCTGCACTCTTAGCAGCTGCTACATTTTCTTGAGCAGTACTGTTAGCTGCACTAGTAGTTACAACAGCACTAGAAGCCGCAGTAACTGCATCGCTAGCAGCATTAACCTTTTCTTGAGCTTGTGAAACTACATCAGATGAAACATTTGAAGAAGCACTTGTTGTACTTGCGGCACTAGCAGAACTAGTTGTTGCAGTAACAGCAGGTTGGTTAGCAACATCGGCGTGAACTTCAGTACTATTAACATTTGCTAATGTAAGACCTGCCAAAGTAGCAGTGGTCATTAAACCAGCATATACAATATTTTTCTTTGCTTTGTACATTTTGTAGTGTACTTGATTATTTTTCATAAATAATCCTCCCAAAATAAAAACTTCAAAATAATTGTTGTCTTACAACACCCTCATTTTATGTAATCGCTCTTTCTATTTCAAGTCGTTTTCGCTTATCTTTCGATTGATAAAATAAAAAAAAAAAAAAACGATATAATTTTTGATATATCAACATTCATTCTATAAATTTTGATAACAAAAAATTTAAATTTATATCTTTCATTAGATTAATATGTTTATATCGATTATCATCAGATAATATAAAATGCAAAAAATATAAATGCCGCTAATATTTTATCTCAAATTTTAGCGGTATTTATAAGACAATTTCGTAAAATCACTTGATTAACAAAATTTAATATTAGGTTTTATTTCGAGCACAAATTTACTATCAAGGGTTTATGATACTATTTTTCAGAATTTTTTCGCTGATCACTTCCATAACGGCCTTGTTCCTTAATTACACTGCTTTTATGGCGATGCTTATTAATAAAATCCTGTTCAGCAGCAAAAATCATTAAAAAGTCGATAAAATTTTTACTAAAATTACGTTTGAATTTATTCCACTTATTTTTAATCATTTTATATACCCCATAAATATCACTCATTTTTACTCTTATTTATTCTAGCATATCTATTTTAGAGCAAACGATTGCGCAATTTTAAAATAAAATTGTGGTAAAATAGAATTTGTAAAAGCGCTTACTTCAAGGAGGAAATATTTTATGGAAATTTCTAAAGTACCATTTGGAACCTACAAAGGCGAACCAGTAACAAAATATATTTTAACGAACAATAATGGTGTGCAAGTAGGAATTCTTGATTTTGCCGGGTTGCTCCAATCTTTTAAGGTTCCAACCAAAGATGGTGGTTTGGCCGATATGATTTTGACCTCTGAAAACCTCGATGAATTTACCAATAACGGTTTTTGTACTAACCGTTTAATTGGCCGGGTTGCTGGACGAATTGCAGATGGTAAGTTCAGTATTGATGGTAAAGATTACCAAATCGAACAAAATGAAGGTAAAAATGCCCTTCATGGTGGAACTAATGGTTTTTACAGTCATATTTGGCATGTTGATGATACGAAAGCAACCGATGATTCTGTTTCAATCACTCTTAGTCTAACTTTAAGTCCTAAAGTTGACACATATCCCGGTAAGATGCATGTCACTGCAACTTACACTCTAAATAACGACGACTTCCTTTCACTTAGGATGTCTGCTACTACTGATGCAGATACCCTGTTCAATCCTACCAATCATACATACTGGAATATGGCAGCAGCAAATGTCCCAACAGTGGATCAATTAAAGCTTTATGTCAATTCTGAAAATCACTTAGCTGTCAATGATGGTAAGATTCCAACCGGTGAAAAGATCGCTAACGAAGGAACACCATTTGACTTTAGCTCCCCAACTAAAATGGGAGATGCTCTAGAAAAAATGAGTTCAACTAAGGAAAACGGCTTTGACGATATTTGGGAAGTTACCCCTAGTCTCACAAAACCAGTTGCCACACTTGAAGATCCAGAAAGTGGCCGGAAGATGAGTCTTTACTCTGATCGCAATGGATTAGTTATGTATACTATGAACTCAGATGATGCAGCGGTTTACAATCACGGACAAGTTCATCCCCATCTTGGGTTAGCAATGGAAGCACAGACTCTTTCAGACGCTCCTCATCATCCAGAATTTGGGGATATCGCTTTACATCCAGGTGAAGAAAAGTCATACACTATTAAGTGGCACGTTGAATACTAATTAAATTACTAAGTAAAATGCCCAAAAAAAGAGACCGACAATTCGCCGATCTCTTTTTTGTGTTAGGAATTATAAATTAGTCTTTGTCATCTGGGTTATACTTCCCAGCCTTTTGAAGAATTTCCTTTGCCTTTTCAAGGTAATGGTGTTCTGCACGGAATGCCTTGATCTTGCCACCTTCATCATCAGGAAGAGTTGCTAACTTTTCATCAAGTTCCTTAAATCCCTTGTTAAGGTCCTTGATAACGCCTTCTTCATCTTCCATGTAAACATAGTGATTTTCTGCTGGATCTTTACGACCTTCACCAGCACGTTCTTCAAGCTTTACTGAGTCCTTATCTACTTTCCAAGCGTGCTTAAGAATTGACTTAATGTCCTTAATTGTTTCGTGTTGAGCAGTGCGGTGCTTCTTATTGTCAACACTATCTTCAATCTTTGTTAAGTGTCCTTCTGCATCTGCAATCTTCTTTGCAATCCGGTCCAAAGCCTTAAGTTGACGTTTTGCGTAATCAGCCATAAATAATTACCTCCTAATATAATAGCTATAATTCCTAATTCACTTTTATTATATTTTTATAATTTAAATTATACAAATAATACGTCTTGAAATTATTGGTAATTTTATTCCTTGGTAATTTTAGTGCGTAAACAAATAGATGATTGATGGGAATTCTCCTATTCAATCATCTATTTCCTAAAACATCGACTTTTTAGCAATACTTTGACTTGTACTTACTGGAATATTAAAATCAGGCAATCCTGGAATATGCAACTTAATTGAGCCAACTTGTTGATTCTTCTTTACCGGTGCAGTTAGTTGTTTTTGGTCATCTCCCTGCACTCGTAATGTTGGTTTAGTTGCTTGTAATTTCATATTTTTTGGAAGCCAAACAGTAGTCTTCTTTGTTAGCTTAATATTAGCCTTATTCTTATTTTTACCATTCTTTACTTTTACACTGGTGAGCTTAGCTGAAAGATCACTTACTTTTTTGATTTCAACTGGTTGATACTCATCGACCAATTTATTATAAAAGTCTTGTTGCATCTTTGACTGATCATTCCATTCACCTTTTGTGTGTAAGGCAACTAAAATAATCCGACGTCCAGCAAAGGTTCCTGTTGACACAATACACTTACCTGCGCGATCAGTATTACCAGTCTTTAAGCCATCAATTTCCCCATTCTTAGGAGCAAAACCGTTTTGTGGTAAAAGAGCATTTACATTTGTCATTAAATATTGTTGGTCTTTAGTTACATCAAAGTTAGCAAATTTTTGCTTTGTAATGTCAAGAGTTTCAGGATACTGTTCAACAAGATACTTTGAAATAAGAGCAACATCTTTAGCAGATAATAAGTTCTCGGCGTCTTTATCTACACCTTTAAGTTTATGTTCTCCTAAGTCCCCGTTAGGTAGCCCAATCATATTGTAGATTTTTATGTCTCTAACCCCTGCTTTTTTCGCAAATGCCATCATCTTCTTATTAAAGGCTGCTGTACTGCCCGCGTCAGCTAATGCTAATGCTTCGGTACTTCCATCAGCAGATACGAGCATCATTGAATCGACTAACTGACGGACAGTGTATTCTTCCCCATTTACTAATGGAACATTGGAAAAGTGCCAGTCATCCGCCATTTTGGCAACTGCTGGTGTAATCTTAATCTTTTGATCCCATTTCAAATGATGGTTTCGAATGTCTTGTAAAATCACTCCTAAAGTTAAGATTTTAATTACAGATGCAATTTGGTAGCGTTTAGTTGCATTTTTTTGGTATAGCACCTGGCCACTTTCTGCATCAATCGCATAAGCTGCTCGTGCATCCATCTGAAAAGCTGCAGTATCAGCATGAACTTTTGCGAACATCCCCAAGCCATTTAAACAGATACTAATTACTGCCATTACCAATAATAGTTTGGTAAAAAAAGATTGAACTTTTTTCATTTTAATCATTTCTCTCCTTTGCACATTTAACTATCATATCCTATTCTGTCCAAAAAAGGTGTAACGATTTGGTAACAATTCAAAGGAAATCCTTATTTTTCATTAAATTAAGAAGATGTATCTTTTATATTTCAAAAATTATCTGTATTATTAATAAGTATGCTAATCTTAATCAGAAAGGGTCGGTTAAAGAATGCAAAGATCGCAACGTCATCGTCGTAAACCGCGCAGGCTTATTTTAATTATTATCGCTATTCTGCTTATTATTATGGGTGTCCGTCACTTCAGCTCGACAAGTGCCCGCCTAAAATCAGCATGGAATAAGATTATCTTTACTTCCAATAATAATGTAAGTATTGCTGTATATTCACCAAAGACCCATCAAATTTATACTTCTAGTAATGCTCCCCAGCATAAATTTCGAACTGCTAGTACAGTAAAGGTTAGTATTTTAGCAGGAATTCTTGCTAAACAACAAAGTCCCCTTACAAGTCATCAAAAATCACTCGCTACGAAGATGATTGAACAGAGTGACAATGATTCAACTAGCGAATTATTTGAAGATTATCTTGGTGGAAAAAACGGTCTCCAACAAACTTTTGAAAAATTTGGCATGACACAATCTAAGGCAAATAGTAGTTGGGGATTAACCGTTACTACGCCAAAAGATCAAGTTAAACTATTAAATAATATTTTCTATAAGTCTAAAGTTTTATCTGATGATGAAAGAAAAGAAATTCGTGATTTAATGAGTAGTGTCGAAAGGGACCAAGCCTGGGGAATCTCAGCAAGCAGCGATAATTTTGCATTAAAAAATGGTTGGCTAAATTACGGTAAAGATGAATGGATCGTTAATAGTATTGGCTACGTAAAAAATAGCAATGGAACAGACTACACGATTGCGGTTTATACGGATAAAAATCAATCAATGGCAGCGGGCCAACAAGTAATTGAACAACTTGCCCGTGTAACAAAGCCAATATTAGACTAAATTGAAATGATAAACAAAACAGGGCTGGAAGAAAACTTCAAATTTTCTTCCAGCCCCATTTTTTATAGGTAGTTTATTGAGAGAGATCAAGCGTTTTGGAAAGGAATACTACCTATTTTATTTTGAGAGAGATTACTAATTAATTTGATGTCTATTTTTGTTCCATCACTTTTTCACCATTAGCTGTAATAGTGAAAGTCTTGTTAGCAGCATCAGCGTCAAGAACAGCAACATTCTTGCCATCCTTATCCTTCCGTGTAATCTTAATGGTTGTTTCAGTTGGTGTTTCCACATCAATAGAACCATCAAGATCAAAGGCGGCAAATTTATTCCGCCATGCAAGTAAGTCGAGAAGATTCTTAACTACTGGACGTTGAACTTCTTGCGCAACTTCTTCCTTAGTGTAGTAGTGACGGTTAATGTTACGACCTTCCTTAGTCTTTTCAAGCAATTCAAGGTCATTTGAACCAGCAAGTAAACCAACATAGTAAACCATTGGAATACCAGGTGCAAATACTTGGAACGCACGAGAAAGTAAGTAAGCTTTATCATCGTCACCTAATGCGGAGTAGTAAGTAGAGTTAATTTGGTAAATATCCAAGTTGTTGTATTCAGCACTTGAGTATTTCCGCTTAACGTTAGCACCAACCTTGTATAATTCGTTGGATGCATATTCGATTTCATCATCAGTTAAGATATCCTTAGCATCAACAACTCCAATACCATCATGAGTATCAAGAGTAGTAAATTGCTTCATTGGTGACATCTTTAACCACTTAGCAAGGCGGTTAGTCTTACCAGAGTAAAGGGTATAAAGAGTAGTCATTGGTAAAGTAAAGTCATAGATGAAGAAATCATGTTGTGAAATCTTTTGTGGAATTGTGTAGTGTTCGTGAATTTCAGGAAGGATAATAGCCTTGTATGGAGCCAAAATATCTTGAACTTCATTTAAGAGATCCCAGATTTCAGGTTCAACAAAGAAATCATTAGTACCAACCTTCTTGATAGCGTAAGCAAAGGCATCAAGACGAATCATATCAGCACCGTGCTTAACCATGTCAATTAATGTTTCCTTGAAGAATTCGTTAGCTACCTTACTCTTAACATTAATATCAATTTGTTCTTCACCGAAAGTGTTCCATAAGTTTTCAGTAGTACCATCATCAAAGGTAATTTCTTGCTTAGGAGCCTTATCTTTTCGCTTGTAAATCAAATCAACATCTTCTTGAGTTGGACGGTTCTTACCAGCTTTTTCCCAGAACTTTTCCCAACGGATAAAGAAGTCGTTGTACTTAGAATCATCGTGCTTCTTCTTGAAGTCTTGATACATTTCAGATTTCTTGGAAATATGGTTAATCATGAAGTCAAACATTAAGTAGTAGTCTTCACCCAATGCTTCAACATCGTCCCAGTTACCAAAAGCAGAATCAACAACATCGTAACGGTATGGTGCGAAACCACGGTCACCGGTTGATGGGAAGAATGGAAGTAAGTGAACACCACCGATTGCATCACCGATATAGTTCTTTAATACTTCATGAGTTTCTTTAATATTTTTACCCATTGAGTCAGAGTAAGTAATTAACATTGCTTCGTTTTTGATTGGCATAATGATATCCTCCAATAATTTTAAATTTAGTTAGCTTGTTTAGAATGACGAGTTGCAAAGAAGATAATTAAGGCAATAACTATTAGCATTACCCCGTAGATTGGGAATGGAGCAGCAAGATCAAGGCCACTCATTGGACGACCGACTAACCGGTTCATCCATTCAGCAATTGTTGGTGAGAAGAAAGCTCCAAAGTTAAAACCAATCAGTACCATTGAAGTTACTAATGGTTGACGCTTAGCAGGGGCCAAATCAGGCAACAAGTTAAAAATCAACGGGGAAACTAATTGTAGTGGGAAACCGATTAAAAGCAAACCAATTACTAACATTACAAAGTTGCCGTTTGCGAAGGCAAATAAGAAGTTCGAAATGGCCATTAACCCAAGACCAAGGTAAACAGTGTTAAAACCTAATACTTTATTAATCGATCCGTAGAATAAGCCACCAAGCGTTGCCCCAATTAACATCAAGGAAAGGAACATTGATGAACCAGTATAGCTGCTGCCCTTAATTGCAACGGCTAAACCAGGGAACCGGTTTTCCATTCCAACATAGTCCACAACCAAGAGGAAGGCAAAGAGAACAAGTAGGTAAACTACTGGACTAATCTTTTTAATTGGTTCTTCCACTTCAGTTAATTCTTCAGCAAGATCGTCTTCGGCAACGTTACTGTCTTGTGCTTTACTATCGTCAGGAACACGAACAGCAAAGAAGAAAAGAACAACGAAAGCGAGAAGATAGACAGCAAATGATGCATGCCAACCTGCATAGCTAAGGATCAATCCAGCAATTGCAAGGGTACATGCTTGACCAATTTGTTCGGCCGCAGCACGCCAACCAAGCATTTGAGCTCGGGTTGTACCTTCATACCAAACTGAAATCATCGAAATTGCTTGAGAGTTATATAAACCAAACCCAGCTCCTAAAACTAACCGGGAAATTAAAATCGCAGTGTAGTCATTAGCAAACATGGGAACAATGCCGGCAAGACCAACAATTGTAACCCCGGCCATAATAATCTTTTTATCAGAAATGTTGAACCATTGTTGAAGTAATGGTGAAAGGACAACAAAAATCATTACGGCAAACGATGGAGTTGTAACTAAATATTCTGACTGTGTCTGTGAGATTCCGAGTGCCGCCTTTAATTGCGGTAAAGAACCTTGAATGGCATAAGCACTCGTAACCATGAATGAAACTGACAGGAACGCCAATTTAGTAACAAGAGAATTTTTGTTATTCATAATTAGTAGGTACTCTTTCTATAGGTATTTGATAAACGTTTATCATTACTGTACATCAATAATATACAATGAACTTTTTGAAATGTCAAACGTTTAACAAAGATTTATTACAAAAAATTGTAATCCATTACATTGTTATTATAACGCGCTTCAAATGAAAGAATGTGAAAACGGATGATAACGCTATTTCAAAACTCTTTTAGGGCTTCTTGTGAATTTTAACACATTATATTTTTATAATTTTTTTATTAAAAAAGAGTAAAGCAATGACTAATTCATCGTTTTACCCTTTTCAATTTAATATTTACTTAATCCACACAAAGTTTCTTGATTGCCTGAGCATAGATTTCCATTGCTTTATACATGTCTGGCAATGGCCACTGTTCATTGGCTTGATGCATATAATCGGGAGTTGTTGGTAACATTCCCCCAAAGGCAACACAATTATTCATCGTTCGGGCAAATGTTGCTCCACCGGAAATTTGTGGTTCAGCATCAACATCCCCAGTTTGTTCTTTATAAACTTTCATCAAAGTTTGAACTAATTTACTGTCTTTTGGAACATACAGTGGTGCTAAATAATCAAAATGAACATACTTCAAATCGTAAGCTGCTACCTGCTCACTTAGTTTTGCTAGCAAATTATCGCGATCGATCGTTACGGGAATTCGTAAATCAATTTGCATCCTCGTTTCATTTTCATTAATCTCAAGACTAGAAATATTGAAAGTTAATTGTCCAGACTCGTCGCGAACATCGCCAAGAACATTACTTCCAGTTGCATCTTCCTTAAACAACTGACCAATAAAATCGAGTGGCTTAAAATCAAAAACATCATCAAGTGCAATCGCTAACCGCAAAACAGCATTCGTTCCTTCGGGTGCCATCATCGCATGAACGGACTTACCAATAACAGTAATTGAATTGCCATCACTTGTATATTCAAAGCCATGCTTATCTAAAGCAGCCTTCACTTCGTCCTGCTTTGGGCCATCGTACACTGCACTATCGGGAACGGCATTAAACGCATTTTTCAAGTTGAGCTTTAATTTATCTGTTCCGGGACCGACGAGATAAGATTGTTGCAACCCCTTTTCAGCATAAATTAATGGAAATTCAGCATCCGGAGAAATCCCACTATCAATTGGTGCTTCCTTTTTATTGTATTCAGCAATTCCGCGCCATAGGATTTCTTCATCCGTTCCATAAATAAAACGAATTCGTTGATTAAATTGATATCCTTGATCCATTAATGCTTTAACAGCATATAAAGCTGCAATCCCTGGACCTTTATCATCTTGTGATCCTCGTCCATAAACTGCATCATTGATTACTGTGCCCTTAAATGGATCATGTTTCCATTTACCTAAATCACCTGCCGGAACCGTATCAAGATGACAAATTACACCAAAAATTTTGTCCCCGCTACCAACTTCCGCATAGCCATAATACCCATCTGGATCTTCATAGGTCTTAAATCCTAACTCATCACAAATTTTCATCATTTCATCGAGGGCGTTACGAATTCCTCTGCCAAATGGCGCTCCTTCTCCTGCCGATTGATTATATGATGGAACAGAAATTAGTCGTTCTAAAGTTTTAACAGCAGCTTTTTGTTCATCTTCTGTAATAATTTTATCCATTCAAATCTCCTCCTAGAGCAAGGCAGCAATTCCTAAGAACAAGCAAGTAGCAACAAAGAGATAAATCATTAATTTCAGCATCCATTTCCACCAAATGCCAACATTAATATGAGCAATCGCTAATGCCCCCATAACAACTCCTGAAGTTGGGGTAATAAGGTTAACCCAACCTGAAGCTGCTTGATAAGCAGTAATAACAAGACTACCTGAAACATGCGCGAAATGCCCCATTGGTCCGATAATTCCCATTGTCGCCGCAGCTAAACCGGATGTTGATGGAATTAAAAATGACATTGGAATATAGAAAATGTAAGTTAAAATAATAAAGATCGTTTGTGATAATCCATGAAGGCCTAATTCGCCCCAGTGAAGAACTGTCCCAGTGATCATTCCATTATTCATTATTACTTGAATTCCCCGTGCAACTGCCACAATAATTGCAACACTCAAGAAATCTCCCATTCCTGACATAAAGGCATCAATAAATTCGCTTTCCTTCATATGGTAAACAGCCATAATCAAGACCGACATGAACAGGAAAAGCATGGTAATTTCGTTAAAGTACCATGTCCCCAGCGGTGCCATATCATGACCTAATAAATCACCTAGAAATGGAATATTAACCAACCACTTTGTAAATTTATCAAAGAATGTCCAATGACTATTAAGGTTTGACCATGGGATTAGTCCTAGAATCATCACAACAAAAGTAATCCCGAATAGCCAAATAACTGTCTTTTGTCGCCCAGTCATCTTATGGTCGTCATTAGGGTCAGCCTTGACTAAAAAGTGCTTTTCATCTTCTGTTCGTTGATTGTAGACCAGTGATTTAGTTGGATCTTTTTCGATTACCGATGCGTAGTGATAAACATAAATAATACTAATCGTTATCGTAATAATTAAAAGTATTACCCGGGAAACTAAACCATCACCAGGAGAAATATTTAACGTTTGAGAAGCTACTCCGGTGGCAAAGGGATTAACGGTCGAAGCAAGACAACCGACTTGGCTTCCCACTAAGGCAATCGCAACCGCCACAATTGAATCAAAGCCAACTCCCATCATCACGGGAATCAAGAGTGGATAGAACGCAATTGTTTCTTCTCCCATTCCATATGTTGATCCGCCAAGGGCAAACAGAATCATTAAAATTGGAATCAATTGTTTTTCTCGTCCCTTATACCGGCGAACGATTGAACCAATTCCTTCATTTAACGCATTTGTCTTATTAACTACTCCCAGGAATCCACCGATAACAAGAATAAATAGTGATACCGAGATAGCTCCATCTGTCTTTTTATCACCGACCATCCCGATAACGGGGGCCATAAAGACGTCCCAAATTCCCTGGGGTTTATTTGTAACTGCCTTATATGTACCAGATATAATATTTCCAGCTTTATCTGTTTCATATGCCCCTGCTGGAATAATCCACGTTAAAATTGCAATTAAAATAATAATTAAGAATAAAATCGTAAACGCAGAAGGCATATGAAAATGATGTTTTTTCTTCGTTTGTGTTTCCTGCACAATAACCGCCTCTTTTGTAAAATTAGTATCAATTTTATTTTAATTCAGTTTGAAAACGGCTTCAACTCAATCTAAGAATTATCCTTAAAGAATGCTATAATTGCCTTGTAGTAATTTTAAGGAGGATGAAGCTAATGGTAATGAATCCCAATAAAGCGCAAGACGTTTGGAAAGACGCCGGTGAACATGTCCAATTTACCGTATTAGAATTAAAGCGAGAAAATCAAGCAAAGGAACAAGAAGCAATTCAAGAATTTGTTGAACGTTTCCAAGCAATTACCCGATCCATGCGTATTCGAGATAACAAGGGTAACCTTAAAGTTTCTTTAGGCTTTAGCAACGATGCCTGGGACTATCTTTTCCCTAACACTCCTAAGCCCAAAGAATTAGAAACTTACCAAACATTAACCGGGCCAAAATACAAAATGCCTGCTGCAAAAGGAGATATCTTCCTCCATATTCGTGCAAATGATGAAGCTGCAGTTTACGAATTCATGGCCCAAGTAATGCTCTTCATTAGAAATATTACTAATGTTGTTGATGAAACAAAAGGCTTCCGCTATTTTGAAGGTCGAGCCATTATTGGCTTTATTGATGGAACTGAAAATCCAGAACCACAGGATGCAGCGGAGTACGCCATTATTGGTGATGAGGATCCTACATTTGAAAATGGTTCCTATGCCTTTGCACAAAAATGGCGACATAACATGGACATTTGGAATAAGCTAACTACTGAAACACAAGAAAAAGCTGTCGGGCGAAAGAAGTTTTCTGACTTAGAATTAAGTGAAAAGGAAAAGTTTAAGAACGCTCATAATGTCGCTTCCCAAGCTGAAATTGATGGTGTTGAACAGAAGATTGTTCGCATGAATGTTCCATATTCAGATCCTGCCGCTGATAATACCGGAACTTTCTTTATCGGTTATTCACGTCATTGGACTGTAACTAAGAAGATGCTTGAAAATATGCTTGAGCAAAACGATTATCTCCTAACCTTCTCTGATATTTTAGGTGGTCAACTCTTCTTTATTCCTTCGCGCCCTATGTTGGATCAAATTGCCGAGGGTGAATTAAATTAGTTAGTTGACAACTTGAGAGCCAATTGCTATATTATTAGCAGCAAATTTTAGGAGGGATCATCCATTGAAATTTTAATTCTACACAATTTAATGTATCTGGGACTGTGGATTCACGCAGAAAGGTACTACGGGTAGAATTATTTTTCAATGATTGATCAATAAGTGAGCACTAATGGGCCAATACCATTAGTTTAAAAGTCTACCTGTAGAGGTAGGCTTTTTTGTTACCTTTTCTGCAATCAACGAAAGGGTGATTTTTTTATGGAACCAATTACGATAAACAATTTAACTTTTGCTTATCCTGGGCAAGAACCGCTTTTTAATCATTGCGATCTCAATATTAGCAGCGATTGGAAGCTGGGTCTTCTCGGGCGAAATGGTCGTGGCAAAACCACATTACTCAAAATCTTGCAAAAACAACTTTCCTTTCAAGGAAGTATTCAAACCAATCTTAAGTTTAACTATTATCCATTAGCAATTCGCAAATCGGATGATTACACATTGGATGTGCTTATGAGAAGTGGCTATCAAGGTGAACAATGGCAAATCGAACGAGAATTAAATTTGATGTCAACTCCTCCAAAATTACTCTGGCAACGTTTCAGTAGTCTTAGCGGTGGCGAACAAACGCGCGTAATGCTAGCAACTCTTTTTGCCCAAGATGGATATTTCCCCCTGCTTGATGAACCTACTAATCACCTTGATCAAGATGGTCGAAAACAAATTGCTCAATATCTAAAAGCGAAGAAAACTGGCTTCATTATTACTAGTCATGACCGTAATTTCCTCGACCAAGTCATTAATCATTCATTAGTGATTGAACAACACCAACTTGTTTTAACCCATGGCAATTACAGTGATTATTTTGTTCATAAGGAGCAACGAGATTCTGCGGCCATCAAGAAAAACGAAAATTTATTAAAAGATATTCATCATTTAAAGCAAACACGGCAGGCAAAATCTCAATGGGCTCAACAAGCAGAAAATGAAAAGAAGAATAATTCGCATGCAGATAAAGGCTTTATTGGTGCCAAAGCTGCAAAAATGATGAAAAAAGCAACAATAATGAAAGGACGCTTAGATACTGCAATTGATGAACAAAAAGGGCTGTTAAAAGAAATTGAAAAAGTTGTTCCGCTAACAATTAATGTCCTCCCCACTAATCATCAACCATTGTTAAGCATTAATGATCTAACGTTATCATATCCAACTAAACAACTCTGTTCTAATATCACTACAACCATTGAAAAACATGACCAGATCCTACTCTGTGGTAATAATGGTACTGGAAAATCTAGTATCATTGATGCAATCATCGGGACATTCAGTGGTAAACAAAGCGGAGAGATACTTTTTAGCAGTACCCTTAAAATCAGCACAGTACGTCAAGATTATTCTGATAATCATGGAAGTTTACGTAGTTTTGCATCTTCTTCTAGAATTAACTACGATCAATTTCTTAACCTTCTTCGTAAATTAGGATTGGAGCGCACTACTTTTAATGTTCCGATTGAAGAAATGAGTATGGGACAACAAAAGAAGGTTGAACTAGCACGGTCATTAGCTGACCCTGCCCACCTTTATTTATGGGATGAGCCACTAAATTATCTTGATACCTATAATCAGCAACAACTAATTCAGTTAATTCAAGAAAAGCGGCCTCCAATGCTAATTGTTGAGCACGACCAAAACTTCATTAATCAAATCGCTACAAAGAAAATTGAAATTTAATATTTCCTGGGAAATAATTCAAATTTCCCAACTTAATATTAAAAAGGAGCTTCATGCGGCAAAACAATAGTCGTTTGAAGCTCCTTAATCATTATTTAAATCAAATTCAATTCAGTTAACCACTCAAGAAATAGCGGGAACCACTTCCCCATATGAGTATCTACCCGATCATTATTGACAATGCCAGTATATTCGTTAGCTAATGCAATCCCATGTCCCCCTGTACCAAATTCATGTAATTCATATGGAATATCATGCTTAATCAACGCATCGGCATATACTTGGAGGTGATCAACAAAGGGCGTTAGTTCATCTTTTGCTGAGCCCCACATAAATGTTGGTGGTGTTTGTGGATTTACCAGTTTTGCCACGTTTTCGGTTGTAACCCCCATGCGGTCATCAATCAAGGGTTGAATAACAGGATATCCTAATGCAGCGAATTTAGCGTGTGTTAGTTTTTCATTACTATATGCAGCAGCGATTTGGCCGCCTGCAGAAAAGCCAATAATTCCCAACCGATCAATGTCAACATCTAATTCATCTGCATGGTCGACAATATATTCAAATGCTTGATGGACTGCTATTTTAGCTTCCTCATAACTTTTATGTTCAACCACTGGATACCGCACAACAAACGTTTGCCATGCATGGGTTGCAAAAGTTAATGCCACACGTTCGGAATCTCGCTCCATAATCTGGTTATAACTACCTCCTGGCAAAATAACAAGGCCGGGCAACCCTTTATCAGTATTACTATGATAAATATCTAGAGACGAATATGGTTGATCTAAGTTAACACTTTTAATTTCCATTTTCTCACCTCATTTTGATTTTTCTAAATGTTAAAATTACAAATAATAGTATAACCTCAATCTGCGATAAACGATACAATTAAACAATTTGTTACTAATTTCTAAATTCCCTCTTGTTTATCACGACACATTTGTTAAAGTGATAAAGTATCAATTATTATTTTGGGGGTAGAAAATCTAATGAGTATTATGAAGACTAGGTCATTTTGGATTGCTGCCATTATGACCTTAATTTGTTCTGTCGCTGGAGTTCTTTTAGCAAAACTGCCTTATGTCAACTTGATCGGGGCATTGGTTATTGCTTTATTATTAGGTATTGTAATGCAGTTGACTCCTGCTAGCTTGCGAAATGAGGCTCAAGGCGGCATCGGATTTATTTCTAACAAATTTTTACGACTTGGTATTATTCTCCTTGGTTTCCGCTTAAACCTAGAAAAGCTTGCTGCCGCTGGAGTTAAGACTATTTTGGTTGCAGCTATTGGGGTTACCGGAACCATTGTCCTTACTTATTGGCTCAGTCGAAAGTTTGGTGCAGAAGATGAATTAGCTATTCTATCTGCTTGCGGCTGTGGTATTTGTGGAGCAGCTGCCGTAATGGGGGTTTCACCACAAATTGAAACCGACAACGAGGAGCGCAAACGAGAAAATGAAGTATTAGCTGTTGCTGTTGTTTGTGTAATGGGGACAGTATTTACTTTAGTTGAAATTGGTATCAAGCCACTCCTCGGGCTTACTGATCCACAGTTTGGAATTGTTGCCGGTGGTTCATTACATGAAATTGCTCATGCCGTTGCAGCCGGGGGTGCTTTTGGTGAAGCAAGTTTAGATAACGCCCTTATTATGAAACTTTCACGTGTTCTTCTCTTAGCGCCAGTCGCTTTAATTGTTGGTTACTGGTATCAACATCGCCTTGTAGTTGAAAGTGAAGAAGAACATACTAAAGAACCAAAGAAATTACCAATTCCTTGGTTCCTTGGTGGTTTTATTTTAACTAGTGTGTTAGGAACCTTTCTTCCATTTTCACCAGCCTTCCTTGATGCACTTGTTCAAGCAGCCTACATCTTTTTAGGAATGGCAATGGCTGCATTAGGTGTTTCAGTAAACTTTAAGGTTATTTTCAAACGCGGAGGTGCCGTTTTTGGTGCGGCTGCGATTAGTTCAACCTGCTTATTGGTGTTTATGATTATTATGAGTAAAATATTCTTCTAATTATTAAAAGCGTTAAATTGAGGATTTATTTTAGTGGCAGATAGCTCTTCCTCTAATTTAACGCTTTTTCTTTTGGTAGAATTCCTAAATAATCATAGCAGCAATTAATCCTAATACTGCTATATGTCTATCTTATTACTTGTTCGTGCCAACTCATTAGTTTTATTATTCTTCAAAACTTATCCACATTTTCACGTCAATTAGCTACTAAAATAAATGGCCGAGGTTTACTATTATCCCGTCTTCTTTATTTAATTAAGGTAACAACTTAACTAAATTAGAAATAGAGACATTGAACATTACATAGATAATAAAAGCGAATTAACGATGCCACCTAAAAATTTTCAACCATTTTATTTTAAAATAATTGTGTTTTTGTTCTTCTTTAATGTATGAACGATCCGTAATGAAATGAAAGATATTCATGTCTATTCCTCATAAATATGTTCACTAAGGTAACGCTCGCTTGAATCAGGAAATACCGTGACTAAATTAGCCCCGTGTGGCAATTCTTTAGCAACTTCTAAACTTGCCGCAAGCGCAGCCCCACTAGAGCTCCCAATAAAGAGGCCGAGATTTTTAGCAACCCAGCGAACATAATAGAATGCATCGTCATCACTAATCGTTTTTACCCCGGTATAATCTAAATCCTTGAAAAATGGTGGAATAAACTCCACTCCAATTCCTTCTGTGCGGTGACGATGGGCTGGACCGCCATTTAGTATCGATCCCGCTGGCTCAACTACATAGCCTTTAAGTTCAGGATAGGCATCCTTTAACGATTTTTGAATTCCTGCAAAAGTGCCACCACTTCCTGCACCCGCCACAAAGGCCGCCAGCGGTTTATTAGCAAGGTCAGCTAAAATTTCTGGTCCTAAGGTGTGTTGATAAACATCAGGATTCGCTGGATTCTGAAATTGTAAAGGCACGTACGCATCCCCGATTTCAGCAGCCAATTCTTTTGCAGCCGCAATCGCCCCCTTAATTCCCTCTTCACTAGGGGTATTAATCACTTCAGCTCCCAAGGCACGCATTAATGTTTGCTTTTCAAAGCTAAATTTTTCTGGCACCACTAATTTAACTGGCAAATGATATTTTAATGCTGCTAAAGCGACTCCAATTCCTGTATTTCCGGCCGTTGGCTCAATAATCGTTGTTGAATCTTTTATTTTTCCTTCTTCCATTCCTCGCTGGATTAATGCCATCCCCAAACGATCCTTGATACTGCCACCTGGGTTAAACATTTCGAGCTTAGCATAAATATTAACGTCATTCGGAGTCTTCATCGGCAAGTGCATTAAGGGGGTGTGACCAATCAAATCATAAGTATTTTCAACTAACATCATAAGTTCCTTCTTCCTCAGTGTATAAAAAAAGGCGCAAACTCAAGAATAATCTTGGATTTGTGCCTTATGTATTATCAACTTGATAGTAATTCAATTAAAAATGAGTATACCAAAAAGTGAGTCGCATAAGACGCGATTCACAACAACAAGTATTTGCGTTAACAAAATAATTGTTTTCCATTGGTAATTTCCTCGTAATTCAAATTACAGTAATAATAACTAGTTAAAAGTAAGTTGTCAAGAAAATTTACAGTGACAGGTGTAAAATAAAAAAGAATTATTTTATAAAGCAGGAGCGATACCTATGAAAAAGAATGGACTACTATTAGTCAATCTCGGTTCACCCGATACGCCAACAACTCCCGACGTTAAACGTTATTTGAAAGAATTCCTCAGTGATCGAAATGTTATCGAAATGCCACCAGCATTATGGCAGCCACTCCTTCGTGGGATTATTCTCCCAACGAGATCATGGCGATCAGCGACTTTTTATCGTAATTGTTGGACAAAAGATGGCTCCCCATTAATTGTCTACACAGAACGATTGGTTGCTAAGGTTCAGGAATTAATGCCGGAATGGGTTGTCAAAATGGCAATGACCTATGGCAAGCCTAAAATTAGCGATACAATCGCCGAAATGAAAAAGGAATGCCAAAATATCACAGTTTTGCCGCTCTTCCCTTTTTTCACTAAAAGTACAACCCAAACAATTATTGATAAGGTAAAGGATGCTGATCCAGAAGCGAAAATAATTGATCGTTTCTCGGCAGAAGAAGATTATCTAGACTTAGTGGCTAAGCAAATTCAAACGGCATGGGATAGGGGGAAATATGATAAATTACTCATTTCATATCATGGAATTCCGACTGCCATGGTTAATCATGGTGATCCTTATCGCGATGAAACAGAAGCGGCTACCGCAGAACTGATCAAACGCCTGAACATTCCCGAAAAGCAAATTAAGATGGCTTACCAATCTAAGTTTGGCCCAATGCCATGGTTAAAACCTTACCTCCGAAATACCCTGCTTAATGAGGCACAACTCGGGCATCGTGATGTGTTAGTCGTTGCCCCATCATTTGTGGCGGACTGCTTAGAAACGTTAGAAGAAGATCAAGTGCAAAACTATCAGATCTTTCGTGAAAATGGCGGAAATAACCTTGTAATGGTGCCTTCGCTCAATGATTCACCAGAATTTGCCCAGTTTATTACCGATCTTGTGCAACGAAAGGGATAAAAATGGAACGGAAAAGTTTAGACGAAATCAATGGGAGTGTTGATGTTCCAAATGTCTATCAAAGTGCATTTTGGCAAAAATTTCTTGCTTATAGTGGCCCGGGTGCTTTAGTCGCTGTTGGTTATATGGACCCGGGGAACTGGTTAACTTCCCTTGCTGGTGGTAGCCAATACCGCTATCAACTCTTAGTGGTCCTTTTTACCGCCATTTTAATCGCTATGTACATGCAATCTTTATCAATTAAACTCGGCGTTACCACCAGAACCGACCTTGCCCAGGCAATCGCGCGACGCTTACCTACTCCCCTGCGGATTGCCCTGTGGTTATTTAATGAAATAGCGATGATGGCAACTGACTTAACCGGAGTAGTCGGAACTGCCGTCGCCTTAAACATGCTATTCAAGCTGCCATTACTTATCGGCGTCCTATTAACAATTGCGGACGTGCTAGTTGTCTTATTTTTCCTTCATTTTGGGATCCGCCGAATTGAATTTATCGTTTTAACTGCCATTCTGGTTGTCGGCACTATCTTTGCGATTGAAGTATGCCGGGCTCATCCCGAATTTTCCGCAATCATGGACGGTTTTATTCCCCGTTCCACGATTTTTACTAATCACAGTGAGTTGCTAATTAGTTTAGGAATTGTCGGGGCCACGATTATGCCCCATAATATTTACCTTCATTCATCCCTGGCACAAAGTCGACGCTATAATGAGCATGATCCAAAGCAAGTCAAAGAAACGCTCCGTTTTGCTAATTGGGATTCATTAATTCACCTTTTTGCGGCCTTCATCGTCAACGCTCTTCTGCTTATCCTTGGTGGAACCCTCTTCTTTCACGCGGTAAGTCTCGGCAGTCTTGAGGATGTCTTTTTCGGACTAAAGAATCCCCATATCGTCGGTACTCTAGCAAGCCCATTAATGAGTTGGCTCTTTGCCTTTGCTCTTTTGGTAACTGGTTTAATCTCCTCAATCACTAGTACCTTGGCTGGCCAAATTGTCATGGAAGGTTTTATCAATATTCGCCTCCCGCTATGGAAACGACGCCTTCTTACTCGGGCCGTAACTTTAGTACCAATCCTAATTATCGGCTTCATGATTAATTTCAACGAAGAGCAGTTTGAGCAACTCATTATTTATGCCCAAATTGTCCTTAGTATTGCCTTACCATTTACCCTCTATCCCCTTGTTGCTTTGACGGGCAATAAGAAACTGATGGGACCACACGTTAATTCACCATGGCAAACCGTCCTTGGATATGTTTTGGCTAGCTTGGTCACGGGGTTGAACTTGCTGGTGTTGGTATAATTTTTTCATTATTTATCAGCATAAACCCAATAGATAAATACCCTTATTTTCAGTTATCAGTGTTTAAAAAACTAATCAAATATTGTAAGATGATAATAAATTTTGTTGTAACTTTTGATGCAATAAAAGACTGGGCACTATTTACTTTTGGGAGAGTAATTTGATATTAAAAAATTTTTATCTTTGGTGTGACGCTTTTATCAATCTCATTTTACAACTGAATTAAAGAAGCAGGGCTGAACGGTATTTATGTTCAAACCCTGCTTCTTTATTTTAGTTTCGTCGCGCAACCATCACACGCTGTCCACCTATTTGTTTAACTTTAATATCATTAAACCGATAATATTCCAGTAGTTGACGATAACGTTGCACAGTAGTAGCAGTAATCACTAGGGTTCCCTTAAAAGCGAGGACCCTTATCGCCTCTTGTAAAACACGTCCTTGCGTAATTGCTGGTTTCACCTGTTGTAAATTACTAATCAGAACATAGTCAAACTGATGATCAGTGAAAGGCAAATTAGTATTATCAGTCAACTCTACTTTCGCCCGATCAGCTACTACCTCTTCTTTTATCAGTTCCTTTACTTGCTGTGCCTGCTTTTCATTTTTAACTATCCCCATAATTTTCCCGGGAACAGTCAATTGCTTGGCAAGGTTAATAAACGTTTTTCCATTACCAACGCTCATATCAAGGATTTGAACATTCTCACCTAGCGATAAATCAGCACTTATCTTTTCCCAAACCTGTTGTCGTTGCCAGAACCACCATCCAACAATCCCAGCAACTATAACAATTACGATCACAATCACGACTATCAATTCTCTTCACCTATTATTTAACTAACAATATCGTTTAATTTTCGAATATCTTTTAAATTTCCTACGACTGTAATCTTATCATGTGGTTGAATTACATCATTAGCTTGCGGCATCTGGTTGACTTCATCATCCTGGCTAACAATGATAATCACATTAACATTATAACGATTACGAAAATCCAGTTCGTCTAAAGTCTTATTAAAGAACTTCGGGTTATTAATATTTACTTCTGCTAAGGTTATTTCCTTACTTAAAGTTACATAATCGATGACGCTGGGATTTAATTGTTGGAAAATAAGTCGCTTAGCTAAATCATGCTCTGGACGAACAACCATATCAGCGCCAATTCGTTCTAAAACGCGCGCATGATTAACATTCTCAGCCCGACAGATTACATCTGGTGCCCCAAGTTCTTTAGCGATTAGTGTGGCCATAATACTTGCTTCAACATTTTTTCCGATCGAAATATAAACATGGTCAAAACTACCGATGTCAAGGTCGCGCAGGGCATCCTCATCTTGCGCATCCGCAATTACCGCCCGCATAACTGACCCTGCAAATTCATTTACCACTTCTTCACTAGAATCAATCGCCAATACTTCTTGCCCGGCTTGAACTAAGGCTTCACATATCGAGGCCCCAAATTGTCCGATTCCAATAACAGCATAACTTTCTTTTTTAGCCAATTAACACACTCTCCTCTGGATAACGATAATTTTTTGCTGCTGTACTTGCATTTAGGATTGAGAACATTACAGTATAGATCCCTACCCGTCCAACAAACATCAAAAACATAATAATAAATTGACCTAGTAAATTAAGGTGGGTTGTAATTCCTAACGATATTCCAGTTGTTCCAAAGGCCGCCACCGCCTCAAAGGTAACATACGCTAACGAATCATGTTTGGGCAAATCCTGTGTTTCTACAAGAATTAAAATTGATACAAGTAGAATAAATAAAGCAACAAATAATAATGTCAATGCCCGATAAATATTTTCTTGGGTAAAGCGCCGATGGGCAAAAGTCGTATCCCGTTGCCCACGCAAGGTCGCAAAACTCTGAATCGTCAATAGTCCGATTGTCGTTGTTTTAACCCCACCAGCAGTCGACCCTGGCGTTCCACCGATAAACATCAAAATAACAGTAAACGCGAGACCAGCAGCGCTTAAATCAGTATAAGGAAAAGTGATTAAACCGGCAGTTCGTGGGGTGATTGCCATAAAGATGGTATTGAGAATACGGTTGGAAAAACTTAATTTATCACTTAATTGCGCTAAGTTTTTCTCAGTAATAAAGTAAACAATCACAGAAACAATGAATAACACTGCCCCAGTTCGTAATGCTAACTGCGTATGTAACGATAGCCGGTGATATTTTGGATAATTGAGGATGTCTTTCCATACTAAGAATCCTAATGATCCAGCAATAATCAAAACAGCAAGCACACATAACATATAAGGGTCATTAGCATAATTTGCCATACTATTATCAAACAAGTCAAAACCGGCATTACAAAAGGCTGAGATTGAGTGAAAAATACTAAACCATATTCCCTTGCCAAAACCATAACGAGGATAGAAGTCAAAAAATAAAAAGATTCCACCCGCCAATTGGATAAGTAACGAAAGCCGAATGATAAGGTAAACCACATTCAATTGGGATAAGTGGTCAAGATTAAGCGCTTCTTGGGTTAGCAACCTTGTCGACATCCTCATCCGCTGCCGAACCAAAAGTGACATCATAACTGCAAATGTCATAAAGCCCAATCCGCCTACTTCCATCAAGATTGCAATTACAATCTGACCAAATAATGTCCAATGATGAGCTGTACTAACGAGGGTTAACCCTGTTACACAAGTTGCACTCGTTGAAGTGAAGAAAGCAGTCATAAAATTTGTCGTTTCTCCCGGTCGTGTTGCAAACGGCAAGGAGAGCAAGATTGTTCCCATAAAAATCACGGTCAAGAACCCAAATGTAAGGATTTTTGGAAAGGTATATTTATGTTTATTTATTTCAATCACGTTAATCCTTCCTCGTATTAATATTACTCAACTAATTATAAGCGTTTTTCTTAAATTCTAAACCATTATTTTATTTCCTGGGAAATCATCTCGAGAAAGCGCTACAATATAATTGTATACTAGATTGTTTTTCCTGAAAGGAGACCTTTTTATGTACTATTCAAACGGAAATTATGAAGCATTCGCTCGTCCCCGTAAGCCGGCGGGAGTGGATAAAAAACATGCTTATATTGTTGGTGCTGGTTTAGCAGGTCTTTCTGCGGCTGTCTTCTTAATTCGTGACGCCCAAATGCCAGGCGAAAGCATCCATATTTTTGAAGAGTTACCAATTGCTGGTGGTTCCTTAGATGGTCAAGATCGCCCCGATGTTGGCTTTGTCACTCGTGGTGGCCGTGAAATGGAAAATCACTTTGAATGTATGTGGGATATGTATCGTTCAATTCCATCCTTGGAAATCCCTGGCGCATCCTATCTTGATGAATATTATTGGCTAGATAAGGATGATCCAAATAGTTCAAATTGTCGCTTAACTTATAAACGGGGCAATGAGGTTCCCACTGACGGTAAGTATCTTCTCGGCAAGTCAACTAAGGAATTGATGAAACTGATCCTTACACCTGAAGATCAGCTCGGCGACTTAACGATCGGTGATTACTTCTCTGAGGACTTCTTCAAGAGTAACTTCTGGATTTATTGGTCAACCATGTTTGCTTTTGAGAGATGGCACTCATTAGCTGAAATGCGGCGATACGCAATGCGATTTATCCACCATATTGACGGTTTGCCTGACTTTACTGCTCTTAAATTCAATAAGTACAACCAGTATGAATCAATGACCAAACCATTGCTTGCATACCTTAAAGATCATGGTGTTAAGTTTGAATATGATACACAGGTCCAAAACGTCCTAGTTGATACCAAGAATGGTGAAAAGCACGCTAAAAAGATTATTCTTAAGCAAGGCGGCGAAGATAAAACCATCAACTTAACTGACGATGACCTGGTATTTGTTACCAATGGTTCAATCACGGAAAGTTCAAATTATGGGAGTCACCATCAGGTAGCGCAACCAACCCGTGCCCTTGGTGGCAGCTGGAAATTATGGGAAAATATTGCTAAACAATCACCAGCGTTCGGTCACCCTGACGTCTTTTGTAAAAATATTCCTAACCGCAGTTGGTTTATTTCTGCAACTGCTACCGTTAAGAATCCACAAATCGAACCGTACATTGAACGACTAACTAAGCGTGACCTTCATGATGGAAAGGTAAACACTGGTGGAATTATTACCGTCACTGATTCTAATTGGATGATGAGTTGGACTATCCACCGCCAACCTCATTTCAAGAGTCAAAAGCCAAACGAAACCATTGTATGGATCTATGGTCTCTATTCTGATACAGAAGGTAATTACATCAAAAAACGAATTGTTGACTGTACTGGAGAAGAAATCACTAAAGAATGGCTCTACCATATTGGGGTTCCAGAAGCTTTAATTGATGATTTAGCAAAAGAAGAATCGGTTAACACCGTTCCTGTTTATATGCCATTCGTTACTAGCTACTTCATGCCGCGGGTGAAAGGCGATCGTCCTGATGTTGTTCCTGAGGGGTCAGCTAACCTGGCCTTCATTGGTAACTTTGCCGAATCGCCAACTCGGGATACCGTCTTTACAACTGAATATTCAGTTCGGACTGCAATGGAAGCTGTTTATAGTCTCCTTAACGTTGATCGCGGGGTACCAGAAGTCTTTAATTCGATCTATGATATTCGCGAATTAATGCGGGCAATGTACTATATGAACGATAAAAAACCGCTTGAAGAAATTGACTTGCCAATTCCAAAAATTGTTGAAAAACCACTGCTCAAAAAAATCAAGAAGAACTGGATTGGCGAATTAATGGAAGAACAACATTTACTTTAAAAAATGAGGGAGTGAGGCATAAGGTATCGCTACTTTTGTCCCACTCCCTTCAATTAATATAAAGGAGTCCTTTTTATGACCAATGAAACTATTATGCACCAATTAAACCATCGTACAATTCGGGCATTTAAGCCAACGAACCTTTCAGCAGAACAACTGAATACTCTTTACTCTGTTGCTAGTCATACGCCAACTAGTATGTTTATGCAGCAGATGTCAATTATGCATATTACTGATCCAGATAAACGCGCCGCAATTAGGGAAATTAGTAAGCAACCGTATGTCGGCGCAAATGGAGACCTGTTCATTTTTTTAGTTGACCTTTATCGCAACCAACAAATACGGCAACAAAAGGGCAAGGATGATGGACGTTTACATACGGCAGATATTTTCTTTCAAGGCCTCGATGACGCAATTATGGCTGCACAAAACGTAATTACTGCTGCCGAGAGTATGGGGCTCGGGGTCGTTCCCCTTGGTTCAATTAAAAATGATCCGCAAAAAATTATCGAAGTTCTTAATCTTCCTAAAATGACCTTCCCAGTTTTAGGATTACAAATCGGTGTACCTGATCAAGAACCTCAACTAAAGCCCCGCCTTCCATTAAAATTCATCGCATTTAATAATAACTATCCGAAAGAGATCAAATTCAGTGACTTAAGCGATTATGATCAAGAAGTTACTACTTACTACGATCTTCGCGATACTAACCAGCGAAGTGATTCCTTTACCAACCAGATTGCTGGGGCTAAACTCGAGCGTCACTATACTAAACGTGATGAGATCATGAAGATCTTACATCAGCAAGGCCTTTGCACTGATGAAGGAATCGATTAGTTCATTCCCTCGAGAGCAGCTAATGTCGTTAAGATTGTGTCATAATAATTCTTCTCTGTTAATAACTTACTGAAGATATATTTTTAGCTAACATATCCTTCATTGTGATTACAGGCTAACCGCATTAAAAAAGCCTGATTTAACACTGTGTAGGAAAAATCAAGCTTGTAACTTAGTAAACTCATCTATGAAACAAATAATGTTGTTGATGTTAATTGGATAAAGGGATGCATTGTTTCAATGAAGAGTCTTTTATCTAACTTAAATAAACAAGTGGATTTCTTGTTTGTAAGTATTATATCATACCCGTTGTGAAAATGTTAACTAATCTTTTGCAATATTATAACAAATTTCTTCATACTCCAATTAATTAGCTATTTCCCAAGTTGGATAGCCAGTGATTTTAGTCACAAAATTGATAATTCCCCAAAAATGCCATATTAAAAGCAGCTAAACACTAGGAAATTTGTTCAAGGATTTCATTACTTTTTCTATACTTTTGTCTAATAATTTTTATTATATTCCTTCGGTTATAATATAATTATCCAAAATAAATATTTTTATGAGATTGGTATTGAAAAAAAAAAAAAAACGGTAATATAAAGGTGATAAATGAAATTCAATAAATTTATTTAAAAAAATAAATTTATTCTATCTAACTGATACCCCATTATGTTAGATAGCACTGAAATAGTAATTAATCCCCTAATTACTATTCCATTCATTTATCATCTTTCATCTCGAAAGGAGCGGATTTATGATTTGTTTTCCGGGCCATGTTAAAAAATTATCTACTTGATGTCTATTTTGAGCTAGTTTAATTAATCACATAGCTACTTTTCTTCCTTTATCATTATAACTTGCTCATTATCATGTATAAATGATTTTTAACATCGGAAAATCTCTTCTAGTGTTTCTCTCCCCCTTAGAAGCGCTGTTGTTTAATCAAAAAATAGAATATTCATTAATACACAGTTACAAAGCAATCTCTATAATTAAACTTTCTAACAATAAAAGCAATCTCGCTGTCTCCAATCAACATTGAGGTTGCTTTTATTATTAATTATTCTTTTTTTAATTTTCGACGGACTAATGTTGGATCAGCCTTTCCTGGATTTAATTCGACCAGTTTTCCTGATCCACTGTAAATAATCCATTCTGCTAAATTAACAATATGGTCACCTGCTCGTTCTAAATTCCGAATAACGGCTAAATAACTTTCATAGACCTTCACATCTTCGCCACCTTTAACCAGCGCTTTCATGATTACTTTTTGTAATTTTACATAAAGTAAATCAACTTTCAAATCTTCGTTAGCAACCTCATAGGCAACCTGCTCATCAGTATAGACATAAGCATCGAGGATTCGTTCAAGCATCTTGCGAACAATCATCATCATTTGTTCAATCGGTTGTTCAATTTTTTCATGATGTTCAAATTTGCTTAAGGTGATCGCAGCGCGGGCAATATGGGTAGAATAGTCCCCTAATCTTTCGATATCAGTACTAGCTTTTAAGATACTGATAATTTTCCGAAAGTCGGTTGCGACCGGGTTTTGCAATGCCATTAGCTTCAACGCTTGTTTTTCCAAATGAATTTCTTCATCATTAATCTTTGCATCAGTTGTTAAAACTTTATCCGCTAAGTCAGCATCATGATCCGTAAATGCCTTCGTTGCTTGATAGATCTGCTCACTAGCATCAATTCCCATTTCCATAAAATGGCTCCGTAGCCGTTTTAATTCATCATCAAAAATAGCTCCCATGTTTTCACTCCTAACCAAATTTTCCGCTAAGGTAATCTGCTGTTTGTTGTTGTTGAGGATTCATAAAAATATCTGCTGTCTGATTAAATTCAATTAATTTTCCTTGGTGCATAAAAGCTGTCCAGTCCGCTGAACGTGATGCTTGCTGCATATTATGGGTAACCATAATAATTGTAAATTTCTCTTTTAATTGTACTAGCGTATCTTCAATTTGCGAAGTCGAAACTGGATCGAGGGCACTTGTCGGTTCATCCATCAAGATAATTTCCGGTTGAACCGCAAGCGTCCGCGCGATACAAAGCCGTTGTTGCTGACCCCCAGATAAGGCTAGTGCACTTTCCTTTAAGTGATCTTTGACTTCTTCCCATAAAGCTGCCTGACGCAAACTTTCTTCTACACGTTGATCAAGAATTTGCCGATCCTTTACTCCCGCAAGCCGTAATCCATAAATAACATTCTCATAGATTGATAAAGGGAACGGTGTCGGCTGTTGAAAGACCATTCCAATTTGTTGACGAATCCGGTAAACATTAACTTTAGACTGGTTAATATTCAAGTCATGAAAATTAATTTCACCTTTGACCGTTGCTAAGTCATCGTTCATCCGGTTAAGACTGCGGAGTAATGTTGACTTTCCTGAACCAGAAGCCCCAATCATTGCCGTAATCTTGTTGGCCGGAAATTTCATTGAAACGTCATGAACAACATGTTTGTCACCATATAATACTTGTAAATTTTTCACTTCAAGAGCAACTGAATTTTCCATTCTCTTATCCTCACTTTGCAAGTCGTCGCTTGATTAAATAACCAATGTATCTAGCTAATAGGTTAAAGATTAAAATCGTTAGAATCAAAACCGCTACTGAACCATTTGAAACAGCACGGGCATCTGGAACCAGCCCTTCACTGTTAACTTTCCAGATATGAACGGCTAAAGTTTCGGCTGGTCGTAATGGATTTAAGAAACTGGTAGGACTAAATGGGTTCCAATCGGTATAGCTAATTGCTGGTGAACTCTGCCCGGCCGTGTAGATCAAGGCAGCAGCTTCCCCAAAGATGCGGCCAGCACTTAAGATCGCTCCCGTAATAATCCCCGGTAAAGCAGCTGGTAAAACAATTTTAGTTGTTACGCGCCACTTTGACATCCCTAATCCCAATCCTGCCTGACGTTGAAGATAAGGAACTTGGCGAAGAGCGTCTTCACATGCCCGCGTTAAAATTGGCAGGTTCAAAATCGTTAATGCTAGTGCCCCAGCAAGCAAAGAGAAATCCAATCCCCATTGCAAGACAAAGACTAAGTAACCAAATAGGCCCACTACCACTGATGGCAATGAGCTTAAAACTTCAATTGCCAACCGTAATAAGTTTGTCCATCGATTATCTGGGGCATATTCACTTAAGTAAATAGCAGCACATAATGCTAAAGGAATTGAAACGATTAATGTTAAAACAACTAGGTAAAGAGAATTAAACAATTGATCGCGAATCCCCCCACCACTTCTAAACGATTCCGCGCTTGAAGTTAAGAAATGCCAAGAAATATGAGGAATACCTGATAGTAATAAATACGCTAATAAGGCAAATAAAACTAACCCCACTAAACCGGTTAAAGTTAAAATAATCACGGTTGCCAACCGATCTACTTTTTCTGGACGCATTATTTTACCCCTTTCCGGCTAACAAGCCGCATTAACAGATTAAAGGCCAACGACATTACCAATAGAATTAAAGCTAAGGACCAGAGCGCATTGTTTGAGATTGTCCCCATGACTGTATTTCCAATTCCAGTAGTTAAAACACTAGTCAAGGTTGCCGCTGAATGCATCAATCCCGTTGGCATTACCGTCGTGTTTCCGATCACCATTTGAACTGCTAAGGCCTCACCAAATGCCCGCGCCATCCCAAATACCATTGCTGTTAAAATACCACTTTTGGCACTCGGAATAATCACCCGCGAAATCGTCTGCCAGCGAGTTGCTCCTAGCCCCGCAGAAGCATTGCGATATTGTTTGGGAACCGCCCTAAAACTATCAATTGTCATCGAAGTCATTGTTGGCAAAATCATCAAAAACAATACACAAGTTGCAGCGAGAATCCCAAATCCAGTGCCACCGAAAAAGCGCCGTAAAAAGGGAACGATTACTGTTAAACCGACATATCCATACACCACGGATGGAATTCCGACTAATAATTCGATGGTCGGTTGGAGAAACTTATATGCAGTTGATGGCAAAATCTCTGTGATTGCAATAGCAACTACTAAGGCAAGCGGCAAGGCAATTACTCCTGACAAAAGAGTAACGCTAAAAGAAGTAGCGATCATCGGTAACGCCCCAAATATGTGATCACTTGGCTGCCAGTTAATCCCACTTAGAAATTCCCACAATGAATAGTGATTACCAGTAAAGAGGGCGATTCCTTTCCAAGTTAAAAAGATTAAAATCGTTGCTACTAATCCCCCAATTAAAGTAATTGCAAGATAGCTAATTACTTTTCCCGAGGCTTCCTGCTTACTTTCAACAGAGGGCTGTGTCAAACGTTGTCGTAAGTCTTCCATCGTATTATTTCCTTTCAGTTACTTTCCCAGTCGGTGTTTTTTCAACTTTCATATCATGAATACTAATATAATGCGCTTCTGTTACGAGTGTCTTTTGAACTTTCTCGCTTTGCATATATTTAATGAAACTTGCAGTTGATTGGGATGGGTGTTTCTGCGTATACATATGCTCATATGACCATAATGGCCACTTATTAGTCGTAACATTATCAGCAGTTGGTGCTACTCCATCAAGCTTAACTGACTGAACTTGGTCATTAAGATAAGCAAATGCAATATAGCTGATTGCCCCTGGTGTATTTCTAATAATTTCTTTTACTGTCCCGTTTGAATCTTGTTCTTGCGCATTCACTGCCCGCATCCCTGGTTCCAATACTGTCTGCTCAAACGCAACCCGGGTTCCACTTCCATGAGCACGATTGATAACCGTAATTGGTAAATCAGGCCCACCAACTTCTTGCCAATTCGTAATTTGTCCCGTAAAAATTTGTTGCAGCTGTTTCATTGTCAAATTCTTAATTCCAAGCTCTTCATTAACGATTGGTACTATTCCCGAAACAGCAACAATATTATCATCTAATTTATTGGCATTAATCCCATCTTGCTGGTCAGCAAAGATATCAGCAGATCCGATATTTACTGCTCCTGCCTGCACTTGACTAAGGCCGGTTCCTGAACCACCACCCTGCACAATAATGCTGGTTTGGGGATGCTTAGTCCGGTAATCATTTGCAACTGCTTCCGCTAATGGTTGAAGAGCTGTTGAGCCGACAATGGTAATTTTTTCTTGTGATGGTTGTTGCTTAGCGAGGACCCATGACCCACCTAGCCAACAAACTATTGCGACGATAACAACCCCGATAATCGTTTTTTTCATTACTATTCCTACCTGTTTATTAGTTGTTTTCATATATTTCGTATGGTACAAATAGAGAATAGCAAGTCGATGTAAATTTTTAATCTTTGTAATGTAAAGGTTATGTAAATTTTGGAGAAATTATTATGACCAAGAAATTTTTACTAATGAGCCAGCAAGACGGTCTCGTTCAACAATTACAAGCCATTTGTAAAAAAGAACACTGGACCTATGAGCTCGTGACTACTCCGACGGGCTTAGTAGTAGCCTTAGAAAAAAATCAAATTAGTGGGATTTGGTGGGATATGACGGAAGTAAGTCTAGACACCACGATTGCTACCATGACCCTTATTAGGTCGCAAGTCCAAGGACCAATTACCGTTTTGGTCCCCCACCTTACAGAACGCATTCAACGAAAATTATACCGAGCACATGTTGATGATATAATTGAATTTCCCCTTCTTCCCAGTGTTTTTCGCCCCTTAATTCAGCAGCGATTGTGGATTTACCACTATCCACAGATGCATTCATTAGCTGATGATAATACGACAAAAAATGACCCAGTAATAACTACGGGATCATGGGAAATTAATCAAGAAACCTATACTGTTACTAAAAATGATAAAACAATCGCTCTAACCCCCAAGGAATTTCAATTACTTTCCTACTTAGTTGATCATAAAGGACAGGTATTAAATCGGGATCAACTCGTTAATGGCGTCTGGGGATATGATATCCTTGATACTTCACGGATCGTTGATATTCATATTAGTCACCTCCGCGATAAACTCGAAGATGATTCTCAACACCCAACTCACCTTCTCACAGTACGGGGATTTGGCTATAAATTTGTTTAAAATAATAAAAATGAACACTAAATGTTAATAGCTAACATTAGCGTTCATTTTTTGTTACAAACAGCTCTCATTTTATAAATTATCTAAGTAATCAATAAAGCGGGGCATTTCTTCCAATTGATCTGCAGTTATTTCCCGGGTAATAGTATGGTCTTCAGAAAAAACATAAACCCGGTCGACTAACGATCTAATCTGGTTAAAATGATGGCTCGAAATAATAATTGTTTTTCCTGCATGATGAAGCTGATTAACAATCTGAGTTATCAATGCCCGATATTTTGGTGACAAACCATTAAACGGTTCATCAAGAATTATAATGTCAGGATTCATCGCCAGAACACTCGCAATGGCCACAAGTTTTTGTTCCCCACCAGAAAGGTGATATGGCACCCGATCACGTAGTCGTTCAATTTTCAGAAGCTTTAAACAATCATTTACCCGTTGATCAATTTCATGCTGCGGAAGTCCTAAATGTTGAGGGCCAAATGCAATCTCATCAGTTACACTAGTATTGAATAATTGAATGTCACTATTTTGAAAGACAAAGCCAAATTTCTGATAAAATGGACCAGTTTTAGTTGAATCTTTTAAAAACTTCTTATCGATAGTCTGGTCATTAAATGTATATTTGCCGTTCTCTAAACTAAATAGGCCAACAATTGTTTTTAATAGTGTCGACTTTCCCGATCCGTTTGGACCCATAATGCAGACCGCATCCCCACGATTAACATTGATATTTACATCATGAAAACCCGTTTGCGTTCCATAAGTATAAGCTCCGTTAGCTATTTTGATCATGCAACCACTCCTCGTATTAAGCAGTATGCAACAATTGCTAATAACAATTCTCCCATACTAATAACATCATATTTATTCCAACTAAGTCTCCAACTTGCGACATTATTACTATTATATCCCCGTAATAACATTGCTTGGTAAAGGTCACTGGTTCGTTTTTTTGCTGATAGATACACTTGTCCGATAATTACACCTAAAACACGCCGATTTACGTGTTGTCCAAATGTCCGTAATTTAATACTGCTTAATAATTCCTGGATATAAACACCTAATGTATAAACATATTTCATTGTAATATCGAGAGTTAGAATAATAACATTTGGTAAATGTAATTGTTTCAATCCTTGAATGAACTGCGGCCAAGAAGTAATACTTAAGAATATGGAAATATTTAACATGATTAGTGCAATCCGCGCTAGAAATAACCCAATATTATTTGCCTGTAATAATAAACTTGGTAAAAGCACAACTAACGAAACAAGTAACAATTTACAAAGTTTTTTACTAATTGTAATTATTACCGATCCAGGCAAGATAAGTAGGTGCACTAACATCAAGATTAGCATTAGCCATAAAAACATAACTTGCGATGATAATACGATCAAAATTGTTAAACCAATCAGTTCAACAATTCGAACCCATGGTGAATTCTTAGCAGAATAAACTGGTGTAATTCGCGTAAGAAAAGCAACCAATGCGGCAAATTTACTCAAGTTATCTTGCACTAACCGCCCCTTTGTTAGGGGAACTTGATGCCGCTCTGAATTCATTAACCAGACTGGTAACTTTCCTACTAGTTTATTTTTAGGTTGATTATTTATTCGGGGCTTTGTTTGTTGAACCATAGACTGCCATCAGCACCTTACTTATTAAGAAGAAAATTAATATTGCTGTGATTGCGCTTAAAATATAGCCAATTGGCAAACTTGTTCCGGGAATCGTATAGTCACCAAACAATGCTGTATAGTTAAACCCATGATTCATCCCTGCAGGTACTGAACTTGAAATATGTTCTAATTTTAAGCGGTGAAGTAACTCAGTCTTATCCCATTCACCAAAAGCCGTTCCACTAGCGAGCAACCCAATTGGTGAAAGGACAACTAAGCCAATAATGACATATACCAGATATTTAAGTGAACCCTTTTTAGGCGTTCTTTGCTGGTCATTCTTGTAAATTTCAGCAGGCGCAACTTTCTTGACAAAAGTATAAACAACATAGGTAAAGAAAGCTTCAATCCACCCTGCTACTGCTAAGTGTGCAAAAGCCATTGCTGGAATTGTTACCGCTAATGGGTATGGATTATATAACGGCGCCCCACTCGCCGTATGCGCAATTAAAGGTTGAATTCCTAACTCAAACCCTGCCATCAAAGCAGCAAGATTAATTCCACAATATGAACCAATGATTGCGCCTAAACTTGCATGATGGTGTTTACGCAAAAAGTTATAAATCCAATAACCAGTAAACGGCATAATAATTGCCATATTAAAAATATTAGCACCTAAAGCAAGAATTCCACCGTCACCAAAGAGAAAAGCCTGTAAGATTAGCGCGACAGTAACTGCAATTGAGGCCGCGTATGGCCCAATTAAGATTGCAAGCAGCGTACCTCCAACCGCGTGTGCACTCGTTCCACCAGGTACCGGAACATTAAACATCATCATCAAAAACGATAATGAGGCTGCAATACCTAGCATCGGTGCGAGTTCACGATGTTCTTTTAACTGTACTTTTACTTTTTTTGCAGAGACCGCCACTACCGGCGCAGCAACTGCAAACATCACTGCACAAGTTGCCGGACTCAAATAATTATCTGGAATATGCACTAATCCCACTCCTTTTAATCTATTTCAACAGCTCCTCGCCATAATTCTTTCCCATTACTAAGAAAAGGCCAGCATAAACAGCAAATAATCCTAAAATCATATCAGCCAAAATATAGAAAATTCCGACCCAGATATGGCCACCCATAAACAATACCGTTATTCCCTGGGCGAAGGATGAAAACGTTGTTAAACCACCACAAAAACCTGTCGTGATGATCGTGTGCCAATCCTTAGGGACAATCTTTTTCAGTGCCCAGCCGGTAAATAATCCAATAATGAAACAACCGACAGCATTGACAATTAAGACTGCTAACGGATCAGCAAATGGTGGATTGATCCACAAATCTGAAATCAATTCACAAGCATAACGGAGTGCGCCACCGAAAAAACAGCCACAACCAATTACTAGCAATTTCAAACCATTGCTCATCTTATTAACTCCTTTCTACAACCACGAGTGGAACCATAATCCTAAGTAAACACAGCAAATGCAGGCAATTACGCTTCCTACCCAATATGTCCAGGCTAAAAGCTTTTTACCACTTTTGAAGTATTTCAAAGTTTCTAGTGAAAATGTAGAAAAAGTAGTTAATCCACCACAAAAGCCAGTTGCTAGCAAAACATTCATTGTATTTCGCAGCTCATCACTAGTGACCATTCCGGCAAAGACACCAATCAATAACGAACCAATTAGATTTGCCATAATGGTTCCCCAACGGTAATGGTCATAGTCAGTGTTTAATACATCTGATAGTAGACTTCGTAAGCCACCACCAAAAAATGCACCAACTCCAGCTGCAAGTAAATCTGTAACAATAATATTCATTCTTATCTACCTGCTTTAAGCTTGTTCTCGTTCAAGGTGTTCACTCTTCCGTAAATTAAGTTCAGAGAAGTGAAGAATCTTTTCCCGATAGTAACTGATAAAGTGCCACATTAATTTGTGATTTTCAAAAGCACTATCACTTAATAACCGCAGCACCATTCCATCTTTTTCAAGCAGAGAAATACCATAATGAATATTAACGTCAAACTGTTCCAAGTACTTCCGCAATTCTTCAACTGTCTTTTGCGTAATGTTTTCATCAATAATAACAACCGAATTGAAATTTAGTTTACCTTCAAAATAACCGATTTCCTGCATTGGGTCTGATTCTGGATCTACCAACAGATAATCGTTATAAACTAGCTGTCCATCATAGTTAATTTTTGTCTGTAAACCTACTTCATCATATTGGAAAGGTGCTCCATCTGGTGACCATCCTTTTGAAAGGCCATCCGTCAAAATAAGCTTAGCGCCCTTTTCCATATTGATTGTTGTCTTTTGCTGATAGCACGCATCCTTATATGGAATCGTCTCATCTTGGTAAAATTCTAAGATTGCATTCTTGCCAAGATGAAACTCATCCTCTTGCGTTGTCGTTTGATGATGTTCACACTTATAAACATAAGTTGGAGATTGGGTAGTTACAATAGCATGGCTGTTATCATCTAATGTGATTTGGTGATGATATTTCTCGCCTTCAACATATCCTCCCCCAGTTGTTATGAGAAAGTAATATGGAATATTATCTTTATTAGGTTGGCAAAATGATAACCATGAATTTCCCTTTCGAAAAGTCCGCTTAGCAAAGTCGCGACCCTTCTTATGGGTAAATGCTAGGTCGATCACGCCATCATAATCTTTACTTTTCATCTTCCAAGTCCTCAAGTAATACATCTTTCTTCAACCAGTCAACAACTCCATCAAGACCAATATCCTTCTTTAAATTAGTGAAAAGGAAGTTGCCATCATTCCGGAATTTTTCTGAATCCTTCTTCATCCGATCAAGGTCAGCACCAACGTACTTAGCCAAATCTGTCTTGTTAATAATAAAGAGGTCAGACTTGATCATTCCTTGTCCAGCTTTCCGTGGAATCTTTTCACCTTCAGCTACATCAATAATGTAGATTGAAAAATCAACTAATTCTGGACTGAAAGTTGCCGCTAAATTATCTCCACCACTTTCAATAAAGATCAAGTCAAGGTCATTATTAAACCGTTGCTCTAGTTCTTCTACAGCAGCCATATTCATTGAAGCATCTTCACGAATAGCAGTGTGAGGACAACCACCTGTTTCAACCCCAATAATCCGGTCTTCATCAAGGACAGAATTCCTAGCCATATATTCGGCATCCCATTTAGTGTAAATATCATTAGTAATTACCGCGATATTATAATCATTATGGATCCGCCGAGTAAGCCGTTCGATTAATTGCGTTTTTCCTGACCCAACAGGACCACCAACACCAATTCGTACTGCACGTTTCATAAATTTTAACTTCCCTTCCAAAATAATTAAGACATAAACAATCGTGATTCTTGTGTTTCGTGATTAATCTGTGCCATTTCAAGGCCAGGAGCATTGGCACCAAGGTAAGAGGCATCAAGTTTCATCACGCGCTTATATAGTGGCTTCAAAAGCTTGATTAGATCATTTAAGATAACCTGTCCTTCACGTTGACCAAGTGGCACTGCCCGAACCGCATTTAATACCAGTGTGGAGGCAACGCTATATCCGTACATCAAGAAAGCATCCATCAATGGAACACCTTTATAATGAGCAAACATTGAGAATACAATGGCTGGGTTTCCGTATGCCTTACCATCTTCAATTGCCTTAGCATATTCTTTTAGGTGCGGAACCTTATCACCGTAAATTTTATCAATTAAAATAATCATTTGGTGAGCGATCAGCTTTGTTCCGTTCCGTGTTTCAGTTGCTAAAGTTGATTTCGTAATTTGATCATCATATTCAATCAGCTTGTCAAAATCATGCTTATCAATTGCCTCATAGCACAATTTAACGAGAAGTCCTTCACCAAACCTAAATTGCGAACGATAATAGTTCTCAAGCCAAATTCGAAATTCAGGAGCTTTTTTAATCACATTAGTTCGCAAATAATTTTCCATTCCGAATGAGTGATTAAAAGTACCGATTGGGAAGGTAGAATCACAAATTTGGAAAACCTCAAGATAGTTGAGTTTATTTGTTAATTCCTTTTCCATCTTTATCCCTACTTACTTTGTTAAATCGAGGTACTCTAGCGGTTGGTCTAGTTGAACCTTCTTTAATTCATAATTGATATCATGCTTATCAAGCATTTTAATAACAACCTTATCTAAGAGAAGCGAGATTTTACCATCTTTAATTTGGACTGGCTTGTGTAAATTACCAAGGAAGTGAGCAACAAGCCCCATTTCATCAATATCACGTGGCGTTATCTCAATCATTTCATCCGCAATTACGCTCAATACAAGCAACTGCTTATCTCCAAGCTTAAAGGCAGACCCATTCTCTAAAATTTGGTCTTCATTGTCGAGACGAATACCGTACTCGTTGCCATGATCTGTCTTTACCCGCAAAATATTTTTCATTAAATCATCACTTTTAACCATTGCAGTTTCAATGTGATAACTACCAATATTAGGAATATCATCTACATTACGATAAACTTCTGTTAAAACCATAAGTATAAAACCTCTTTTTATATATTTTTTATAAAAGGAGATTGGGGCACGGCTCCCAATCCCCTGGATAAATCTAAATTAGATTAATATAGGTAGTAGCGTTGAGTTAATGGTAATGTTGGTGCAGCATCACAAGTGATAAGCTTACCATCAATCTTAACGTCATAAGTTTGTGGATCAATTTCAATTGTCTTCGGAGTATAGTTATTAAGCTTCATGTTGGCCTTAGTAAGACTCCGTGTATTGTGAACAGGTAAAATAGTCTTGTTCAAACCAAGTTGTTCCTTGATACCATGATCATATGCATATTGGGATACATAAGTTACACATGTATGGTTAACAGCGCGACCTTCTGCACCGTAAAGGAACCGTTCAAGAACTGGTTCAGGTGTTGGAAGACTTGAACTTGGGTCACCAGCAATACCGTATGTGATCATTCCGTTCTTGATAACCATATCTGGCTTAGTTCCAAAGTACTTCGGATCCCAAATGTTCAAATCAGCATACTTACCAACTTCAATTGAACCAACATAATCTGAAATACCATTACAAATAGCTGGATTAATTGTGTATTTAGCAACGTAACGCTTAATCCGGTTATTGTCATCGTACTTCGAATCACCGTCTAGTGGTCCACGAACCTTCTTCATCTTACTTGCTAATTGCCAACAACGCATAGCAACTTCACCAACACGTCCCATGGCTTGCGCATCAGAAGTCATCATGCTGAGAGCCCCCATATCTTGGAGCACGTCTTCGGCAGCTTCAGTTTGTTTCCGAATACGTGATTCAGCAAAGGCAACGTCGTCAGGAATCTTAGGATTAAGGTTGTGGCAAACCATTGTCATGTAGAACAATTCATCAAGGGTGTTCTTACAATATGGGTTAGTTGGGGTTGTTGATGATGGCAAAACATTATCCTGACCAGCAACAACCATAATGTCAGGAGCGTGTCCACCACCGGCACCTTCAGTGTGGAATGTGTGAACTGTATTACCGTTAAAGGCATTGATAGTGTTTTCGACGAATCCACCTTCGTTTAACGAGTCAGTGTGGACAGCGTATTGAACATCATACTTATTAGCCGCAGCAATTGAATTTTCAATTCCGGCCGCAGTAGCACCCCAGTCTTCGTGGGTCTTAATGGCAGCACATCCAGCTTCGATTTGTTCACCGATTAGTTCTGGCCGTGATCCAGAACCCTTAGCCATCAAACCATAGTTAATAGGAGCGTTATCAACCGCTTGAAGCATCCGGTGAGTGTACCATGCTCCAGGGTTACAAGTAGCGGAACGAGTACCATTAGCTGGACCGGTACCACCACCAAATAAGGTTGTAATACCGTTATCCAAAGCGGCCTGGGCAATTGATGGTGTAATGTAGTGAACGTGTAAGTCAATCCCACCAGCAGTAACAATCATCCCTTCACCAGAGATGGCTTCAGTACTTGCACCAACGATGAAATCAACATTATCCATGACGTCTGGGTTACCACCCTTACCAATGGCTAAGATCTTACCGTCACGAATACCAATATCAGCTTTGTAAATACCAGTCCAATCAATAATAATTGCATCAGAAATAATCGTATCTGCAACCATTGGATTTTCGGCACGTGTTTCAGTAGCACTAACACCCATACCATCACGAAGGACTTTTCCACCACCAAAAAGACTTTCTTGACCATGAACTGTTAGGTCTTTTTCAATCTTGGCAAACAGATCAGTGTCGCCTAGTCGCACGCTATCGCCAGTAGTTGGTCCGTAAAATGAGGCAAACTGCTCGTGATCCATATCAAAACTCATAACTTTACCTCCTCTTTACTTTTCTTCAGGATAACTCTTCTCAAGCGGATACCCATTATATGTGTCAGCCTTCTTATCAACATCAAGCCAACCATTAACTTTATTGTTAAAGCCGAATACTCGACGTTTTCCACCAAAGTCAATGAGTTTAACGGTCCGCTCTTCACCAGCTTCTAGACGAATGGCAGTTCCGGCTGGTATATCAAGGTGCTTACCCCATGCCTGACTACGATCAAATTGTAGACCTTGCTCATTTGCTTCGTAAAAGTGATATTCTGAACCAACTTGGACAGGACGGTCACCAACGTTTTTTACTTTGAGTGAGATATCATCGTAACCAACATTGTATGGTACTTTGTCTGGTTGTAACTTATATTCTCCAGGAACCATTTTGTTTCCTCCTTCTTTAGATGCTAAAAACTAGCGAATTGGGTCAGTAACAGTGATTAGCTTGGTGCCATCAGGGAATGTTGCTTCAACTTGAATCATTGGAATCATTTCCGGAATTCCTTCCATAACATCATCCTTAGTTAGCCAAGTTGCACCTTCATTCATTAACTCACCAACAGTCTTGCCATCACGAGCGCCTTCCAACAGGCGACTGGTAATTAGGGCAACTGCTTCTGGCTGGTTTAGCTTTAAGCCACGATCCTTACGCTTTTCTGCGATCATTCCGGCTAAGCTAATCATCATTTTTTCTTGTTCACGCTTTGTGAGCCTCATTGTATATCCTTCCTTTCTGCCTAAATTGTGTTAGTTAGGCCAGCAGTTCAGGAGCATTAAGAATCCTGGAATCCATGCTGTACAAATTCCTTCAATAATTCCTAAATATCCTGGAAACTTCCCAAGATTCATCTTCAGATTGTTGGTCAAGAATCCTGTTAACCAGAGAATTCCCCAGGCCCACCAGATGATACCGTAAATCCAATTGCCACCATAATTTTGGAAACATAAGATCCCAGCTGGAATCGAGTTAATCGCAACAAACAAACTAAACCAGCCATAAAGCCGTTGATCAAAGTCACAGAGAGTATTAAAAGCAACATAGAGATAAGTAAATGCGAATAGCAACCCAGTGGCACTGGCATAGAACCAACTTGCTGGCTTATCATTTATAATTCCCCACGATAAAGCAACGATGTTAAGAATTAAGCTAAGTCCACCAGTAAAGAAGTTCATAACCACAATCGATTTATCCTTTATGTTCTCTACGGTATAGAATCCGTTACTCATCAATACCATACCGACATAAAGCAATATACAACCTAACAATTCATTTTCGCCTCCTTTCATTGAGACGATTCAGCAAACCATTAATCAATGTCATACGTTGTTTCATTTAGCAATGTTTGATCAAGTCCTTCTTGAATGATCTTATCGGAAGGACGAATGTTAGTAATTGCTCCTAAGATCTTAAGTAAGATAAAAGTAATTGCAAACGAGTAAGCTGCAACTAGAATAACGCCGCCAGCTTGAATTAAGAATTGATGACCGCTTGCCCCAATTCCATTAACAGTTCGATCAGCTAAAATTCCAATCAAAATTGTGCCAGTAAATCCACCGATACCGTGAACTCCCCAAACACCAAGTGCATCATCCCAGCCAATCTTTTCTTGAAGACTGACAGCAACATTACAAATGATTCCGGCTGCTAAACCAACTAAGACAGCTGCCGCAGGGTTAATATAACCAGCACAAGGAGTAATTGTAGCTAAACCAGCAACTGACCCGGTTAAAACATCAATAAAATCAACTTTTCCCCGAACAAATTTTGCATAGAGGATCCAAACAATCATCCCACTAGCTAAACCAATCGCCGTGTTAGTAAAAGCCTTCGTTGATAAAGCACCGGCTCGCAATGCACCGCCAGAATTGAAACCGAACCAACCAAACCAAAGAAGGCCAGTTCCAATCGCAGCAGCCATTAAGTTACTTGGCTTCATACCAGCGTGCTTTAATTTCCGTTTACCAAGGACAATAATACTTGCTAATGCAGCAAATCCGGCCGTGGTGTGAATAACAGTGCCTCCAGCAAAGTCAACGAATCCCCATTTTGCTAAGAACCCGTTGCCCCATACCCAGTGACAAACCGGGATATAAACAAGGTATGTCCAGAAAATTAATAACAGAATATATCCCTTCATATTCAGGCGTTCCGCAAATGCACCACTAATCAATGGCACAGTTATAACACAAAACATCAATTGGAATAAGAAAAATAACGCGAATGGAATTGATGCCGCGTGGACAGCATTTGGTACTAATCCCACATGTGCAAGAGCAAAGTAATCTGAAATGCGACCGATTACGCCACCCTCATCCTTTCCAAATGCAAGACCAAAGCCTCCATAAACCCAAATCAAGGTAACAATTCCCATCGAAATAAATGATTGCATCATAATGTATAAGACACTTCGTTTACGAGCCAATCCACCATAGAAGAAAGCAAGTCCAGGTGTCATTAAACAGACCATTGCCGTACAAAGCATCATAAAGGCCGTATCACCGCTATTAATATGCAAATCGTTTCCTCCTCTCAGCAATAAAAATTTATTAATGAAGCTTTTAAATCCACAATTAGCTTAAAAGCGTTATTTAAAGCATTTTCATTAACATTCAACCTTATAATACTATTTATATAAATTATTACAAGAAATACGAATTATTTTTGCAAAATTATTGATATAGTAAAAAAACTTCTAAAGAAAAAATCCTTTAGAAGTTTTTTGATTTAGTTATAATTATTTTAATTTCTGTTACTATAAGTAAGTTAAATATATTGTTCTACAATACTACGATACTTCAAAAGTTCTTTTTGGTTCATCAATGAATCTGGCATTACAACTTGAACACTATCTATTCCTCTGTTTTCATCCATTTGTTGTCGACCCCATACTCCTAGAGAAGTAATTAAATGAGCTAATTCTTGGCCACCTTTTGTCAACACAAAACATCCAGCTTGTTTAATCGGACTAATCAAATAATTTTCTTGCAAATCGTCTATTACCGTTATCAATCGATCATTAGAAATATTTGCTAATAGGTCGTGTAAATCACCGAAATTTAACGGCTTTATGCCAAGCCAAAAAAGCACTTCTGGATAATCAACTTCCTGTAAAATACTTAATGAATAGGTAATACCTTGGTCAGTGTTCAGATTCATCATTTGTTTCACCCCATGCAAGAATTTATATAATTATCATAATAAATTATAACATGGTAAAAAAGCACGTTCAAAGAATAACTAATATTTATTTATCATTTTATAAGTTTAATGAACACAATAAAAATAAAAGTTAATCTCAAGGATAATAAAGTACACAATATTAATTATTGATCATTAATTTTTCAGTAAACTTTTTTGCCTCCTTTATCCCATAAAAGTGCGAATGGCCACTTGTTGTCTTATGAGCGAGGAGAATTTGGATTGCTTGTTCACACAAAATTTTTGCTGATGAGACCTCTTCACATATTTGAACATAGAAAGATAGTTGGCGAAGTTTTATTGCTAATTGACTTCGCGCCTTGGTTAAGGTTAGAACTAGTAACTGTTTATAATCACTAATAAAGAACCGTGTCTTTCGTCGTTGTAAAGCATAATTAATTGAATTACTTTTAATCCGGTGAAGATCTTGATCAAAGAGTCCATGCTGACGAAGGAAATAGTTAAACATCGTAATTTGTTGGTCAATCTGCCGCCAATCGTTCGCAATATCAGCTCGCAATTGGTTAATCTCTTGTTTTGTAAGACGATGAGTAACTCCTTGTTTTAATTGGTAATATATAGTTTGTAAATCTTGATAATCACGTTGGTGGAGCGGAAGGTCAACTCGACTAAATAAGTTACATCGCTGGTAAAGGATCGTTCCTTCGTGGTTCTTAAATCCCTGCTGATCAACAACAAACTGAAATTTCTTTTTTGGAAACCGATAACCAGATTGATAAGCCAAAAGGATGCTATCCATGTACAGATTAATCTCATTAATTCCGGCCTGAATCTCTCTTGCAACCTTTTGAGGAATACTGGCATGCTGCTGAAAATGAGAGATACCTAGAAATAGTTGGCGGCCACTTGTACGAGAACGTAAGATAAATTGATTCTTTAAACGCCGACCACAATCACAATAAAGATTGTCGCCAGGGTGGTCATGTTGCCGCTGATACCACGGGTCAATTACCATTCCCTGAAACTCCCAATCAGTCTGTTTAAGATAGTGATGGGTATGAAAACGCGATAGCATCGCATAACGGGTAAACTCACTCAAAGCCTGCACCTGATTGGCCGTTAAATGTTGTAAAATAGTTTCTCGCTGTTGGCGGGTCAACGCAATAATTTTATCCATCCTCTCATCCCTTTCTTAAAATACTGTATTACTATATCAGAACAAATGTTTGATTTCAAATTGTCTATTTAATCCTTTTCTGGTAAAATATTTAATTACAAGGAGTGATATTATTTGGATTTAGACATACAGCCCGTGAGGTTGAGTTTAAAAGAATATAAACAAGTTAAACAATTATATATGCGCGCATTTCCGAAATATGAGCGAGAACCGTGGACGTGGTTGCTCATCAAAAGTAAGTATCAACGCGCTGACTTCATGGCCTTCTATGACCAAGAACAGTTTGTTGGATTTGCTTACGTTATTCACAGTCACGGTATGCATTATATTTTATATCTCGCAGTTAATGATCAAATCCGTTCTCAAGGATATGGGACACGGATTATTAATAAGCTTCGTAGCCTTTACCCTGAAGATTCACTTGCCCTTGATGTGGAGCAACCAAATCCCCAGGCGGCAAATAATCAGCAACGGTTACGACGACTTAAATTTTATCGGCGCAATGGCTTTTTCCCAACTCCAAAACTTTTCAAAGAGGAAAAAGTCACTTTTCAAGTTTTAGCAACTAATAAAAAAATCAACCAAGGCAAGATTGATAAGGCCTTTGAGTGGTTCTCATGGCCTCTTGGTTGGCTGATTCAATAAATATTTTAATTTCACTAGTTTAAGGCTGAGAAAAAACTTTTTTGTTTTTTCAACAGCCTTTTTTTACGAATATCTTTCTTCATTGTCTGGAAAACACCCTTCACAGAAATGCTATATTTTATGCAAGCGGATACATGAAAGAGGTGATACCTTTGAGAGAATCATTATTTTTAAAGCCAGTCTTTTATGAGAAAATTTGGGACGGTCGACACCTTGCAACTGACTTCGGTTACCAAATTCCAGAGGGAACAATTGGTGAGTGTTGGGCAATTTCTGGACATCCTCATGGCCCAAATATTATTACAAATGGTCAATATAAAGGACAATTGCTGCCAAAAGTTTATCAGCAACACCCTGAGCTATTTGGTAATCCAAGTTCTTCTGTTTTTCCATTATTAACAAAGATTCTTGATGCCAATGCTAGTTTATCAATTCAAGTTCATCCCAACGATGCTTACGCCGAAAAACATGAACACGAGCTAGGTAAAACTGAGTGTTGGTATGTTATTCATGCAGAAACAGGGGCTTATTTAACATACGGCCATACCGCAAAAACACGCGCTGAACTTATTAAGATTATCGATAACCATCAATGGGCAAAACTCTTTAGTAAAACTTTGTCTATGTGCCAAGTGGAACTATCCATGCTTTAATAGTCTTAGAAACCCAGCAAAGTTCTGATATCACTTATCGGATCTATGACTATGATCGTCGAGATAAAAAGACAGGTCAATTACGTCAGCTTCATTTAAGACAAGCAAAAGATGTGACAACAGTACCATTTACTGAACCACAAATTAATTCCCACATCGTTCATAATGGTAATTCAATAATTACTACTTTAATTTCTCAACCTGATTCACCATTCTTTACCGTCTACAAGTGGGAAATCCATGATCAAACCAGTTTGTCTCACGAGCACGGTCCCTATACTCTAGTTTCAATCATTAATGGCAATGGAATTTTAACCGTTGATGATCAACAATATCCCCTTCACAAGGGCAATCATTTTATCATCCCGGCAACAGTTAAAAGCTGGACAATGGACGGTGAAATTCTAGCCATTGCTTCTGAACCGACAGATTAATTATTTGATAGTTGTAATATTTTAGCTACTTGTTTTACAATATCATGCGGCTTTTTCGCTTTAAAAATTAATTTAAACTCAAATGACTGATTGCTTTTCCCAGCCAACGGTAAATAGCGGATATTTTCAAGTGGATTTTGAAGGACCTTGATCAGCTTTTCGGGATAAAATGCTAAGGCTTGACCTGATCCGACTAACATCTGCATTTGCTCGTAAGTTGGCACTCGTAATACCTCTGCAGGTCGCACAATTCCTTGGAGACTACTGGTAAAGGCTTGTTTTAAATATGATGAATCCTCATTACTATAATAGGTAACCGGCATTTTCTGAATAGTAGTAAGATCGACCTCATTATTATGACTTAAACGCTCACTTATTCCGATAATCATTCGGTCACGATGGATGGTAACTGTTTGTAATCCCATTTGTGCATAATTATTGTTAAAACCATAATCATCCATCACAATAGCACAATCAAGGTTATCCATTAATACATCTGAAACCAAATGTTCCACACTTTCTTCACTTATAAAGGCATTTACAGTGGGCGATAACTTAGCAAGTAGTTTATGGATAAAGAGGCCATCAAAAGGCGAAAAATAGCCGATTGACAAGGTAGTTGCACCCCGGTAAGAAAAACGGTGGAGTTCATGTTGAGTCGCATCTAGCATATTAATAATTGCCTCACTGCGTTTCCTAAAAAATTCACCAGCCGGCGTCAAAACGATTTTATTTTTCTTGCGCTCGAACAATTGCGTATGAAGATTTTGCTCTAACCGCTGAATCTGCCGCGAAACAGCTCGCTGGGAGACGTAATTCTTTTTCGCTACTTTTTGAAAACTACCTAATTGGACAACATCTAAAAATAATCGTAATAATTCTTCGTTCATTTTCCCTCCTAGGCGAACATTTTAATTCGGGTGTAGACTTCTATTAACAGTCTACACTTTTTCTTTCTAATGCTACAATAACTTTGTTTAATATCCAGAATGTTTATATTGAAAGGAAGGGCCAAATATGCAAATTAAAGCTGCTGTTGCAATCAAGCCTAACACTGATTTAGAAATTCAAACTTTAGAATTAGATGAACCAAACGCGAATGAAGTATTAGTAAAAATTGCCTCAACAGGTTTTTGTCATACAGATATTGTTGGTCGAAGCGGTGCCACTACTCCCCTCCCAGTTGTCCTCGGGCATGACGGTGCAGGCGTCGTTCAAAAAGTAGGGGCTAATGTTACCGACGTTAAAGTTGGCGACCATGTTGTTCTATCGTTTAGCTACTGTGGCCATTGCTATAACTGTACTCATAATCATCAAGGCTTATGCGAAAACTTCAATCAGCTAAACTTTGAAGGAAAAACCTATGATAATACTCACCGTCTGCATTTAGATGATGGAACACCAGTCAGTGTCTTTTTTGGTCAATCTTCCTTTTCGACATATGTAACAGCCAATGTCCATAATATTGTTAAAGTTGATCAAGACGTTGACCTTAATTTATTAGGGCCACTCGGTTGTGGAATGCAAACAGGTGCCGGAACCGTTCTAAATTATATTAAACCTGCTCCTGAAGATGCAATTGCCGTTTTCGGTGTTGGTGCTGTTGGCTTCGCCGCAATCATGGCTGCTAAAATTGCTGGAGTTAAACATATTATTGCGATTAATCGTAACGGTAACCACCTTGACCTGGCAAAGGAATTAGGCGCTACTGAAACAATTAATAACACGGCGGAAGATCCCGTCAAAGCAATTAAGGAAATCGTTCCGCGCGGTGTAACTTATGCAATCGATACTACTGGAAACACTGGCGTAATTAAATCAGCAATCGATAGTCTTGCCACTGCTGGCGAATGCGTTCTCTTAGGGGTTGGCGGCGATATTACCTTAAACTTGATGGATGATATCTTGTCAGAATCCAAGAAAATCTCTGGGGTTGTCGAAGGAGATAGCAATCCCCAAGAGTTTATTCCTCAACTAGTTAAATACTACAAACAAGGCAAGTTCCCCCTTGATAAACTTGTTAAGTACTATGATTTTGCTGATATTAATCAAGTTATCGCCGACTCAACAAACGGAAAGGTTATTAAGCCAATCATCAAAATTGACCCTGAATTAGCTAAATAAGTAGGTGGAGTATTTTTTATGAAAGTAATTTTTGTTTGCCTTGGTAATATTTGCCGCTCCCCAATGGCGGAAGCGATGTTCAAAAAAATAGTTGCAGAAGCTGGCGTTGCTGATCAAATTAGTGTTGACTCAGCCGGCACAAGTAACATTGCAGAAGGTTCACCTGCTGATAGTCGAACAAAAGCCATTCTTGATAAATATCACATTAAAGACGACGGAATGATAGCGCGCCAATTGTGCGACAGTGACTATTATGACGCCGATTATATTATCGCAATGGATCAGATGAATGTCCGAGATGCCAAAGATATGGCGCCAGCTGGGTTAGAAAATAAGGTTCACGGAATCTTTGAGGCTACCCTGGGAAAAGAAAACCGTTATATCGTTGACCCCTGGATCACTCATCGATTTCAAGATACTTATAATAGCTTAAGCGAGGCCCTCCCAAATTGGCTTGTTAAGCTAAAGAAGGAAATTAATTAGCTGTTTTAATTTTCTATGTTCATTTGATTAAGAAGAGTTTAAGGTGGTTAATATTTGTTAGCAACTAAGATAATTCTCTTCCCCATTGTCTTTAAAGCCGATAATATATGTTGCAATCACCTAATATAAATTTTAATTTAAGGAGGGACTTATTATGAAATTCCAAAGTACTACTAACTCACCGATTGGCAAGCGCCTTGTTATTCTTGTTGCTTCCCTGCTGTGCGGTTTATTCTTAATCAACCACCGAGTATCAGCAGCTACTCTTGAGGCACCTGTGAATACGACGGCTGTACCATTTGAGTCGAAGGTCCCTCCCGTTAAAATTATTTCTAGCAATGAACTTCTGAAACGGGAATACGTGGATCTGCGGACAAAACGACAACTAGAGAATGAACAAGTTATAACTAATCTCAATAGTGAAGAAAATTAATTAACTGTTCATCAAAAAAGCACGACTGAAAAATTTTCAGCCGTGTTTTTATTTTTATCGGTAATGGAGGTCGTCAAACTTCTTATCAGCGTTCTGTTGCGCCATATCTTTTGATTGATAGTAAATAGCATCTACCCAGTTTTCAGCGCCTCCACTAACAACTAGGACTTTAACCTGCTTACCATCAACGGTTTCGGTCTTCACCGCATATGATGCGCCATCGCCAGCACTTTGAGTCCAACCGCGAATATTCAACCAACGTTCGCCATCAAGATTAAAAAAGTCAGCTTTACCCCAATTTTTCGTTGCATTTTGGATTTCTTCGTTAGTATAGTTATCTTCATCCTGAGCCCATTGCGGATCCTGTTTGTAAAGCTGGGTAGTTCCGCTATTGTCGCCATCACTATATGTGTAGGAATGAGGTCCAAAAGTCATGGTTGAATCAGCATCATTATCTGCAGAATACCATGTTCCCTGCATTTCACTTGGAACATCAATAGTACCAATGCGACCATACTTATTGCCAGAATTACTAGTACTTGATGAGGTATTGCTATCATCACTGCGCTTATCAACTACCTGCGCCTTAGCAGCTAAGTCATTAACGAGTTTTCCTTGACCTTCTTGATTAACATAATTAGCCATTTCTGACTTTGAAATTGTTGCTAATTTTGTACTCTTTTGGTTTTCCTTAACATTTTGATAGATATTTACATCATCGTTATTAACAGTATAAACCAGGCCCTGTGACTTTCCACCAGCAGTTACATCGTAAGCTACTCCTTGCCCACCATCACTTAATTGGTATTTAGAACTCGGATAAAGATTTACCTGTAATCCCACTTTTTGAGCTTCTTTAGCCATTGCTGCCCAATTTCCACCATAGCGGAGACCGCAATAAGTGCTAATTAAGCTGACAGCTTCTTGGGGACTCATGTTATCACTATTAACTTTCGCATTACTTTTAGCCACTAATAAACTACTGCTTGATGCAGATGAAGAATTCGTCGCTTTATTATTAGCCTGGTTTCCACAACCAGCTAACAATAGACCAATCCCCGTGACCATTAACAATCCTATTTTCTTATTCACATTAATACTCCCATAAAAAATGCTCCCTGTAGTTTATACAAGAAGCATTTTAATTACTTATTAATTAAGCCCGTGACTTGTAGCTACCATCAGTTGTGTTGATGATTAACTTGTCACCATTCTTGATAAATGCAGGAACGTTAACAACTAAACCAGTTTCCATTGTAGCAGGCTTACCACCACCATCGATAGTAGCACCCTTAATCATTGGTTCAGTTTCAGCAACAGTTAATTCAACAGTGGTTGGTAATTCAACCCCAATAATGTCGCCGTTAACAAAGTTTAAGATCACCTTCATGTTTTCAACAAGGTAATTCTTGTCGTCACCAAGTAAATCATGACTTAAGCTGTATTGTTCGTAACTTTCAAGGTCCATAAATACAGCTGAATCACCTTCATCATAAAGGTATTGAGCAGAACGCTTGTCAACGTTAACTTGTTCAACCTTTTCAGATGGACGCATAGTAGTATGAACAATTGAACCTGAACGGAGGTCTTGGATGTCCATTTGCATTAGAGTGTTACCCTTACCAGGCTTATGGTGGTTGATTTGAAGAACCTTTAATAACTTACCGTCACGTTCAAAAACCATACCTTTTTTCAAATCAATTGTTTGAATCATAGTATAAAACTCCTTCATATAAAAACTGAACTCTTTTATAGATTAACGATGCATCTTAGTTCGTAATCTATGGCTTCGTCCCTCGCCATTAATTATGAATAATTACCATTCACAATTTACATTCACAATCTATTGTATCACATTCCTTAATCACGACAATAGCGGTTATTAGCATGTTTTCTCATCTAAAAAACTGTATGCTGATTAAAAGTTATTCAATCAGCATACAGCTTTAAATTTGATCGCTACTATTAAACTAACTCAAGGTGTAATTGGTTTTCACCGATAAGGCCGGCTCGTTTCAAGACAAGATAAAGAGCTACAGAGAGAACAGCGGGGAATACAATACCAAAGAGCATATAAGTACTGAATTGAGTCCAGCCACGTGAAAGATAAGCGATTGGTACAATCAAGGAGTTTAACCCTAATCCTCCGAGAGTAGGCGTCGATCGCAGTCCAAACATAACGGTTGCGATTGGCGCACAAACTGCTGCGGAAACAACTGTTGGAACTAATAAATATGGATTGATGAGGAGATTAGGGAATTGAACTTTAGGTGTAACTAATCCCTGAGCGATGTTCGCGCCAAGGTTATTTTGCCGAAATGACATTGCTGTAAAACCAACAAATTGAGCAGTAGTACCGATCAAAGCAGCTGCCGAAGATACCGGATCAAGCATCAAGGCAACAGCCAAGGCTGCCGAAGAGGCTGGCGTCATCAGAAAGAGGGCCCACACAACAGAAATTACCATTGATCCTAGAACTGGTGACACTTGCATCGTATGTGCAATATAAGCAGAAACTGCAAGTAACGATGGTGTTACAACCGCCGCAACTACCAGCCCAACCCCAATTCCGACAGCTAAGGCTCCAAACGGTACCAAGACCATATCAAGGGGCGTCTTACCAGTGAGGTATTTCCCAACTAGGACTGTAACCACAGCCGCTAAAACTGCTGAAACTGGCTGACCTGTAGTAAAAACAGGTGCCCCCATTGACGATAACGCTACCTGTCCAGTTGCCGTTACACCTCTAACCGCTTCATTAGTAAAATGAACGCCATTAGCACCAACTGTTGCTACTACCATTGATGCAAAAGTAACTAAGGTATTAGTGTTCATCTGAGAAGCAACCGCCACCCCAATAGCAGGCGCTAACAATACTTGGGCTTCCCCACCGATTAAACTTAAAACATGGAGACCTGTCAAGTTTCCAATAGTTTGTGTCAGTAATCCGCCTCCAAGAACGACCAAAATAGCATTAGCCACCGCTGCAAAAATTCGATAAGCCACTTCCTTGACTTTCGATGAATTTTGATAAGTTGCATTAGCTTCAGATTTACTAACTCGTTTCTCCATCATTAACGCCTCCTTATGATTTGTTTTTTGATTAATGATTGTTGTTAGTTTAATCGACACCAGATTAAAAGTCAATTATATTTCTAATTTATTTCTAATTTAAATAAAAGCGTTAGTTTTATTAAATTATTTACTATTTGTAATATTTAAGTAAGCGGTTTTATAAATATTTTCTTAAGGATTCACTCTAATGAACTTTTCTCAAAAATTTCATTGCTATCGCTAAAGTTACTCAACAGCAACTTATAATCCTTATTCTCATAGCCTTTTATAGTTGATCAGTTAACCAACTTGACCTTTTAGATCAACAGTTTGCATGACCGAATTACCATTATTATCAATATAAGTTACGATCAGCATATTAACTAACTCGGTATCTCCTGCGTAAGCTTCTTTTCAACAATTCCTACGCTCTAGTTAATATTCATACAGAACGCGCGCTCCATCACAAAAAAGCTCATGCTATTTCTAGCATGAGCTTTTTCTTCTGCTTCGAGTTTGTTGCTATGAATCTGTTAAGCCACTATCCATTGCATTATGTGTTAAGTCATTGCAATAAACCATCTTCAAATTAACCACAACTCTCCGCATAACTTATTCTTACTCCGTTCAACGTTGATCTTTATTAGTTGTTTTCTTTCCGACGCTTCTTGCCTGCCGCTAAGAGCCCAGTTAATCCTAAGGCAGCTAAGCCAAGGGCAGCCGTAGCATTATTATCATTACCCGTTTGTGGCAACTTCTTCGCTTCCTGCTTAGCAACAGTGGCTGGTGTTACTGAAGCTGGTATTTGTGCCTTTGGCACTGCTGGAGCAGCTGGTTGAGCTGGCGCTGGCGTTTCAGTCTCCGATGTTTCTGGAGCTGTTGGGTCAGCTAGTGTATCGGTTTCTGGGGTAACTGGTGTTTCTGGAGTTACCGGTGTTGGCGTCATGTAAACAACTGGGGTATCAACTGTTGGGTGATCCGGTGTTACAGTCGTAACATTTGGTGTCATCCCAGGTACTGATGGTACTGGTTCACTTGGTGTTACCTTGGTTGGATCAGTTGGGTCATTAGTGTATGGCACCACTGGAACATTTGGAATCCGGTTACCATTTGGATCAACCGGTACAATATTACCAACCTTACTGTAAGTTACTGTGTCTTCAAGGTTTTGTTGAACTGCTTTCTTAGCTGAAACATTAGCCTTATCGGCAACGTAACCATTGATTACCGGAACCTTCACTTCGTTATAGCTGTCCTTATCAGAAGTCCAGTTTTCGTTTGGATTGATAATTTGACCAGTAACTTTATCGATGATTAATGTCCGTGTCCAAGTTGAAGTTTGAACGTTATCATCCCGCATCTTGTTACCGTTGTTATCAACAAAGTGAACAGTTGAAGTGTAATCCTTAGTGTAAGTGTCCTTTGCTGGCCACTTTGGACCATTTGGTTCGTCTGGGTTAACTGGCGTACCTGGTTCGTGTGGATTATTTGGTCCAACTGGAGCCTGACCATGCTTCAAGACAACCGTGAAGACCTGGTTTTGATCCGTGTCATCATCAAAGGTTGCGTTAGCTGGGAAACCATCAGTTACGAGGACATAACCCTTAGCTTCTAACTCCTTGATTTGATCAGCTGTACTGTAGTTAATCTTTTCGCCAGCCTTACCAGTTAAGTTACCAGAGGTTGCGATTTGTACGTTGTTGTTATCTTGGTCAACGTAGTTGACAACCGCGGTTTGATCAGTTTCTGGTTTTGGATTTACCGTTTCTGGTGTGTACTTAACTGGCGTATCAACACCAGGATCAGTTGGTGTTACCGTTGGTACTTCCGGCGTGTAGTTAGGTACGGTTGGTACCGGTTCATTTGGCGTTACCTTAGTTGGATCACTTGGATCAGTTGGGTATTGTGGGGTTGGTACATTTGGAATTGGATTTCCATCTGGGTCAACTGGCACAATCTTACCATT
>NZ_JACIVH010000073.1 GCF_014145615.1 Limosilactobacillus balticus | reverse complement strand
GGTTCGCCAGGAGTTGCCGGCTTTTCTGGATTGTAAGTCGTTGTTCCGTGTTTCATCACAACTGTGTAAACCTGAGTCTTGCCCATGTCATCATCAAAGGTTGCGTCTGCGGGATAATTACTGCTTACAAAGACATAACCTTGGTCTTCCAATTGCTTGATTGTAGCTGCAGTACTGTAGTCGATCTTAGTACCGGATGGACCAGTTAAGTCCCCCGAAGTCGTAATCAACTTATCGTTTTCGCTTTGATCAACGTAATTTACAATCGCGGTTTCGGTATTATTGTAAATTACGGTCGTATTTTTAGTTGGGTCGTTCGGGGTAACAGTTGGCACGCTTGGAACATAACCCGGAATATCAGGAACTGGTTCATTTGGTGTCACCTTAGTTGGATTATTTGGATCATTAGTATATGGCGGTTGAGGTACATTAGGAATTGGCTTCCCACTCGGGTCGACCGGAATAATCTTACCAACTTGATGGTAGATAACTGTTTGGGTAACATTTGGATCTGTAATTTTTGCAAGCAAGCCACCAGCTGTTGCCGTATCTGCTACATAACCCTTAATTACTGGCACTTTAACGTTACCAAATTGGTAGCTTTCTTGGTTCCACTTACCTTGTGTGATTACTTTACCAGTTTGGGTATCAATAACGTTACCTGAGTAAGTAAAGTCAGTATGATCAACAACCGCCTTGGCTAACTCATTACCATTTTCATCGACGAACTTAACAGTTTGTGATCCTGGAATATTTTGTTGGTCAACAATCTTCGTCCCATTACTTACTAAGTCAACAGTTACATCAATATTATTACTGTTATTAGTGACGGTAATGTTCTTAACAGCTCCATCATCAGACACATTATCTGCAGTGACATTTTGGCCCGCGGACATAGCAGAAAACGCATCAACATGGTAGCCATCCAGACTTGGAGCAGGATAGCCATTCAAGGTTGCTTCATCCTTAGTAGATCCATCAGCTGTCCAAGTTAAGTGACCTTGTTTAACCTGACCATTTTCAGTAACAATTTGGCCATTTACAACATCAACCAATTGTTTGAGGACTTTATCCCAGTAACCAGTAGCTGTAAATCCAGCACTTTCTGTCTTCATCGGTAATTGATCGGATGCCTTACCATTAACTGTGTAGTTAACTGTCCGGGTTACAGTCTTTACTACTTCCAGGCCGTGTGGATTATTCTTATCGATATCTTCAATCCCGTGCTTAACCGTAACTACATAGCTGTGATTACCAGCTGTAATATCTGTTACATCCGCACTAGCGAAGCCATCATTCACTAAGACATAGCCTTGATTTTCCAACTTCTTAATTGTATCGGCTGTTGAATACGTAATTGGTGTTCCTACATTTTCTTCGCCAGAATTATAGGTGTATTGAGTCATTATTTGGCCGGTAGTTTCATCATAGTAGGTAACTGTAATTGACCCTCGCTTAACAGCTTCATTCAAGTCAATTTCATATATTGGACCATTAGCAGGAATTGCTTGTTGATTGCTTAGACTATCACGAGTAACTCCTTTAACATCATATTGAGCAGTCCCGTCTTTGATTGCAGTTGCTAACGTATTATTAGCAACAGTCATTCCTTGATCAGTATAGCCTTTAATGATTTCTGCTACTGTTTGTCCGTTATCGGTAAAAGTAGCCTCTGTAATTGAGTTAGGAATAACGTTTCCATCTTTGTCAAATTCAACAACGTTATCTGTTCCCATCTTGATCGGATTGCCAAGAACAGTTGTTGTCTTGAGAATTTTACCGCTTGTCTTATCAACATAATTTAAGGTTACTTTTTGCGGACCAACCTCAATGATTTCTGGTACCATCTTGTTAATCTCTGCAATCGTTGTACTATGACCAGGATTATTATTTGATGTTCGACTAATTACATTCCCGTCAGCGTCCATAACAATATTATAGCCGCCTTTAGAGGTATCAAGCGTCTTCTCACCTGTTGCACCATTAACGATATAGTAGGTGGTCTCAGTCTTTCGTACTAACCCATTGACCCCTTGTTGTGTTACTTTAACTGTTCCTGCAGGTAGATCTTTGTTGTACTTTAAAATAACATCATAATCAGTTTTTTGTTGTTCAGTTTGTGTATCTTCAGTTGGAATATTTGTTGCAACCAAGGCAACCCGTTGTGAATATTCTGGATCAAAACCATGCGCTTCTGCACCAAATGCAACACCATAATTACTCATTGTTGCATCATTATTAACATATCCACCTACTCGCTCGTGCATATTATAGTCAAGGTTCAAGTCTGTAATTCCTGACCAAGTCTGCGAGGCGTCACGCGTAAAAGCATCAATCGATTTCTTAATCGTTTCTGCATTGGTGGCATCATACGTGTCTTCTTTACCAGCGTAATATTCATCGTCCCACTTATAGGCATTGTAAGTATTGCCGTTTACCGTCCACGTATTATGAGGCCATGAATAGAAAAGATTACCAGTATGTTTACCATCAGGATCATATGTTGTCACATTTTGAAAGGCTCCCGGAGTGGTTGCTTCATATTTTTGAAAGTTAATATACCGTGCACCATGAATATTCATTGTAGTGGCGGCAGGTGCATTATTATAAGAAAATGACAGAATTTCACCAAAAATATTACGATAGTCGCTTTGACCATCAAAGACCGCATTATCCCCAATGGTCACAAGGGGACTCGAACTCGACTTAACCGAAGTAATATTAAAGTTATCATCGTAAAAGTTCGTAACATTAGTCCCATTAGCAGTTAATGTATTACGATTAACAAGAATATAACGGAATGTGGCATCGTGATCAACTGTAAAATGACCATCTTCCCCCAATCCAATATAGTTTCCACCATTCCACACACCAGAATGATTTTTGCCATCAGAGTGCATTAAAACAACTGAATGTGGTGAAATTTCAACACGTGCGTAAGCATCAACTGTTAATCCTGAACCATTACCACCATTATCAAATGTCAACTGACTATTTTCACCAGTGATCATTGTAGCGCGGTTACCAAGAAGAACACCATCCCGGCCATGAAGATAAAATTTAGTAGAATTACCAAGTTTAAATTCATTGTGGTCATAATCACGGTAATTAGTAGCTGCCCGATTGTTATACCAGTTTGTTTCTGGATTACCTTGAAGCTGAATTGAAGTTGATCCACCAAATGGTTCATCAAATACGATGCCACGCCCATGACCAACATTCAAGGTAACTTGAGCGCTATCGCCAGTGGTAAATGAACCATTCCGATATGCCCGAATTGCAGCACTTGCATTTTCAATATTCGTTGCCTGTTCGCTTGTACGCAGGTTTTGTTGTGTACCATTCATAAGGGTAATGTTCAGGCTAGCATTAACACCAACGTTGACATTCCCCATTGCATTTGAACTATTCTTATAAGCTTTGTTTCCAGCAACAATATCAATTCCATCACCGACAACACTTCGCGTCAGCGTTAAGGTAGCCCCCTGATCAACATAAACATTATCAGCTACAATATTCGCATTTTGCCAATTGTTAATGTTAGCAGTTGGATAGCTGCCTAATGCATTATTAAGCTGAGCAACAGTTGGTTTGGCCGCGCTACCATCAAAGTCACTGGTAACATTACCACGAATATAAACATCAGTGTTTCCACCACCGTTGTATAATGATGCTCCATGTGCATTTACATTATTAAAGGTCACAGTATTTTTATTATTAGTTTGTGAGAAATCAACTGCTCCCGTAGAGCTCGTACTAGTTAATGTTAGATTATTAAATGTAAGGTCAATCCCACCCCATGTTGCTGTTCCTTTAATTACTGAATTACCAAAATTAATTGATGCTCCATCAACACCATTAATTGTAACGTTATGGTTAACAGTAGCATCACCATAAGCATAGAGATTCCCTTGAACATTAACCTGGTTAACAGATATATCATTTAATGCTGACTGCAGACCATTCCAATCAGTAACCGTTGCTGTATTTGCCGCTTGTTCCGTTGCATTATTTGCTAAGCTAGCAAAAACTACTGCATAATTAACCGGTTGCGCTTGATTCTCCTTTGCTTGCTGAGTACTTGTTACGGAAGACGGTTGAGAAGAGATTTTCGACCTTATACTTGAAGAAGCAGGAGCAGCAACACTATTAGCTGAGCTAGTTTTATCAGTGTTGGTTTGGGCAACTGATTGTTCATTTTCTTGTTTCACAGCTGAACTAACAGCCGCTTCATAGTTATCAGCTACAGAAGTTTTGACATCGCCCACCGGATTAACAGCAGAAGCAGGTCGTTGCTGAGCTGTATCAGTAACCGATTGTTGTAGGGTTGATGTACTTGCAGAGTTAGCAATTTGACTATGTTCAGTAATATTAGTTAAATGATTTTCAGTATTAACATCGGTATCAGCAGAAGCGGTAGTCGTCTCTGCAAATGTAAAACCAAGTAACACAGAAGCAACCCCAACAGTTAGCTTCTTAATTGTGAATCGTTGTTGCTTAGGTTCTTGTTGTTTTACTGTCTCACGCCAATTATTATGCGATAACATAATATTCTCCTCCTTAATTATTAATCTATTTGAGTAAAGATGATTTTCAATTACACAAAATATGATTACAACTATTAATATAGCGCTTTCACGGAATTTCTCAACTTAATTATCATCCGATTTATAAAAAATATTTTTTATAAAGATCAAGCAATTTGCTTGTTTCAAGTGCCCCAACGGTTTTACTTACATCCTTTTATAAGGATTCTTTATTAAAAAAATTATAACGAATGAAGAGATTGTCATATGTTCATGATTGGCCATTTTAATTATTTGACTATCGCCTGTTAAACCGTCTAATTACTAGTACTACTAGCATTTACAGCCGAGAACGTGCTCACATTCAATTCCCTCTATACGTATAAGCCAACCTTTTTGTTTATCGAAGGAATATGTAAAGCAAAAAAGCTCATGCTATTTCTAGCATGAGCTTTTTCTTCTGCTTCGAGTTTGTTGCTATGAATCTGTTAAGCCACTATCCATTGCATTATGTGTTAAGTCATTGCAATAAACCATCTTCAAATTAACCACAACTCTCCGCATAACTTATTCTTACTCCGTTCAACGTTGATCTTTATTAGTTGTTTTCTTTCCGACGCTTCTTGCCTGCCGCTAAGAGCCCAGTTAATCCTAAGGCAGCTAAGCCAAGGGCAGCCGTAGCATTATTATCATTACCCGTTTGTGGCAACTTCTTCGCTTCCTGCTTAGCAACAGTGGCTGGTGTTACTGAAGCTGGTATTTGTGCCTTTGGCACTGCTGGAGCAGCTGGTTGAGCTGGCGCTGGCGTTTCAGTCTCCGATGTTTCTGGAGCTGTTGGGTCAGCTAGTGTATCGGTTTCTGGGGTAACTGGTGTTTCTGGAGTTACCGGTGTTGGCGTCATGTAAACAACTGGGGTATCAACTGTTGGGTGATCCGGTGTTACAGTCGTAACATTTGGTGTCATCCCAGGTACTGATGGTACTGGTTCACTTGGTGTTACCTTGGTTGGATCAGTTGGGTCATTAGTGTATGGCACCACTGGAACATTTGGAATCCGGTTACCATTTGGATCAACCGGTACAATATTACCAACCTTACTGTAAGTTACTGTGTCTTCAAGGTTTTGTTGAACTGCTTTCTTAGCTGAAACATTAGCCTTATCGGCAACGTAACCATTGATTACCGGAACCTTCACTTCGTTATAGCTGTCCTTATCAGAAGTCCAGTTTTCGTTTGGATTGATAATTTGACCAGTAACTTTATCGATGATTAATGTCCGTGTCCAAGTTGAAGTTTGAACGTTATCATCCCGCATCTTGTTACCGTTGTTATCAACAAAGTGAACAGTTGAAGTGTAATCCTTAGTGTAAGTGTCCTTTGCTGGCCACTTTGGACCATTTGGTTCGTCTGGGTTAACTGGCGTACCTGGTTCGTGTGGATTATTTGGTCCAACTGGAGCCTGACCATGCTTCAAGACAACCGTGAAGACCTGGTTTTGATCCGTGTCATCATCAAAGGTTGCGTTAGCTGGGAAACCATCAGTTACGAGGACATAACCCTTAGCTTCTAACTCCTTGATTTGATCAGCTGTACTGTAGTTAATCTTTTCGCCAGCCTTACCAGTTAAGTTACCAGAGGTTGCGATTTGTACGTTGTTGTTATCTTGGTCAACGTAGTTGACAACCGCGGTTTGATCAGTTTCTGGTTTTGGATTTACCGTTTCTGGTGTGTACTTAACTGGCGTATCAACACCAGGATCAGTTGGTGTTACCGTTGGTACTTCCGGCGTGTAGTTAGGTACGGTTGGTACCGGTTCATTTGGCGTTACCTTAGTTGGATCACTTGGATCAGTTGGGTATTGTGGGGTTGGTACATTTGGAATTGGATTTCCATCTGGGTCAACTGGCACAATCTTACCATT
>NZ_JACIVH010000072.1 GCF_014145615.1 Limosilactobacillus balticus | reverse complement strand
GGTTCGCCAGGAGTTGCCGGCTTTTCTGGATTGTAAGTCGTTGTTCCGTGTTTCATCACAACTGTGTAAACCTGAGTCTTGCCCATGTCATCATCAAAGGTTGCGTCTGCGGGATAATTACTGCTTACAAAGACATAACCTTGGTCTTCCAATTGCTTGATTGTAGCTGCAGTACTGTAGTCGATCTTAGTACCGGATGGACCAGTTAAGTCCCCCGAAGTCGTAATCAACTTATCGTTTTCGCTTTGATCAACGTAATTTACAATCGCGGTTTCGGTATTATTGTAAATTACGGTCGTATTTTTAGTTGGGTCGTTCGGGGTAACAGTTGGCACGCTTGGAACATAACCCGGAATATCAGGAACTGGTTCATTTGGTGTCACCTTAGTTGGATTATTTGGATCATTAGTATATGGCGGTTGAGGTACATTAGGAATTGGCTTCCCACTCGGGTCGACCGGAATAATCTTACCAACTTGATGGTAGATAACTGTTTGGGTAACATTTGGATCTGTAATTTTTGCAAGCAAGCCACCAGCTGTTGCCGTATCTGCTACATAACCCTTAATTACTGGCACTTTAACGTTACCAAATTGGTAGCTTTCTTGGTTCCACTTACCTTGTGTGATTACTTTACCAGTTTGGGTATCAATAACGTTACCTGAGTAAGTAAAGTCAGTATGATCAACAACCGCCTTGGCTAACTCATTACCATTTTCATCGACGAACTTAACAGTTTGTGATCCTGGAATATTTTGTTGGTCAACAATCTTCGTCCCATTACTTACTAAGTCAACAGTTACATCAATATTATTACTGTTATTAGTGACGGTAATGTTCTTAACAGCTCCATCATCAGACACATTATCTGCAGTGACATTTTGGCCCGCGGACATAGCAGAAAACGCATCAACATGGTAGCCATCCAGACTTGGAGCAGGATAGCCATTCAAGGTTGCTTCATCCTTAGTAGATCCATCAGCTGTCCAAGTTAAGTGACCTTGTTTAACCTGACCATTTTCAGTAACAATTTGGCCATTTACAACATCAACCAGTTGTTTGAGGACTTTATCCCAGTAACCAGTAGCTGTAAATCCAGCACTTTCTGTCTTCATCGGCAACTGGTCTGATGCCTTACCGTTAACCATATAATTAACTGTTCGCGTGATTGTCTTAGTGACTGTTAAATCATGCGGGTTGTTCTTATTTACCTCTTCAATGCCGTGTTTCATCACAATGATATAACGTTGTGGTTGGTTATCTTGATTATCAAAGAGGTCGCCTTGCTTAAAGGTTGAACTGACATAAACGTAGCCGATCTTCTCCAAACTACTAATTGCACTATCAATTCCGTTAAAGGTAATCGCCGTTCCTTGGTCTCCCTGCTCCATAAAGGCCGTCATAATTCCTGATACTTCAATTTGCTTATTATCATTGTCTTGGTCAACAATTGTTAAGTCGGCCTGTTGAATTTGCTTATATACAACGGGGGTATCTTTACCAGGATCAGTTGGGGTTACGGTTGGTACAGTTGGCGTGTATCCTGTGATTTTTGGAACTGGCTCATTAGGAGCTACGGTTGTTGGGTCATTAGGACTTGTTGGGTATTGCGGATGCGGGACATTCGGAATCTCTTTACCATCTGGAGTGGTTGGAATAATATGACCATTTGGATAGTAAGTTACCGTTGTCGTTAAATCATCCATCGTTACCTTTTGTGCGGGAACGATCGCTTTATCAGCATGGTAGCCTTCTACAACTGGAGTTTTAACATCGTCATAAGTTGTCTTGTTAGGTTTCCATTCCGTTGTACTAATGATTTTACCTGTAATGTTATCAACTGTAATTGACCGCGTCCATTGCGCGTTTTGAATATTATTAGCAGGAGTCTTGCCACCCGCACCTTCATAGTGAACAGTCGATGTTACATCCTTACTATAATCAACATCCTCCTTAGTCACCTTTGGACCATCGGGATAGTTAGGATTAATTGGTTCGCCAGGAGTTGCCGGCTTTTCTGGATTGTAAGTCGTTGTTCCGTGTTTCATCACAACTGTGTAAACCTGAGTCTTGCCCATGTCATCATCAAAGGTTGCGTCTGCGGGATAATTACTGCTTACAAAGACATAACCTTGGTCTTCCAATTGCTTGATTGTAGCTGCAGTACTGTAGTCGATCTTAGTACCGGATGGACCAGTTAAGTCCCCCGAAGTCGTAATCAACTTATCGTTTTCGCTTTGATCAACGTAATTTACAATCGCGGTTTCGGTATTATTGTAAATTACGGTCGTATTTTTAGTTGGGTCGTTCGGGGTAACAGTTGGCACGCTTGGAACATAACCCGGAATATCAGGAACTGGTTCATTTGGTGTCACCTTAGTTGGATTATTTGGATCATTAGTATATGGCGGTTGAGGTACATTAGGAATTGGCTTCCCACTCGGGTCGACCGGAATAATCTTACCAACTTGATGGTAGATAACTGTTTGGGTAACATTTGGATCTGTAATTTTTGCAAGCAAGCCACCAGCTGTTGCCGTATCTGCTACATAACCCTTAATTACTGGCACTTTAACGTTACCAAATTGGTAGCTTTCTTGGTTCCACTTACCTTGTGTGATTACTTTACCAGTTTGGGTATCAATAACGTTACCTGAGTAAGTAAAGTCAGTATGATCAACAACCGCCTTGGCTAACTCATTACCATTTTCATCGACGAACTTAACAGTTTGTGATCCTGGAATATTTTGTTGGTCAACAATCTTCGTCCCATTACTTACTAAGTCAACAGTTACATCAATATTATTACTGTTATTAGTGACGGTAATGTTCTTAACAGCTCCATCATCAGACACATTATCTGCAGTGACATTTTGGCCCGCGGACATAGCAGAAAACGCATCAACATGGTAGCCATCCAGACTTGGAGCAGGATAGCCATTCAAGGTTGCTTCATCCTTAGTAGATCCATCAGCTGTCCAAGTTAAGTGACCTTGTTTAACCTGACCATTTTCAGTAACAATTTGGCCATTTACAACATCAACCA
>NZ_JACIVH010000071.1 GCF_014145615.1 Limosilactobacillus balticus | reverse complement strand
TCAAACATCATTAATGCACTTTTCCCTTTTAAGTATCCCATAAACTGCGATACACTTAGCTTCGGCGGAATACTTACTAACAAGTGCACATGATCTGGCATCATATGACCTTCAATTATTTCTACTCCCTTATATTTGCACAACAAACGAATATAATCTCTTAGGTCTCTTCGGTATTGATTGAAAATCGCTTTACGTCTATACTTTGGTATGAATACGATGTGATACTTACATAACCACTTCGTATGGGCTAAGCTATTTAATTTATTAGCCATATTTATACAACCTCTTTTCCCTTATTGACTTTGGCTTGAACACCTACATCTTAAGGCAAAAGAGGCCTTTTTTATATAATTTTTATCGCCCACCCGCATAGCAGGTGGTTTTTTGTTTCGTGCATTCGCTTTGCTCACGCACTCAACTAGGTCTAAAGACATTAAATAATTGATAAGAGCATGATTAGAGGTTTGCCTTTTAATCATGCTCTTTCTTTTTCTTCAATAAACGACGAAAAACTTCAATTATTCCTGCCGTTCCCACTCCACCAAGCAAGGGAACATATTGAGGGATATTAACATCGTTCTTTCTCGCTTGAACGGGATGTTTGTCAACAATTGGCATTGCCTCACTTTCCTCCTTTCTCTCCGTCATTGGAACAGGATTAGCCTTTTCATCACTGATGTTAGCTTGATCATCGTACTTAGTAAGACGATAAGTATCAATCAGCTGATTTAACTTTCGGTCATACTCAGGATCTGTTGCATATCGCCCGCGAAGTGCCCGTGTAGCATCTCGATAGTCTTTAGTATTTTGACGATGAACCCCCTGATAAAGTGGGGCTTCTAATGTCTGAGCATAATCTCTTAGTGCTTCATATTCACTTGCATACTGCCGGAAATTGCTAACGACCTGAAACTTATGTCCTTGATCATCATATTCCGTTGTGGGTTGAGCAACTGTTTGACGGGCAAAATAACCCTTAACCCCAAAAAGATTATTATTAGGCGCCTTTCCTAATGTACTGCATCCCCAGTCGCTCTCTAAGGCCGCTTGCGCAATAATGATTGATGGATACAAGTCATATTCCCGACCAATTTGTTGAGCGGCAGGAGCTATTCGATTAATAAACTTTGCTTGGATTGCGGATGGTTGTCGCGGTTGATAAACTTGCTTATCTTCTTCTAGCAGCCGCCTTTGTTCAGCAGAAGCTTCAGTTGAAGATTGAATTGTTTCATGCCCAAGCTCTTCTTTCGCACCTGCCAAAGTACTATTTTGCGCCCTTTCCTTTGCTTGAGCAGCATTCTCATATTCCGTTAAATAAGCATCGATATATTCTTCATCATAGTTAATTAAGGATTCTTCATCAATCGGCTTTGCCCGTTTCACGTCTTCATTTGCATCAAATTGTGCTTGTTGAATAGCGTCTGCTTTAATCGGCTGTCCACTAAGACTCGTTAAAACAATTAATGTACTTGTAATGACACGGCGGTTTAACACAATAAAACACTCCTTCATAATGTCCTATAGTATATATACGTGAAAATTATGAATTTGCATTTTTGAAACTAAAAAGACTAGAAGAAAATTCCCCTAGTCTTTATGCTTTACATTTCAGGATATGTCGTTTCCTTGATATCCAACTTTTGATTCTTCAAGTTTGTCTTAACAACGGTAACGTCACATGGTGCTTCACGAATAGTATAAGCAGCAGTTGAACCGACAAGTAGCCGTCCGACAACATTTAATCCGGTTGCGCCAATAATGATTAAATCAATATCATTTTCTTTAGGATAACGTTCTGCAAGTTCAACCTTAGCGTTACCAACCTTTACATCAGTTTCAACAGCTTTTATTCCAGCGGCTTCTGCTTTTTTCTTGTAATCAGCTAATTTCTTTTGCATCGTTTCGATGGCTGAATCATAAATGCTATGACTAACAAAGCCATACCCACCAGGACCAGTACTTGGATAACGTTCACCATTGATAATACTTAGTAAGTACAACTTGGCATCATTGGTCTTAGCTGTATCAACAGCCTTCTCGAAAGCCATATCCGCTTGCTTTGAACCATCAACACCAACAAGAATATTTTGATAACTCATTCTTGACACCTCCATCTTCATTTTCTGCCTTTATTTTAGCACAAATTTAATCAGTAACGAGATTATTAATTGCTTCCATATAAATAGCCATTGATGTAATTAAATCATTAACAGGTTGATATTCATTAGCCTGATGCATCGTATTTGGCGTATTTGGCATCAAAGCACCAAAGGCTACACCACGCTTCATCAAACGGCCGTAAGTTCCTCCACCAACTACTTCTGGTTTTGCATCTGTATCTCCAGTTTGATCGATATAAGCTTGCATTAAGGTCTTAACGATTGGATCATCTGGATCAACATAATGCGGAGCTTGGGATGGACCTTGCGTAACTTTAATTTGTAATTTATCGGCAATCGCCTTTACAGTATCCTCTAGCTTATCTGGTGTCATGCCTTTAGGGTAGCGGAAGTTCATGTCAATGTGACCACCCTTGTCCGCATTGAAGTTTAAAATTCCGGCATTCATAGTCAATTCACCCATTACCGGATCAGTGTAAGCACCATTAAAACCATCCATCCGGGTATCTAAATGAAGATAGTCTGCTAAGAATTCAATGAAGCTCTTTGCGCCCCCACCAAAGTCATATTGATTTAAGAATTTTGCAAGGTAGGTCGCTGCATTGATTCCCTTTTCTGGTTCCATTCCATGGGCAGCCTTTCCGATGACAGTAATCTTAAGACCCTTATCTGTTGATTCAATATTACCTTCAACCGGATTTTCTTCAATAAAGTGGCCAAAATCATTCATAACTTCTTGAGGATTATCTGTCCGAATAAGGGCAACTGCTTCCCGCGGTACCATGTTAAAACGCAAACCGGATTCAAAACTAACTAGTTGTGTCGATGCATCTCCATTACCAGCAGGGACATCAAGCAAGAGTGATACTTGACCCTTTTCGCCGTTAATTACCGGGAATTCCGCGTCTGGTGAAAAGCCAAACGTGGGGGCTGGTTCAACTTCAAAGTAACGGTGCATTCCAGTCCAGTTACTTTCTTCATCAGTTCCAACGATAAAACGGACTTTCTTGTTAAACTTTACGCCTTGATCTTTCAAATACTTCAAGGCATAGTAAGCGGCCATTCCAGGTCCCTTATCATCAGATGCACCACGGCCATATAAGTTACCATCCTTGATAACTGGGTCAAATGGATCTGTATCCCAGCCTTTACCAGCAGGCATTACATCAAGGTGGGCTAAAATAGCAAGTGTCTCATCACCTTCACCCCACTCAGCATACCCAACAAGGTTATCGATGTTCTTTACTTTAAAACCGTCTTGTTCTGCCATCTCTAAAAATGCTTTTAGCGCTTGAGCAGGACGAGGGCCAAGCGGGTATTCATCAGTTGCTGCCGAATCATCACGGACACTGGGGATCTTCATTAATGCTACAAGATCATTTAAATAGTTTTCTTTTTGTGCCTCTGCGGCTTTCATCCAATCAGTCAAGATTAATCCCTCCAAAATATTCTACTTTGACTAATTTTAATGATACCATTAAATTGTCTATTAAATAAAATAATAAGGAGTCTTAACTGTGAAAAAACTTACTGACCAAATCTTAAAGGATGTTATTACTCCCCGTCCTGAAAACAGTTTTAAAGGTACTTTTGGTAAAGTTACTCTTATCGGCGGCAATCGTAATTTTGGTGGTGCAATCATCATGGCATCAACTGCGGCCGTCTGTGCTGGTGCTGGGCTTGTAACAACTGCCACTGATGAAATCAACGCTAGTGCCCTCCATGCGCAGTTGCCAGAAGCGATGTTCGCTGATTTTACTGATGATGCCCTAGTTGCTGACCTTACTCAAGCTGCTACCAGTGTGGTTGTTGGTCCAGGCCTCGGAAATGATAAAACGAGTCTACGAATTTTGAAGAATGTTTTTGCTCATACAACCGAGAAACAGAATGTGATCATTGATGGGTCGGCAATTACTCTTATGGCAATAGAAAAGCTTGAACAGCCACAAGGAAATATCATTTACACTCCTCATGAAATGGAATGGCAACGGCTCTCTGGAATCAAGATCGGGGAGCAAACTGAAGATAAAAACAGAGCCGCTCAAGAAAAACTTGGTGCTACCGTTGTCTTAAAGAAGCACCACACAGAAATTTATACTGATGACCAAGTATATCAATTGCCAATCGGTACCCCCGCCCAAGCAGTTGGTGGAATGGGTGACACTCTTGCTGGAATGGTTGGGGGCTTCACCGCTGAATTTAATGATAAGGCAGATAAGGCCGTCCTCGCTGCCGTTTATGCGCACAGTGCGATTGCGGAAAAGATTGCTGAAAGTCAGTATATTGTCCTCCCTCACCAGATTAGCCGTGCTCTTCCAACCTTCATGAAGAAGATGGAAAAGCTTGATGATAATCATCATATTGGATTTTTGAATTAAGAAATTTGAGAACTTTAAAAAGGTTCAGAGCAAAATCTCACTCTGAACCTTTTTGTGTGCATTGTTATTTAATGTGTAAAATCGTTCGTAACCTTGCTACTCGTGGTCCCAATAGCTGATCAGCTAATCGTGACTTTAAGCAGAGGTAAAGATAAATTCCTGCTCCGACTATTACTCCTGGAATCAAGGAGAAGAAAGCCGTGTAGCGCCCATATGGACTAATAAAGTGGCCAATGATTAACATTACAATCTTTGTCCCAGCAAACATCACTAAGGAGTAAGCTAAAATCTGGTTAGTTGGCAGGGCCATCTTATCAAAACGGAGGTGGAATTCCATATTAAAGGAATGCAAGATCAAATAGTTGATCACAAACATTGATATTCCTGTTGAAACTAATGGTCCCAATCCTTCAAAAATCCAAATACATGGGAATTGGAGGATAAATTTAATTACGATTCCAATTGCTAAGAACATCATCATTTTCTTATTCTCAGAAATCCCCTGCATCATTGCTGCGGCTACAGTATACAAACCCAACATAATCGAAATGTAAGCCGCAAATTGCAGTACTACAACCCCTGCCGCATCATAACGATAAAAGACGGTGTAGATTTGCTGAGAAACCGCGGATAATCCAAGAGCAGCCGGGATCATCACGAAATAGAATAACAAGAGAACATTTTGAATCTGTTTTCTCATATCCTCTTGATCGTTCTGTGCACGTGCTGTGGCTAATAATGGAATAACCGTTGCTGCCATTGCAGATGCTAAGGAAATAACAATCATATATAGTTTGTTAGCATTGAAAGAGAATAATGCATAGAGTACTGTAACTTGATAATGCGAGAAGTTCCCCACCATTGACATCATTTTAGGGAAAGTAAACTGATCAATTAGTTGATAAAGATTAATCCCTCCCTCAATAATAATAAATGGAATTGCCTGGTAAACAATATTCATAACTAATCGCATTGTAGATACTTCCGAATTAGGAATACTATTTTCTACTAATTCATTCATTTCATTTAAATGCCGCATCCATGCAATTGCTAAAACCAAGATTGCTCCTACTGCACCAATAAAAGCTGCAAAAGTTGACTGAGTAACCGCACTTACCCAGCTTCCATGCTTAATCTTCATAATAAAATATGTTGCAGCCAGCATATAAATGACACGAAATACTTGTTCAACAAACTGTGACATTGCTGACGGTGCCATCCAATTGTATCCTTGCAAAAATCCACGAGTAATTGACATTGCAGGAATAATTAAAACTGCCCACGCTAGCGATTGAATAACAGGAATAACATTAGGATCACCATTATCCATCAACCGTGCGCCAAACATCATAACAATCGCGCAAATAATCCCCATTGCCATCGATACGTACATTCCTGAATGATATAACTTCCTGCTAACCCCATATTGATTTATTCCATTATAGTGGGCTACTAGTTTTGAGATAGCAGAAGGGATTCCTGCTGTCGCAATAACCAAAACATATGAATAAATATTATACCCCTGAGCAAATAGGGCGTTCGCTTCATTACTATAAGCACCAAACCATGTAACCCACGGGATAACATAAAGGGCTCCTAATAGTCGTGAAGTAATACTTCCTGCAGTCATCCAAGCAGATCCACTCAGCATCTTTTCATGAGCATCTTTTTTGACTGCGGTGCTGCTCAAATCATTTACTTTATTTTCTTCCATGATTTGTTGCAATCCTACCTTTTTTATTTTAATCGAGTTTACACAATCCTAATCATTCTATCGTGAATAAAAAGCTGGTGCAATTCGATTTACCGTTTTTAATATTTCTTTAATCTAGTATTGTTCCAAATCAACAGTTACCATTTTAATGATTTGATCTGGATGTTGTTGTTTTAACATCTCTAATGAGCTTACGGCGGGGGCATCTTCAAAGTGGCCGAGTTTATCATTAAGGGTAATCGCTAAGCCCAATTTAGCAAAATCCATCGCCTCATCCATTGTTTTCCCCTGGGTAAATGCTTCTGGCAAATCTGGAAAATCAACTTGAATTTCATTATCTTTCGGGGTAAAAATTGCTGGATAACTTACTATTTCCATAACTTATCTGCTCCTCAAATAAAAAGAAGCAGGAAAACATAAATTCCCTGCCCTTTCTTAATTTACTATTTTGCAACAATGTTAACAATCTTGTTAGGAACAACAATGACTTTCTTAATATCCTTGCCGTCAGTAAACTTCTTGACATGTTCGTTTGCTAAAGCAAGTTGTTGTGCTTCATCGCGGTCAGTATCCTTGGCCATCTTAATCTTAGCCCGTACCTTACCATTAACCTGGACGATCATTTCAACTTCATCTTCAACTAAGGCCTTTGGATCGTAAGTTGGCCATGGTTGGTAAGTGATTGTCTCACTCTCACCGAATTGACTCCAGAGTTCTTCAGCCATGTGAGGCATGATTGGCGCAATCATCTTCACAAAGCCCTTCATGTATTCAACTGGTAAATCATCAACCTTGTAGGCTTCATTTACAAAGACCATCAATTGAGAAATAGCCGTATTGAAATGCATCCGTTCGTAGTCTTCAGTAACCTTCTTAACTGTTTGGTTGTAAACCTTGGTAAGCTTACCATCATTGATAGTGGATACCCGGTCACGAAGGTGGTTATTATCATCCATCAACAACCGCCATACACGTTGAACCCACTTATTCGCACCATGAAGTCCCTTTTCATCCCAAGGTACAGATTCTTCAAGTGGTCCCATAAACATTTCGTAAAGACGTAAAGTATCAGCCCCATATTGGTCAACAATGTCATCAGGGTTAACAACATTACCTTTGGACTTCGACATCTTTTCATGGTTTGAACCAAGAATCATCCCTTGGTTAACAAGCTTCATGAATGGTTCTTTAGTTGGCACGAGACCGAGGTCATAAAGAACTTTATGCCAGAATCGAGCATAGAGCAAGTGAAGAACAGCGTGTTCAGCCCCACCAACATAGAGATCAACTGGTGACCAGTAATCAAGGGCTTCTTTTGAGGCAAATTCCTTGTCATTATGTGGATCAGTGTACCGGAGCCAGTACCATGATGAACCGGCCCACTGTGGCATAGTGTTAGTTTCACGAAGACCATGACGACCATTTTCGTCATAAACGTTAACCCAATCTTCAACATTTGCTAATGGACTTTCACCAGTTCCTGATGGTTCGATGTTATCAGTCTTTGGCAATTCAAGTGGAAGTTCATCTTCTGGAACTAATGAGGTTGTCCCATCATCCCAGTGAATAACTGGAATTGGTTCACCCCAGTAACGTTGCCGACTGAAGATCCAGTCCCGAAGACGGTAGTTAACCTTCTTATGACCAGCATCATGTTCTTCAAGCCAAGCGATCATCTTTTGCTTTGCATCAGCAATGTTCAAGCCATCAAGAAAGCCAGAATTAATGTGCTTACCGTCACCATCAAAAGCACCTTCTGACACATCTGCTCCTTCAATAACAGGCTTAATTGGCAAGTCAAACTTAGTAGCAAAGTCATAATCACGTTGATCCCCGGAAGGAACAGCCATTACTGCCCCAGTTCCGTATGAAGCAAGCACGTAATCACTGATCCAGATTGGCAGTTTTTCACCGTTAACTGGATTAATGACGTAAGAACCAGTAAATACACCGGTCTTATCCTTATTTAAATCAGTCCGTTCAAGGTCAGACCGCCGTGATGCTTCTTCCTTGTACTTTTCAACTTCTGCCTTGTGTTCCGGTGTCGTCAATTGATCTACTAATTCTTGTTCAGGAGCAAGAACAACATAAGAAGCACCAAAGAGCGTATCAGCCCGTGTCGTAAACACTTCAATCTTAGTATCTTCATCCCCCACAACTGGGAAAAATACTGAAGCACCTTCTGAACGGCCAATCCAGTTCCGTTGCATTTCCTTAACGCTTTCTGGCCAGTCAACAAGGTCAAGGTCATCAATCAAACGGTCCGCATAAGCAGTAATCTTTAAAACCCATTGACGCATTGGTTTACGATATACAGGGTAGCCGCCACGTTTAGTCTTGCCATCTTCAACTTCTTCGTTGGCAACCACTGTTCCACCCATAAAATCAGGGGCCCAGTTAACCATAATTTCACTTTCGTAAGCAAGCCCCTTCTTGTAGAGTTGTTCAAAAATCCATTGAGTCCACTTGTAGAATTTAGGATCAGTCGTATTTACTTCGCGGTCCCAATCATATGAGAAACCCAGTGATTGGATTTGATCACGGAAATGATCAATATTTTTGTTCGTAAAGTCCTTAGGGTTATGGCCAGTCTTTAATGCATATTGTTCAGCTGGTAAACCGAATGCATCCCACCCCATTGGATGTAAGACATTAAAGCCTTGCATCCGCTTCATCCGTGACATTACATCGGTTGCCGTATAACCTTCTGGGTGACCAACATGAAGTCCTTGACCAGATGGATATGGGAACATGTCTAATGCATAATATTTCTTTTGGTCCTTATTAAGGTCTGCTTTGAACGTTTCATTCTTTTTCCAAAACTTTTGCCACTTTTTTTCAATCGTCTTATGATCGTAAGCCATATTTTCTACTCCTTATTCTGATTTTGATGATCGTAATAAAAAAAGTCCCGTAGAAATCAATCTACGAGACGAAATAATTCCGCGGTACCACCCGTTTTCCATGGAAGCCATGGCGCTTAGGACCTTAACGCGGTAAACGTCATTACCTACTATGATTCAGTAATAATCACATTTAGATGAGTTCGTAAATGACCAGTCTCCTGTTCACACCACCACAGGATCTCTGCTGACCTCGTCAAAGACTACTATTTCTATTACGATCAAATATTTAACGCTTATTTTAACAACCACCGTTAATGATTGCAAGCGTGTAACTAAATTATTAGCCTAAAATTTCTTTTAATTCGTCAACTTTATCAAGGTGTTCCCATGGTAAGTCTACATCAGTTCGACCAAAGTGACCATAAGCAGCAGTTTGCTTGTAAATTGGCCGCTTCAAGTCAAGCATTTCAATAATTCCAGCTGGACGTAAATCAAAAACTTTTCGAACAGCCGCAATTAATTCTTCTTCTGAACGGGTACCGGTACCATAAGTATTAATCATGATCGATACTGGTTCTGCTACACCGATGGCATAAGCAACTTGAATCTCAGCCTTCTTAGCGTAACCAGCTGCAACAATGTTTTTAGCAATGTAACGAGCAGCATAACTTGCAGAACGGTCAACCTTAGTAGCATCCTTTCCAGAAAAGGCTCCACCACCATGATGGGCAGCCCCACCATAAGTATCAACAATAATCTTTCGTCCAGTTAAACCGGCATCCCCTTGAGGTCCACCGATTACAAAGCGACCTGTTGGATTAATGAAGTACTTAGTTTGATCATCAAGGTACTTAGCTGGAATGACCGCTTCAATGACTTGTTCTTTAATATCTTTCTTGATTTGATCAAGCGAAACCTCTGGATCATGCTGAGTACTTAAGACAACGGTATCAACACGTAATGGCTTGTCATTCTCATCGTATTCTACGGTTACTTCGGCCTTAGCATCTGGACGAAGGTAAGAGATAACGCCATCCTTACGTAATTGAGCAATCTTGCGCATTAATTTATGGCTTAAGACCAATGTCAATGGCATGTATTCAGGTGTTTCGTCAGTAGCGTAACCAAACATTAATCCTTGGTCACCGGCACCAATCTTATCAAGCGGATCAGCTTCACCTTCGCGCGTTTCTAAGGAGTCATCAACCCCTTGCGCAATGTCTGGTGATTGTTCATCGATTGCAGTAATAACAGCACAGTTATCAGCATCGAAACCGTACTTACCATCTGTATAACCGATCTTACGAATTGTGTCCCGCACAATCTGTTGAATATTAACGTAGGCCTTAGTAGAAACTTCACCAAAGACTAATACTAGTCCAGTAGTAACTGAGGTCTCAACTGCAACCCGTGAATCAGGATCCTTCTTAAGCAATTCATCTAAAATCGCGTCACTGATTTGGTCAGCAATCTTATCTGGATGTCCTTCTGATACTGATTCGGATGTAAATAAATGTCGTTCTGCCATTTTCTAATTCCCCCATATTCTATTGAAACTTTCAAATAGTTTGTAGTTGCGGTTACAAGGCATCTTCACGTTCAGACGTGAATCCTATCGGGAATTGCTTTATAACGAGAATAATCTTAGCATAATTGTTAACCAACAATCAATGTTAATCCAGACATTCTTATTTCAAACGGGCATTGACCATCCCCACTGCCGTCATGAACGAGTAAATAATTGTCGGGCCAACAAATTTAAATCCATCCTTCCGCATTTGCTTGGCTATTTCTTCTGAAGCAGGTGTTTTAGGAGCTAATTCAACATCGGTAGTTAACCCTAAGTCTTGAGGTTGATCATCAACAAAATGCCACATATATTTATCAAATGTCTTTCCCATTTTCCATAATTTTAAAATTACCTGCGCATTATTAATTACCGCTAATATTTTACGACGATTACGAATAATAGTTTCATCTTCGCATAATCGATTAATATCTTCATCAGTAAAGGATGCAACTTTCTCAATATTAAAGTTCGCAAATGCCTGGTTAAATGCTTCTCGCCGCCGCCAGATTGTTTGCCAGGTTAAACCGGCCTGAAATAATTCTAAAGAGAACATTGCAAATAACTGCTGGTCATCATGGACTGGAAATCCCCAGTAGTGATCATAATAATCTTGCATTTCTGGGGTAGCATTTGCCCATTGTGGTCGTTTAAGTGTCATTATTAATACCTCTTTTCTGTTTTTAAAATAAATAGGAGCAGAAAATAAATTATTTTCTCTCCTTATTTTATATACGAATTTTTAGTTATTTTGTACTTTTTTCTTTATTAGTATTTTTTAGCATAAATGCTAATACTAGACCAATCAATTCAGTAATAATCATGCCGATAAATACTAAATGATAGCCATGAAGGGAAGCGACTTGAGCTGAACTTTCCCGTTGAAGTGCATTTGTAGTAGCAACTGTTAAGATTAGTGTTGAAATAGTAACACCCGCGGAACCGAGAACTTGCCGGACAGTTGTTATTACGGCTGTTCCGTGGGGTACTAATTCATCAGGCAAGGCATTTGCTCCCAATGTGACAGCTGGCATCATCACAAAGGCATTTCCACCTTCAATCACCATTGCACAAAGGATCATCCCCAGCAAGCTAAGGTGATTAAGGACAATTAATCCAGCAACCCAGCCAATAATAATCATAAACATTCCCACCAGCATTGTCGGTTTAAACCCAATTTTATCAGCTAATTTTCCTGACAACGGATTCAGGATGCTAAGAAAAACTGCTCCAGGTACTAGTGCCATCCCTGAAACAAATGGACTAACTTTTAATACCCCCTGATAATAAAGAGGAAAAATAATTGTCGTTACAATCAATGCAATATATGAAATCGATGTTAAAAGAATCGCTAAATCATAATTAAAAGTCTTCAATACCCGCAATTCCAATAGTGGATGCTTGAGGTGAAGCTGCCGAATACAGAACCAGATAACCGCAATAAGACTAACGATAAAAATCACTGTATTTATTCCCCATGCAGGATTAGTTTTTCCAGCTTGGTCAACAACGTACATAATTCCAATTAATCCAACTAGTAAGATTACTGATAGCCAATCAAGGTTCGTTTCATGCCGTTCCATTACGTCTTGGATCAATCCGCTAGCAGCCATTAAAATAATTACGGAGATAACAAGCATGAAGAGAATAAAAAGGCTCTTCCAGCTAAAGAACTTTAGAACAATTCCTGAAACAATTGGTCCACAGGCAAGGGCAGATCCCATTACCAAACCAGCAATCCCCATCGTTGAGCCCCGCTCTTCTTTAGGCGTAATCTCAAGCAAAACAGTTTGGTATGACGGGAATAAAACTCCGACAGCAAAAGCTTCCATGGCCCGTCCAATCATCATGAACCAGAAGCCATTAATTCCCCAAGCTGATGGGGTTAAAACAATCATCAAGGATCCGATGTCAAATAGTCCCAATGCTCCAATAAACATTGTCTTAAAACTCATATTGTTGAGCATCCACGGGCTGATTGGCATGCTGACACACATTACGAGCATAAAACCAGTCGTCAACCATTGAACTGTTGATGCTGAAATCCCAAAAGCATTCATCAAGGTTGGATAGGCGGTTGACAACGATGACTGACTAATTGACATCGTAAAGGTACCAACTAGTAAAGTCAAAATAAACCAAAAGCGACTATACCTTTCTCCGTTACGTGCGATACTTTGATCCATGTTACTTCTCTCCCTCTTTAGAATAATTATTATCTAATCGTTAATTATTATAGGTTTTGAATTAGTGAATGTAAATGTTATAATGTCATTAGATTATAATTATTTTAAGAAAGGAGACGACATTATGGCAGAAGCAGAATTTGATCGAGCTCTTGACCATCTCCGTGAAAACAAGGTTCGTCTTACTCCCCAGCGGAAAACCATTTTAAATTACTTAATCAACCACCATACTCATCCGAGTGTCGAAATGATTTATGATGACCTTAAAGACTCAGTTGCCAATATCAGCATGGCAACTGTATACAATACCCTAAAGCTCTTCGTTGATTACAATCTCGTAATTGAACTAAAAAATGGTGATGGTAGCACCCACTTTGACTATTTCGGCCATCCTCATTATCATGTCGTCTGCGATAACTGTGGTAAGATTTCTGATGTTTTTGATGAACATTTTACTGCAATCACAAAAGAATTAACGGTTATGACTCACGAAAAGACTGGTTATTTAGTTACCGGAAACAACATTGAAGTTCATGGCATTTGTCCCGAGTGTCAGCGTAAATTACATCTAAATCGTTAGTAAAAACGAGGCTGAGAAAAAACTTTTGTTTTTTCAACAGCCTCGTTTTTTATACAAATCTTGTTACAATATCGTGGAAATCCTAGTAGGCTAGCTTCGCGTCGTAACCATAAGGCTCGAGGCTAAGTCCGAACGATAATCAGCCCGTGCCATGCTAATCACCGTTCTATCCTTAGCCCACCGCCTTGTCTAGGAAGTTAATTCTCACTCACTTTTTATGCTTTCTTTTGCGTTAACGAAGCAATGGCAAGGATTGCAAACCAAGCCAAAGTTAGTATAAGAGCAATTAAAGTTTGCTTCTCCATACATAAAACAATTAGCACAATAAAAAGAAAAACTAAAATAATATAATCAGTAAAAGGTGCGCCTGGCATCTTAAATGTTCTCGTTTGCGGATGCTGACGAATATATTTTAAGTGTGCCAAGATGATAGCAGCCCACACAAAGAGAAAACTCGTGGTAGCAATACTAGAAACAAAAGTAAAAACTCCTTCTGGCATTACTAAGTTTAAGATAGCGGCAATTCCAATAATAATTGCAGAAATAACAACCGCTGTTGCAGGCACCGACCGCTTAGATAAGCGACTAATCTTACGGATAACAGGCCGGTGAGCAGTAGAGGTTAACTCAGCCAGCATCCGACCAGTTGTATATAGGGAACTATTGCAAGCAGAAGCCGCAGCGGTAATTACTACAAAATTAACGATACTGGCAGCTCCCGGAAGTCCAATATCGCGAAAAACAAGGACAAATGGACTATTGCTTGGTGAGAGTTTACTCCACGGATAAATGCACATAATAACAGCCAAAGCACCGATATAAAAAAGCATAATCCGAACCGGAATCCCATTGATTGCCTTAGGAATAACAACTTTAGGATTCTCTGCCTCAGCGGCTGTTACTCCTACCATTTCAATTCCAACAAAGGCAAAGACAACCATCTGAAAAGAAAGCATAAAGCCCTTTGCCCCGGTAGCAAAAAAGCCTCCATCATTAACTAAGTTTGCTGGTGTAGCAAGATAGCCGCTTGCCGAATGAAAATGAAGCAAAACCAAAATGACGCCAACAACAATTAAAATAATAATTGCCAAAATTTTAATAAGGGCAAACCAAAATTCGAGTTCACCAAACGTACTAACAGTCATTAGATTTAATCCCAATAAAATTAGGAGAGTTACTAACCCAGGCAACCATTGGGGAACTTGAGGAAACCATAGTTGAAAATATAAGCCAATGGCGGTAACTTCGGCCATTGCTAATGCTAGCCAACACGCCCAATAAGCCCAGCCCATTACAAAACTCACGCGCTTGCCAAGATAATCACGAATCGCATCCATAAACGAATGATAATGTAAATCGGAAAGAAGCAACTCTCCCAGGGCCCGCATAATTCCAAAACAAATAATTCCAGTAATTAAATATGCTAAAAGGATTGCTGGACCAGCAGCGTGAATTGCTTTCCCCGATCCGAGAAATAATCCTGTTCCAATCGTCCCGCCAAGTGCCATTAATTGAATATGACGGCTTTTAAGTTTACGTGTAAATTCTTGTTTTTCTGCCATGTTCCTCTCTCTTCCTCAATAGTTGAAGTTTTATTAATCCTAGTTAGGTTTACTAGTCATTACTAAAAAAATCAACTATGATATATAACATTGAAAACTTATTGTATACCATTTTTCGTAGAAGGAGAAATCACATTGCATGCATTAGTTCATTGGATTCCATTTTTTATTTATTTTTTTGCCGGATCTGTCCTCGTCACACATAACCACCTTTGGGAAAGATTTCCTAACTTCGGCCAGCATATTACAATTGCAACCTTTTTTATCTACTTAACTGCAATCGACTGGCTCTGTTTAACCCCTTCAATGTTTAATTTTAGTTCTGCTAATAAACTTTTATTTTACTTTCACGGGATACCATTTAATATCATTCCCCTCCAAGGACTCAGCGAAGAATTTTTCTTAAACATTGTGATGACTGTACCACTAGGAGTTTATCTTTATTTGATTAATCACCAAATGCCCTTCAGTCGTGCTATTCTCTATGGATTTTTCTTCAGCTTATTTATTGAGTGTAACCAATTTATTTGCGATCTTCTTTTCCATATTGGAAGAGTTGCCGATGTGGATGATTTGATTAGCAATACATTAGGAACTACAATTGGTTTTGCAGTAATGATTATGCTTGATCAAACAATTTTTCGTCGTATTGTTAAACAATTCATGCTGATAGGCGGAAAATCTGATAAACTGAATAACTGAGGTGGTAGAAGATGATTACAAATGAACAAAGAGCGCACGATATTGCCCTTACCTTACTACAATCACGAGCAAAAGATCTAAAGCCAATTGAAGCTTATCATGAATATGTCAATTCATTATTACCAATCTTAAAGGAGATTGATAAGGATTTCCCCAATGGGATTAAAGAGCATCTTTAATTTCCCAGGAAATAAAGGTGAGTGGGAATTAACTTTCTCGACAAGGCGGTGGGCTAAGGATAGAACGGTGATTAACACGGCACGGTTTAACTTAGCCTCGAGCCTTATGGTTACGACGCGAAGCTAGCCTACTAGGATTTTCACGATATCGTAACAATATTCGTATAAAAAACGAGGCTGTTGAAAAAACAAGTTTTTTCTCAGCCTCTTTCCTATTTCATCCTATATGTATTATACTTTTTTGTTGATATTTCCTTTCTTCTTGTTTTATCAACCCATTTGAACTATGATGTTAATGATTTTATTTTTAGGGAGGTTTTTCAATGTTTGAAGAAACTAAAAAGGGCTTTGACTGGTTTAGCTTAATTGTTGGAGTCTTATTTATCATTGCCGGAATTGCATCATTCACGCGGCCAGATAAAACCCTTCACTTCTTAGCCATTGTTGCCGGAATTGCTTTTATTTTCCGCGGAATTTATGAATTATGGTTCCGTCAACGAATCGGTCGGATCTTAGGAGAATCCTCAGGTTGGTTAATTTTTTCTGCAATTTTAGATATTATTTTAGGAATTATTTTTCTTTTCCAACCAAGCTTTGGTGTACTCTTCATTGCCATTATCTTTGCTATCTGGTTTATTCTCGACTCTATCACCGAATTACTCAGCGCTAAGTTTTTCAAGGAATTCCATCGGGGATATTACTGGTTCATTGTGCTTCTAGCAATTGTGAGTTTGATATTAGGGGTTATTCTTTTATTTAGCCCATTACTTTCCGCTATTACAGTGGTATGGTTAGTTTCAACGTTCTTAATTGTTTTCGGAATTATGAAACTTATTCAAGCATTTTAACTTATACCTTATATTAAAAGAGATCAGTTTTGCTGACCTCTTTTAATTTTACGAATATTTTGAATTATAATCCTTGTTCCATCATCAAATATTAGGTGGTGACCATGGTGATCAATTCGTTTTAATTGTCCTTTATATTCTTCATAAAAACCTGTTTTACCATTAAAAAATTCAACTCTTAACATCGGATGCGATTGGCCTCGTTCAATTATGGCAAGTTGGACTCTTATTCGATGCCTCATCTCAGCTGTAGGATAAGTTTTATGATCATACTTTTCTCCTACCTTCACTAATAATTGATGATAGCCGGTCAAGGCCGCAAAAGGAGAAAACTGAGCAGCGCGATCTTCGGTGGTCATCGGTGTATGAGCTTGAGAAACATGCCGAGGGGTGTTGATAATATCTCGATACTTTGCGGTATCACTAAACAAGCTTTTTTCTATTTTCAATAAATCTTCATTTTCTATCATGCTTGGTGACCTCCAATCTGTTTATTTCTTTCCAAAAGAGTAGCACCTTTTTTCAAATCGGCTGCTCGAATAATGGCATTTTTACCATATTCATTTTGCAAATTAAGGACAAGTCTTTGTAGTTTTTGATCCTTTTCTTGAACTTTGGAACGATTCTTATGTTTTTTTGTTGAGTCAGTAAATAAATCTAACTGTTCATTATAATTTGCCAATCGAGCAAGCGTTGGTGAGAGAAGGTGGTTCGCTATTACCGTAATTTTGCGAGCTGTCAATCGTCGATCAAGGGCAGAATCACATAACTTCATAAATGCTTCCATCAATTCTGTACCAGATGAAGTGGGTAAGGAAAGATTAGTTCTTCCATGCATTGGCTTGGGTACCTGACGTCCATAGAAATCTGTCACTAATGGTCCTTGGTAATCCTCAGATATATTAGAAATATCATATGCGACCCTTAAAGCAACTTGATCAGTTACTAAGTTCTGTTTGGTTAACTGGAGAGCCAATGAATTAACCATCTCTTGAATTACTAACCGGGTTTCCGTAAAGTTATAAGGTCGCGGCAACACCTGCCCAGAATATAGTCCATGATCAGATGAATGATAATTTTTGATATCTTTAATAGTTGCTGATTCATATCCCCACGCATGGTCAATAATAATTTCTGCATTTTTTCCAAATTCACGGTATAATACTTCTTCATTCATTGAATCAGATAATTTTCCCAATGAACAACGAGCAATATCTCCCATTGTATGAAGACCTAGTTTTTTTAGTCGTCGCGCATATCCAGGACCTATTCGCCAAAAGTCTGTCAACGGCTGGTGCGCCCAAAGATAACAGCGAAAAGTATGTTCATTCATCTGCGCAATCCGAACCCCGTCTTCATCTCCCGGAATCCGTTTAGCTACTATATCCATCGCTACTTTCGCTAAGAAAAGATTGGTCCCAATTCCTGCCGTTGCAGTAATCTGGGTCTCTGCTTTGATTGTTTGGATGATTTCCTTAGCTAAAGAACGGGCACTAACATGATATTCATTAAGATAATCAGTAATATCCATCATTACCTCATCAATAGAATAAACATGGATCTTCTCTGGTGGTAAATAGCGTAAATAAATTTCATAAATGGCGGCACTTTTTTCAAGATAAAAATTCATTCGTGGGTGCGCAATCCTATAACCAATTTTAAGTTCCGGTGATTTTAATAGTTCATCTCGGTAGATTGAAACAACTGGTGATAATCGCTGGTGAGACATTTCTTTGGCACGACGATTATTTAGGTAGGCTACCCGTTGCTCCACCTCATACAATCGCGGACGACCAGAAACGCCAAATTTTTTCAAAGCTGGTGAGACGGCGAGACAAATGGTCTTACTAGTTCGCGATTCATCGGCAACTACGAGGTTAGCGTTTAAAGGATCGAGGCCCCACTCCGTACATTCAACCGAGGCATAGAATGATTTTAAATCGATTGCCATATATGTTTGTCCCATCGTGATAATTCCTCCCTCGCCTTTTGTAAATACTATTATATCCGCAATCAAACATATGTTCAAGAAATGGATAAAAAATAAAGAGTTGCAGAAAATAATTTCCACAGCTCTTTACTCAGCTTAATTTAATTATTCAATCTCAATATGATTTTCATTGTCATCTGTCTCATCCATCTTAGGAAGAGTAATTGTCAAAACGCCATTCTTGTATTGAGCCTTGATATCCTTCTTATTTACATCCGGTAAACGATATTGCCGACTCATTTGGCCATACCGACGTTCAGAATGCAGAACATTGCCATCCTTATCACCATCATCATCAAAGGTATCCCGATGACCAGTAACTGTCAAAATATCATTGGCATAATTAATGTGAATATCCTTCTTATCAAATCCAGGCATGTCAATCTTTACGGTATAATTTTTGTCATCTTCTGTAACATCTGTCTTCATGTGATCAGCAACCGGAGTTAAGTTAGAGAAGAAATCATCGTTCATCCAGTTACGCATATTCATCAAACTATCAAATAAGTTATTACGGTTTTGTACTTCATTAGCCATAAAGAATGCTTCCTTTCTTTCTTATTCATTGTCTATGATGAACGCTTTCAGAGAAAATGCAACTAATATGCTAGGGACCATTGACTAAAAAGAATATAATAGAAATAGGAAAATTGAAAGGAGCCGTGCAAGATGAAAAAAGTCACAATCAATAATATTTCAATGCCCGCAATTGGAATTGGAACATGGAATATAGGAAATTCCCTCGTCAATCGGTCCACAGAAATTAAAGCAATTCAAACCGCAATTGACGCTGGCGCACAAGCTATTGATACTGCGGAAATGTATGGCGATGGTCGTTCTGAAACACTTGTCGCTGAGGCCATCAAACCATATAACCGGGAAAAACTTTTCTTAATTGATAAAGTTCTTCCTTCAAATGCCAGCAAGACAAAACTTGAGCATAGTTTAGATCAAAGTTTAGCAGCCGTAGGAACAGACTATTTTGACCTTTACCTTTTGCACTGGCGGGGTGGGATCCCGTTGGCAGAAACAGTCAATGAATTAGAACGAGTTAAAAAGGCAGGAAAAATTAAGGCATGGGGGGTCTCAAACTTCGATGTCAGTGACCTTGAAGAATTATGGCGCCTAAAAAATGGCACTAATTGCGTTGCTAATGAGGATCTCTATAATCTCGATAGTCGGGGAATTGAATTTGACCTTCTTCCCTTAATGAAACAACATCAGCTCCCATTAATAGCCTATTCCCCGCTTGCACAGGGTGATAGCCTATCTGGAAAGTTAACCGATAATTCGCTACTAAAAGAAATTGCCGCAAATCACCATGCAACTGTCAGCCAGATTATGCTTGCGTGGGTCTTAAGAATTGGAAATGTCCTTGCCATTCCAAAGAGCAGCAGCCCAAAACATGCTGAAGAAAATGTTGCAGCTGGTAATATTGAACTAAGTGATGATGAGTTACTTGCTTTACAAAAAGAGTTTCCATCACCAACTAAAAAAGAACCCCTCGCAGTAATTTAAGTGTTACAATGTGACATAATAAAGCTAAAAATCGAACTACAATTTTGCATTTCACAAAGTTGCAGTTCGATTTTTCATATATGAGGAAAACTAATAATTAATTTTCTTGATTAGCCTTTACCGGGTGATAGCGATGAAGACGTTGAGATCCTACATCGATTTCTGCTGGATTACCTTTGTGACCCGGCTTAATCTCAACAAGACCTAACTTAATTGCCCCCACAGGACAAACAAGCGCACAAAGTTGACAACCGACACACTTACTCTTATCAAAAACCGGTTGCCGTTTTTCATCATCCCAAGTTAAAGCTTGGTGGGCACCATCTTGACATGAGATAAAGCAACGACCACAACCAATACACTTATCCCAATCAATCTTAGGGTAAACCTTGTAATTTCGGTCAAGTTGGTTAGTAGGAATAATATTCTTATTAGCTAAGCCGACAAGATCTTGAAGGTGGTCTACATGCTGTTCTTCCATGTAATGCATTAAACCATTAGTAAGGTCATCAATGATCCGATAACCATATTCCATGATCGCAGTTGTAACTTGAAGAGTGGTAGCACCTAAAAGAATAAACTCAGCAGCATCTTCCCAGGTCTCAATCCCCCCAATCCCAGAAATCGGTAGTTGTTCAAGACCAGCTGCTGATCGTAATTGTTGTAAGAAACGTAAAGCAATTGGCTTAACAGCTTTCCCAGATAATCCAGAAACAGAAGATTTACCATCAATATTTGGTAAACCAACTTTCTTCTTCAGATCAACATCGACAATTGATTTAACCGTATTGATTGCGGAAAAGCCATCTGCCCCTCCTTCTAGACATGCCTTTACAACTGGAACCATCGTCGTAATATTTGGTGTCATCTTTGCAAGAACTGGAAGGCTAGTCCCACGTTTAACAGCTTCACAATTCTTCTTACATAATTCTGGATTAGTTCCCACATCAGAACCCATGGTATGAGAAGTCATCTGTGGACAAGAGAAGTTTAATTCAATCATGTCAGCCCCAGCCTCTGTTACTAACTTAGCCAGGTTGGTCCAGTCTTCCAAGGTTTCACCCATAATCGAAGCGATCAAGACCTTATTGGGATACTCTTCTTTTAACCGTCGCATATCAGCCAAATCTTGTTCCAAGGGGTGTTCTGATAATTGTTCCATATTCTTAAAGGCAACAAAATGCATGTCTTCCTTGGCTAATTCATCGAATCGCGGTGAAACTTCATCAATCTTAAAGTGTGTTGGCGATAAAGTCTTGTATACGATACCGCCCCAACCAGCGTCATACGCATTCTTACACATTTCGTAACAGTTCCCAACAGGCGAGGATGACAAGCAAAATGGATTTTCAAAATGAACGCCTAAAAAGTCTACAGATAAATCTTTTTTAATCATTTTCTTGTCCTCCTAACAACCGGTCTATTTCTTCTGCTACTTCTTTTCCTTTCTGTACTGCTACCACAACGGTTTTATCTCCGGCAACAATATCACCCGTTGCAAAAACTTTGGGATCTTTTGTCCGGAATCGTGGTTCACGGAATGGAATTTCATTATGCTGTAAGTCAATGTCTAGTCCTTCTGCATTAGCTTTTTGACCAACTGCTAAAATGATCTTATCAGCAGTAATAGTTAATTCGCTCTTAATCTTCCGGTGAGTAAAGGTAGCACGATTCTGATGAACTTCTTTTGGAACATAACCATCAACAATTGTTACACCAGCTTTTTGAGCACCGGCAAGTTCTTTTTTAGACGCTTTAAATTCATCAAATTGTTCATAAACAACATCGGTGACATAAGGAACATTAAGCTTCTTTAAGGTTGTTACAACATCCATTGCAACATCCCCACCACCAATAACAAGAACATTTTGCGGAAGATCTTTTAAATTACCTTTACTTTCTTTTGCCCGCGCTAAGAATGAGATTGCCGATTCGGTACAGATATTATGCTCAAACATTGGAAGCATCTTGGCTTCACTTGTTCCAATCGCAACGATTACCGCATTATAACGAGCTTTAAGATCATCCATTGAAATATCTTTACCGACAGTTGTGTTATAGATAATATGAGCACCAAGGTCGACAATTCGTTGAACTTCATAATCTACAATTTCTTCCGGCAGACGATACTCAGGAATGCCATAGGTTAAGTAACCCCCAGCCTTAGCAGCTTTTTCATAGATATCAACTGCATAGCCCTTTTCGCGAAGAGTCGTCGCTGCCTGTAAACCTGATGGGCCACTACCAATAATGGCAATGCTCATCCCATTTGGCTTTCCGGCTTTTAGGATCTTCATATTCATCTTTCGTTCCATATCAGTGACATACCGTTGAATCCCACTGATATCAATTGGTCCGTCGATCTTAGCCCGAGTACATGCTTTCTCACAGTAGCGTTCAGTTGGACAAACACGCGCACAAATTGACCCTAGCGCATTATTTTCCCGAATCGTTTCAGCTGCCCCTTTGACATTACGAAAAAGAACGCTTCGAATGAATTTTGCTGGATTTGTATGTGCTGGACAGGCTTGTGAACATGGTGCATCATGACATAATAAACATCGTGCAGCTTCCTGCATTACGGTTGTCATTGTGTAACCCTTCGACTCTGTTTCATACTTTGAAGTCATTAGACACCCTCCTCTAAGTTATGACTCTTTGACAATTTTGTGATAAACGTAACTTTATATATAAATAATATTATATAAACGTTTTCGATATAAGTAGGCAATCCCCTTAATATATTGCATCTTTTATTCTTAAAGTTGATATTTTTATATATACAATATGAATATTTTTATTTAATATCTATAACAGTTTTTGTATCAAAAATCACAAAAGAGCCTTATTGCTTAAGGAAAAAATAAATTCCTTGTACAATTATTACAGAGACATGGTTTGGTTAAATTGAAAGAAGGATTAACATGAAATTTATTTCTTGGAGTGTCAATGGCTTGAAGTCAGCCATTAATCATGGATTTGTCGAAGATTTTAAGCGCCAAGATGCTGACTTCTTCTGTCTACAACGTACAAGACTGGATAAAGGTGAGGAACCGATTCAAATTCCTAATTATTACCAATATTGGAACTACGCAGAAAAGAAGGGCTATTCTGGTACCGCCATTTTTACTAAATATAAACCAGAAAACGTTATATACGGAATGAATAATTCAATTTTTGATAAAGAAGGACGGTTGCTTGAATACCCAAACTTCTATTTAATTGACGTGTATGTCCCAGTTTCAGGCGAAAAGTTGCAACACCTTGATTATCGGCTGGACTGGGATCGCGCTTTCCTTGATTATGTTACTAACTTGCAAAATAGTAAGCCAGTAATTATCGGCGGTGATATTAGTGTTGCCTATCAGCCAATTGACTTAGCAGAGCCAACAGAAGATCACCATAAAGCCGGCTTTACAAAACAAGAACGAGCTGATTTTGGTAAATTACTCAATGCTGGCTTGACGGATACTTTCCGTTATCTCCACCCTAATTTACATGGTGCATATACCTGGTGGAGTTATCGTTATGACGCACGGGAACGAAATGTAGGTTGGCGTCTTGACTACTTCTTAGTTTCTGATGTATGGAAAGAACGAATTGAAGAAGCCAAGATTCTTTCAGATGTTAAAGGTTCAAGTCACTGCCCAATTGAACTTGTTGCTAATGTTGAAATATAAGAAAGAACCTAGCTTAGAAGGTTCAAATTTTATAATGTTAAACGAAAAGAGGTTGGAAAACTAAAATTTTTCCAACCTCTTTTATCGTATGTTTGAAATTTGTTGATTATCTATTTTATAAAATCTTATTTTAGTACCAACCGTGTGATTGCCAGAATGATTGAGCAGCGCTCCAGGAACCGTAACGGCTAGCTACGTATTGATCAGCTACTCGTTCTTGGTTAGCTTCTGAGTAGTCACCATTTAAGTATGATGCTGATAATTGGTACTTACCAATGTATTGACCATTTCGTGCACTGTAGCTACCACCTGATTCGCGAGCTGCGATCCAAGCCTTGGCAGCAGCATCATTTCCAGCTACATTTGAGTTATAGCTAGTTGATGCTTGGGTACTAGATTGTTGTTGTCCATTTTGTGTTTGTGGAGTTTGTACTTGTTGTTGAGCAACTGGTGCTTCTTGGTTTGATTGTACTTGTTCGTTTTGCTGTGCTTGATTTTCAGCAGGTGTAGCTTGTGTTTGTGTATCTGCTTGTGGTGCAACATTTGCGGCTGGTAAAGTAGCAACTTCTTGTTGAGTAGCTGGTGCAACTTCACCATCATCCTTGATTACTAATTGTTGACCAACGTAAATCAAGTTCTTATCAGCAATATTATTATTGTTTGCTAATGTATCTACAAAAGTTAGATCGTGACCTAATTTGTAAGAAATCCCAGAAAGGGTGTCACCTGCTTGCACCGTGTAAATACTGTCGGCGTTTGCAGTCGTTGCAGTAGCTACTGTTCCTAATGCAACTGCACCAGTAATCGCTGCTGTAATCTTGGCTACTTTCTTAGATAACTTCATTATAAATTCAATCCATCCTTTTCTCTTAATTAATCAAATAACTCATTTCAACGATAACTACTATACAGGATTAGGGTTACAAGCGGGTTACTAAGACTTATCAAATTTCGTTATTTCTGTAATTTTTTGTAACAAATGTTCGCTAATTTTTTTATAGTCGCTCAAACGTTGATTTAATCACTTTTTAGTAACTTGTAAAAGTATAACTAGAATTATTTCATGTAAACATTATTCAAAAAAACTGCTTATTTTTTCTTGTCGACACAAAAATCGCCCTGTAACAGACTGTTTGTTACAGGGCGATGACAAAATTGTCTTAATCGTAATCTTAATTATTCATCAAAACATCAAGCAATTCTTGAGCTGATTCTTTCAAAGCATCCTTTGATTTATCGTTACCAAGGTGAGTAAAGATTTCACCGACGTATACATCTTGAGCAAATAGCTTTGTAAAGACCTTATCAATAATTGGCTTAGTCAATTCTGGTTCTTGAACTGGACCAAATGGGTTAGCAAAGAATGTCTTACTCATTCCAACTTCATCAGTTGTTCCAAGGGCCTTCCGTTGTCCAGCAATGAAGACTTCTTCAGCTTCTTCCTTTGTATCAAAACGATGGATACCAACTTCATCGCTGTAATTGTTAGCATATAGCCACATATCAATATGATGATGTTTAATTACATTTTCGTAAGTATCAGCCGGAATAATAACCCGAGCATTCTTTTGTTCAGGATTAAGGTAAACACCCCGGTCCATGTTATTAAAGGCCACAGCACTACTCAAATCATCCAGGCGAACAAAAGCACCAGTTTCTGTTCCTTGAGCATATACCCCTGGTTCACCATCAGTAAGGGTAAAGCTTCCCATGTCGTCAAAAATTGTTTCCATGCTGACAATCTTGTCATCAGCTAATTCTTGCAAGGCTTCAATTGATTCTGACTTCCCGGCACCTGAGTCACCGAAGAAGACAACATTCTTTTCTTTACCATTAGTAAATTTAATCTTCAACATAGAGCCGTGAATTGGCAAGCGACCATTGTAAATTTGATGAAGGTTATGAAGAGTTAAGCACATCTTCTTCATGTAACCAAAATAAGTAGTCTTATCTGTGTAAGGAACTTCGCCAACCCATAAATCATTCTTTTCGTCACGATAGTAATGAGAAACCATGCCTTCTGTTTCTTTTAGACCGAAAAGAAGAATCATATCAGGTTTTTGCCCCTTAATCTCATCAGGTGATGCAATTTCAAATAAGTTTGAAAGCGCGATTCCGTTTACCAAGTAATCAACATTGAAGTAAATGAAGGCTAAACTTTCACCAATCTTGGCTGGGTAACAATACCACTTACCACGTTCGCCACGGAAACGTTCGATTGGATTATCTTTTACTTCAGAAAAGACGCCTTCCCGTTTGTTACTCTTAGTGTGCATCATCATTGGTGGACGAAGCATCACTGTATTAATAAAATCGATATCTTTTAGTTCTTCATAGCCAGCTGGAATCTTCCAATCTTGTTGTTGAACTAAAATGGTTGCGTTAGTTGCCGCATTAACTTGCCGGTATGTCCGGTTTTCAAAACCTTGAAGCTTTTCCTCGAGAATCCGATATGCCTTTCGTACCAAGTCATTAAATTGAGTATCAATAGTCCGAAATTCGTTACCGATAATCTTATTATCACTAAGATTAATTACTGATACCCGTAATAGTGAACGATAGTATGAGTATAATTCTTCAACACTCTCAAGAATATCTTTAGGGTCATATTCATCAAATGCACTATCATCATCAAAAAGAACTTTCTTTAAGATATCAACAAACTTGTTAACAGTGGCATTATCAAAAGCATCATCATCATTATCAGGGTTACGTGAAGCTAAATACAGACGAACAATTCCCTTTACTTCATCACTATTAATTAATGATGGAATATCAGTAAAGTAATTTTGACTATAGTTTAACGTTGCAACACCGCGGTCAGGATTTACATATAATGATTTTGTATCAATAATCTGACTCTCTTTTGACATGGATCTCATCCTTTCATCACTTGAATAACTCTATTATAATATATTTTTTAAGATTAGGATGAAAATAATATTAACTTTTTTTCATTTTACTAAAAAAGAGGAAATCATCCCTTTATTGAGACAATTTCCTACTTTAACAATTAATTATTAAATTTTAGTACCAACCATGTGATTGCCAGAATGATTGAGCGGCACTCCAAGAACCATAACGGTTAGCTACGTATTGATCAGCTACACGTTCTTGGTTAGCTTCTGAATAGTCACCATTTAAGTATGATGCTGACAATTGGTACTTACCAACATATTGGCCGTTACGAGCACTGTAACTACCACCAGATTCACGGGCAGCAATCCAAGCCTTAGCCGCAGCATCATTACCACTTACACTTGAGCTGTAGTTTGAGCTAGTAGCTTGAGTTTGTACTGGTGCACTGTAGCTTTGTTGAGTAGCAGAAGCAGTTGATTGTTGTGGTGCTACTGATTGTACTGGCGCTTGTTGTTGCACAGGTGCTTGAGATTGTACTGGAGCCTGTGATTGAGCAGGTGCAGAAACTGGTGCAGCTGATGATTGTACTTGACTTGTTGCTACCGGTGCCTGGCTAGCAACTACTGGAGTTTGGCTAGGTTGTTGACTTTCAACACTAGCTGATGCAGGAGCTTGAGATGCTTCAGGCAAAGTAGCAGCTTGCTGAGCAGTTGCTTGGGTTACTTCACCGTCATCTTTAATTACTAACTTTTGACCAACATAAATTAAGTTCTTATTGGCAATTTGATTAGTTGAAGCTAAAGAGTCAACATAAGTTAAGTCATGACCCAACTTATAGGAAATACTTGATAAGGTATCACCACTTTGCACCGTGTAAACAGAATCAGCATTAGCAGTAGTTGCAGTAGCGAATGTTCCCAAGGCAACAGCACCTGCAACGGCAGCAGTGATTTTCGCGATGTTTTTAGTTAACTTCATAAAGAAAAATCCCATCCTTTTCATAAAATTCTTTTTATTAGTTAGTTATTTATTAGTTTAATTTAGTTTATGTTGTTGAGTCCTCATATCTCTCAACACCTATTACTATACTCCCTTAAAATTACATGCGGATTACTCCGAAATATCAATTCCGTTGATTTTCGTAATACTTTGTAATAAAAATTTTAATAGTTTGTCAAGTAAATTAACCTCGGCCACGTCCTGATGGCAACTTAGGTCTAGCTAACTTTTCACCAGAATTAGCCAAAATTTGTAACATAATAATAAATAAGTCGCTGAATTTTTCTTATCAAGAAGAATTTCAACGACTTATTTTTCGTTATTAATGATTTCTTGTAACATTGCTGTAATTAACTTTAAGCTTATTCAGCAGTCATTATTTGTTTTAACCAGTTATCACTACTAGCCAATTCTTTTAATGGATGGATATCTTCGCTAATTGTCAATGGTTCACCGGCTTTTACTTTAAAAGGTGCTCCAATGACCGTTTCTGGATCCCGATATTGGGTAAGAGTGGCAGAAGTCCCCTTACCAAAACCATCGACCATTGCAGTTAAATGCTGTGTTCCGTCTAAGGCAATTACCGACGCCCACTGAGTATTTTGACCATCTAGAAAGCTATAAAGGTCAACAGTCGCTTTAGTTTGTACTTGGCTCGCTACCTCAAACTGCAGGGTTGAACCATGGGCTTGGTATGCATGAATTGTCCGATAGATATTTTTACTAGTTGAGCAATTTGCTTGCCGGTACGTAACATGCGCATTAGCTCCTACTAAAATCTCTGTCCCTTCATATGATGGTAATAACGTATCATTTACCATCCGTTCTTCAATTACTACGTTAGCTCCCGCACTGACGACAATAATATTATGAGAGTTAGCAGAGTTAAGGCGGGGACTAAAAACAATTGGACGCTCCCGAATAACTTGTGGACGCAAGTATATAAACTGCCCACAATCAATGTTTGCAAGGTGCATGGCTGCTAACTGGCTATCCTGCCAAAAGATCGCCTTCTCCATCAAATTTTCTTGTAGTAGTGTTGAGTATTCATTAACCGCTTCTTCAAGAGGCATCGCAGTTAGGCTATCTTCCTGTAAGGAAAGCCAACCCCTGCTTATACCAGTTGTCCCCTTTTGCCAGGAATCTCCCCATTCTTCTTGGGCAGGTAAAGTTGGGAAACGTGATTGCAGTAGAACTGCTAGTTGACGCTTTTTCTCTAACCACGCTGGCTCTTGCTTCCAAATTTTTGCCATCATTTTCTCCTCTAATGAACAAGCTTATCCCAAATAACCACTTTCCCCGTTTGAAGAGATTGCGGAACATCAATAATTCGTTGGTTAGAACTTCCCCTGAATTGAAGGGTAAGATCTTTTTTAGCCAGTAAGAATCGACCATCGACTAAAATATCGAGGTAGTGCAAAAGTTCAAGTTTATCGCTCGACTCCTTCATCAATTCTTCCCAAGTATAGCCAGACCAAGACCAAATATCCTTTTCATGCCCGAATTCTTTCCGGACGCGTTTAACTAACTTCAGGCAAACCTGAGTATTAAGAAATGGTTCGCCACCCAATAAAGTCAATCCTTGAACATAACTTTGAGAAAGATCTTCAATAATCTGATCTTCTAAATCTTGGGTGTATGGCTGCCCGTAATGAAAATTCTGCGCTGCCTTGTTATAGCAACCTGGGCAATTAAAAAGGCATCCACTAACATATAAACTACACCGGACTCCCTCTCCATCAACAAAATTGAAGGGCTTATAGTCTGCAACATATTGTAGTGAATGATCTTTTGCTAGCCATTCTTGTGGGTTTGGGTTGCGGGGTAATCGTGTTTCTACCATTTTTTCCTCCTATATAATAAAAGGCCGATAGCTTTGCGGGCAATTGGCCTTTTGATAATTAATTAAATTTGATCACCAGTAATATGAGCATGAGCTTTATTATCCATTTGCCGCTGTTGTTCAAATTCCGCTGCATTTTTGATCATTCCCGCATTCATATGTTTAACCCGGTGAATAATTTCCTCATGCCGTCCATGAACCATTGGCCGCTGCTGAGGATTACCAAGATAACCACATGTTCGTTTAACAACATCACAAGTTGCTGGGTCATGATTTCCACACTGCGGACACTTAAAACCACGAGCAGTTGCTTCGAATTCACCTTTGAATCCACACTTAAAACACTGATCAATTGAAGTATTCGTTCCAAGATAGCCAACATGATCATATGCCCAGTCCCAAACTGCTTCTAAGGCTTTTGGATTTTGGCGTAAGTTAGGATATTCGCAATAATGAATAAACCCACCGGCCGCATACTTAGGGAAAGCCTCTTCAAATGATAATTTTTCAAATGGTGTCGGATGTTTCCGAACATCATAGTGGAAGCTATTTGTGTAGTATTCCTTATCTGTTACATCTTCAATTCGACCAAACTTCTTCAAATCATCTTGACAAAATGTATCTGTTAACGATTCAGCAGGGGTGGAATAAAGACTAAAGTGGTATCCTTCTTCTTTTTCCCATTCAGCACATAAATCATGCATTGCCTTAGTAATTGCAATTGCAAAGTCATGCGCTTCTTTATTATGCTCCCAATTTGACCCATAAAAAGTCGTACATACTTCATATAAACCAATATAACCCAGTGAAACGGTCGCCCGACTATTCTTAAAGACTTCATCGACACTATCAGTCTTTTTTAGCCGTTTACCAAATGCACCATACATATAAAGAAGGGGAGCATTTTCTGGCTTGGCTTCTTTAGTTCGCTTAATCCGGTAATCCAAGGCAATCTTACAAATATTCATCTTCTCTTGAAAAATTTCCCAGAATAGTTGCTTATCGCCATGAGCCTCAAGGGCAATCCGTGGCAAGTTGACTGTCACTACCCCTAAGTTCATCCGTCCTGAGTTTACTTCTTTACCAGTTTCTGGATCTGTCCATCCCTGTAAGAACGAACGGCAACCCATTGGTGTCTTAAAACTCCCTGTCAGTTCCTTAATCTTGTCATACATCAAAAGGTCTGGATACATCCGCTTCGTTGAACATTCAAGCGCCAGTTGCTTGATATCATAATTAGGATCTTCAGGGTTAAGATTTAAGCCTCGTTTAATAGTAAAAGTTAATTTAGGAAAAATAGCTGTACGATGTTCCTTACCAAGGCCCTTAATCCGGATCTTCAAAATTGCTTTTTGGATCTCCCGGGCAATCCAGCTTGTTCCTAAGCCAAAGTTAATGGTCGTAAATGGAGTTTGACCTTGGCTAGAATAAAGGGTATTAATCTCGTATTCTAAAGCCTGCATTGCATCGTAAATATCCTTTTTTGTCTTCTCACGAGCAAATTCTTCCCGTTTTTCTGGTACTATCCACTCTTCGGCATCCTTCATATGCTTTTCATAATTTAGTTTTGCATATGGTTCCAATAATTGATCAATCCGATTAGCAGAGCATCCCCCATATTGCAGTGAAGCCACGTTAGCAATAATTTGCGACATCTGAGCAGTAGCTGTTTGAATCGAGCGTGGTGAAGAAACCCAAGCATTACCAATCTTAAATCCATGCTTAAACATTTCATCAAAGTCAATTAAACAACAGTTAGTTTCAGGCGTTACCGGTGAATAGTCAAGGTCATGCCAGTGAATATCACCACGAAGATGCGCCTTGGCTACAATACCAGGAAGCATCCGCAATCCTAACGCACGGCTCACAACCCCTGCTTCAAGGTCGCGTTGAGTATTAAAAACATGGCTATCTTTATTAGCATTTTCATGCACAATCCGTGAGTTTCGGTCGAAAAGCTGCTCTAACTTATTTTGGGGATTAGTAGCTTCAGCAAATGCTTCCTCATCATGCTGGCGATAATCACTGTAAACTTTTGCCAATTCTTCATGATTAGCATTAACCAGTCCTTTGACAAAGAGATCCGCAATCTTTTTAGTAGTGACAGTTGTTTGATTAAGTAGGGCATCCAATAAGGTAACATAAACACTTTGGCTGGTCTGCTTATCAGCATTGAGCGCATTCAAAACAAGGTTAATCTTATAGGAATAGAATGATGTTACTGTTCCATCACGTTTAACTACTTGAATACTTGTCAAACTTTTAAGATCCTTCTTATCAACTATTTGCACTTTCATTTTTATTTCCCCTCTCGTAATTAACGTTATCTATCATAGCTCAAAATACAACTTATAGGAAGTATTGACATTCTAAACACTATATGTTGTGGTCAAATTAGTTTCTTAAATATTTATTCATATTCTATTCTGATCTACCAGGAATAAAATGAGATCACAAGCAACGACGCTATTTTGCGATTATTGTAAGACCTTTTAAATCATTTATTTTTAAATTCCTATTATCACTGAATAGAATTTTTTATCCCTAAAAAATCGAATTTGAAAGCACTAAATCTAACTTAATAATCTTAAGTAATATACTTAAGATTATTAGTTATTAAAAAAATAGCTTACGAGCAGCTGGAGCGATTTGCTAGACTAATCTTTGTGCAATTTTTAGGATAAAAGGAGTTTTTATATTTATGGAAAATGCTTTACAAGCTCGTAAGCAAGTAGCGCATCCAGGATTGATGATGGTTAGTATGCTACTGGGAGCTTTTGTCGGAATGTTTAGTGAAACTTCATTAAACATTGCATTGCCAAAATTGATGGCTGCTTTTCAAGTAAGTACGTCAACAATTCAATGGTTAGTTACTGGATATATGTTAATTATTGGTATTATCTTGCCACTTTCCAGTATTATTTCTAAATGGTTTACAACCCGCCAAGTCATTATTTTTGCATTAATCGACTTCATGGTTGGAGCATGTATCTCTGCCTTAGCGCATAATTTTACTATTTTGTTGATTGGACGAATGATTCAGGGAATCGGAACAGGTTCAATTCTTCCATTAATGTTTGCAGTGGTGATGCAAATCTTCCCACCAAAACAAATTGGGGCCGTTCTAGGAATGTGTGCCCTCGTAATCATGTTTGCCCCTGCAATTGGTCCTACTTTAACCGGGCTAATTCTTGCCAAGTTATCATGGCAATGGATCTTCTGGCTATTTATCCCATTTTTATTTATTGCCTTGATCTTTGCTATCACTTCATTAGAAAATGTTGGCGAAATTACTAAACCACATGTTGATACGCTCTCAATTGTTGAATCTGCAGTCGGTTGTTCAGGACTTGTTATTGGTGCTAGTTTAGCTAGTGAAGATGGTTGGACATCACTTGCAGTTCTTAGTGCATTAATAATCGGAATTATTGTTTTAATCTTTTATGCCCATCGCCAACTTCAGCTGGAAGAACCAATTTTAAACCTTCATATTTTTAAGTATCCGGCCTTCACAATTGGTTCTTCAATCGTGATGCTTGACTTTGGAATTATTCTGTCGACGATGTATCTTTTACCGTTATTCTACCAACGAGGGCTCTTAGTTTCTGTTGCCCTTACTGGATTAGTAATGCTCCCTGGTGGAATTATTAATGCAGCTACTTCTGCAATTGCAGGTCGTCTTTACGACAGCATTGGAGCTAAACGTCCTGTATTAATTGGTTTTATCCTTGCTTTATTTGGCGCTTTGATGTTGGCCTTTACTACATCACATAGTTCACTTCTTTATGTAATCTGTGCTCATATCATTTTAATGATTGGTTGTCCTTTAGCAATGTCTCCTGCACAAACTAGTGCTCTAAGTGCGCTCTCTGGATTAGAATCTGGAGATGGCAGTACAATCATGAATACAATGCAACAGGTTATCGGTGCTCTTGCAACAGCTCTAGCTACTAGTTGCTTAGCTTGGGGTAGTTCATCTATTAGCGGATCTGAAACTGTTCGCTTCACCAACGGTTTCCATTATGGCATTTACTTTGCAATAATCTTAATTGTGGTGGCACTGCTCTTATCATTCAAAATTAAAGATCGGAAAAAATAAATAAATCCTCACTATCATTTAGGTAGTGGGGATTTATTTTTTACTCTTTAATAATTTTATATGGTAAGTAATGACGTCGATGTTTAGTCAGATAACTATCCATTAACTGTTGGTAAAATTGTGGATTCACGCTTGATTGAGTACTTAAAAGATCAAATTTTTCATTACCCTTTTCAACGGTATAAAGACCCGTTTTGACAAAACCATTTTTAGCGTAAAAACGGTGTCGTCTAATTCGCTGTTCATTATTTGGTGCTTGTGGATCTAGACGTTCAGCGCTAAGGGTAATCTGCTTTCCAGCATAACGTCCCTTTAGCATATCTAAGACTGCACTCCCAAAGCCTTGACTATGATACCGCGGATCAATTGCCAAGAAGAAAATATAGGCCATTCGTTTATTGTAAACTGTATAGAAAAAGCCAACCCACTTTTCTTCATTATAAATACTGCAAAATTCAGCTTTTCCAGCCTTGGCCCGCATTTTAAGTAAAGATAATGGTAAAAGTTCATTTTGGGGAAACACGGTATTATAGACCCGCTTGATATTCTTAAAATCATTTGACTTTGTAGACGCTTTACGTATTTCAATCATTTAACGATTCCTCCATTTACGTAATAGTACCTAAAAAGACAACAATAGACAAGAATCTAAGTTAAACTTTATTAGTTTTTTGAAAGAAGAGACATTTTAATTTAGGTGTGGCAAAAAGATAGACAAATTGTTTTAACGCAAAAACTCCTGTAATCTTTAGCATATAAGAATTACAGGAGTTAATCTTAGGCTAACCTATATTTCATATTGCTTCTTAATTGGCTTCTAGTAAATAATTCTAATACCAATATATCAATAGTCCATGACTGTCCATACATTGAAGATTTTTTGTTTCTTTAAAACATTTCAATCATCCTTATTTCGAATCTTTAATCCCCACTTGGCGAGTCTATAACTTGCGTATACACCTATTACTAAAATTATAATGCTGATAATTATTTTCATTAATTTAACCTCTCTTCTCACAATTCTTGGAAACATCGAATAAAACTAGGCAATTACAGATCTGCATCTTTTCATTATTGTTCTAATTTAATTTTAACATGCGCTTTCTCTATAAAAAACCACTCTTTATACTGTAAGTAGTCCGTATCCACACGTCTAGCAATAAAAAGCTTAGTCTCCTATACTAAAAGCAATCTTAGTACAGGAGTTTTTTCCTTCCACAGAAAAAACGATATTGTAGCACCAATTTTTAAGGCCAAGAATTCAGTAGTTAATAAGGATGAATTTATTCCTCGGCCAGCTGCAAAACTGTAAGTTGATAACATTGAATTAACAATTTTTAAAGGATCTAATCTCAGCCTTGCAGCCGATATAGCTAAAGTGGTTATTCCATTAATTGGCACGCACCGGAGCATGTTTACCTTATTTGCGATAAGACAGACCTCCGTAAAGGAATTGATGGTTTAGCGATGATAGTTGCGGAGAACTTTGGAATGGGGTTATATAATAATTCTCTTTTTTTATTTTGTGGTAGTCGCAATGATCGGTTTAAAACCCTTTATTGTGATAAGGAAGGCTTCATTCTGCTATATAAAAAAGAAAACTTTCATTTTCTGGGATAGACATTTACGCAATTAGTAAGCGACTAGGCCATGATGATATTTCAACAACTATGAATACCTATACTTATTTAATTGATGAATACAAAGATAAATCAGATAAAGCCTTTTTTAAAGCGTTGGATTTTTAATTATAAACCGTGCACCGGTTATACAAATTTGCACCATTTTATACCATTTCTTTAAAATCAAAATTTAAACTAAAAAAATAGGAGAAAGCCTGTTATAACAAACTTTCTCCTATTTCATTAGCTTAGCTGACAATTTTGTACCAAAGTACTAATATGCCTCCGGTGGGGGTCGAACCCACACTCCCTCAACGGGAACTGGATTTTGAGTCCAGCGCGTCTGCCAATTCCGCCACAGAGGCATCAGCTAACTAAAAGGTGGTAATCGGATTTGAACCGATGATAAAGGTTTTGCAGACCTCTGCCTTACCACTTGGCTATACCACCAAATAGTTAAGATTAAGTAATACGCTTAATCAAAAGGGCGGTATGTGGGATTTGAACCCACGCGTGCCGGACCCACAAACCGGTGTGTTAACCAAACTTCACCAATACCGCCAAAATATTCAGTTAAGCAGGGATAGTAGGAATCGAACCCACAATGACGGTTTTGGAGACCGTAGTTATACCGTTTAACTATATCCCTATAAAATGGGGGAGAGTGGATTCGAACCACCGAACCCGAAGGAACGGTTTTACAGACCGTCGCGTTTAGCCAGACTTCGCTACTCCCCCATAAATGGCGCGGGACGGAATCGAACCGCCGACACACGGAGCTTCAATCCGTTGCTCTACCAACTGAGCTACCGAGCCATTGTGTCATGGGTATATACAACTATTAAGTTGTAATGGAGGATACAGGGCTCGAACCTGTGACCCCCTGCTTGTAAGGCAGATGCTCTCCCAACTGAGCTAATCCTCCAAAAGTGACCCGTGCGGGATTTGAACCCACGATACCAGCGTGA
>NZ_JACIVH010000070.1:0-30000 GCF_014145615.1 Limosilactobacillus balticus | reverse complement strand
GTGGTGATGATGGCTTGAAGGATACACCTGTACCCATGCCGAACACAGAAGTTAAGCTTCAACACGCCGAAAGTAGTTGGGGGATCGCTCCCTGCGAGGATAGGACGTTGCCACGCAATTTAAAAAAGGGTATGCATTGTTTTAATACAGTGTATATCCTTTTTTAGTAAGCTTATCAGTAAACAGTCAATAACAGTACGTCTAGCCGTAGCTCCCTCGGATCTCCTATACTGAGACTATCCTCAGTAGGAAACTAATTCTATTTTGGCTTTAGATATCTATGCTCGTTAATTGGCATGATCCCGCTCATATCTATTTAGTCTGCAGAAAAACCGACATGCGGAAGACATTGATGGACTTGCAATGGTGATTGCCGAGAACTGTTGACTAAGTTGCTTCAGAGAATTTTTCTAATAAAATCATGATTGTTTATTCTGAAACTTCTTACTTATTTTTCGTTAAGTATATCGAATATTTGAAAATTAAAATTTATTTCAATTAAAGTAAAACACCAAACTATAATCGATATAAAAGTTATAGTTTGGTGTTTTGTTAATTAAACTTTATTGACCGGTTTTTGCAACCAATGAAAGAAAACAGTACGCTGACTATTAGCTAATAACCACCATCCGCTAGCTAACAAGAAGGCCCCGATTACATCGGAAGTAAAATGAGCATGTAAATAAACTCGCGAATACATAATAATAATGATCCATAGCGCGCCGATGATTTCTAAAAATACTTTTTGCCATTTAACTTTACAATAGGGTAAAAGAAGAGCTAAGATCGTAAAAGTAAAAATAACTGTTGAAAAGGTATGCCCACTTGGAAAACTATATCCACTAACATTAATTAACCGAAAGGAAGGACGAAAACGAGTAACGCTATACTTGATTAATATTACTAAACAGTAACCGATAAATTGTAACATACCATACCAAACGCTATCGGTTGCCCTTCCGCGCCGCCATAATAGAAGCATTAAGCCGATTGTTATAATTCCAACTGTAACTGGGTCACCCATAAAAGTCAATTCGGTTAAGATAGTGGTTTTGACTTTAGATACTGGAGCAGTCAGCGCAAAACCGCCTGTATCAATTGAACGAATAAATAGAGATTTAGTTAAAACATTGAAGAGTAATATTCCGAATAAAATCCAACAGAAGAATCCGAATCCAATTTGTGCTTTTTTATGCATTATTTTATAAGCCTCATTCATTTTCGTTATCACATTTAATTATATCCTATTTATTCTTAAAAAGTTATTTCCTCCTTCGAGAAAACGTTTACATTCAAAATAAATGCGATACAATAAAAGTAAAAAAGAGGAAGGGCGACATTAATGAATAACCAATTACGTGGATACGCAACTGTTGATCAAAGGATTACGATTAATTATCAAAACAGTTCAATTGTTTTATCAGTTATTACGCCTGAAATTATTCGGGTATTTCAAGATCACGGTGAAAAAGGAACATCATATGCTATTGAAGGCAATAAGACAATTAAAACTAACTTCACAGTCTTAGACCATGGTGACCATCTTGAATTAACTACGGCAGCTTTAATTGTAAAAATATACGACAATGAGAAAATCGATGTTTATGACAAAGATGGTCACCCATTAATTATTGATTATCAAGGTGAGCGAACACCAATTGACCGTGGATTAGATGAGGCTCATGCAAAGTTAGTTGCCGCAGAAGGTCATGATATTGCTGGTGGAAGTGACAAAGATAAGACATATTTTGAAGTAATTAAATCTTTAGCTACTGATGAACAGATATATGGTCTTGGGGATAAAACCGGGTATTTGAATAAACGAGGCTACGAATACGATAACTGGAATACCGATAATCCAGCACCCCAAGTAGAAAGTTTTACCCGGCTTTATAAGTCTATTCCTTTTATGTTAGGCTTGAAGAACGGTCATCCATATGGCCTCTTCTTTGATAACCCTTATCGTAGTCATCTTGATTTAGGAAAAGAAAATGTTAATTACTACTTTTATTCCGCAGTTGCTGGTAACCTTGATTATTACGTTATTGGGGGGCAACATTTGAGGGATATTGTTACAAATTATACTTACCTTACTGGGCGTGTTCCATTGCCACAAAAATGGGTACTTGGTTATCAGCAATCACGTTGGGGGTATAGTGTAAGTCCTGAAAAAGTTCAAGAAATTGCGACTAAACTGCGAGAAAATGATCTTCCTTGTGATGTGATTCATTTTGACATTGACTATATGGATGGTTACCGCGTATTTACTTGGAACAAAGAAAAATTTACTGATCCTCAAGCATTTGTTTCAAGATTGAGAGACCAAGGCTTTAGAGTAATGCCGATTATTGACCCCGGTGTTAAGCAAGATAAAAAGTATAAAATTTATAAAGAGGGAATAAAAAAAGGATACTTTGTTAAGAATCCTGATGGGACCGTTTATGTTAATAAGGTTTGGCCTGGCGATGCTGTTTTCCCTGATTTTGGCCGGGAAGAGGTACAACAATGGTGGGCCGATAATTGTAAATACCTTGTTGATACCGGAACTGCAGGGATTTGGGACGATATGAACGAACCAGCATCATTTGAAGGTGAAATTCCTGATAATATTGTCTTTAGTGATGGAAAATATCTTTCTACCCATAAGAAATTACATAATGTTTATGGGCATAATATGGCAAAGGCTACTTACAATGGATTAAAGAAATACAGCCATAAACGCCCTTATGTCATTACTCGGGCAGCTTATGCGGGAACGCAAAAGTATTCAACCGTCTGGACAGGGGATAATCAAAGTCTGTGGCCTCATCTACAAATGATGATTCCTCAATTATGTAATTTAGGAATGAGCGGTTTTACCTTTGCTGGAACTGATATTGGTGGCTTTGGTGCAGATGCAACGGCAGAAATGCTAACGCGGTGGATTGAAGCAGCCTTGTTTAGTCCCCTTTATCGTAACCACGCTTCAATGGGAACCCGTGCACAAGAACCTTGGGTATTCGGTAAACCAACGCTCTCAATCTATCGGAAGTATTTAAAGTTGAGATATCGTTTCATTCCATTCTTATACGATCTTTGTTACAAGGAAACAAAGGATGGCCTCGGAATAATGCGTCCATTAGTATTAAACTATGATCAAGACCCTGTTGTTCGGACAATGAACGATGAATACATGGTTGGCGATGAGTTACTAGTGGCTCCAGTAATTCAAGAAGGCCAAAATACACGAGCAGTTTATTTACCAGCAGGGGAGTGGATTGACTTTTGGAACGGTGTTGAATATGCTGGCAAGCGGTCAATTTTAGTCGAAGCACCAATTGATAAGTTACCATTATTCGTTAAAAAGAATACGATTATTCCATGGGGGCCTGAAGTAAGTCATATTAGTGATGAACCTAATGAAACAATGACTTTCCGCCTATATGGACAACATGCCTCATATACTCATTACCAAGATAACGGTCTTGACTTTGCTTACCAAAGCGGTGAATACAACCTTTATCAAATTAAGGCTTCTCAAAATGGAGTAACAATAGATATGCCTCATAATGGTTATGATAAAAATTACCGGAAGATTTTTGTCGAATTAAATGATCAAAAATTGACTTTTGAATTTGATCCACAAAAACAAACGTATGTCCAACAATAATCTAAGATAGAAATAAGACCGAGGAAGAAGGTTAGCACTTATTCTTCGGCCTTATTTTAGTTTACATAATATTCAACATAGCGAGACATTGCTGTTATCTTTTTCAGTTCATCCGTGATAAACTGAAAGTTGATTTATTTTTATAGGAGACGAGAAAATGAAAGAAACGCAAGAGAACATTCCATTAGCGATTGCAACGGTTGTTCTTGGAATAGTCGTTGGGTTCAGCTCATTGGTCCTTAGCGCTATTCTAGATTTAACAGAGCATTATTTTTTAAATTTTAACGAGACAAATAAGATTCCAGTTAATATTAGTATTTTTCCTATTCATCGATTTGCCTCGGTGTTAATAGGGGGGATAATCGCTACAATTATTTGGTACTTCCTTCAGCGCCATTATCATCCAGTTAGCATTAAGAATGCCTTAAATGGTAAAGAAATGCCGTTAAGAAAAACATTCATTCACGTGGTTACTCAAATCTTTTTTGTAGGGACTGGTAATTCGATCGGTCGTGAATTAGCCCCACGAGAAGCAGGGGCTGCTATCGCTCAGAAATGGTCCCGAGCACTTGATTCTTATCGGTGGTTGCGCCTTAATGACGAAGATAAACGTTTACTAATTGCCGCTGCTGCTGGAGCTGGATTCGCAGGAGTCTATATCGCACCTATTACAGGAACTGTTTTCTGTTTAGAAATTTTATATCGACGCATTAATGCTCGTTCAGTTTCTGTTAGTCTAATTATGTCAGTAATTGCAACGATGATTGGTTCGATTTTAAAAGGCTTCGAACCATATTATATTGTCGGAAGCCGTGATTTTTCTTTGCTGTCTGTTCCATTAGCAATTGTTTTAGGATTAATCCTTGGAATAACTGGAACCTGGTTCAAACAAGGGGTTAAAGCAGCTTCTAGTAAACGGGCAACGGGTAAAAATATTTTCTGGCAATTACCACTTTTATCGTTTGCAGCAGGAGCAATTGCAGCTTTTTATCCGCAAATTATGGGAAATGGGCGGGGACTTGCTCAATTAGCCATGAATACGACCACTGTCAATTCTCAGGTCCTAGGAGCGCTCTTGTTTGGTCTCGTTGCTAAAGTAGTAGTTACCTTATTTACAATCAAATGTGGGGGCTATGGAGGAACACTGACACCATCGATTGCCGCTGGAGCAGTTATCGGAGTATTTCTCGGTATTCCTTATATGCACTTCTTCCCAGTTGTGACTTTAACGCAGTGTGCAGTTATCGGCGCCTCATTATTTTTAGCCGCATCACAACAGGCGCCATTAATGGCATTATTTATGTTATTTGAAGTTTGCCACCTTAACTTTACAGCTTTTCTTCCATTGGGGATTGGAGTCGCAATTTCAATTGGCGTTTCAAAGTGGCTGCAAGAAGCAAAAGCAAGTACAAAATAACCTTTATTAAAAATAGTATCTAATAAAATAGCAAGGTTGAAATTTCTTCCAACCTTGCTATTTTATTTATACAACTTTTTCATTTTCTTTACAGTTGCTGCAAGATCCTTACTATCAAAGACTAATGAAATAACTGCTAATCCTGCAACTCCAGTATCATGAACAACTTTCATATTTTCTTCATCGATGCCCCCAATTGCAACTACGGGACGTTCACTGATCATGTTTAAACGTTCAAGACGATTAATGCCAATAGCAGTATCAGCGTCCGGCTTTGATTTTGTAGGGAAAACGGGGCCACAACCGATGTAATCAACAAAGTTCATTGTATTAGCACGTTCAACTTGTTCTGGCGTGTTACAGGAGTAGCCGATGAACATTTGATGACCTACAGCGACAGATACCTGTTCAATTTTAGTATCATTTTGCCCAACGTGAACTCCATCAGCGTTAATTTGCTGGGCCAATTCATAATCGTCATCAACGATCAATGGTATTCCGTAACGTGTACATAAGGTTCGTAATTCTAGTCCTAAGTCTACTCGTTCATTAGGTCGTAACTTCGAGTTTCCTTTTTCCCGATATTGGAAGGCAGTGATACCACTCTTCATTGCTAGCTCCACTTTTTCAAGAAATTTAACAACATCATTATGAACATCTTGTGTTCCGCCAACTAAGTATACTTGTAACATTTTTGGATCAAACATCATTTTAATTCGTCTCCTTCAATTTTAACCCAGTGATTAAGTGGTCCATGACCGTGACCAACATTAATTCCCTTGCTAATCGTCTTTTCAACATATGTCTTCCCAATCATAATTGCCTGTTCCATGGAATGTCCCTTAGCAATTTCCGCAGTAATACATGCAGAAATTGTATCACCAGTCCCATGAGTATTTTTAGTATCAACACGGGGAGCAGTTAACCACATATCATTACCATCTTCAAATAAAATATAATCATCAGCTTTGTCTGAATCTTCTGCATGACCACCTTTTATGAGAATGTTTTTTGCTCCTCGCTTTTGTAATTCACGAGCAGCCTTTTTAATATCATTTTTATCCTTTATTGCGATTCCCGTCAACTCACAAGCTTCTGGAATATTTGGTGTAACCAAGGAGGCGAGGGGAATAAGTTCATCTCTTACAATTGCAATTGCATCATCACTAAGTAACTTTGCGCCGCCTTTTGCTACCATGACCGGGTCGACAATAAGCGGTCCTAAATCATATTTCTTTAAGTTTCGTACAACGGCTCTTACGCGGATAGGGTCAGCAAGCATCCCCGTTTTACAAGCCCTAATTTTCAAATCATCAGCAATTGAAGCAAATTGCTCATCAATTAATTTTTCTGGCATTGGCAAGGCATCTTGTACTCCTAATGTATTTTGGGCTGTGACTGCTACGACTACCATTGCTGAGTATACGCCTCGCATCTGCATCGTTTTTATATCCGCTGGAATACCGGCACCTCCGCCACTATCAGTTCCAGCAATTGTTAGAGCCTGGGGATAATCATTAATCAAGGTAATCTTCCTCACTTTCTGCAAAAAATTCTAGTAATGCTTTCGTGTCCATAATCGAAAGCTGATCAAAAAATTGTACTTGCCACGAACCGAGTCCGACTGAATAACGGTTAGCTAATACTCCAGCAGCAGATACCAAAACTGTCGCAACAATACAAGCATCCCAAGTATTAGTTGTGGTTCCTAAAAATGCAGCGATGATACTAGAAAGCATATCACCACTCCCCACATTCATCGTTAACATCTCGGCAGAAAAGGGATTTTCATAGATAACTTGCCCATCAGTTATTAGGTCGGTTTCACCAGTTAGGACTACAATTGAATGGTAACGCCGGGCACACGTTTCGGCAATTTGAACCTGGTTAGGAACTTTACCAGCGTCAATTCCATGACTAGTATTGTCAGCCTCTACTAAAGCAGCAATTTCACTGGCATTACCACGAATAACATCAAAATGAAAATCATTTAGTAATGAATGGGCAAACTTTAAGCGGGATGGAACCGCACTTACCGCTACTGGGTCTAATACGAGGGGCTTGAGTGGCGTGGCAGCTCGCAAAACCGTTTTAATTTGTGTTGCCTGATGTTCATTAATTGTTCCAAGATTGATCGAGAGAGCATTTGCCAATGTTACCATTTCATCAGCTTCAGTAGGCTCGACAGACATGATCGGTGATGCTCCAACAGCACTAACGGCATCGGCAACTTTATCAATTGTTACTAAATTGGCAAGGTTAAGGACAATCGGGTTTTTAGTACGAACCCGATCGAGCAGTGACCAGTCAATTTGAAGTTGTACCATAAAATTAGCTCCTTAACTTAAATAAAAAATACTCAAAATAGGAGATACACCTACTTTGAGTATTAAAGTCCGGTGCATTTTCCTACGCAAGCGTTAACTTACAGGTTCTAGAGTCCATGCATCTCTGCATATCTCAGCCCAGCACTATGGGCACCCCTAATGCAATAAATTGTCTATTAATAGTATACCGCAATTTATTCTTTATGAATATCAATAAAGATAATTGGCAAAATGGGGATGATAATTGTAAAATGTAATAAATAAAAAGGTAGGAGAATTTAGAATGGAAGAAGAAATACGTCAAACTACTGATAAAGCTGAAGTTGTCATTATTAATGATGATACTAATCAAAAATTGACATTTAGCAATGGGGGAGTAGACGGCGAATTTGAGATTATCGTCACAGATAAAAAGCCGGTACCAGAGCTCTTCCAACCTGTTGGCACCTTACCAGATGGAAAGTATACGATTAAGGGGAACTATGCTGGTCAAGACTACCGGGAAATTAAGTTAAATGGTGCTTATGAAGTATATGGAAATCCAGAAGATGGAAATGTAATGATTACGAAAAGAGATGGGGGAAACTAAGTGTTTATTAACGTCGAAAAGAAAGCACAGAAGCTATTTAATACTTATCAACAAGCAACGAGTAAAGAGAATATGGCAATGGTCTTAGCTAATCCGCTTTTTTCATGGCATGCTACTTACTATACTGCTAAACGCAAAAAGAACATGATTTTCTTAAATGATGCTACTACCATGGCAATTGTCTTGTTTGATGTAAATGCTAAAAATAAACAGACGATTAAAGAGCGCTTTGAGAAACAACTAGCAATAGTTTGGCAAGAGTTAGGGTTGTCTGCCGAATCATTGGCAGATTACTTAGCCATAGGTGGGGATTGGCAAATCAGTAAAACGATTCACCCTTTGCAAATAAAAACCATAACTAATTTTTATAAGAATGTCATAAAGCCACAAGCTAAAACCATAACCAGTGAAATAGACTTAGCAAAAGCATTGGTTAAGAAGGTACAACAAAAAGGCAGAATTTATGTTGGTGAAGACGAGACAGTTAAGATAATCGAAATGGCTCAACCGTTTAACATTAAACACGTAAATTTTGAAGAATTATATTTAAAAGAAATTACTAATAAGTTAAGAAGATTAAGTCAGTTAGATGGAGAAGACCTTACTGCCGATGAAGTGGATAATGTAATCCAACAAATCCAAGATGCAAATAATCAACTCTTAGACCTTTTCCTTGTTGATGCCAAGAGTAATTATAGTGCTAAAACTGTTCGCCGCTATCGAGATAACTTGCGATTTTATCTTAATGAATGGGCTGCCTATCGTTTGAGTACTATTTTCAATATTTATGTTCATAGTAGTGTTGATGAATTAGAATTTCACGGAGTAGACAAGACAGAACGAACGAATATTAAGGCTTCCTTGAAGAAACTGGCAAAGTACTTAAAAGATAAAAATATTATTAGTGATAATGAGTACGATGACATTCTCGTAGATACGCAAAAAGACTCGGTCGACCTTGATGAAGAATACGAATACGAAGATGAAGGTGAAGATCAAGCGATCGAGGATTTTCTCGCTTCATTATTTAGTGAATCAGAGAAGCTTCCAGTAGTATTCGATTCACAAACTGATAAAATGCTTGATGAATATCTTAAATCATTTGTTGCTTTGTATGGTCTTATTTCTGCACAACAAGCTTACCAAATTATTCATTCCCAAAATCCATCAATTGATAAAGAGCGCTTCGATCAATACATTCAAAATAAATTTGACGAAATGACGATGGAATACTGTATCATTGATTTTAGAGAAGCATTTCAGAATGTTGATATTGCTCCTGAAATTTTCATCTTTAGTCCACTTCTTATTAAAGATGGAGATAGACTGCCTTCGTTTTATAAACATCAACAGGGCCTTCCATACTATATTCCAGAAAAAGAAGTCTTAATTGATAATAACTTTAATCCATTTGCCAATATCAGTAACTATCAGCAAGACTTGGAAGAGTTGCTTGCTAACCAATATGGATTATCTGGAGACGACCTTAAAGGTGCTGCTTTCCTATCCCTTTACCAATTGAAAATGAGTGATTATGAGCTCGAATTATCAAGCGTAAATAAGGCTATCACTAAGGTCATTGTATTCTTAAACGAGGAGCATGGCCTTAGTGTAAAGCAGGATAAAGCTAATGAACCATTGATTAAACTTTTAGTATTAATTGCGACAAATATTCGACGCCCATGGAACCGGGGATGGACTAATTATGAAATGTTAAGGACTAAAGACATTGCTGAATTGGTTTCTGAAATGGGAATTAATTTGGATGATCCCAAACTGTCAAGTGAGATTATCAGTAGAATTAAAGCGGGAAGCATTAACCGTGATGAGTTACTAAACTTCCTTGAAAGTAGCAATTTACCGCCAAAAGTGATTTCAAAGCTGTATAAACAAGTAGAAGAATTATAAAAAAGATGGAGACGCGAGAAAATTTTCTCAGCGGTCGCCATCTTTTTGCTTATGAAGAGTTTAAAGTCAATTGAATGACAAGAATTCTTCAAAATTCATTCTATTTCAATGTCAAATTTAGTTAATATCAGGATATAAATAGCTATTAAAATTATGTTATCCGCATAAAACTTACTTAAATTCCTCCCAAAAAGCTGGCTTTATAATAATTTTTCTGTGATGTCGTTCTATCCAGCCTTTTGTTTCAAAATCCTTAAAACAACGGGAGAGACTTTCAGCACTAGTACCTAAATAACTTGCAAGGTCTTTTAGTGACATTGGGAGGGTAATAGAATTTTCTTCTTCATTATAAAGATCTTCTAAATAGGCTACTAATCTGACATCAACGCGATAAAAAGATAGCAATTGCGCTTGCCTTTCTAATTCAACTGATTTTTTAGCGTTTAATTTTAAGAGATTTTGTCCAACTTGATGGTCTATTTTTAGTAATTTGTGAAAATCTGCTTTATAAAGAATGTATACTTCAGTCTTGGTTAAAGCAATCCCATAAACTGATGTATTTTCCAAATCAAACAAATAATTTTCTCCACCATAATCTCCAGCGCCGATAATGCGGATAATATGTTCTTTTCCATCTTTATTCAACTTATAAACTTTCATTTGGCCTAAAACAACAATAATTAACTCATCTTGTGAATTCGGTGAAAAAATAAGATCTCCTTTATTAAAAGCTTTGTGATGTAGTAAACTTTTAAGATACTCCTTACCCTCATTAGATAAATCATTAAATAGTGGGACACGATGTATATAATCTTTATTTTTCATAGCTATTATTCCTTTATTAAAATTCCAAAAGTTGATGTTCATCATTTTTTTGAATTTATTAATGAATTATAATTATCACAGGAAATAAAATTGTATGTTTCAAACAGCTATGTATAGCAATTATGCGATAATAGAGTGAAAAAAGCAATGAAAAATCAAAAAATAATTAAGAGGAGTTGATTAATATTTACTAAGTATTTTTATTAGAAAACCTACGGGTAAAATGAATTAAGATAGGCTTTTTGATATCACTTATTCATTAGCGAATGCTATAAAATAATCAATTTAATTAAAATGTTAACTCCATTCTTAAATGACAATACGTTTACCCCAAAAATAAATTTAGAGTATTTGAATACAGTTCATATACTCCTTCGACCGTACTAAATAACTTGTAATATGCGTATAAAATAATTGTTAGTCTTAATATATAAAGTAGTTTATGATTAATAGCGCTAAATTAACAAAAAATTACTTTCGGTAAAGTTACATTCTAAATTGATTTTTATTTATAGTTGATAAAAAAGATGCCTAAATTTCATTAGGGAAGATTTTGATGGATTTGAAGGTGCTCCATCAAAAATCACTTCGAGAATACTTGTTTTATTTGATTATTTATAATAAAACTCGTTATTAGGGATTCGAATCATCATATGATTTGAATTTATGGGTGGTTTTTTAGTAAAAGTTCGAATATAGAGAGTTGTAAGTTATTTTATTGATGTTTAGAGTAATAACAAATAAGGGTAACTATAACAAGCACAATAGATATCTGATGGATGATGATACCCCTCACGGAAATGTGAAGGGTGTTTTTATATAATTAGTATATAAAGTTATTAAATATTTTAGTTTACATAATATTCAGAATAATAACTATTCAAATTTGAAATTTTGAACCACTTTATCAAGGTCTTCTTGCTCAATCCCCAGATAGTGGCGCGTATTCCGTTCGGAGGAGTGATTAAACAACTGCGAAATGATTTCAACGTTAACCCCCTTCTTATAGAGTTGGCGACCAAAAGTTTTTCTAAAAGAGTGTGTTCCAATCTTAGCAACGATTTTATTATTTTCCGTTTTTCTAGCCATTCGTTGCAACATCTCGTAAAAGCCATGCACCGAAAAATGGCCTTCTTGTTTTCCGGGGAAAAGGTAATCATTTTCATCTTTGTAATCTAAGTCGTTAAGATAATCAATAATCTCGGCAAGGCAATTATTCCAAAAGAGGGTTTTAGCTTTACCAGTTTTTTGTTCAATAACACGGGTTTTAGTTTTGTTTAGAACATGACCAACCCTTAATGTCACAACGTCTGATGCTCGTAATCCGTTATTAAGGGCAATTGCAATTAGTAATAGGTTCCGGTTAACCAATTCAGGACGAGAATGCAACTTAATTGTCTCACGGAGCTGATCATATTCTTCAAGAGTTAAAAATTTAACATTCTCTACCCAGATTTTCCGTTTACCCTTAATTTGACCGTTAGTTTTATTTTTGGGAATATAAATTCGCTTTTTAGTCGACATAATATTTCTTCCTTTATTAGTTTGTAAGGTAATCAACTAAAGTAGGGACTATTTTTTCTCCTTCTTTCCGACCAGTTTCGTAAAGTGCTCGAATCTTCTTAACATTTCCTTCAATCCGTTTAATCTTGATTGGTTTAGAGGGAGCGATATTAAAGATCTTTCCTTCACGAGCTAGGCGATTAATTTCAGCAATCTGTTGGTTGTAGAGAAGGGGGCGATCGATCCCTGCTTTAGCAAATTCGGGATAATCTTTATATACCATGTTATATAACTTCTTTACAGCAGAACTGGATGGCTTCTTCCGGTAATTAACATCTCTGGTCCGGACAACAACAATCTTGTCATATCCTTGTTGTTGTGCAATATCAAATGGAATAGAATCTGTAATCCCGCCATCAAGACAAGGCCCTTGGGATGTTTCCTGTGGATCTGAAAGAAAGGGCATCGAAGAAGAAGCTTTGAGGGCATTGGTTAGCTCCTCACCAACAGGATCCGTAAACAAAACTGTTTTTCCTGTTTTCACAGAAGTAGCGACTGCTGTGAAATGGGATGCTGAACGACGATAAGCTGCCTCGTTAAAATTCTGCCAAGAATATCCGTGATCCTCAAAAAGATAATCAAGATTGATTATTTGCTTTTTAAATACACGAGCCATCGAGATATATTGACGATCGTGCCGATGATTAATATTAATATTGGCAGCGCGTCCATATTGCTTAGAAACGAAATTAACTCCACAAAGCGAACCAGCAGAAACACCAATTACACTTCGAAATTCAATATGGTGAGCGAGAAATGTATCAACTATTCCGGCAGTATATTGTCCACGGAATGCGCCACCTTCTAAAACTAATGCTGCATTATATAACATAAACTGAAATAACTCCTTTTTATCCCCTAAAAAATAGCAGAAATGGGCTACTTTTTAGTGAGACACTTTTTCAATAAAATTATACAACAGTCTTACGTGAAAATGTAGGATTTTAAAAGCTTGTTATATCAACGTTTATTCTCAGTGAACGTAAGACTCTTTTATCAAAAGAGTCTTACTGATTTTAAAATAATGCAAAAATCGGGGCAAAAACAGAAATTGCCTCTCAGACGAAATGAAACTCATTTTGATGAGTAGTAGGTCATTACAATTCGTCTTAGGGGGGATAAGTAGTATTACCAAAAGTGAGTAGAAAGTAATTATTTAAATATGAACTTTTTATGAAGGAACTATTGATAATTTAAGATAATCATAATAAAATAGTGCACAGTTAATTGTTAAACGTTTAGCAAAAAAGTAAAGAAACGGGGTTATTTCTATGCTAGAACGCAAGGAACATAAGAAAATGTATAAAAGCGGTAAAAATTGGGCAGTCGTTACACTCTCTACTGCTGCGCTGGTATTTGGTGCAACAACTGTAAATGCATCCGCGGACACAAATACTGAAAACAATGATTCTTCTACTGTACAAGTTACAACAGGTGATAATGATATTGCTGTTAAAAGTGTGACACTTGGTAGTGGTCAAGTTAGTGCAGCTAGTGATGCGACTATTAAAAATTCTGCTAATGCAAATAGTGCTTCTTCTGCCGCTAATACACAAAATTCTAACAGTCAAGTAGCAAATTCTGCTGCAATGACTTCATCTACAAGTTCCGCAGCTTCATCAAATAATACAGATAGTAAAGCGGCTCAAGAAAATGCTAATACAGCCAAAAATGATGACACGCAAAAAGCTGCACCCGCTAACGAATCTTCTGAAGCCAAAAACGAACCAGCTGTAAACACTAATGATTCTTCAGTTGCAAAAAATGATGATCAACAATCCAGTAAAAAGAATACTACCGCTAAGTTAAACAAAGATGCGGAAAACGTTGTAAAAAAGGCGGGAATTGATCCAACTAGTTTAACTCCGGATCAAATTAAAGTATTGAATAAGCTTAACTTCTCAAAAACTGCAAAATCTGGTACACAGATGACTTATAATGATTTCCAAAAGATTGCCGATACGTTAATCAAACAAGATGGTCGGTACACAGTTCCATTCTTTAAAGCAAGTGAAATCAAAAATATGCCTGCCGCTACAACTAAAGATGCACAAACTAATACTATTGAGCCTTTAGATGTATGGGATTCATGGCCAGTTCAAGATGTTCGGACAGGACAAGTTGCTAATTGGAATGGCTATCAACTTGTCATCGCAATGATGGGGATTCCAAATCAAAATGATAATCATATCTATCTCTTATATAATAAGTATGGTGATAATGAATTAAGTCATTGGAAGAATGCAGGTCCAATTTTTGGCTATAATGCAACTCCACTTTCTCAAGAATGGTCAGGATCAGCTGTTTTAAATAGCGATAACTCTATCCAATTATTTTATACAAGGGTAGACACATCTGATAACAATACCAATCATCAAAAAATTGCTAGCGCTACTCTTTATTTAACTGATAATAATGGAAATGTATCGCTCGCTCATGTAGCGAATGATCATATTGTATTTGAAGGTGATGGCTATTACTACCAAACTTATGATCAATGGAAAGCTACTAACAAAGGTGCTGATAATATTGCAATGCGTGATGCCCATGTAATTGAAGATGATAATGGTGATCGGTACCTTGTTTTTGAAGCAAGTACTGGTTTAGAAAATTATCAAGGCGAGGATCAAATTTATAACTGGCTAAATTATGGCGGAGATGACGCATTTAATATCAAGAGTTTATTTAGAATTCTTTCTAATGATGATATTAAGAGTCGGGCAACCTGGGCTAATGCAGCTATCGGTATCCTCAAACTAAATAAGGACGAAAAGAATCCTAACGTGGCAGAATTATACTCACCATTAATTTCTGCACCAATGGTAAGTGATGAAATTGAGCGCCCCAATGTAGTTAAATTGGGTAATAAGTATTACTTGTTTGCCGCTACCCGTTTAAATCGAGGAAGTAATGATGATGCATGGATGAATGCCAATTATACGGTTGGTGATAATGTGGCAATGGTTGGATATGTTGCTGATAGTCTGACTGGTCCTTATAAGCCATTGAATGATTCTGGCGTTGTATTAACGGCATCTGTTCCAGCAAACTGGCGCACTGCAACTTATTCATACTACGCTGTGCCTGTTGTTGGAAAAGACGATCAATTGTTAGTTACTTCATATATGACTAATAGAAACGGAGTAGCTGGAGAAGGGATGGATTCAACCTGGGCACCAAGTTTCTTGCTACAAATTAATCCTGATAATACAACTACTGTTTTAGCCAAAATGACTAACCAAGGGGATTGGATTTGGGATGATTCAAGCGAAAATCTTGATATGATTGGTGATCTGGATTCTGCTGCCTTACCTGGTGAGCGTGATAAACCTGTTGATTGGGATCTAATTGGTTACGGATTGAAGCCACATGATCCTGCTACGCCAAAGAATCCGGAAACGCCAACTACTCCAGAAACTCCTGAGACACCTAATACTCCAAAAACACCAAAGACTCCAGAAAAGCCTGGAACACCTCAAACACCAGAGACACCAGGTACTCCGAAAACACCTAATACCCCAGAAGATCCTAAGCAGCCTAAAATTCAAACTAATACTCACTTACCACAAACGGGGAATACTACTAATACAGCCGTGATTGGTTTAGGTCTAGGAACTTTGCTTAGTATGTTTGGACTTGCAGGAATTAACAAGCGTCGATTTAACTAAAAAACAAAACCGCTAAGCCTTAAATGCAGTGACGTGTATCCTTAAAGTTGGAACCTGTATGTTCTTGCTTTAAAATTGAATAAATATTTTTCTAGGCAACTAGATTCTGCTCATATTGAAGTGGAGTTTGGTTGCCTAGTTTTGTCTGAATACGGCGTTCGTTATAAAAGTGACTCCATTCATTAATTGCTTGGCTTAATTCTTCTTGATTGCGATAACTGGTATCAGGACCAATTTCTGCTTTCAGTTTACTAAAGACTGTTTCACAGGCAGCGTTATCCAGACAGGTTGCTCGATGCGACATGCTTTGCCTAATGTTTCTCTAGCGAAGTAGTTTGCGCCAAGCACGATGTTGATAGTGCCAGCCTTGATCAGTATGTAAAGTTAATTGGTATCCTGTATGAGGTAACTGCTTAAGTAATTGCTGGAGTGGATCTAATGCGAATTGAAGATTTGGATGTTGACTGATTGACCAAGTGAGAAGCTGGTTAGTTGCCAAGTCCTTAATAATTTCTAAGTACACTTTTCGCCCATCATGAGCCTTTAATTCTGTAATGTCACAAACCATTTTCTGATATTTACGGTTACTCATAAAACGCCGATTTAGCTTATTCTTAGCTTTCTTGCCATTTGGTCCCTTAGAGGAATCATACTTACGGACTCGCCGATTATATTTGATACATTTAAGTCCCATTTCATGCATTAAGCGCTGAATGCGCTTATGATTAGGTGTCTTTTTACCAATTAAGCGATAGTAGTCTCGAATTTGAGTGCTTAAACGGCGTACGCCGTATTTAGCTTGGTAGTAGTTAAAGAGGCCTTTAATAACGGCTTTAAGTTCTTCTTCATCCTCATCCGGATGTTCAAACCGATTTTGCCAATACTGATAGGTTGACATGGAAATGGGAAGTGCATCGATCAAATCCTTTAATAAGTATTTAGCCTTGAGGTCATAAATTACTTGTGCGAGTCCTTTTTTGGACGCTTTCTCAAGGCTGTCAATTTTTTTGAGGCATCGAGTTGTATCTTTAACAATAAGTTTTCTCTTTGTAAGGCTTGGTTCTGTTTTTGGAGCTGAAGAAGCTTGTCTTGATTCTTGTCGTGTCGTTTGACCATTTTTAGGTTTCCTTCCCCGACGCAATCTCAGTAAAGCCTGTGGCCCTTGCTTGTTATAGAGACATTCCCACTGATACACTGAACCTGGGGAACGATATCCAAAGTGAATACAAGTTTCTGAGATTGACGCCAAATTTTCTTGTTTCCACTTTACCAGATTTAACCGAAAATCCCCAGTTACTTTGGGTGGATTGAGTAATGATCCTTTACCAAATCTTGCATAAATTCCCACCCAAATTTGGAAATCATGTTCAGCAATCCCGTATTTATGCCTAACTGATGATCACCGTTAGCATATTCTTCAACAGCTTTAAGTTTAGTTTTAACGCTAATTTTGGTCATATAAAATACCCCCAGAGTTGATTTCCAACTCTGGGGGTACACGTCACAGCTTAACGGTTTTTTATTTTGAAAGTTTTTATTGTAAAAAAGCGAATCCTCGTTAATACTTTAATGCAATTGTTGTAAAACCTTGCGACAGTAGTAACAGTGAATTTGACCATCTTTGTCAGCTAACTTTCGTGCATGCATCGCAGAAAAAGTATAGTGTTCATGACAAAACGGACAAACATATTTTCTTTTTCCAAATAGTGATGTAATAAAGCCCAAAATTTTCTCCTCCATAAAAATTTATACACCATTTATCATTATAGCGAAGATTATCTTTATAGAAAAGGATTTTATTCATTTGTTTTTTTATATGAAGTTTCACTAATTTCTTTAAGGGCATCCCGCTGTTGCCTCTGGTCAACGTGAGTATATAAATCGGTAGCAGATGTTCCTTTTTGTCCCAATTGTTGAGCTACTAATACTTGATCTTTTGTTACCTCATACATTTCAGAAGCAAGGGTATGACGTAATTTATGGGGAGTAAGAGGATGTCCAAAAGCGGTTGAATACTTTTTAACCATTTTTTCAATTGCATTAGCTGTCATTCGTCGAGTTTGCTTGTGATAAACGGTTAGGAAGAAAGCAGTATCCTTTTTTAAAGCGTGGTATCGCTGCGCACGAATCGCTTGATAAGTTTGGATATAACTAACAGCCCAAGGTGCAATTGGTACCGAATCTTTTTGGCCACCTTTTCTTGTTACATCCAGCAGTGATTGCTTTAAGTTTAAGTCACCAAGATTTACATTGGCCGCTTCAGATACCCGGACGCCTGTTCCTAAAATAAGAGCAATAATTGCAATATCTCGTTCTTTGTTTACTTTATAAGAGGGAAGGGCTCTTTTATCACATTTGTTCGGATATTCTTTTTCAATGAAGGTGATAAAATCAAATTTCATTTGTCCTCGGTACATGTGTGAAGCTAGGGTATGTGCTCGATAATTTAATGTTTTTGTATCATTAAGGGAGTCAATCTTCAACATTACATTACGGTCAAAATAAGACTCACCATTATTATTATCTGCGGTAACTGTTAAAAACTTATATAATGACCTCAATGCATTAATAGATCGATTAATTGAAGTGGGGGAATTTAACCGTCCTTGTGCATTGGTAGTATGTTGAAGATTATCGATATAAAGCATTACATCGCTGCGTCGTAAATTAGCTAGCGTATCGATTGGTAGATCCTTATTAGAATTAACAGCGACGAGCCCACTTGACCGTAACCAATCAAAGAATCTCCGAATTTCAGTTAAGTACTGATAGGTTGTTGTAACTGCATGATTGGTCCCTAAATAATACTCGTTAACATAATCAGGAAGGTTTTGAAGCTCCTCTTGAATTAGCTTTAAATATTTATCTGCTTCCATTTTTATATCCTCCTTGATACTAAAAAGAGCCGCTTGAAAGAAAACTTTCAACGACTCTCTAAAACTATCGGGAAAACAGGATTCGAACCTGCGACCCCCTGGTCCCAAACCAGGTGCTCTACCAAGCTGAGCTATTTCCCGTTAACAACGAACAAATATTATTTTACCAATTCTTAATTAAAGAGTAAAGAAATATTTTAAGCATTTTTAATTTAAGGTGATTAATAGTTGAAAATTAAATGACATCATAGCAAAATTTTTATTAATTGCAAAAAACATGATTGAACCGAAATGCTTCTCTAACATTCAATAAAGATGATAAATAATTTTATTATCGACTAGGTATAAAGAATATATTTCCATAAAATAGTTTGACATCCAAAATACTTTTGAATATAATTTGATCATCGAATATTTTGATACTCGAAATATTTTTTTGAAGGCAGGTGAATCTTTTTGGCAATAATGAATGCGCAGGAGATTATGGAATTAATTCCTAATCGCTATCCGATTTGCTATATCGATTATGTCGATGAATTAGTTCCTGAAGAAAAGATTACCGCAACAAAAAATGTCACAATTAACGAATCATTTTTTCGCGGTCATTTTCCTCATAATCCTGTTATGCCTGGAGTTTTAATTATCGAAACTTTGGCACAAGCTGCTTCAATTTTGATATTAAAATCACCACATTTTTATAAAAAAACAGCTTATCTTGGTGCAATTCATAAAGCAAGATTTCGACAAATGGTCCGCCCTGGTGATGTATTAAAACTAAATATTGTTATGAAAAAAGTTCGATCATCAATGGGAATTGTGGAAACAAAAGCGCTTGTGAACGACAAAATAGCTTGTAGTGCAGAGCTTGTCTTTATCGTTGCTGAACGAGAAGAAAAGATTTAGCATGGTGAATCATTATCATTTATAATATATTTTGATAATCAAATTATTCGGGGCTATAGAATAAAATTGAAGGGAAGAAATATATTATGAGTAAAGATAATGATTATGAAAAAATCAATAAAGGATTAATAAAGGTTTATTCCGGAATTCTATGGATTGAAGAAAATGAATTACGGAAAAGTACATTCAATGATTTAACAATTAAAGAAATGCATGCGATTGATGCAATTACGATGTATAACCATCAAACAATTTCTCAAGTAGCAGAAAAACTTCATTTAACTCCAGGAACAATGACTTCAATGGCTGATCGTTTAATTCGCAAGGGATATGTTGAAAGAATTCGTGATAAAGATGATCGCCGCATTGTTCGGTTACGTTTAACAAAAAGAGGACGAGTGCTATATCGTGCGCACCGTGCTTTCCATAATATGATGGTTGAACGTTTCCTCCAAGGAATGAGTGATGAGGAAATGAAGGTTGTCAAAAAAGCCTTGCAAAACTTAGAAGATTTTGTTGATGAGCATGCTTAGAGATAAGGATTGACCAACATTGCAAAATTTAAGAATTACTAGTACTGCGAGTTATCATCCATCACTCAAAATTACTAACCAGCAATTATCAACAATCATGAATACTTCAGATGAGTGGATTAAGACGCGGACTGGAATTCATCAACGTTATATCAGCAATAATGAAAACACATCAGACTTGGCTGTTAACGTTGGTAATCAGTTATTGACCAATGCTAATTTAACGGCGACTGAACTTGATTTAATCATTATTGCAACGATGTCTCCTGATGCCTATACTCCTTCAACGGCTGCCATTGTTCAAGGAAGATTAGGAGCAAAAAATGCAATTGCGTTTGATATCTCAGCAGCTTGTACTGGCTTTATCTATGCCATGAATACAGCTGAGTTAATGTTGAAAAACTCTTATTGGCAAAATGCAATGGTAATTGGCGCGGAAGTATTATCAAAACTGATTGATTGGAAAGATCGAAGTACCGCTGTATTATTCGGCGATGGGGCTGGAGGGGTGCTACTTCAAAAGACAGCTACAACAACTCCTTTAATTCTCGGCCGTGATCTCCATACATTTGGTGACTTGGGAGATAAAATTATTGCCGGAAGAACATCGCTTAAAGCCGGCTTTCCTAAGCAGCTAACATCCCTTTCACCATTTATGATGGCTGGTCGTGATGTATATCGTTTTGCCACTCATGAAGTTCCACGCTCAATTGCTTCTGCCGTTCAACAAGCTAATTTGAAAATAGACGATATTGATTATTTTTTATTACATCAGGCAAATGAACGGATAATTACCCAAATTGCAAAGAGGCTGGCACAACCAATTACAAAGTTTCCAATGAATATTAGTGAATATGGAAATACGGCCGCTGCTAGTGAACCAATTTTATTGACTCAAGCTATTACCCAAGGATTAGTTAAGCCAGGAAATATTATTGCAATGAGTGGTTTTGGCGGCGGTTTAAGTACAGGAACAATAATTTTAAATTATTAATAGAGAAAGAAGAATGAATATGACTAAAGAAGAAATTTTTAATACTGTAAAAAATATTACTGTTGATGAATTAGATGTTGACGAAGATCGTGTAACGATGAATGCACGAATCAAAGACGATCTTGATGCTGATAGTCTTGATGTTTTCGAAATTATGAATGAGCTTGAAGATAAGTTTGAAATTGAATTAGATGCTGATGAAGGAATCGAGACTATTAGTGATGTTGTTGATTTCGTAAAGAAACAATTGGATGAAAAATAATGTACTACGGAATATTATTTAGTGGTCAAGGTGCACAGCGATCGGGAATGGGAGTCGAGCTTATGGCCGACTCCCTTTTTTCAAGGATTGTTAGCCAGGCAAGCACTATTTGTGAACTTGATTTGCTCAAAATTATGAAAAACGAGCATAACGAGTTGAATAAAACAGCATATGTTCAACCAGCAATTGTAACAGTTAGTTATGGAATCTACCGAATGTTAAAACGAGATCTACCTCAATTATCAATTAAGGGGATGATTGGCCTATCTTTAGGCGAGTACGCTGCCTTAATTGCTAGCAATTCACTTTCATTTGAAGAAGGAATTAAACTAGTCGCGGACCGTGCTCGCTTTATGCAACAAGACGCGGACAAGGAAATAAGTACATTAGCAGCTGTCCTTGACCCTCAACTTCAAGAGATAAAAGAACTAATCACCGCTCAACAAGAAAATGATCAGCGGGTTTATATTGCTAACTATAATTCGCCACGACAAATCGTAGTGGGCGGGGCATTAACCGACTTAAGGGCTACTCTTAAAAAGATTGAAGAAGGCAAGCTTGCTAAAAGAACGGTTATGCTCAAAGTTAATGGTGCATTTCATACACCTTTCTTTAACGGTGCACGTCAACAGATGCATAACCGGTTACAAACGGTCGACTTCCATGAGCCACAGATTGAAGTTATTAGCAATACTACTAACAGCTTATTTCATTGTGAAGATCTTCCAGGAATCCTTGAAAAACAATTAGCTGTTCCAACACACTTTGGAGCTAATGTTAAGGAATTAGTCAAGCGCGCAAAAATTGACACAACATTAGAAATTGGTCCTGGAAAGACATTATCTCGCTTTGCTCACCAAGTTGACCATCGTTTAAATACTCAACATATTGAAAATCTTGCTGATTATGAAAATTTTATAAAGGAGCAAAAAGATGAAACTGACAGATAAAGTCGTTTTTATAACCGGAAGTACTCGCGGAATTGGGGCAGCCACTGCGTTAGAGTTCGCTGAAGCTGGTAGTCGACTAATCCTCAATGGGCGGCAGGATAACTTACCAACCGCGCTTAAAGAAAGACTAGATTCACTAGGGACAGACTATCACTACCTTAAAGGCGATATCGCAAATAAAGAATCAGTTAGTGAATTAGCAACAACTGCTTGGCAAATATATGGGAAGATAGACATTCTTATTAATAATGCTGGAATCACGAATGATAAGTTAATGATGGGGATGAAAGCTAGTGATTTTGACCAAGTCATCAACGTTAATTTACGAGGAACCTTTATGTTAACGCAACCTATTTTTAAGAAAATGCTCAAAGAACGAACTGGTTGCATTATCAACCTTGCTAGTATTGTTGGTCTGCATGGTAATACTGGTCAAGCTAATTATGCTGCAAGCAAGGCAGGAATAATCGGCCTTACTAAATCAATTGCCCAAGAAGGAGCTCGCCGCGGGATTCGTTGCAATGCGATTGCTCCCGGAATGATTGCTAGTCATATGACCGAAAAATTATCTGAACGGGTAAAAGATCAGCTGCTTAATCGTATCCCTCTCAACCGCTTAGGACAGCCAGGAGAAGTTGCTAAGACGGCAAAATTTTTAGCAGAAAATGATTATTTAACCGGTCAAACTATTGTCGTCGATGGTGGGATGACAATCTAGGAGGGACAAAATGACAAGAGTTGTAATAACAGGAATGGGTGCTGTTGCTCCTAATGGTAATGGTATTCAAGAGTTTATAAGTAATAGTTTTGCAGGCAAAGTTGGAATTAAAACGATCAAGAAGTTTGATGCCAATTCGACAGGAATTACCGTAGCTGGTGAAATTGACAACTTTGACCCTAATGATGTCATTGGGAGAAAAGCTGCGCGTCGAATGGACCTTTATTCTCAATATGCCTTACAAAGTGCGATTGAAGCAATGGAAATGGCTGAGATCAATGAAACAAATACCAAGCCGGTTGACATGGGTGTGATTTATGGATCCGGAATTGGTGGTTTAACAACTATTCAAGAGCAAATTATTAAAATGCATGATAAGGGTCCTAAACGGGTATCCCCAATGTTTGTTCCAATGTCAATTGCCAACATGGCAGCGGGTAATATTTCTATTCACTTTAATGCACAAAATATTTGTACATCGATTGTGACTGCTTGTGCCACTGGAACTAATGCAATTGGAGAAGCCTTTCGTCAAGTTAAAGAAGGACGCGCTAAAGTAATGATTGCCGGTGGGTCAGAGGCTTCAGTAAATGAAATCGGAATTGCTGGTTTTGCAGCATTAACAGCATTATCGCAAGCAACTGATCCACTTAAAGCTTCCTTACCATTTGATAAAGATCGACAAGGATTTGTTTTAGGCGAAGGGGGTGCAACACTTATTTTAGAGGATCTTGAGCATGCGCAAAAACGCGGTGCTAACATTCTTGGTGAAATCGTCGGTTATGGTGCTACCTCGGACGCTTACCATATTACATCCCCCGATCCAACAGGTGCTGGGGCAGCAAGAGCAATGGAACTAGCGATTAAAGAAGCAGGAGTTAGTCCTAGCGAAATTTCCTATATTAATGCCCACGGAACCGCTACTCATGCCAATGATGAAGGCGAATCTAAAGCAATCAATCAGGTATTCGGTTCTGATAGCCGTGTTCGTGTCAGTTCAACTAAGGGAATGACTGGACATTTGCTTGGAGCTGCGGGAGCAATTGAGGCAGTCTTAACAGTAACTGCTTTACAAAAAGGACAATTACCGATGAATATAGGTTGTTTTAATCAAGATCCGAAGTGCTCAGTTAACCTTGTGACGACAGACAACAAGAACGCATCAAACGCCCGTTATGCAATAAGTAATTCTTTTGGCTTCGGTGGTCATAATGCTGTTTTAGCCTTTAAGAAATGGGAGTGATTTATCTTGGAATTTAAAGAGATTCAAACATTGATGCAAAATTTTGAAGATTCTGATATTCGTGAATTAGAACTAAATCAAGATTCCTTTCAGCTCTACTTAAGTAAAAATAAGCAAACTCACAAGCATGAAGATCTTGTATCAACTGAAAGGACAGAGCAAACGACTTCAGTTAAGAAAAAGATAAACGAACAGCCAGCTTTACTTTCACAAAATATAACTGCGCCCCTAGTCGGTACTGTTTATCTTCAACCGAACCCCGACGCTGATCCCTATGTTAAAAGTGGCGACCACGTAAAAAAGGGAGATGTTGTTTGTGTGATTGAAGCAATGAAAATGATGACAGAGATAAAAAGTCCTTTTAACGGAATCATTACTTCAATTTGTGTAAGCAATGAAGAGTTAGTTGAAGTAGAACAACCGCTTTTCTCAGTGCAGGAGGATAAAGATAATGACTAATAAAACTTTAGATATAACTGAAATTCAAAAAATTCTTCCGCATCGTTATCCAATGTTGCTAATTGACCAAGTTGATGAATTAATCCCCGGTAAGAAGGCAATCGCACGGCGTAATGTCACGATTAATGAAGAGGTTTTTAATGGTCATTTCCCCCAAAATCCAGTTTTACCAGGAGCATTAATCGTTGAATCACTGGCGCAAACAGGTGCCGTCGCTCTCTTATCGCAAAAAGAGTTTCAAGGAAAAACAGCCTATTTTGGTGGAATTCGATCAGCAGAATTTCGTAAAGTAGTTCGCCCTGGTGACACATTAAAGTTAGAAGTCAACCTAGAAAAAGTGCACAAAAACATTGGAATTGGTAAGGGAATCGCAACCGTTGATGGTAAAAAAGCCTGTACAGCTGAACTGACTTTTATGATTGGGTAGGTGGTTTGATGTTTTCCAAAGTACTAGTCGCCAATCGTGGTGAAATTGCTGTCAGGATAATACGATCGTTACGGGAGCTAGGAATTAAGACAGTAGCTATTTATTCAACTGCAGACCGTGAAAGCCTTCATGTTCAATTAGCAGATGAAGCTGTATGCGTTGGAACTGCCCGCGCCCAAGACTCATATTTAAATGCGAAAAATATTTTAGAAGCTGCTCTTGGTACGGGTGCGCAGGCGATTCATCCTGGTTTTGGCTTTCTATCAGAAAATGCGGAATTTGCGACAATGTGTGAAGAATGCGGAATTACTTTCATCGGTCCTCAAGCCTCAGTTATTGACTTAATGGGAAATAAGGAGCATGCCCGAGAACAAATGAAAAAATCAGGAGTGCCTGTGATTCCTGGAAGTGATGACTATATTACCAATGTTAATGACGCCGTTGATGCTGCAAATAAGATTGGGTATCCAATTTTGTTAAAAGCAGCTGCTGGTGGCGGTGGTAAAGGGATTCGACGAATTAACGATTGTAATCAGATGCGGCAAATATTTAGCGAGGCACAAAACGAAGCCCGGCTCTCATTTAATGATAACCGAATGTACCTTGAAAAAATTATGGAGAATGTTAAACATATTGAGGTTCAAGTGTTTCGCGATAATTTTGGTAATGCCGTTTTCTTTCCTGAACGAGACTGCTCGATTCAACGAAATAAACAAAAATTGATTGAAGAGAGTCCTTGTGTGCTAGTAAATGAACAAGAGCGAAAAAAGCTAGGACAAATTTCCATGCGAGCCATCAATGCGATTAACTATCATAATACGGGGACAATAGAATTTCTAATGGATAAGGACCATCACTTTTACTTTATGGAAATGAACACTCGTATCCAGGTTGAACATACAGTGACAGAGATGGTAACCGGAATCGATTTAGTAAAGGCACAGGTTATCGTTGCTGCGAATGAACCACTTCCTTTTACTCAACAGGATATTCAAGTTCATGGGCATGCTATCGAATGTCGGATAAATGCTGAAAATCCTAAGCAAAACTTTATGCCAGTGACTGGGACGATTAACTACTTGTATCTTCCAGTTGGTAATTTAGGGATGCGAATTGATACTGCTATTTATCCCGGCAGTAAGATTACTCCTTATTATGATTCAATGATTGCTAAGGTAATTGCCCTTGGCCAAGATCGCCAAGAAGCCATTGAAAAAATTAAACGGCTTTTAAATGAAATGGTAATTATGGGTGTAACAACAAACCAAAATTTCCATTTAGCAATCCTAAACAATCCTAAATTTTTGGCAGGAATAGCTTCAACAACGTTTCTTGAAGACTCTTTCTTGCCACAATGGAAGAAGGAGCTGACAGTGTGAAATTATATGATCAAAATAATACTTTAAGTGAACGGCATATCAAAGCAGACAAAAACGCTGATGAAAAAGTCCCGGATCAAATGTGGCTAAAATGTCCTCATTGTCATCAATTACTATTCGCCAAGCAACTAACTCAATATGCTGTTTGTACTAGCTGCGATTATGGATTACGAATACCTGCTCGTCATCGACTTTCATGGTTAGTAGATTCTTTTAAAGAATTCGATAACGATCTCCAGACAAAAGATCCGTTACATTTTCCCGGATACCAAGAAAAAATTAGCAAACTCCAAAGACAAACTAAACTGAATGATTCAGTCTTAACTGGTGAAGCCTCAATTAATGATCAGCTATTTTCACTAGGAATTATGGATCCAACATTTATTATGGGGTCACTAGGAACTGTTACAGGCGAAAAGATAACACGCTTATTTGAATATGCGACTACCCATCGTCAAGCAGTGGTATTATTCACTGCTTCAGGTGGGGCACGGATGCAAGAAGGAATTACATCATTAATGCAGATGGTCAAGATATCGCAAGCAATAAATGAACATGCTGCTGCAGGTCTTTTATACATTGTGGTATTAACCGACCCAACAACTGGTGGGGTAACAGCAAGCTTTGCGATGGACGGAGATATTATTCTCGCTGAGCCTCATGCACTTGTTGGCTTTGCAGGCCGTCGAGTTATTGAACAGACGATCCATCAACAAATCCCTGTCGATCTTCAATCAGCTGAAAATATTCTGCATCATGGGTTTGTTGACCGAATTGTAAAACGTCAAGATGAAAAAAAGCTGCTTGAATGGCTATTAAAAACAGGGAGCGTTGCTAATGAATGAACAATTATCAGCAAGTGAGATTATTAAACGTGCTCGCAACGACAATAAAATTACGGGGATGGAGATTATTCAAAATATTTTCCCAGATTTTGTTGAGTTGCATGGTGACCGAGCAGGCGGGGATGATCCTGCAATCGTCGGTGGAATTGCTACTTTCCATCACCAACCAGTTACCGTCATTACCACTGATCGAGGAAAAACAACAGAAGAGAAGGTCATAAAGCATTTTGGTTCACCAATGCCTAATGGATATCGCAAAGCACTCCGTTTGATTAAGCAAGCAGCTAAATTTAAGCGGCCTGTATTCTGTTTTGTTAATACCGCAGGAGCATTTCCTAGCAAGGAAGCCGAAGAAAATGGGCAAGGAAGTGCGATTGCCCAAAACATTTTGCAAATAAGTCCGCTTGCTATTCCAATTATCACGATTATTTATGGTGAAGGGGGTAGTGGGGGTGCATTAGCATTAGCATGTGGGGATGAAGTATGGATGTTAGAAAATAGTACTTATTCTATATTATCTCCTGAGGGGTTTGCTTCTATTATGTGGAAAGATAGTTCGAAGGCAGATAAAGCAGCAGAATTAATGCAAATGGTGCCGCAAGCTTTATTAAGGCAAGGGATTATCGAAGGAATTATTCCAGAGAGTGAAGAGCATCGTCAAACTTGCAAAGATATCGAGCAAGTTTTAATAAAACGATTAAACAACCTGCAAAAATTATCGCCAAATCAACTTCTAGCAAATAGGAAAAAACGTTATCGCAAGTTTTAAGGAGGATCAAATGGGAAATATATTAACAGGAAAAAAGATCGTTGTTATGGGAGTAGCTAATAAGCGTTCTATTGCATGGGGATGTGCACAAATGATGGCTGAACAAGGTGCACAAATTATCTATACTTATCAGAATTCCAGAATGAAAAAAAGCTTACAACGGTTAGTAGATAATGAAAATCAATTAATTGAATGTGATGTAGCGAATGATGAAAGTATTGAACAAGCTTTTACAGCCATAAAAGATCGTTTTGCAAAAGTAGATGGAATTGTACATGCAATTGCTTTTGCAAAAAAAGAAGAATTAGCTGGCTCAATTCTTGGTGCTAGTCGCAATGGTTATACAATCGCTCAAGATATTTCGTCTTATTCCCTTATTGCTGTCACTAAGGTTGCTAATCAGTTAAATCTATTAAATAATCCCGCAAGTATTGTTACCTTAACTTATTTTGGTTCTGAACGTGCTATCCCGAACTATAATATAATGGGAATCGCTAAAGCAGCCCTTGAAGCTAGTGTTCGCTATTTAGCGCGTGATTTAGGAGAAAAACGAATCCGTGTTAATGCAATTTCTGCTGGAGCAGTTAAGACATTAGCAGTTACAGGCATTAAAGGTCACGATGAACTTTTAAAGATGTCCCAAGCAAGAACTGTTGACGGAGAAGATGTGACTATTAGCGAAATTGGGAATGTGTGTGCATTCTTAATGAGCGATTTATCAACCGGAATTACTGGCGATACCATTTATGTTGATAAAGGAGTACATTTGATTTAAAAATATAAATTCTAAAGACTGAGAAATAAGATTTTTTCAGTCTTTTTGCTATCTTCTCGAAGGAAAACTTAACAATAGCAAGATTTTTTTGTTTTTTTCAAAAAAGTTCTTGCTATTTTATAGATCAGTTGGTATTATTAATAACGTTGTGAAAGACGAGTTAACAATTTCAGTGAGAATTGTTTAATATGTTAAATGGCCCGTTAGTCAAGTGGTTAAGACACCAGCCTTTCACGCTGGTATCGTGGGTTCAAATCCCGCACGGGTCACTTTTGCGGAAGTAGTTCAGTGGTAGAACATCACCTTGCCATGGTGGGGGTCGCGGGTTCGAATCCCGTCTTCCGCTTAGTCAGTTCTATTATGCCGGGGTGGCGGAATTGGCAGACGCACAGGACTTAAAATCCTGCGGTTAGTGATAACCGTACCGGTTCGATCCCGGTCCTCGGCACTATTTCGGGAAATAGCTCAGCTTGGTAGAGCACCTGGTTTGGGACCAGGGGGTCGCAGGTTCGAATCCTGTTTTCCCGATCTGGCTAAGCAACTAAGAGGTAATCTTCTTAGTTGCTTTTTTGTAGTCAAAATTTGATTTTTGCTTTGTAATAAGCAGTACTAAAGTAGCCATTAATTAGTTTTTTGAAATAAAACAAACTTTTTTTGAAAAAAGTATTGCTTTTTATGGGATAACTTGATAATATAATATTCGTCGCTGATATGCGGGTATAGTTCAGTGGTAAAACCACAGCCTTCCAAGCTGTTGTCGCGAGTTCGATTCTCGTTACCCGCTTTTAATTAATTTCATATGGCCCGTTAGTCAAGTGGTTAAGACACCAGCCTTTCACGCTGGTATCGTGGGTTCAAATCCCGCACGGGTCACTTTTGGAGGATTAGCTCAGTTGGGAGAGCATCTGCCTTACAAGCAGG
>NZ_JACIVH010000007.1 GCF_014145615.1 Limosilactobacillus balticus | reverse complement strand
GTAAGCCAGGTAGCGCCATTGATTACAGTACAGCTGATCAAATCAAGGAACTTGAGAACCAAGGCTATGTTCTTGTCAGTGATGGTTTCCCAGCTGGGGCGGTATTTGATAATGATGATAATACTACGCAAACTTATAAGGTTGTCTTAAAGCACGGTACAACCACCTTTAAGCCAGATAAGCCTGGTAAGCCAGGTGAACCAATTAACCCTAACTACCCAGGGGGGCCAAAGGTCACAAATGAAGATGTTGACTACAGTAAGGATGTTAAATTTACGGTTCACTATGTAGGCGCCGGAAACAACAACCCAGCTGACAATGTTCAAAATGCCCAATGGACACGTTCCATTACCGTTGATAATGTAACTGGTAAGATTATTAGCTCCACTGAATGGGTAAGCAACAAGGATAACTACAACAGTGTTGTAACGCCAGTTGTTGACGGTTACCATGCTGATTGGGCGCGAGTTGATGGTCAAAAGGTAACAATGGGTGATCAAGAAGCTACTGTTACCTACGTACCAAATGGTAAGATTGTGCCAGTTGACCCAGATGGAAATCCAATTCCAAATGTACCAACCCCACAATACCCAACTGATCCAAGTGATCCAACTAAGGTAACGCCAAATGAACCGGTACCAA
>NZ_JACIVH010000069.1 GCF_014145615.1 Limosilactobacillus balticus | reverse complement strand
GTCCAAGACGCTCCAGTCAATTCAATGTGATTAAGTTGTCGAACCGCCGTATACGGAACCGTACGTACGGTGGTGTGAGAGGTCGATAATTGAAATAATCAATTATCTCCTACTCGATCAATTTTTACTTCACAATAGAGATTTGTTGTGCTATATTATTAATCAATGATAAAATAATTAAAAAATAATTAGATTTTATCATTTGAGTTTAAAACTAATTAAGGAGTGACGACAATGACACAATTTAAATATTCAAAGCGTGTTCCAGCAGATGGTACGGATGCGGTTGGTGCAATTTTACAAGCAGCGGCGGATCCTAAGATTATTTCATTTGCTGGGGGATTGCCGGCACCCGAATTGTTTCCTGTTAAAGAAATGAAAGCAGCTGTTGATAAGGTTTTTGAAGAGCATGGTCAAGAAGCGATGCAGTATGGAGCGGCGAAAGGAGTCACAGTTTTGCGTGAGGTTATTCAACAGCATGTAACGGAAAAAGAAAATGTTGACTCTGAATTAAAAAATGTTTTAGTAACAACGGGGTCAGAACAGGCCTTAGATTTAGTGGGCAAGGCTTTTGTTGACCCTGGGGATACTGTATTAGTTGAACAACCAACATACTTGTGTGCTTTAGATGTTTTTCGTTCTTACGGTGCTAATTTTGCTAGTGTTGAAATGGATGAAGATGGGATGAAGATGGATGCATTGGAAGAAGCATTAAAGGCTAATCCAAATACTAAACTCATCTATACTGTGCCAAACTTCCAAAATCCAACTGGACGAACTATGATTGAAGAACGACGAAAGCAGTTAGCTGAATTAGCAGAAAAATACGATGTATATGTACTAGAAGATAATCCATATGGTGAAATTCGTTTTGCTGGTGAGCATGTACCAGCAGTTAAGTCATTTGATAAATCAGGTCATGTCCTTTACATGAGTACATTTTCAAAGACGTTAGCCCCAGGATTTCGTTTAGGATGGTTGGTTGCTGATAAAAATGTAGTTAATAAATTAACGGTTCTTAAGCAATCAGCTGACCTCCATACAGATAACTTAGCTCAATTCGCGGTTGCCCAATTCTTTGCCGATAACGATGTGGATGCGCATGTTAAAGAGATTAGCGATTTATACGGCAAACGTAAAGATTTAATGCTTGAGGGAATTAAAAAATACTTCCCGGAAGGAGTTAAATATACAGATCCTGAAGGTGGTATGTTCTTATGGGTAGAAGTTCCTGGTGTTGACGATACTGTAGAGTTATTCAAGGAATGCCTTGAACATGATGTAGCTTTTGTTCCCGGTGATCCATTCTTTGCTAGTGAACCTCAACCTGGTGCTTTCCGCTTGAACTATTCAAATATGCGAGAAGATCAGATTGAAGTCGGTTTAAAACGTTTAGGAGCGGCCTTAACTGCTGCAGTTAATAAGTAATTATTTTAGCCATTAATAAATACAATCCTAATAAAATTTCGAATTTAAATGATTAAGGGAGCGAGACAGAAGAACTCCCATAAGCAATAATAGGTCTCTAACACTTGATAGTACCGGGCGTTGGAGATCTATTATTGTACTGTGCTGTACGAAATTTAATGATGTAACGGAAGAGATATCTTCACTATTAGATAATCCGGAAGAATATAATAAAATGAGTAAGGCACAGAAGCCTTATGGGATAGGCATGCAAGTAAACAGATTTTAAATACTATTACTAAATGAAGTGCAATCCAAAAAAAGAATTATAAAAAGTCTCTTTACAGAAGTTTGGGAGATATGTTAAACTGTAACAGTTGATTAAATATGACTCTGCCTAAGACTCAGGTGGCGAAAGCCTTAATTAGATGCCTGCCGAGGAAGAAATGAAAGTTCCTTCTCTATGTCTGCGGTCATAGGGATTTTTTAATAAATCCGATCAAAAAAACATTGCAGGAGGTGAAAATTCATGAGTGAAGCAGCTATTGCTAAGAAAGCTGAAATCGTTAAGCAAACTACTGATATGCTTAATGCAGCTCAAAGTGCTATCGTTGTTGATTACCGTGGTTTAACCGTTGCGGAAGTTACTGACTTACGTAAGCAACTTCGTGATGCTGGTATCCAAATGTCAGTTATCAAGAACAAGATTCTTGATCGTGCTGTTGAAGGTACTGACTACGAAGATCTTCGTTCTACTTTTGTTGGACCAACTGCTGTTGCCTTCTCTGACGAAGACCCAATTGCTCCAGCTAAGATCTTGAAGAAGTTCGCTGATGACCACGACGCTCTTGAAATCAAGGGTGGTTTCATCGAAAAGAGTGTTAAGACTCTTGACGAAATCAACGAATACGCAAATATGCCAGGTCGCGAAGAACTGTTGTCAATGCTTGCATCTGCATTACAAGATCCAATGCGGAAGATTGCTCGCGCAGTCAAGGCTATTGCCGACAAGGAAGACGAAGCCGCATAATTGCCGTATATCAATACAATACAAATTTAAATTTAATTACCTAAATATTGGAGGAAATAAACATGGCTTTTGATAAGGATGCTATCATTGCTTCATTAAAGGAAGCATCAATCTCTGACCTTAACGACTTAGTTAAGGCAATCGAAGAAGAATTCGACGTTTCTGCTGCTGCTCCAGTTGCAGTTGCAGGTGCTGCTGGTGGCGACGCTGCTGCTAAGGACAGCTTTGATGTTGAATTAACTGAAGCAGGTTCTGCTAAGGTTAAAGTTATTAAGGCTGTTAAGGACATCACTGGTGCAGGTCTTAAGGATGCGAAGGACCTTGTTGACGGTGCTCCTTCTGTTATCAAGGAAGGTCTTAAGGAAGACGAAGCCAACGAAATCAAGGAAAAACTTGAAGCCGCTGGTGCTACTGTTACCCTTAAGTAGTCTTAAATTATTAAATAAAAAAGAGTTACAAGAAGCTGTTTCTTGTAACTCTTTTTTAGTTGGAATTTATATGAGGGGTTCCTTATATAATACGAAAATAGCTCCCATTATTTAATAAATGAGGAGCTATTTTATGATGCGTGCAAAAATTTTAGAAATAGGAAAGTTCAAAAAAGTCAACAAGCCTACTTTGCAGGGTGGGTAGTACTATCGTCACTTGTACGGTAACCAAAGTAGAATTGAATAGCAGCGATCGCGATGTTAACCCAGTTCATAGCAATAAACCACCCATTGATTGCGCTTGCATCATGTGATACACCATAATAAACCCAGAAACCGATAACAATTGCACAAACATTGATCCAAGCGAAAGTCTTTTGTAGTATTTGATTATTAAGCTGGAACCACATCCAAATAACATTAATGACAAACCAAATAGCTAAGATCCAAAAAATAACATTAAATAACATGAGATATCCCTCCTTAGGGCCTAGGTAAACGTTAATAAACGCGGATTGAACTAATGAATGATGAATAGCAACATTCGAAAAAGTATTACACGGTGTGATTAGCAATTGAAGTTATTTACAATAATTGGTAATGCTTTACTAATTTTGGGAAAGTTGTTGCTTAGCATCTTCATACCCGTCAACATAGTCACGAAGAGCATGCATCTTACCTTTAATAAACTTATTGGTGACATTAATAATTCGTTGTGGATACTTCCGGAAAGGTTCTAGTGCTTTATAATCTTTAACTGCCTGATCATAACCCTTTTGGTATGCATTGGTTGCATTTTTTTGGCTATTTGACGTAGGACAATTTTTCTTTTTAAACATAATTATCACCTCTTTTGTTGTCCTACCATGATAGTAACAAGTATATAAATTCAATTCCAATAATAAGGCATAAAAATAAAAATATTATACAATAATAAAACTGCTGATTAAAAACTTTTAACCAGCATTTTTATTATTCTTTATTCTTTTTTAGAAGTTCAGCAATTTCTTTGAGATACATAACTTCTTCACTTGGAGTCTCTGTTTTTTTATCTTCTTTTTTGCGGAAAGTGTTGATTGCTTTTACCATTAAGAAAACGACAAAGGAAATAATTAGGAAATTAATGACCGCATTTAGAAAACTTCCGTATTTAAACTGAGCGTCGCCGACTGTCAAGACAAGGTTAGATAAGTCAATTCGACCAATAAATAGGCCAATAAGGGGGTTGATAAGGTTATTAACTAATGATTTTACGATTGATGTAAAAGCTGCACCGACAATTATCCCAACTGCCATGTCAATAACGCTACCACGGGCAATGAATGTTTTGAATTCTTTTAACATAAAATAGACCTCCTTCTAGTTCTAGGGGGGATAACTTCAATTATAATTATATCAAACAGGATTATATGCTTAGTTCTTTTATGAGATGACACAGGGATATTTAATTTATTTTTAAATAATACTTGTATACTATATTCAACTATTATATTATATTTCATATAATATTACTGATTAAAAAGGAGGGATAGAATGAAGATTCAAATTACAGCAGACTTACTCGATGGGATGGTCTTAGCAATTCTTGAACACAAAGATTATTATGGGTATGCCCTAACCCAGCGAATGCAATCAGCTATTACCATTTCCGAATCAACAATGTATCCCGTTTTACGCCGGTTAAAGAAAGATGGCTATTTAACAATTTATGATCAGCCTTATCAGGGACGCAATCGCCGTTATTATCAAATTACAGAGGCCGGCAAGGAACACTTACAACGTATTCGTAAGTTATGGAATGATTATAAAAATAGTTTAGATAGTGTTTTTTATGGGTTAGGTGAGGGAGAAGATAAAGATGAATGAACGTCAAAAATACATCAATGATTTATCAATATATTTAAGACAATTGACTGATGAAGAACGAAATGATGCCTTAGAATTTTATGATGAGTATATTGCAGATGCTGGACTAGAAAACCGAACATCAATTGAGGAACGGTTAGGCACACCACGACAGTTAAGCCATAAGATATTAGCCGATTATTCAATTAAAGCTAATAATGAGTCTATTAAAGAAGGACACCCTGCTTCACCTCATTCTAGTTGGCGTGTCTTTTGGTGGGTGCTAGTAGCGATTATTACTTCACCAATAACATTTGGGCTAGGAATTGCCTTATTAGCACTATTGTTGGCAGCAGGGGGAGTCGCATTCGGTTTAATCGCTGGAATAATTGTCTTGATCTTTGGAGTTGCTGCCATAGCGATTATATCTCTTTATGTTGGAATCGGTTTAATTGCGACAAACTTGTTCAGTGGACTATTTTATCTTGGATTAGGAGTGACCCTCATCGGCTTATTCCTTGTTTGTTTGCCTTTAATCTACTGGTTAATCAGAGTTATTGTTCAAGGGATTGCAAATTTTGCTAAATTCATTTATGCAAAAGTGCAGGCAAGGAGGAAAAAGTAAATGAAAAAAACGTTTAAGGTAGGATTAATTATTTTAATCTTAGGAGTAGTTCTCCTTGGAATAGGCTTCTTTAATAATGGTAACAAGGCCGTTTATTTTGAAAACAATCGTCCAGCAATTTTTCATTCTCACACTAAAACGATAAGTACTAATAAATATTTTGAACGAATTGATATATCAGCATCGACAGCTAATGTAGTAGTTCGTGAAGGTAAGAAATATCAGATTACTTATTCTGGTGTAGGTAAGCATACTCCGGCAGTAACTGTTCATAATAACGTTGCTTCAATTCGTCAAACTGGTGGATTTCCGCTTGTCTTTAACTTTAACGATTATCAGCCTCACCAAGATTTAATCATTGTGACTATCCCGCATGATCAAGCCTTAGCGGGTCGCATTCATTTAGAAAGTGGTGATTTAACAGTTTCTAAAGTTAAAATGGACAATATTGATGTTAACAGTGGTGCAGGCGACGTTGAATATCATCAAGTTACATTACGCGGTGGAAGTACAAAACTTTTGTCAGGTAACTTTACAGGACATGATTTAACAGTTCAAGGCCAATATACTGTTAATAATCAGTCTGGCGATAATACGGTCACAAACACAACTGTTGATGGTTATTTCCTAAAGACTGATGCAGGTGATAATGAACTTAATGGTGAAGACAAGGGTGAAGAAACCTTACATCAAAATGATGATGCAGAAAACGTGCTTCGCTTAATAACGCAATCTGGTGATAATGAAGTAAATTAAGTTGACTAAGATCAATAAAAGCCCCTCGACATCTAGGTAGTTAGATATCAAGGGGCTTTTTAATAGGAGAAAAGTCTTAATTTTTAATTATGCGCTGGATTATTTTTCTTCAACGCCCGTACCATCATAGCAACGTTCAAGTAATTCCTTGAGTTGGCTAACAAGTGGTTCAACTGGGTTAGTAGTAGTACATTGATCTTCGTAAGCTAAGCGAGCAAGATCGTCAACGGCCTTATCAAATTCTTCACGTGTAACGCCATTGTCCTTAAGACTAAGTTTAACACCACATTCGTGAGCGAGTTCGATAACTTTCTTAGCATATGCTTCAGCTAATTCTTCATCAGTGTTACCTTTCAAACCAATGAACCGTGCAATGTCAGCGTAGTCCTTAGTTGCATGGTAAGTCTCATAGTGAGGCCAGAGAGCAAGTTTTTGTGGACGTTTTGCGTTAAAGCGAATTACTTGTGGCATTGCAATAGCGATAAGTAAACCATGAGGAAGACCGAATGCTCCACCCATTTTGTGGGCAAGGGAGTGGTTAATTCCTAAGAAGGCTTGACCAAATGCCATACCAGCCATTGTTGAGAAGTCATGCATCTTACGACGAGCTAACTTATCACCTTGAACGGACTTAGGAAGGTTTTCCATAACACCCTTGATAGTTTGTAGTGACCAACCACGAGTGTAATCAGTTGCCATAACAGAAACATATGATTCAGTAGCGTGACATAAAACGTCTAGTCCAGTCCAAGCAGTGGTTTTTGCTGGAACAGTTTCAACAAATTGAGAGTCAACAATCGCAATATTTGGTGTAAGTGCATAGTCAGCAAGTGGGTATTTAACATGAGTCTTGGAATCAGTGATAACCGCGAATGGGGTAACTTCTGAACCAGTACCAGACGTAGTAGGAATACCGATAAGTTGTGACTTAGTAGGCTTCTTGATTTGGTAAGCACGCTTACGGATATCGAGGTACTTTTGCATAACACCGTACCATGATGTTTCTGGGTGCTCATAGAACATCCACATTGCCTTGGCAGCATCCATTGGTGAACCACCACCGAGGGCAATAATTGTGTCTGGCTTGAAGTCGTTCATCATGGCAACACCTTTTTCAACGGTGTTTGTTGATGGGTCTTCTTCAACATCATCAAATACTAAGAAGGCAGTGTCATTTTGCCGTTGACGTAATTGATCAATGACGCGTTGAACGTAACCCCGTTTGCTCATTCCTGGACCGGTAACGATGAATGCCCGGTTAATGTTTGGAATATCTTGCAATTCTTTTAGTGAGTTGCGTTGAAAGTATACTTTTGGGGGGATCTTAACCCATTGACGATTTTCACGCCGCTTAGCAATTGTTTTGATGTTTAAGAGGTCCCAATCAGTAACGTTGTGTGAAATGGAATTACCACCATATGAGCCTGTACCTAAAGTAAGGGATGGGGTCATATTGTTGTAGATATTACCAATACCACCAATACCAGATGGGGAGTTAACGATAATCCGGGAAGCACGCATCTCAAGACCGTACTTAGTAGCTAAGTCATCATCAAGGGTGTGGATGGCAGCAGTATGTCCTTCACCACCGTAGTGTAATAATTGGGCACAGATGTCAAAGGCGTTTTCGTGAGAAGTTGCCTTGTACATTGTCAATACTGGTGAAAGTTTTTCGGCTGAAAGTGGGTACTTGTCACCAACACCTTCATATTCAGCAATGATAACCTTCGTGTTTTCTGGAACATCAATTCCACACATGTCAGCGATGGCATTGGCAGAACGACCAGCAATTGGACCACGAACTTGGTGACGGTCTGGATCAATAAAGCCATCAGTAAACTTATCAATTTCATCAGGCTTTAAGAAGTAACAGTTCCACTTCTTAAATTCTTCCTTAACCTTATCGTAAATTTCTTCATCAACAACAATTGAGTTCTCAGTAGCACAAATCATTCCGTTATCAAATGTTTTGGAAAGAACGATGTCGTAAACTGACCGTTCAATGTTAGCAGTCTTTTCAATGTAGGCTGGACCGTTACCAGGACCAACACCAAGGGCAGGATTACCGGAACTGTAAGCAGCTTTAACAAGGGATGGACCACCAGTTGCAAGAATAGTAGCAGTCTTTGGGTGTTGCAATAATGCAGTGGTGTTTTCCCGAGTACTTTCAGGAAGCCATTGAATCATGTTCTTTGGGGCTCCCGCTTTTTCAGCTGCTTCTTGGAGAATTTTAGCAGTCTTAATGGATGATTTCATTGCTTGACGGTGGAAAGAGAAGATAATTGTATTCCGCGTCTTAGCACTAATAATTGATTTGAAAATAGTAGTTGAAGTAGGGTTAGTAACTGGAACAATTCCAGCAATGATACCAAGAGGATCAGCAATCGTGATTGTTTGGTCTTCGTCATTATCCTTGATAATACCAACAGTCTTGTCATGACGGATGTTGTTCCAAATATATTCACTTGCGTAGATGTTTTTAATTGCCTTATCTTCAGCAACACCACGACCTGTTTCTTCAGCAGCATCGACTGCTAGGTCCATGTGGTGTTCTTCAGCAGCAAGTGCCATTGCTTGACAAATTTTGTCGACTTGTTCCTGTGAGTAATAACGTAATTGTTCAAAAGCAGCTTCACTTTTGGCAATTAAGTCATCAACTAAGTTTTGCGCATTTTGCTTTTTTTCTTCTTCAGTTAATACGTTTTTTTCAACTTGTTTTTTGTTGTTAGCAGGCATAATTGAAATCTCCTTTTTCAATTCTTTTCTTTGTTAACCTTTGAACATGTATAATGTTACTACATTTTTTTGCTTTGTAAATACTTTTGTGAATGTTTAAACAATGGTTATCTGTTATGAATTCGCTTACAACACTGTCTTTGTAATAGTTATATAACAGCAAAAAACATTGGTATTATTTTTAAGGCTAAGAGGTGATAGATTCGATAACCATCATCGATTGAAACGCATTTCACAAATTCAATATAAAGGATAATATATTGATTGAACTTAGATAGTTATTAAATTAACTAATCGCTGAAAGATTATTGTTGAGAATAATAAAAAAGCCACCCAAAAAAGGTGACTTTTTTTATTAATCGCGTGCATTAAGATCTTTTCCAGCGTTTGGATCTTTAACGTTATAATCGCTATCATTCATTGCTTCAACGGCACCCATGCGATATCCATTGCCGACTTGGCTAAAGAAATCATGGTTAGAGGTTGAGGTAGAAATCCCGTTCATAACAACTGGGTTAACATCAGAAGCAGTATCAGGGAATAGCGGATCTTGGCCAAGGTTCATAAGCGCTTTATTAGCATTGTAACGGATGAAGGTTAATACATCATCTGTCCAACCAACTTGATCGTAAAGGAGATGAGTATATTTTTCTTCATTATCATATAGTTCATAAAGGAAATTATACATCCAATCCTTCATATCTTGTTGTTGTTTTTCCGTTCGATCACGCAATCCGACTTGGAACTTGTATCCAATATATGTCCCATGAACTGATTCATCCCGTAAAATTAGCTTAATGATTTCGGCCACGTTATTTAACTTATTGTGACCAAGATAATAAAGGGGAGTGTAGAAACCAGAATAGAATAAGAAAGTTTCAAGGAAAACGTTGGCTACTTTCTTTTTTAGTGGATCTTGACTTGGATCAAGGTACATATTTGCAATTTTGACAGCCTTATTTTGCAGATATTCTTCAGTATCGGACCATTCAAAGATTTCTTTGATTTGATCTGGGGTATTAAGAGTAGAGAAAATAGTTGAGTAACTTTTAGCGTGAACTGATTCCATAAATTGGATGTTGTTAAGAACAGCTGTTTCATGAGGAGTTTTAACATCTTCTTTAAGGGCAGTTAATCCTGCTTCTGATTGGACAGTATCTAGAAGGGTTAGACCACCAAAAACATGTCCGACAGTCCATTGATGATCATCGTCTAATTCACGCCAATCATCCATATCATTGGCAACAGGAATCCGGGTATCAAGCCAGAACTGTTCTGTTAGCTTTTCCCAGGTAGCTTTATCGATCATGTCGGAAACTTCATTCCAGTTGATTGCTTTATATTGATTTACAGGTTTAAATTCTTCCAGTTTCATTGATTGAGCTCCTCCAAATACGTTGCTTTTAATAAATTAAGATACCAAAAGCCATTTGTATACATAATAACAAGTTTACCAGTGCCCAACGTTTAAATCAAATTCTGATTAGGCTTAGATAACACAGCTTTCACATTGGTTTGCGCCAATTTCATCGCTATCATCAGTAAATGTTCGAATGTAGTAAATTGACTTGATACCGCGTTTGTAGGCATAGTGCCGTAAGATATTTAAATCACGGGTAGTCATTTTATCTGTACGTCCATTCTTCCATTCATAAAGGCCTGCAGGAATTGTTGATCGCATAAAGAGGGTCATTGAAAGAGATTGATCGATGTGCTGTTGTGCAGCTGCATATGTATCAATGACCTTTCGCATATCCATATCGTAAGCTGAACGATAGTAGGGCATTGTATCGTTTGAAAGGTATGGAGCGGGATAATAAATTTTACCGATCATCTTTTCCTGCCGTTCTTCAACACGATTAATGATTGGATGCAGACTAGCAGTTGAGTCATTAATGTAGGAAGTTGAACCGTTTGGCGCTACAGCAAGACGATATTGATTATAAAGACCGTCTTGCATCACATTCTCTTTCAATTTCTTCCAATCTTCAATTCCAGGGATAAAAATACCCTCAAAAAGGCCTTTAACAACATCAGATTGTGGGCCCCAATCCCTAGTGACATATTTTTCAAAATAAGAACCATCCGCATATTTACTATTCTTAAAATCGTGGAAAGTTTCCTGCCGCTCTTTGGCAATTTCATTTGATGCCACCAATGACCAATAGTTTAGGAGCATAAAGTAAACGCCTGTAAATTCAATTGCAACCGGACTTCCGTATTGAATATGGTGCTTAGCGAGATAGCTATGCAATCCCATTGCCCCCAAACCAACTGAATGGGCAAGCCGATTTCCATTTTGAATAGTTGGAACAACATCTAGGTCTTCTACATCACTGATTCGGGTTAGGCCCCGCATCATTGCCTTAATTGATTTACCGAAGTCAGGGCTCTCCATCATGTTAGCAATATTGGTTGAACCAAGATTACAACTGATATCAATTCCCATTTCTGAGTATGATTGATCATCATTTACTCGAGCTGGTACTTGTACTTGAGCAATTTCTGAACATAAATTACTCATCACAATTTTTCCATTAATCGGATTATCCCGGTTTTCTGTATCGATATTAATAATGTAGGGATAACCTGATTCTTGTTGAAGTTTGCTGATTTCGTCCTCTAAGTCCCGGGCATTAACTTTCTTTTTTCGAATATCATCGTTTGCTACTAAATTATCGTATTCTTTTGTGATATCGACATAGGAGAATGGCATCCCATATACTCGTTCAACATCATAGGGACTAAACAAGTACATATCAGCATTTTGTTCTACTAATTCATAAAACTTATCAGGAACAGTAATGCCTAGTGAAAGGGTCTTTAAACGAATCTTTTCATCAGCGTTTTCCTTTTTAGCCCCTAAGAATTCAATAATATCTGGGTGGAAGACGCTTAGGTAAACGACTCCAGCCCCCTGTCGCTGTCCAAGCTGATTAGAATAGGAAAAACTATCTTCTAAGAGCTTCATTACAGGAACAACTCCACTAGCAGCACCTTGGATTTTCTTGATTGGTGCGCCAGCTTCACGAAGGTTGCTTAAATTGATTCCAACACCACCACCAATTTTAGAAAGTTGGAGGGCTGAATTGATTGTTCGGCCAATGGTATTCATGTCATCCGTTGTTTGAATAGCAAAACAAGAAACAAATTCTCCCCGACGTTTACGCCCAACATTGAGGAAGGTCGGAGTCGCGGGTTGATAACGTTGGTGGATGATTTCATCAGCAAGTTGCATTGCTAACTCTTCATCACCATTAGCGAGGTAAAGAGCATTCATTGCGACCCGATCGATATAGTTTTCAAGGTAGTACTCTTTATCATTTGTTCGTAAGGCATATTGAGCATAAAACTTATAAGCAGCCATAAAAGAATGGAAGTGGAAGTTTTGTGCTTTTAAATATTCGTAAAGCTTTTCAATGAATGCTTCACTATATTTATTCATAAATCCTTCTTCAATATAATCATTTTCTTCTAACCATTGAAAACGTTCTTTTAATGAAGAAAAGTTTTTGGTATTTGGCTCAACATTATTTTTGATAAAGTCTTCTAAAGCCAATTTATCTTTATCTAGTTGAATTTGTCCGTTTTTGGGGATATTTACTTCGTTGTTATAATCGTAATATTTAACTTTGGTCATATCGATATCGGATAACGCCATTTTAATAACTCACTTTCTGAATAAATTTGATTATGTCAATAAAGAAGCCAGCGCACCAATAGCGAATTGATGCCTGGCAAAATATTAGTTTATTTAAACTTAGGCAAGTTGGTTTAATTGATCAGGACGAAAGCCAGAAAAAGCTTGACCGTTAGGAAGCTTTACAACTGGAGTTGCCATAAAACCTTCAGACTTAAGTTGAGATATGTATTCTGGTTGTTCATCGATGTTATGTTCAATAAATGAAATTTTGTGCTGCTCAAGGAAACGTTTTGTCATCTTGCATTGAATACAATTATTTTTTGAAAATACAGTTACCATCTTCACGAGGCCTCCTAAACGATTAGTCGATGTTTTCTAGTATAACGATGAATTAGAAAAAATCAATTAAAAAAGCACTATATTTCGTGCTTGCAAAATAGTGAAACACAATATATAGTGCTTAAGCTGGTGATTAACACCTGTGAAACTTTTTTTGATAAAATACTTAAGCAGGTGATTAATAAAATTAATTTGAAAAACTAGTCTATTATTATACACTGAAAAGCAGGGTAATTTTAAGTAGTTGGAGAAAAAGAATGGAAAAAATTAATTCATCATTATCTGAACAACAAAAATTTATGAAGATGGCTATTGCAGAAGCAAAACAAGCCAGAATTTTAGATGAAGTACCAATTGGTGCGATTGTTGTCCATGATGGACAGGTAATCGGACGTGGCCATAATATGCGTGAAAAGTTTCAAGATGTTACCTATCACGCAGAAATGCTTGCAATTATGGAAGCATGCACGAATTTAGGAAGTTGGCGTTTAGAAGATTGTGACTTATATGTTACGTTAGAACCTTGTATTATGTGTAGCGGTGCTATTATCAATGCACGAATAAAAAATGTTTATTATGGTGCCACTGATCCGAAAGCAGGAGCAGTTGATAGCTTGTACCATCTATTAAGTGATTCACGTTTGAACCATCAAGTTAATGTCCATTCTGGTGTTTTAAGGGGTGAGTGTAGTCAAATGCTAAAAAACTTTTTCCGTGAAATTCGTCGCCGTCGGAAAGAAGCCCGCCGAAAAAATAAGACTAACCCCTAGTAATTTAAAGAAAAATAGTGTATTATACTATTTGCCGTAAGGCCTTAGAGCAAGGGTATGCTTACGAACCGTGTCAGGTCTGGAAGGAAGCAGCACTAAGTATGATATACCTTGTGCTCTAAGTTTTATTGATAATTAAGCTGACTCGTAATAATTTGTTGCGGGTCTTTTTTATTTTTAAATTTCAGTTAAAATGGATTTTAACTACTTTATGTGCTTAATTCCTTGTATAATATTTTATAGTATTTTAAATTCAGAAAGGGAGTCTAGCGATGAGTTATCAGGCATTATATCGTGTCTGGCGACCACAGCGATTCGATGATCTTGTCGGTCAACAGATTGTTACAAGAACCCTAAAAAACGCCATCATCACTCACCAGATAAGCCATGCATACTTGTTCGCTGGTCCACGTGGTACTGGTAAAACCTCAGCGGCAAAAATTTTTGCTAAAGCGGTTAATTGTCATCACTCTAAGGATGGCGAACCATGTAATGAGTGTGAGATTTGCAAAGCAATTACGAACGGACAATTAAATGATGTAATTGAAATCGATGCGGCTTCTAATAATGGGGTTGAAGAGATTCGGGATATTCGGGACAAGGCAAAATATGCCCCTACCCAAGCGGATTACAAGGTTTATATAATTGATGAAGTTCACATGCTTTCAACGGGGGCCTTTAATGCATTACTAAAGACGCTTGAAGAACCACCAGCCAATGTAATTTTTATTCTTGCAACTACAGAACCCCATAAAATTCCTTTAACAATTATCTCAAGGGTTCAGCGATTTGATTTTCGACGAATTTCAGCAGAAGATGCATTTGATCGAATGAAATATATCCTTGAGCAAAAGGAAGTCACTTATGATGAAAAAGCATTATGGGTAATTGCAAATGCTGCTGAAGGAGGGATGCGGGATGCATTGAGTATCCTTGACCAGGTTCTTTCTTTCAGTGATAATGAGGTAAAGTTGGACGATGCTTTATTAGTTACAGGAAGTGTTACTAAACAGTTATTAAAGAAGTACTTTATAGAAATTAGTAAACATGAAGGGGCGACTGCTCTTGATACCATGAAAGATATTTTGGATGAGGGAAAAGATGGTCAGCGTTTTATCGAAGACTTGATTTCCTTTATTCGGGATATTCTGTTGTACCAAGAATCGCCAAGCTTGATTAGTGTTGAAAGTACAGGACTAAAGAAGGAAGACTTTGAAGAAATAGTCCAACTTGCTTCTTCAGCGACCTTATACCAAATGATCGATGAACTAAATAATATCCAAGAAGAGATGCGCTTTACGACTCATCCAGATGTATACTTGGAAGTTCTCACGATAAAGCTTGCACAGATCGAGCCACAAAAGAATACTCAATCGGCACCAGCAGTTTCTTTGACTACAAATACTGAAGCTACTAAGACCATTGAAAAATTACAACAAGAGATTCAGCAATTGCAACAAACAGTAAAGCAGTTGCAGAATATGCCGGTAAAGGCTAGTCGACCATCACCTCGGCAACAAAATGAACAGCCACGAGTGCAACAAAAGAAAGTGCAGGTTAATCTCAATAAGATTTACCCAGTGTTAGAAAATGCGACTCGTCAGGATTTAATAAATGTTCGTGAGTTATGGGGGGATATGTTGAACCTATTGTCGGTACCACAACGGTCCTTACTCCATGTTTCACAACCAGTTGCTGCTAGCGCTGTGGGAATAATTGTTGCTTTTGATTATCCTTTCTTATTCCAGCAAGCGGCTGATGATACAACATTATTAGAGAATATGGAAAATGCTTTGCAACGTTTAACTGGGAATGAACGGCAAGTTGTTTTTGTACCTAAAGATAAGTGGCCAAAAATTCGGCAAGACTTTATTAAGGATCATGGCTTTGGTAACAAGCAACAAAAGACGCAACCTAGCAAACAAAAACCGCAAACAACTGAAGGAAGCGGACAAACCTCTGCAGCTACACCAGTACCGCCAGAAGAACCACCGTTACCGCCAGAAGATGAGGCACTGACTGAAGCAACGTCACCTCAAGAAGATAATCAGGTAGCAACAGCACAGAAGCTATTTGGTAGTGATATTGTTAAAATAGAAGATAATTAAGAAAAAGGATGGATGATATTATGATGCGTGGAATGAATATGCAACAAATGATGAAACAAGCTAAGGCAATGCAAAAGAAAATGATGGCTGAACATGAAGAACTTGCTAAACAGGAATTTGTAGGGAAGGCCCCAGATGATATGGTGACTGCTACATTTAGTGGGGATAACCAATTACTTGACTTAAAGATTAAGCCAGAAGCAGTTGATCCAGATGATATTGAGATGCTTCAAGATTTGGTAATTGCTGCTGTGAAAGATGGCATGAAGCAAGTCAATGATGCTACTCAACAAAAGCTTGGTAAATATACGCAAGGTATGGGGTTGTAAAAAGTGATCCAATATCCAGAACCATTAGCGAAATTAATCGAAAGTTATACTAAGTTGCCAGGAATCGGGCAAAAGACTGCAACTCGACTGGCGTTCTATACTCTGAGCATGCAAGAAGATGATGTAACGAACTTTGCCAAATCTCTTCTATCGGCTAAAAGAGACCTTCATAACTGTAGTATTTGTGGCAACATTACTGAAGACGATCCTTGTCCAATTTGTTGCGATAAGACTCGTGATCATTCGCAAATTTTAGTTGTTGAGCAGTCGCAAGACGTTATGGCAATGGAACGGATGCATGAATATCATGGTTTATACCATGTCCTTCACGGTGTTATTTCTCCAGTTGCAGGAACAGGCCCAGAAGATATTAATATTACAAGCTTACTTAAACGGCTAAAGAAAGATGATGAAGTAAAGGAAATTATTATTGCAACTAATGCTTCATCGGATGGTGAGTTAACGGCCGGTTACCTCGCTAAGCTAATTAAGCCTGCAGGAATTAAGGTTACTCGGTTGGCGCATGGGTTATCAGTAGGTGCTGATATTGACTATGCTGATGAGATGACTTTATTCAAAGCAGTGCAAGGGCGAACGGAGATGTAGGAAAATGTTTTTTAAGCGGCCAACTAAAGAAGTGGAACGTGAACGAAATCGACGCCTACTAGAAGCGGTATATTCTACTAAGGCCAGTTGGGATCATGCACGTGAAACTGAACGAGCAGTATATGAAGCCAATGTCAATAGTGAACTTCATTATCGTTCTCGGATTCAAGAACAGAAATTTTTATACCTATACAAAATTGCTCGTAAATTTAAGGTTCACGGGACATTAAATGATGGAGTAATTGATCGCTAGGAGAGAGAAATGGACGGTAAATTTATATCATTTGAAGGACCAGATGGAGCTGGCAAGACAAGCGTAATTCAACAGATTCAACAACAATTAGAAGATCAGCTTGGCACAGAAAAAGTTATGTATACCCGTGAGCCGGGTGGTAATAAGATTTCTGAGCAAATTCGCCAGGTACTATTTGATGGTCGAAATACCGATATGGATGGACGAACAGAAGCATTGCTTTTTGCTGCTGCTCGTCGGCAACATATTGTTTCAGAAATAATTCCGGGTTTGAACGCGGGTAAAGTTATTCTGTGTGATCGCTTTGTGGATAGCTCCATTACTTACCAAGGAGCAGGTCGTGGCCTTGGAGAAAAAGAGATTTGGCAAATTAATCAGTTTGCAATTGATGGGTTAATGCCAGCGTTGACAATTTACCTTGATATTGAATCGGAAATTGGCTTAAGACGGATAGCCGAGCATCGTGCCAATCAAGTTAATCGATTAGATAAGGAAAAACTTAATTTCCATCAAACTGTTCGCCAATCTTACTTGAAACTTTACGAGAAATATCCAGAACGAATAAAGTTAATTGATGCAAGCCAGCCATTAGAAAAAGTAATTGAGGATGTAAAAGCAACAATTCATGACCGGTTTTCAGATTTGTTTTAATAAAAAAGGGTGATTAATAATGAAAATGATTATTGCAATTGTTCAATCAAAAGATAGCAATCGTTTACGAAAAGCATTTAATAAGGCTGATATTCACGTTACTCAATTATCAACAACTGGTGGCTTCCTTCGTGAAGGAAACGCGACATTTTTAATTGGGATTGAGGACGAACGTGTTCAAGAAGTATTATCAGTAATCAAAAAGAATGCTGAGTCACGTGAACAATATGTTACATCACAAATGCATATGGATGTTGAAGGAGGCTCGGCATTTCCTGTTAACGTAAAGATTGGTGGCGCAACTGTCTTTGTATTGCCAGTAGAAGACTTCATTAAATTTTAAGTAGGTGAAGATGGTTGGCTGAACAGGAACAAACACGTGCAGAAAAATTACAACCAGCAATAATTACTCGTTTTCAAAAAATATTATCAAATAATGAACTTGCTCATGCTTATTTGTTTGTTGGGCCAGGGGGCTCAGGAAAGATGTCAATCGTCCAATGGTTATCGTTACGGTTATTTTGTCTTCATCCCCTGGACAATAAACCAGACTTAAATTGTGCTGAGTGTCAGCGAATTCTGTCTGGAAACCATCCTGACATTGTCTATGCTGCTCCAGAAGGTCGCCAAATAAAGGTTGATGAAATTCGTCATTTAAAAGCAGAATTTTCTAAGAGTGCTGTGGAAGGCAATAAGAAAATTTTTATTATTAAAGATGCTGATAAAATGACAAATGGGGCAGCAAATAGTCTTCTGAAATTTATTGAAGAACCCGGGACTGGCGTTTATATTTTTATGCTAACGACAAATAAAAGTGCTGTCTTACCAACGATTCGATCACGAACACAGGTGATTGAACTACCACCATTAAAACGAGATGCATTGTTAACAGTTTTAACCGAACATAATATTCCCCAATCTCAACAACAGATTGCTGTTGGGATTACAGATTCCGTTGCAATGATTGAACAATGGCAAGAAGATAATTGGTTTGCGAGTGCGGTTAAAGGTGTCATTCAGTGGTATCAAGATACAACTAGAAATGGGATGCTAGGCTTTGTTGATGTTCAGACAAATCTGCAAAAAGTAGCTACCGACCGCGATAAACAACAAGTAGTTTTGGACCTAATTACCTTAATTTGGCGTGATACACTAATAGTAAATTCGGGAATTACAGCTACCAATCGTCTTCACTTTAATAATAATTTAGGAGAAATAGGAGAAGTAGTTAGAAAATATTCTCCTCAACAATTGTTAGCAGCTAGTCAGTTAACGTTAGAGACTCGTCACATGTTAGAACAAAATATTAGTTTTCAAAATATTGTTGAACAATTAACGATTCGACTTGTGCAGGTTTTAGGCATTAGTTAGGGGCGAAAAGATGAGTGAAGAATATAGTTCAGATAATCTTTATGAACAATTTGCGCAGGTGAAGAACCAGACTCAGGACTTGGTTGATAAAATGGAACAGTTGCAGGCAAAAATTATTGCTATTTCTGAGGAAAATGTGGAACTTTCAATTGAAAACAAGCATTTACGTCAGATGATTAAAGAAAAACAGCCACATCATAGTGAAAATCAATTATCTGGATCACGACAAAATCTAAAAGAACTTTACCAACAGGGATTTCATGTTTGTAGTGAGTACTATGGTAAACGTCTTGAGCCTAATGAATCTTGTACTTTTTGTTTAGATGCAATATTTGGACATGAACAAGGAATGACAAAATAGGAGATAGTATGCAGCAAATTAGTAGTTTTAATGATCATCAATCAGGAAGCTTATATTTGGTTCCAACACCAATTGGAAATTTAGATGATATGACTTTCCGTGCAATTAAAACCTTAAAAGAAGTGGATCTGATTGCTGCTGAAGATACGCGTCATACTCAGCAACTATTAAACCATTTTGATATATCGACCCGTCAAATTAGTTTTCATGAGCATAATACTGAACAACGTGTTCCAGAATTAATTGCGAAATTAAAAGCTGGTTATTCGATTGCCCAGTGCAGTGATGCAGGGATGCCTTCGATTTCTGACCCCGGCAAGGAATTGGTAGCGGCGGCAGTTAGAGAGGGATTGCCAGTGATTCCGCTTCCAGGAGCTAATGCAGGGTTAACGGCTCTTATCGCTTCGGGGTTAGTTCCTCAGCCGTTTTACTTTTTTGGCTTTTTAGAGCGCAAACACCAGCAACAAGTAACGGTGCTGGAGCAATTGAAAGAGCGTAAAGAAACGATGATTTTTTATGAAGCTCCTCACCGCTTAAAAAAGACTTTAGCTACGATGGCGGAAGTTTTTGGTGATGAACGGCAGGTTGTTTTAGCACGGGAACTCACTAAACGCTATGAAGAGTTTACCCGGGGAACGCTTGCTGAAGTAACTGCCTGGTTTGCAGATCACCAACCACGAGGAGAATTTGTTATTCTAGTAGCTGGGAATGAACACCCCACAGATAAGAAGGATAATGATATTGAATTACCTTTAACAGAGCAAGTTGACAAGGAAATTTTAAATGGACTTTCCACTAATGCCGCAATTAAGCTGGTAGCAAAGAAAAATAATATAAAACGCCAGGAATTATATAAACAATATCACCAACTGTAGGAGAAAAGTATGGAGTTAAAGCAAGAAGCACAGATATTCGAAATGTCGCACTTATTAACATATTATGAGTGTGATGAAACAAGTCATCCAAGCTTGAGTATGATATTAAGTATGATTTCCATGGTATCTGATGAGCATAGTATGGCTTTAGGAATGGGAACCGAAGAAATACAAGCTACTGGCGGTACGTGGGTAGTTAGTGGCTATGAAGGACAGCTTTTCGCAAAACAACCTTCTTTTGGTGAAACAATTATTTTAGGAACAAAAGCTGTTTCCTACAACCGCTTTTTTGCTGTTCGTGATTTTTGGATAACGGATAAAGAACACCAGATTGAATATGCACGAATTAGGTCGATTTTTGTGTTTATGAATCTAAAGACGCGGCGAATGCAATCAATTCCACCAGCTTTAATTGAACCGTTTAATGCTCCGATTGCGAAAAGAATTCCTCGTCTAAAACGACCTCACAAATTGAATGAAAACGCTTCGGTAATAAAGAAAAATTATCAAGTTCGTTATTTTGACCTTGATGCTAATCACCATGTTAATAATGCGCGTTACTTTGATTGGCTTCTTGATCCGCTTGGACGTGATTTTTTACGAGAAAGTCAGATAAAGAAATTTAATTTGCAGTATCTTCAAGAGGTACGCAATGGAGAAATTGTGGAAAGCAAAGTTAATAAGCTCCAAAAAAACAAGGAAAAGGTAACTTACCATCAAATTGATGTTGGTGAGCAGCTTGATGCAATTGCTGAGATAGAATGGTATTAAAAATTAATCAATGAATAATAGTGACTGGTTTCTAGGCAGGAAATTAGTTGCTATTTTATTTTAGTCCTAAATGTAGACAAAAAGATCTTAAATGGTTTAATGTAGAGACATTTAAAGGAAGATGGTATTCTATGAATAGTAGTAATTATGAGGAGTGAGTTGACGTGAAAAGATCTTTAACGGCGATTATTTACCTTGAACCCGATCAAGTTAATTTACGAATTATTGAGATACCTACTTTCAAAGTGATAAATAGCGTTCGATCGGGCCTGTTAAATATCGGAAATGCTAAAGTGGCTAATTATTCAGAAAATATGACTGCAATTGTTAACAATATTGAAGGATTTAAACAAATCATTAATGACTACCAGGCAACACCAGTTAAATTTTATGGGGATTTGGAAGACCTTGATCCAGTTACAACTAGATATGTGGCTGATCAGTTAGAAGTTCGGACGGGGTTACAGATTGAATGGTTAAACAATAACCAACTAATGGCACAGTCAATGAGTTACCTTTTAACTTTGCTACCAGATTTTGAGAAACTTAGTAAACACAATATGTATCTCTTAAGCATTGGTCTTAGCTCGACTACCTTGGCTTATTTTCACCATGGAAGCTTCGAACGTGCATGGGATATTGATCTTGGTAATGCAAAAATCAGTCAGTTGGTGGACCGTCTCCGTAAAACTGCCACCAATCCAACTGAAATTATTCAAGATTACATTAGTAGTAAATTAGAGTATTTAACGCCAGAATTGACAAAGAAAAAGCATACAGTAATGATGGTGCAAAATGCCCTCTCACTCAATAAATTATTTTTGCCAAATGATCAGCAGATCGCTGAAGTGCCGCTAGATAAATTTCATGATGATTATCAAAAAATTTTATCACCAGTAAAAGATGGTTTGATGAAGAATATTCAGATTGATGATCAGCAATTTGAATTACTACTACCAAATTATTTGGTAACGGCGCGAACAGTTCGCTTAATACAACCAGCTAGCCTTTATGTAACTGATATTTCAACAATGGATGGGATTTCCCATGGAATTGGGGTTGCTAATCCTAAAACAAGACGTCAAATTAATGAAATGATCAGAACAGCTGCCGACAATATTTCTTCACGATATGGTGTTGATTCAGCTCACCGGGATTTTGTAACACGCTTTTCTCTTCAGTTTTTTGACCAATTACGCCCAATTCATCGTCTTGGTCAACATGAGCGATTGTTATTAGAAATTGCTAGTAGAATTGATGATATTGGTAATTTTATTAATCAGGGGGGACACTATCGTCACTCTGCTTATATTATGGAGGCTAATCCCTTGATCGGCCTTTCGGATAAAGATAATCGGATTATTGCTGAAGTGGCCAGATATCATAGTGCAGAGTCTCCAGATATTAGTCAAGCTCATTATCGCCACCTCGATGATGAGATCCAGATGCCAGTAGCAAAATTAGCTGCTATTTTGCGATTAGTAGATGCATTAGATGATTCACGGCTGCAAAAAATTTCAAGTATTAAATTGAAGTTAGTAGGAGATAGCCGTTTGATCATAAAAGCAACCGCTAATGATGACCTTGTTCTTGAGAAGTGGTCTTTTAGTAAAAAGTCGCAACTATTTAAGGATGTATATGGAATTGAACCGGTCTTAACTGAGAGGAGCAATCATTAAGATGTATAAGGAGTTTTATAAGCCACAGAATTATGTCAATCGGGAATTGAGCTGGATTGACTTTAATGGACGAGTACTTGGAGAGGCCACTGATACTGCCAATCCTTTGTTAGAACGTGCTAACTTCTTAGGAATTACACAAAGCAATGTTGATGAATTTTTTATGGTGCGGGTTGCTTCTCTTCATAAACTTGCTGCTGCCAATGTTACTACTACTGACGCGTCTGGTTTAACTCCAGAAGAACAGTTGGATGCAGTGAATGAAAAGGAACATCGAATGGTTAAGCAACGGTATGAAGTTTACAATCAACAAATTATCCCGGACCTTGCAAAAAATAATATTCATATTCTTCGTGTCTCCAAACTTGATGAGAAGCAATATGAATTTATTCGTCGATATTTTAATGATGAGCTAATGCCAGTTTTGACTCCCATGGCAGACGATGCTTCACGTCCGTTTCCTTTTATTTCCAATAATTCCTTGAATATTGCTGTTCAGTTGCGGCGTCAAGTTCATTCAACCACTAGCCAAGTTGCAGAGGAAATTTTAGAAGGAGATCAAGAAGTTCATCGTCCGCAAATGGAGCCTCATGATGATCGACAGGAAGCAGATATCAAGTTTGCAACGGTTCGTGTTCCAGAAATTTATAAGCGGTTAGTTCGGTTACCAGGAGAAAATAGTTTCATTTTGATTGATGAAATCATTACTGAATTTCTGAGCGCGCTTTTTCCAGGATACGAGATCTTAGCTACAGCGTCATATCGGGTTATGCGGGATATGGACTTAGATGTGGCTGAAGAAGATACATCTGATTTGCTCCGAGCTGTCAAGCGACAATTGCGGGAACGAGAGCATGGGCAGGTGATGCGGTTAGAAGTTCCTGCTTCAATCGATGAATGGTTAAAGAATCAGTTAATTGATAACCTGCATGTAAGTAAACGATCACTATATGAAGTAGATGGGCCCGTCGATTTAACTTTCTTGAAAAAATTATCGGGGATGGTTGATGGACATGATGACTTGCGCTATCCGCCATATAAGCCATACCTCAACCCAGCGTTAGACATGGAACATAATATTTTTTCCTCAATTCGCCAGAAAGACTATTTAATGCAGCATCCCTATGATAATTTTCAAGCCGTGGTTAACTTTATTCATCAAGCAGCCATTGACCCAGATGTTTTAGCAATCAAGATGACACTTTACCGGGTTTCTGGTAATTCACCGATTATTAAATACCTCGGAATGGCCGCGCAACAGGGGAAGCAAGTAACAGTCTTGGTTGAAGTTAAAGCACGGTTTGATGAACAAAATAATGTTCGGTGGGCACAACGACTTGAACAAATGGGCTGCCACGTTATTTATGGTTTGGTTGGTCTCAAAACGCACTGTAAAGTTGCCCTAGTTATCCGCCGTGATGAGGATGGGCTTCGGCGTTATATGCACCTAGGAACGGGTAACTATAATGATGTAACAGCTCATTTTTATACTGATATGGGCTTGTTTACTTGTGACCATGAACTGGGTATTGATATGACGAACCTCTTTAATATGCTGTCAGGATTTGCTCGACCAGCTTATTTCAATGAATTACGAGTATCTCCTGATGGAATCCGGACATTTATTAATGCCAAAATTGATGAGCAGATTGAAAATGCCAAAAATGGTAATCCAGCGTTGATTCGGATGAAGATGAACTCCTTGTCTGACAAGCAAATCATTGCCCGTCTATACGCTGCTGCTGCTAGTGGAGTTAAGGTTGAGTTATTAATTCGGGGCATTACCTGTTTAAGGAACGATCTGCCAGAACTGCATGGGAATATCGAAGTTCATTCTATTATTGGGCGTTTCCTTGAGCATTCCCGGATCTACTACTTTAAGAGTAATGGGCATGAGGAAGTTTACCTTGCAAGTGCGGATATGATGACTAGAAATCTTAATCGGCGGGTTGAAGAATTGTATCCCGTTAACCAGCCAGACACAAAAGCTCATGCAATTCATATTTTTGACGTCATGTGGAAGGATAATGTTAAAGCTCGTCGATTAGTAGGAGACCATTATGAACGGATTGATCGTGGTGATGCCGCACCATTCAACTCACAAGAATACTTTGTCAAACAAGCAATGAAATTAAATGCGCGTGAGAAGAAGGAGAAAAAAGCCAAAAAACATTTCTCTTCTGTTTTTGAAACTTTGACTCGCCATGTTCCCAATCTTCATTTAGATGAGCGAAAGGATGAGTAATTTATGAGTAATGAGCAGTACTTGGCAATTCTTGATTTAGGTTCAAATTCCGTTCGGCTTAAAATAACAAAAATTCAAGAAAATGGGAGCTTTGAAACGGTTCAGTACGAAAAAAGGTATGTTCGCCTTGCCTCTAATATGGGGCCGGAAAAAATGCTGAAGGCAACTCCTGTAAAGCGGACTATTAATGCCTTAAAAGAATTTCGAACAATTTGTGACCGATACCGAGATAAGGATCTGACAATTATTGCGGTTGCAACTGCCGCCGTTCGTCAAGCACAAAACCAACTGCAATTTATTGAAAAGGTCCAGCAAGAAACTGGTTTTGAAATTCATGTAATTAGTGGGGAACGAGAAGCATATCTTGACTATGTTGGAGTTAACCAGACTCTTCCAATTGATAAGGGAATAATCGTTGATACTGGAGGAGCAAGTATGGAATTGATCTCGGTGAATAATGGTGAAGCAGAAGAAACGGTTAGTATTCCAATCGGCTCAGTCAGCATTTCACAAACTTACCACCTTGAGGATCAGATTAATCCCGCTGATTTATTTGATGCCATGGTTAAAATTGATGAAGTTCTCTCGCAACAATTATGGCTAAATCGGATGCGGGAAACAAAAATTGTGGCATTAGGAGGATGTAACCGTGCATTGGCAAAGGTATATCGGTGGCAACAAGCTCTTAATCCAGATGAGGTCAGGCCAGTTCACGGATTAACAATGCGTTCAGAAGAAGCTTTTTTGATTATGCGGCAGTTATTAGAGGCGGATCGGCAGACGCGAGCAGGAATCCGTGGAATTACGAAAGTACGAGCAGATGTAATTGTTGGAGGACTGCTTCCGCTTATTTCTCTTGTCCGGCAATTATCAATTAATGAGATTAGCTTTAGTAATAGTGGATTAAGAGAAGGTTTATTATTTAAGTACCTTGAGCAGCAGATTAATTTTGATCGGTTAGAATCCTCGCTATAAAATTATTCGCTAAAACTTTTACTTGTTTTTACTAAATTTTACTAATTGGAAACAGTAAAACTGTGCTACAATCACTATGAAAGCTTTAGTTGGATCAAGGAGGAAACAAGATGTCAATTTTAGTTGCTGGTGGTGCCGGATATATCGGTTCCCATATGGTAAAAGATCTTATTGAAAATGGTGAAGATGTAGTAGTTGCTGATAACCTATCAACGGGGCATCGGGATGCTATTAATCCCAAGGCTAAGTTTTACGAAGGCGATATTCGTGATCGTCAATTCTTAGATAAGATTTTTGACAATGAAGATATTACTGCAGTTGTTCACTTTGCTGCTTTCTCAATTGTACCGGAATCAATGAGTAAGCCATTGAAGTACTTTGATAATAATACTGGTGGAATGATTACTTTGCTTGAAGCGATGCATGATCATGATATTAAGTATATTGTCTTTAGTTCAACTGCTGCTACTTATGGGGTTCCAGAACATATGCCAATTAAGGAAACGGACCCACAAAAGCCAATTAACCCATATGGCTTGAGTAAGTTAATGATGGAAGAAATGATGGCTTGGGCTGATAAAGCTTACGGTATTAAATTTGTTGCCCTCCGTTACTTCAACGTTGCTGGGGCTGCTCCTGATGGCACGATCGGTGAAGACCATGGTCCAGAAACACACTTAGTTCCAATTATTCTTCAAGTTGCGCAAGGCAAGCGGGATGAACTAAGTATCTTTGGGGATGACTACAACACACCAGATGGTACTAATGTTCGTGATTATGTTCATGTTATGGATTTAGCAGATGCTCATATTCTTGCTATTAAGTACCTTAAGGAAGGTAACAAGAGTAATGCCTTTAACCTTGGTTCATCCACTGGTTTCTCTAATAAGCAAATGCTAGAAGCGGCGCGGGAAGTAACTGGTGAACCTATTCCAGCTAAAATGGCACCACGCCGTCCAGGAGATCCAGATTCATTAGTTGCTGCTAGTGATAAGGCGCGTAATATTCTTGGATGGAGTCCTAAATATGATGATGTTCACGATATTATTGCAACTGCTTGGAAGTGGCATTCAACCCATCCAAAAGGTTATGATGATCGCGACTAATAACCGGTTTTAAAATAATAAACAGGCTCTCAGTAAAAATTTTGCTGGGGCCTGTTTTGTAGTAAATAAACAAAAGAAATTAAAAGAGAAGTCAAAGCTGATCCAGTGTGATAAGATGTAAGATGATTGAAAGGATTGATAAAAGATGAAGATTCTAGCCATCGATACATCCAACCACCCAATGAGCGTAGCGTTGGTTGAAGATGAGCAATTGTTGGCAACGACGACCCTTAATATGGTTCGCAATCATAGTATTTACTTAATGCCAGCAATTAGTAAGTTATTTGAGTTAGTTCAGTGGCAGCCAACAGATATTGATCGAGTAGTGGTTGCACAGGGACCAGGATCTTATACGGGAGTACGGATTGCAGTTACAACAGCTAAAGTATTGGCTGATACTGAAAAAATTGACTTAGTTGGCGTATCAAGTTTAGCAGTGTTAGCACGTAATGTGGTTCCAACATCATCAGCAATTATTGTTCCTTTCTTTGATGCACGACGAGGAAATGTATTTGCTGGAGCTTACCAGTGGGAAAATGGCGAGTTAATAACTAAAATAGAAGATCAGCATTTAGGAATTGATGTTTTGCTTGACCAGCTTGCAAAATTAGATCAACAAGTTGTTTTAGTGGGTAATATGACTGATAAGATTCAGGCCAAATATGATCAATTGCCAGCTAATGTGACCCTTTTGCCACGATCTTATAGCATTCCGTCAACGTATCAATTAGCTCTTGCTGGTGAAACGAAGGAACCGGTTAAAGAGATTGCCCCCTTTGTTCCACACTATTTACGAATTACTGAAGCAGAGGCTAATTGGCAAAAACTTCATCCTGGAGAAAAAAGAAAGAATTATGTTCGAGAAGTTTAAAGAATGGTTTGTTAATACGACCAATCCTGCTAAACGACCGATCCTTGATTTTACTCGACGAATAGTAATGATATCCGGCCATCAGTATGTGGTTCGGATGGCAAAAGAGCAAGATATTCAAACTTTAGTCGAAATTGAAGAAAGAATCTATGGGAAAGCACCATGGAGTTATGCTGCTTTCCGCATTGAACTACAGCGGCCATGTGATCGACTATATTTAGTTATTGAGGATGACCAGCAGATTGTTGGGTTTATGGGAACGGCTATTGATTGGTATCATTATGATTTGCATATTACGAATATTGGGATTACCCCAAGTTACCAAAATAAAGGGATTGGAACGTATCTTATTTCAACTGCCAAAAACTATGCCCGGCATTTAAAATTACATTCGATGAGTTTAGAAGTACGAGTGCATAATGTATCAGCTCGTCGCTTATATGAGAGTTTAGGCTTTCGTAACCAGCATATTAAACCACGTTATTACTTAGACAATCATGAAGATGCCGTTGATATGCAAGCAAACTTACTTAGGTAGAGGTGAAAGTATTTTATTATGACAGAACGCACATTAATTTTAGCGTTTGAATCAAGCTGTGATGAAACAAGTGTTGCCGTAATTGAAAATGGAACTAAAATCCTTTCCAATATCGTTGCAACGCAAATCGATAGTCATCAGCGTTTTGGTGGAGTAGTACCAGAAGTAGCTAGTCGCCATCATATTGAACAAATTACCAAGTGTACAAATGAAGCGTTAGAGCAAGCAGAGGTAGACTATAATGACCTAGATGCTGTTGCGGTAACATATGGTCCAGGATTAGTCGGATCATTATTAATTGGAGTAACAGCAGCGAAGACGATCGCATGGGCTCATAATCTTCCGTTAGTTCCGGTTAATCATATGGCTGGTCATATCTATGCCGCACGCTATGTTGGAGAGTTTAAATATCCACAAATGGCATTATTAGTTTCCGGTGGACATACAGAATTAGTCTATATGCCATCAGAACATGAATACCAAATTATTGGTGAAACACGTGATGATGCTGCCGGTGAAGCCTATGATAAGATTGGTCGTGTGTTGGGAGTTAATTACCCAGCAGGAAAAACGATTGATGAATGGGCAGCTAAAGGCAAAGATACTTTTAATTTTCCACGAGCAATGGAAAAAGAAGATAATTATGACTTTAGCTTTAGTGGGTTGAAGAGTGCCTTCATCAATACTGTTCATAACGCAGACCAACGTGGGGAAAAATTAGATAAATATGATCTTGCGGCCAGTTTCCAACAAAGTGTCATTGACGTGCTTGCTGAAAAAACAATGCGGGCGTTAGATGATTACCCAGTGAAACAACTGATTTTAGCTGGTGGGGTCGCTGCAAATCATGGTCTCCGTACTCGTTTAGATCATGACATGAAGGAATTTCATCCTGATGTCCCTATGTTGCAAGCACCATTGAAATTATGTGGCGACAATGCTGCAATGATTGGGGCCGCTGGTTATGTTAACTACAAACATGGCGATCGAGCAGGCTTAGACTTGAATGCAGTACCAGGATTGATGTTTGATCGAATTCAGAATAAATAATAACCATAACCAAACAGTCATGGCCTCTAGTGTTCGTGTTTCCGAACACTGGAGGCCATTGTTATACTGCGCTCTTCGTCTCTTATGAACGTAACTGCAGTTTTTTTGCGTTTTATGATTCGCCATTTGCTTTGTCAACGGCATCCATCAAGGCGTATCGGAAACCATTTTTTTCCAATGCTTCCACGCCCTTGATTGTTGTACCCGCTGGTGACGTTACTTGATCGCGTAATAATGCCGGGGCAAGCTTGCTATCATAGGCTAGTGTTCCCGTACCTTTTACCATACTAGCAATAACTTCATAGGCGGTTTGGCGATCGAGACCATGCTTGACGGCGGCATCGCTCATTGCGTCCATCATCACATCAACAAATGCAGGGCCACAGCCGCCGATAACACCAATTATATCTAGTTGGCGTTCTGGAACTTCAATGACATCACCAAGACTATTTAAAACAGTCATTACTTTTGAAATTGCTTCAGCAGAAATTCCGGTTGGTAAGGCAAGACCAATTGTGCCGGCATTAACTTCAACTGGTGTATTGGGAATGATATTAACAATTTCTTTATTCGGAAGAACTTTTGCTAAGTCTGCATGAGTAATTCCAGCAGCGGCAGAGATAAAAATAGTGTGGTTGTTAAGGACGGCTAATTCTTCCGCGACCGCGGTTGTAATAGGGGCCGGGGTAGTCAAAATTACGATCTCGGGTGTAAGGTTAACTACTTCACTATTTGTATTAACGAGTTTAAATTCGAGCTTCTCAGCGAGGCTAGTAACACGTGGATTAACAGGATTCATCGCGCTGAGGGTAAAATTCTGCGTATGGTTTAATCCCTTCATAATTGCGGTCCCCATATTTCCAACACCAATAATTGTAACTTTCATCTAAAAAACCTCCTAAATTATTTCCGGACTTGCCCATCACCGGTAATTGCATACTTGATTGTTGTTAATTGTTGTAATCCCATTGGTCCCCGGGCGTGAAGCTTTTGAGTACTGATACCAATTTCAGCGCCAAAGCCAAATTCTCCTCCGTCAGTAAATCGCGTGGAGGCATTAACGTAAACACAAGCAGAATTAATAGCTTGTTGGAAATAGCGTCCCCGGGTAATGTTCTTTGTAATAATTGATTCTGAATGATGAGTACTGTAGTGATTAATATGGTTAATTGCATCATCGAGGGAATCAACAATTTTTACGGCCATAATTAGATCATTATATTCTGTCTTCCAGTCTTCATCAGTAACGGGGCGGATAGTTGATACTAGTTGGCAAGCCATTTCGTCACCGCGTAATTGGACTCCATGTGCCATTAAAGCTTTGGCGATGACAGGAAGGAATTCAGTGGCAATATCGCGGTGGATAAGTAGTTTTTCGGCGGCATTGCATACAGAAGGTCGTTGTACTTTTGCATTTACAGCAATATTAGTCGCCATTATTAGGTCGGCATCCTTATCAATATAAACGTGGCAATTACCTGCACCGGTTTCAATAACAGGGACCGTGGCTGTTGTTACAACCCGCTGAATAAGGGCTCGGCCGCCTCGTGGAATCAAGACATTAATGTAGTCAGTGAGATTCATCATTTCATCAGCAATTGCATGACTAGTGTCGGTAATAAGTTGAACCGCATCGATTGGTAAATGTTGTTTTTGTAATGATTCGCGAAGAATTTTTACTAGGGCAGTATTAGTCTGGATAGCTTCCTTTCCGCCCCGTAGAATAACCGCATTGCCACTCTTAAATGTGAGGCCGGTCGCGTCTACAGTTACGTTTGGTCGTGCTTCAAAGATAATGCCAATTACCCCTAATGGTACGCGCCGTTGAAGAATTTGCAACCCATCTTTGGTAATCCACCCCTTATCGATTTGGGAAGTGGGATCGGGCAAGTCAGCGATTGTCCGGAGACCGTTAGCCATGTCCTCAATGCGTTGGGAATTGACCATTAACCGATCCGTAAATTTAGTTGGCATTTGGGTAGCAGCTGCCAAATCTTGTTGGTTGGCAGTGATAATTTGTTTTTTATTTTTAATTAGGTCATTTGCCAATTGAAGCAAGGCCTTGTTTTTGGTGGCAGTATTCATTAAAGCTAGTTTGTTCGCAGCAATTTGAGCTCTTTTTCCAATTGCGATTAATTCTTGGTTCATTATCATCACTCCTATTTTCCAAAATGAGTACCAATAGTATGACCATTAAAAATATCAAAAAGAATTTTAGGATCACGACCATTGCATAAAATCATTTGTTTGCCTGCTTGCATCATTGTGGCAGCCGCCCGTAATTTAGTTACCATTCCGCCTGTTCCAAACCTGGTACTACTACCGCTTGCGGCGTTCTCTATTTCTGGCGTTAGGACTGGTACTTCTTTAATTATTTGCGCATCAGGAAATTTATGAGGGTCTTTGTCATAAAGGGCATCGATATCCGAAAGAATGATTAGTTCATCTGCGTCAATGGCAATAGCGACTTGGGAAGAGAGTTCATCATTGTCACTGAAAGTAGTGTAATGGTCAAGCTCATCAACTGACACTGGGTCATTTTCATTAACGATCGGAATTACATTTTGCTGAAGTAAAGTATTAATTGTATTAAGCGTATGTTGCCGACTAACAGGGTAAGTGAGCACATCACGGGTAAGGAGAAGTTGGGCAACGTGCGTTTGATAATCTAAAAATCGTTGCGAATAGATTCGCATTAAAGCAGCCTGGCCGATAGATGCTAAGGCTTGCTGTTGTTCGATTTCGGCAGGGCGATCTGTTAATCCTAAACTTGCAAGACCAACGCCAATTGCTCCCGAGGAAACAAGAATAAGTTGGTATCCTTGATTATTTAATGTCGCAAGGACAAATGAGAGTTGGTCGATTGTTCGTAAATTAATTTTTCCATTAGGGAGAACAAGGCTACTCGTCCCAATCTTAACAACCACTTTTTGTATTTTATGAGTCATAGAGAATCCTTTCAAAAAATAAAAAGCGCCTTTAACCGAGACACCAATTATGGCGGTACCATTCTCGTTTAAAGACGCACTTTACACTTTTAAATTATTTTATTATTAGAATATATTAAAGTTGTAGCAGGGCTTCGGTACTGGCGATAGCTTGCAGTCGACGACTATCGTTCCTGGGCTGACCTACTTTTATCTACAATTAAAATTTTAATTGGAATACTAAGCTTTTGTCAAGACTAATTATTTTTGAATCTTAATTAAAAATAGATTGACAAAAGATTAGAAATAAATTAGAATACGGACAACAATTAAATATTAGTCGTTTAAGAAGAGTAAAAGTAATTTAGCATTAAGAGAGTTTTCGGGTGGTGGAAGAAAATTACAAGTTGCTTTGAAGATGGTCTTAAAAAATACAACAAGCGTGAGGGAAAACTAAGCGCTTGTCGGCTGGTATCCGTTATCAAGTATCGAAGTTTATTATGAACTTCCTGAGGCTATTCATGTGAGTGGATAGTAAATTAAGGTGGCACCACGAAAATACTCGTCCTTACTTAAGTTAAGGACGGGTATTTTTTATGGAGGTGAAAGTGATGAGACGAAAAATTGCATTAGCTCAACTTAATATTCAATTAGGAAATCCTGCTGAAAATTATCAAAAAGCTAAACAAGCAATTGAAGAAGCTGCTAATCATCATACAGATATCGTTGTCTTGCCAGAGATGTGGAATACTGGCTATGCCTTAGATCAATTATCAGAAGTGGCAGATGAAAATGGTCAAAAAACGCAACAATTCCTTAGTGAGTTAGCGCTAAAAAATCAAATTAACATTGTTGGCGGTTCAGTAGCGGTGAGACGTGGACATTCTTTTTTTAATACTACTTATGTTTATGATCAAAAGGGAAACCTAATTAGCAGTTACGATAAGGTGCATTTATTTGGATTGATGAATGAAGACCAATATCTAGAAGCTGGGCACAAAGAAAATTATTTTAAATTAGCTGGAGTTCCGAGTGCAAGCTTTATTTGTTATGATTTACGTTTTCCTGAATGGATTAGAACAGTTGCTCGTTATGGAACTGACATCTTATATTTTCCAGCAGAATGGCCAAGCAACCGGATTAAACAATGGCAAATAATGCTTCAATCACGGGCAATTGAAAATCAAGCCTTTGTAGTTGCGGCCAATCGTGTTGGGACAGATTTAGAGAATAGTTTTAATGGCCATTCATTAGTAATTGATCCGCTTGGCCGTATTATCCATGATGCAGGAGAAGTTGAACAAGTAAGTTATGCAGTAATTGACCTAGCACAGTTAGCACAGGTTCGGGGACCGATTCCGGTGTTTAAGGATCGTCGACCAAGTCTTTATCATTAAGAAGGAGATGGAAAAGATGAATTTTGAACAATCTAAATTATTAGACACTTTACCGAAACAATTTTTTGCCAATTTAGTTGCCAAGGTTAATAAAAAAATAAGTGAAGGGGTCGATGTTATTAATCTTGGCCAAGGAAATCCTGATAAGCCAACGCCAGATTATATTGTTAAGAGCACGCAAAAATGGGTGACGGATCCGCAAACTCATAAGTATTCACTATTTCGGGGATTGCCAGCATTTAAAGAAGCGGCGGCAAAATTTTATTCTGAAAAATATGGAGCTGATTTTGATCCAGAAAAAGAAGTTGCAATTTTGGGCGGTTCCAAGATTGGGCTTGTAGAATTGCCATGGGCATTGATGAATCCCGGCGACACTTTCCTGCTTCCTGATCCAGGCTATCCAGATTACTTATCCGGAGCGGCATTAGGAGAAGTTAATTTTGAAACAGTGCCATTATTAGCAAAAAATAATTTCTTACCAGATTTAGAGGCAATTCCTGAAGAGGTGGCTCAACGTGCTAAATTCTTCTACCTTAACTATCCTAATAATCCCACTGGCGCTGTAGCTACTTCCGAGTTTTATCGAAAATTAGTTGCGTGGGCCCAAAAGTACCATGTGGGCATTGTTAGTGACTTTGCCTATGGCGCAATTGGCTTTGACGGTCAAGCTCCAGTTAGTTTTATGGAAACACCAGGTGCTAAAGATGTGGGAATTGAATTTTATACCTTTTCTAAGACGTTCAACATGGCAGGCTGGCGAATCGCATTTGCGGTTGGTAATGCGGATATTATCGAAGCAATCAATTTAATTCAAGACCACCTATTTGTTAGCCTTTTTCCTGCCTTACAGGAAACGGCTATTGATGCCTTAACGCTGCCACAACGTGATGCGGCAATTGCCGAAATTATTGGCCGTTATGAAGAAAGACGGAATGCCTTTATTAATGCGGCCGAAAAAATTGGCTGGCACGCATTCACTCCCCAGGGTACTTTCTATGCTTGGATGCCGGTTCCAAAGGGTTATACTAGTGAAAGCTTTGCAGATTTGTTATTGGACAAAGCTGGTGTGGCAGTAGCACCAGGCAATGGCTTTGGTAAACACGGTGAAGGTTATGTGCGGATTGGCCTTTTGATTGAACCAGTGCGATTAACGGAAGCCGTTGAGCGGATTGCTAAATTGAATTTATTTAATTAGGGAGGAAAAGATTATGGCTTTGAAATATACGGTTTTAGGTGCAGGTGCAATGGGTCTACGATTTGGCGTATTGCTTCAAGAACTGGCAGGTGCGAAGGTTGATTTTGTTGATAACTGGGCTCCTCAAGTTGAAACTATTAAACAGCAGGGTGGGGTTTATGTTTCTCGGGACCATGAGAATCGTCACCTTGTACCAATTAATATTTACTCCCCAGAAGAATATGAGGGCGATCCAGATGTATTTATCGTTTTTGCCAAGCAGATGACGCTCAGTGATTTATTACAACGCAGTGCTCATTTCTTCCGTCCTGACCATCAATATGTCTTTTCGGGGATGAATGGCATGGGACATATTGAAAAAATTAACTACTATTTTCCTAAAGAACATGTCGTTGCCGGTACCTGTTTAATCGGCACAGTCCTTAATAAGGCGGGAGATGTGGACTTTATTGGTAAACCTGGTGCTGGTTCGATCAACTTAGCGCCTCAAGTCGGCGAGCTAGATGAGCGAGTAAAACAAATTGTTGAGGACTTTACCACGGCGAATATTAATCCCCATCTTAATGATAATTTTTATGGTACCCTACTAACAAAAGTAGTTTTCAATTCTGTCATTAATACAATCTGCACGCTTTTTGAGATTCAAATGGGACAATTTATCGATTATGATGGTGCAGAAAAGCTTGGTAAACAGCTAATTAATGAAGCATTTGATGTTGCAGAACGGGCTGGTATCCAGCTCTTAAGTACCCGTGAAGAGGAGTGGCAAACGATTAAATATGTAAGTGAAGTCACCAACCCGCTTCATTATCCATCGATGTACCAAGATATGAGTAAGAATCGGCCAACGGAAGTCGACTACATTAATGGGTACATTTATGACCTGGGTAAGAAGTATAACTATGAGGCATCAACTCACGACTTCTTGCGTAATTTAGTTCACCTTGCAGAAAATACTCGCAAATTTCGGCAAAACTAAAAGAAGAAGCGGATCTTCCCGCTTCTTCTTTTAGTTTTCTTGATCAAATTCTTCCAGTTTTTCTGCTGCTTCTGTCCATGCAAGTTCAACTTCTTCAGATTTAGCTGATAACTCATCAAGTTCTTTTTGGAGATCGGTTAATTTTCCAATATCCGTAGCAATCTCTGGTTGGCTCATTTGTTCTTGAATTGCAGTTTGCTTTTCTTCCAATTCCGCCATCTGTTGTTCTAGTTCATCGACTTGTCGCTGAATTTTTCGGCGAGCGCGCTGTTGTTCTTTACTTTGCTGATAAGACTGCTTACCAGCTGGTGCTTTAGCGATCGTGTTGGAGTTATGCGAAGTAGCTTTAGGTGAACTTTCTTTTTCCTTAGCAACTAGATAGTCATCATAATTCCCTTCATAATGTTTAATTCCATCATGTTCCATTGCTAGGATATCCGTTGCAACCTGATTAATAAAGTAACGGTCGTGAGAAATAAAGAGAACAGTTCCGCTAAATTCGTTAATTGCGTTTTCAAGCACTTCTCGACTATCGATATCTAAGTGGTTAGTGGGTTCATCAAGGATAAGAAAATTAATCGGTTTAAATGAGAGTTTAGTTAACTCTAGTCGTGCTTTTTCACCACCAGATAGGTCATGAACGACTTTATAAACATCATCACCAACGAATAAGAAACTACCTAATAATGAACGAATATCTTTTTCAGGCACTTCTGGGTGGTCATCCCATACTTCTTCCAGAACCGTTTTGTTTGGGTGCAATTGCTGTTGTTCCTGATCATAGTAACCAATATCGAGGTTAGCACCGAGTTTAATCGATCCGCTAATTAACGGAATTTTATGGAGGATAGATTTTAGTAAAGTTGACTTTCCGATTCCATTTGGCCCGATAATCCCAACACGCTGTGGCTTACGGACATTAAATGAAAGTGGCCCGGCAAGAATCTGTTCATCGTAACCAACTTTTGCCTGCTCCACATCAAGAACTTCATTTCCACTATCTTTTTCAGAATGGAATTGGAAATGAATTGATTTATCATCAGTTTCTGGACGCTCAAGCCGCTCCATTTTTTCTAATTGCTTTCGCCGCGCCTGGGCACGTTTAGTTGTTGAGGCGCGAACAATATTTCGATTAACAAAGTCTTCTAACTTGGCAATCTTTTTTTGTTGTTGGTCATAATGTTTCCACTCTGCTTGTAACCGTTCTTGCTTGTGTTTAACAAATTGCGTGTAGTTACCGGTATAGTGGGTGAGCGTTTTATTATCGAGATCATAAACGTCGCTAACAACACGGTCTAAGAAGTAACGATCGTGAGAGACGATAAGCAACGCGCCTTGATAACTTTTAAGGTAATCTTCTAGCCACGAAAGAACGTTCATGTCAAGGTGGTTAGTCGGTTCATCTAGAATCAAAAGTCCAGGTGCTTGCAGAAGAATCTTTGCTAAGGCGAGTTTAGTTTTTTGCCCTCCTGAAAGAGAATTAATTGGTGTATCATAGCTGTCTTCACCAAAGCCAAACCCATGTAAAATTCCCCGCATACGTGATTCGTATTCAAAACCACCCTGTTTCTTAAAGGCAGTTTGTAAACTATCATATGTTGAAAGAATTTGTTGATAATTACTATCGGTACTGTCAAGATCAGCAAGTTGCTGTTCAAGATCATGAATTTGTGCTTCCATTTTATGGAGAGGAGTAAAAACAGTATCTAACTCGGTCCAAATGCTATTTTGACTATCGAGTCCTTGATCTTGAGCCAAGTAACCAATTGTCAAATCTTTAACCTTCGTAATTGTTCCTTCATCTGGTTCGGTGATTCCAGCGATCATTTTTAACAAGGTCGTTTTGCCAGCACCATTACGCCCAACAAGCGCAGTACGGCCATGCTCTTGGATTTGCATGTTCATATTGTGAAATAAAACGTCCGCGCCAAATCGACGCACAACGTCATTTGTCTGTAAAAGTAACATATTGAAACCTCATTTATTTCGTTGATTTAATATGGTTTTATTTTAGCAGATTTTTAATTTTAAATAAAAAGTTGAAAATATTTTTGTATTTTAGTTCACAAAAAAGGGTTTAATTGCTAGAATATACACAGACTTAAATTTCACAAAGTAAAAATTAGTAACATTATCCTTGTCAAAAACTTAGTAATTAGTTGGCAAACTAGGTTGAGAAGGGCTTGTTTTAGGAGGAACAAAAGTAGAATGGCTAATAAAAAGATTCCACGCGCGACTGCGAAACGGTTGCCAATATATTTCCGTTATTTAAATGTATTGAAAGACGCAAACAAGCAACGGGTATCATCAACTGAACTTTCGGAGGCTGTGCAAGTTGATTCGGCAACGATTCGGCGTGACTTTTCATATTTTGGTGAATTAGGTAAGCGGGGATACGGTTATGACGTTGAAAGTCTATTAAAGTTTTTTAAGGGAATCTTGCACCAAGACTCATTAGTTAGTGTTGCCTTAGTCGGGGTTGGTAGTTTAGGGAGTGCCTTGTTAAACTTTAATTTCCATCAAGACACCAATTTACGGATTAGTGCAGCATTTGATACTAAGCCAGAATACGCCAATACAGTCAAAAGCGGTATTCCAATTTACCCATCCGAGGATATGGTAAAGCAGTTAAAGGAGCAGCAGATTGATGTTGTTATTCTAACTGTTCCTGGAATCAAGGCACAACATGTTGCGGATCAATTAGTTGAAGCTGGTGTAAAGGGAATTCTTAACTTTACTCCTGTTCGTTTATCTGTGCCTAAAAATGTTCAAGTTCAAAATATTGACTTAACAAACGAACTTCAAACATTAATTTACTTCATTAAAAATTATACTGAAGATTCAATTGAATAAATTAGGAGAGCATTGGCTTAATGAAAACGTTAAGCCAATGCTTTTTGTTTACTAAATTTTTAATAAAAGCCATCGATTATATGGATGATCTTTTAAGTTTTAAAAAATGGTCAAAAAAAGTCAAAGTGTTTTTGTTGCATTTTAAAGAGAACATGTTATATTTAAACATGTGGTTAGCACTTGAAGAGTTTGAGTGCTAAAAATAAAATTTATTAACAAGATGGAGGGATTAACGTGTTAAAACCATTAGGAGATCGCGTTGTTCTAAAAGCTGAAACTGAAGAAGAAAAGACAGTTGGTGGAATTGTCCTTGCTTCTAATGTGAAGGAAAAGCCAACTACTGGAAAGGTTATTGCCGTTGGAGAAGGTCGTACTTTAGAAAACGGACAAAAGCTTGCTCCAGCTGTTAAGGAAGGCGATCGCGTATTATTCGATAAGTACGCAGGCAACGAAGTAGAATACAACGGTGAAAAGTTCTTAGTTGTTCATGCTAAAGACTTAGTAGCAATTGTTGAATAGTTAAATAAGCGAATTAAGAGCAGGAGACAGAAAGAATAAAATTCCTTCACCGTCTCTTTTAAATAATGAATTTAATTTTGAGGTGACATAAATGGCAAAAGAAATTAAGTTTTCTGAAGATGCACGGAGCGCTATGCTCAGTGGTGTTGATAAATTAGCTGATACTGTTAAGACAACGATGGGTCCAAAGGGTCGGAATGTTGTTTTGGAACAAAGCTATGGCACACCAACTATTACTAATGATGGTGTAACTATTGCTAAGAGCATTGAACTTGAAAACCAATTTGAAAATATGGGTGCAAAGTTAGTAGCCGAAGTTGCTTCAAAGACTAACGATATTGCCGGTGATGGTACTACAACTGCTACTGTTTTAACTCAAGCAATTGTTAATGCTGGTATGAAGAACGTTACTTCTGGTGCAAATCCAGTTGGTATTCGTCGTGGTATTGATAAGGCTACTGAAGTTGCTGTTGAAGCTTTGAAGAAGATGTCACACGATGTAAAGACAAAGGATGATATCGAACAAATTGCTTCTATTTCAGCTGCTAATCCAGAAGTTGGTAAGTTAATTGCTGATGCAATGGAAAAGGTTGGTCATGATGGTGTAATTACTATCGAAGATTCTCGTGGTGTTGACACTAGCGTTGACGTTGTTGAAGGAATGAGCTTTGACCGTGGTTACATGTCACAATACATGGTAACTGATAACGACAAGATGGAAGCTGACCTTGACAATCCATATATTTTGATTACTGACAAGAAGATTAGTAATATCCAAGATATTTTGCCATTACTTCAATCAGTTGTTCAAGAAGGCCGTGCTCTCTTGATCATTGCTGATGACATTACTGGTGAAGCATTACCAACTCTTGTATTAAACAAGATTCGTGGTACCTTTAATGTTGTTGCTGTTAAGGCTCCAGGCTTCGGTGACCGTCGTAAGGCTCAACTTCAAGATATTGCTGTTTTGACTGGCGGAACTGTTATTTCTGACGACCTTGGGATGAGTCTTAAGGACGCTACTGTTGATCAATTAGGTCAAGCTAACAAGGTTACAGTTACAAAAGATACTACTACTATCGTTGATGGTGCTGGTTCAAAGGAAGCTATCCAAGAACGTGTTGACCAAATTAAGCAAGAAATTGCTAAGTCAACTTCTGACTTCGACAAGGAAAAGCTTCAAGAACGTCTTGCAAAGCTTTCAGGTGGGGTTGCCGTTGTTAAGGTTGGTGCCGCAACTGAAACTGAATTGAAGGAAAAGAAGTACCGGATTGAAGACGCCTTGAACGCTACTCGTGCTGCTGTTCAAGAAGGATTTGTTCCTGGTGGTGGAACTGCTTTGATTAACGTAATTCCTGCTCTTGACAAGATTAATGCTGATGGTGATGAATTAACTGGTATCAACATTGTTAAGGCTGCCCTTGAAGCACCAGTTCGTCAAATTGCTGAAAACGCTGGTGTTGAAGGCTCCGTTATTGTTAATGAATTAAAGAACGAAAAAGAAGGTATTGGTTACAACGCTGCAGATGGCAAGTTTGAAGATATGATCAAGGCTGGTATTGTTGACCCAACAATGGTTACCCGGTCTGCTCTTCAAAATGCTGCTTCTGTATCAGCATTGCTTCTTACTACTGAAGCGGTTGTTGCTGATAAGCCAGATCCAAATGCTAATAACCAAGCTCCTGCTGCTCCACAAGGCGGCATGGGCGGTATGATGTAATATCATCTGACTAAAATTTAATTTTGTGGGCAGAAAAGATTCTAATGTTTGTTTTTCAAATGTTAGGGTCTTTTTTTATTGGTGGAAAATCAATGACGAAAAATGCGACCAGTGTCTATGAATAGTTAAATGTCGAAAAAATAAAGCTGGCTATTATTTAGTTACGATCTTAGAAAATAAGCGTCACAATATAGAAAATTGAAAGGAAATTTATCGACTAGTCGATTTTCATTTGCGCGCCTAGAAGAATTAGCTATGAAGTTAGGAATAGCGAGTAAGCTGTCTCATCGATTAACTTGTTTAATGATAAGCCTCATCAAGTTACCTTTATTATTGATGCTGATATTCATTAAAAATGAAAAATTAATAGGTTGTCATCCAAACAATAATACTGCCACTGTAATTTTAGAAATAAAAGATTTGCTTCAAATAATAAAGCAGAATGGTAATCCAGTTAAGGTGGTTCAACTATAAAGTTAATCTAAAAATCTTAAATTGTGGTAAAGTAAATTAGTATTAATTTTTAACCAAACTATAACTGAAAGGAACTAAGAAATGGAAAAAATGAAGTTCCAGAAGATAACGCTATTTTCTGGTGTAATGCTTGCCTTAAATTCCTTAATTGGTTCAGGGTGGTTGTTTGGTGCCGGAACTGCTGCAAAGGTTGCGGGACCAGCTGCTATTTTGTCATGGATTTTAGGAGCAATAATCATTATTAGCATTGCCCTTACTTATGTTGAATTAGGAGCAATGTTTCCAGAAAGTGGAGGAATGAGTCGTTATGCTCAGTATAGCCACGGTCCGTTTTTGGGATTTATCGCTGCATGGGCAAATTGGATTTCATTAATCACTTTAGTCCCAATGGAAGCCGTGGCCTCAGTTCAATATATGAGTTCGTGGCCGTGGGCATGGGCAAACTGGACCCACCACTTTATGAAAAATGGTAATATTACAACTCCTGGATTGTTGGTTGTATTTGCCTTTATGCTGGTTTTTACCCTAATCAATTTCTGGTCGGTAAAATTGATGACTCGTTTTACTAATTTAATATCAATTTTTAAGATTTTATTACCAACATTAACAATTGTGATGCTTATTGTGGCTGGTTTTCATCCTAGTAATTTTGGTCATAGTGTAACTACTTTTATGCCATATGGCAGTCGATCAATCTTTGAGGCAGCTGCTATTTCTGGAATTATTATGTCTTATGATGCCTTTCAAACGGTAATCAACATGGGAGGAGAAATGATTAATCCTCATAAAAATATTGTGCGAGGCGTATTGATTTCAATGATTATTACCGCTGTGATCTATATCATGTTACAAGTTGCCTTTATAGGCGCAATTGATCCGAACTTATTAGCGCAAAAAGGATGGCATGGGATTAACTATACGTCTCCATTTGCTGACATTGCGATCTTGCTTGGAATGAACTGGCTAGCAATTTTACTATATATGGATGCTTTCGTTTCGCCATTTGGGACGGGGGTTGCATTTGTGGCGACTGCTTCACGAGCATTAGCAGCCATGACTCATACTGGGCATTTGCCTCAATGGTTAGGACGACTAGAACGGCACTACATGATTCCACGGTTTGCAATGGTTGTGGATCTAATTTTAGCGGTGGTAATGGTTAGTCTCTTTAGAAATTGGAGCTTGTTAGCAACTGTAATTACCGGTTCAACTTTAATTGCTTATCTTACTGGACCAGTTACCGTAATGTCGCTTCGTAAAATGAATGCTAATTTGAAGCGACCATTCCATCCACGTTTTATGTCCTGGTTGGCCCCATTTGCATTTGTCTTGACGAGCCTTTCAATTTATTGGACAATGTGGCCGACAACTGTTCAGGTGATTGGGGTTATTTTATTAGGCTTACCAATTTATCTTTATTATGAAATTAAGTATCGTCACGCATCAGGACTACGTGATTTACGCAATAGTTATTGGATGTTGGCTTATCTTGTATTTATCTCAATAATTTCTTATATTGGGAGTGAAGGATTTGGCGGCAAGGACTGGTTGAAGTACCCGTGGGATTTTGTTGTTATTATCATCTGCTCGCTAGGGTTTTACCGATGGGCTGTGGCTAGTCGAATGAAAGAAATCGATCCCGCAGCAGAAAGGGTTAATGCCAAAGTAAAGATGCCAGAAAAAGATCAATAGATATATTTGTAGGTTGCAAAATTAAAGAATAAATTGTAGTATTGTCACCTACTTAAAAAGTGTAAAAATTAAAGGAGAAATAGTATGTGGCGCTATTTGAAACGTGTTTTAATCGGGAAACCGTTAAAAACCCTTGATGAAGGGCAAACACACTTAACTAAATTTAAAGCATTAGCGATGCTTTCTTCTGACGCAATATCGTCAGTAGCATATGGACCAGAGCAAATTACAACTGTTCTGGTAACTTTATCTGCAGCAGCAATCTGGTATTCAATCCCGATTGCGGCCGTTGTGTTGGTCCTTTTGTTAGCTATCACGTTATCATACCAACAAATCATTCATGCCTATCCTAGTGGTGGTGGTGCTTATGTTGTTGCCACACGGAACTGGGGAAGTAATGGGGGATTATTTGCTGGAGGATCATTACTTGTTGACTATATGTTAACAGTGGCTGTTTCAACGACATCTGGAGTCGAAGCGATTACTTCGGCAGTCCCCGCTCTATATAAATTTTCAATTCCAATCGGGATCATTATTGTTCTTTTAATCATGTTTATGAATTTACGGGGAATGAGTGAAAGTGCAAACTTCCTCACAATTCCGGTATATTTCTTTGTTATTATGATGATTGTGATGGTAGTGTGGGGTGGCTATAATATTGCCACTGGTCATATTCATTACCGGGCAATTGTCGATTATGGAACACCGGTATCAGGAATGTCATTTGTTTTACTTATTCGCGCATTCTCAGCTGGTTCGTCATCCTTAACTGGGGTGGAAGCCGTAAGTAATGCTGTTCCTAACTTTAATAAGCCTAAGGAAAAGAATGCTTCGACTACCTTGGCAATTATGAGTGCTATCTTGGCGTTCTTCTTTATTGCAGTTATCTTCTTTAGCTTTTATCTAGGGGTAGTTCCTAATTCACGGACAACAATTCTCTCCCAAATGGCCGCGCAAATCTTTGGCGGACATGGGCTAGGTTTTTACCTATTGCAACTTTCAACTGCAATGATTTTAGCAGTCGCTGCTAATACTGGTTTCTCAGCCTTTCCAATTCTTGCTTTTAATATGGCAAAGGATAAATATATGCCTCACGCATTCATGGATCGTGGTGATCGGTTAGGCTACTCCAACGGAATTATTTCGTTGGCAATTGGAGCAATTATTTTAATCTTGATCTTCCATGGTCAGACTAATATGTTAATTCCACTTTATGCGGTAGGGGTATTTGTTCCATTTACTTTATCGCAGTCTGGGATGATTATTCACTGGTTTAGAGAACGGGAAGGTTTCTGGTTAGGGAAAGCCTTTATTAACCTAGTAGGGGCCTTGATTTCATTTATCCTTGTTATTTGTTTGTTCTGGCAACACTTTGCAAATGTTTGGCCATATTTAATTATTATGCCGTTGCTTTTATGGATGTTCCATTCGATTCACCGGCACTATGTAAAAGTAGCTGCTCAATTGCGGGTTGCTGAAAAGACAAAAGTCCAATTACATGACTACGATGGCGCAACGGTGATCGTTTTAGTTGGTAATGTAACACGGGTAACTCGTGGTGCAATTAATTACGCTCGGTCGATTGGTGATTATGTTATTGCTATGCATGTTTCATTTGATGAAAATCCCGGAAAAGAGCATAAAACAGCAAATGAATTTAAAGCTGAATATCCAGATGTTCGTTTCGTTGATATTCACTCTTCGTACCGTTCAATTGCTAAACCAACATTACGTTTCGTTGATGTGATTGCCAAGCGGGCGGAAGCAAGAAATTATTCGACGACTGTTCTTGTTCCTCAATTTATTCCTAAACATCCATGGCAATTGGCCTTGCATAATCAGACTAGTGTTCGTTTGCGGGCGTTATTGAATTCCCGCGAGAACATTATTGTTGCTAGTTATAACTACCACCTTCAAGAATAGTTTATTAGAGAGAAAGTATTGATTTAGTGAATAAAAAGCAACTATTATGGGGACTTTTGTTTGCAGTTGGCCTTTTTATGGCAGCAAGTTATACCATTGATAATCGTGGCTTTCATTCTGGAATATACGGTATCATTGGCTGTGCTTTGATCTTAATTGCGTATGCAGGGATGAATTGGGAAAAACTGCAATCAAAAGATCAGCATACGAGAAAAATTTTGGTGCTTTTAAGCAGTATTTTAGGGATTATCATTGTCCTTGATATTGCTGAAATGATTTTAGGATAATTAAATAAAGCTTATTGAAGAGATTAGGTGACATAAGCCTAGTCTCTTTTTTTAATTGACTAATAAGCTAAATTATATTATCCTTTTTGTTAGCCGACTAACAAAAAGGAGAGATGAAAATTGCTAATAGGTCGTCTAGTAAAACAAGCTAACAATGCAATAAATCAAGAAATGAATGCATTTGCGCAGCAGTATGGATTGACAGGGACGCAAATGTCGATTATTGATTTTTTAACACATTTCCCGGGAAATAGTTGTGATCAACACCAGATTGAAAATGAATTTGGAATAAAGAGATCAACCACTACTGTATTGCTTCAACGAATGGCAAAGAAAAATTTGATTGAACGTTATCCGTCACTAGAAGATCGCCGTCAAAAAATCGTTATGCTTACTGCAGAAGGACAAAAATTATCCTCAGATGTAAGTGCGTATATTACACAATACGAAGAGAAATTAAAAGCAGATTTTAGTGAACAGGACATTTCGAAAATAAAACGATTCTTATCAACGATGATAGAGGAGAAATAATGAGTACGAATACTGAAAAAATTCCTGCAAAAGTTGTTGCAGCAATTGTGGCAACTGGATTGATGTCATTTTGTGGGGTGATAGTTGAAACTTCAATGAATGTAACTTTTCCGATCCTAATGCGTGAATTTTCAATTACTACTAATCAGGTTCAGTGGATGACTTCCATTTATTTACTTTTAGTCGCAATTATTGTTCCCCTATCGGCAATTTTGAAAAGCTCCTACCGAACAAGGATGCTTTTTACGGTTGCAAACTTGCTTTTTATTGGTGGGATAATGATCGATGCGCTGGCGCCGTCGTTTGGGTTGCTTTTAGTTGGGCGGGCAATTCAGGGGATTGGAACTGGGATTGCATTACCATTGATGTTTAATATTATTATGGAGCAAGTTCCAACAAGCAAAATTGGTTTTATGATGGGAATTGGTAACCTTATTACTGGAGTTGCTCCAGCGATCGGTCCTACTTTCGGTGGAATCGTTGCCAGCAAGCTTAATTGGCGGTGGGTATTTTATTCATTAATTCCGCTGTTAATTATTTCATTTGTGCTTGGTGAATGGGGTATTAACCAAAAATCACCGATTAAAAAACAACAGATTGATATCTTTAGTATGTTAATGATTATCTTCATGTTCTGTGGTTTTGTAACAGGGTTTAGTAACCTGGGAAGTCAAGCTTTCATGACCTTTTCAGTTGGTGGCGCATTGTTAATTGGGATCTTAGGAATGGGCCTTTTTGCTTGGCGTTCGTTAATCCTAGAAGAACCAATTTTACAATTGCGATTGTTTAGAAATAAAAACTTTTCTGGGCATGTTCTTGGTTTCTTTTTAACCCAACTTATTTCTTTAGGGTTTGCGTTCCTTTTACCAAACTATATTCAATTGGTAAATGGTAATAGTGCAATGACAGCTGGCTTGATTGTCCTCCCAGCTGGTTTTGTTGGAGCGATATTTGCACCATTAGGAGGACGAATTTTAGATAAGTTTGGCGCTCGTAAGCCTATTTTGATTGGTACTTCGTTGTGTTTACTTGCGCTTATTGCTTTTACGATTTCTGGACGATATTTAACAAATATATTTATTGCGCTAGTTTATATTCTCTATATGGGTGGAATGGGGATGTGCATGGGCTGCGTAATGACAAGTGCAATAACTGTTGTTGGTAAAGAAAAGCAATCACAAGGAAATGCAATTCTTAATACCCTTCAGCAATTTGCAGGGGCAATTGGTACTTCATTGGTAGCGATGATTGTTGCGGCCAATCAGAGTCATCTTCACACGACTAGAAGCATTTCTACTGCAGTTGGGACCCAAGAAGCATTTGGAATGTTAACAATTTTTTGTATTATAATTTGGATAAGTTACTATCGGAGTGTGAAAAAATAAAATACTAAAAATTCAGGCTAGAAAATTCAGGCTAGAAAATTCTAACCTGAATTTTTAGTATGGAATTTCGTTAAAACGCTGATCGCCTTTAGTTATTTGAAGTTGGTCGTTAAAACGATTAATGAGCTTCTCTTTGACGTTTTTTAAGTCCGTTTCGTTTACATAAATACTGGTTTCAACATTAACTCCATACTCTTCACCGGCGACCTCAAGATTATTTTCCTTGAGATAGTAAAGAAGCGGATCATGAAGAGCATAGGTAACAGTGATTTTTAGAATTGCTTGCTTAATCCGCTGGACAAGACCAGCTTGGTGGATTGCTTCAGTAGTCGTATTGCTATATGCCCGGATGAGACCACCTGCGCCCAGCTTAATTCCACCGAAATAACGGGTGACCACTGCTACGACATTATGGATCTTTGCTAGTTTAAGTGATTCAAGAATCGGAATTCCCGCAGTTCCACTTGGCTCGCCATTATCACTTTCTCGTTGAATTTGGTCATTGTCACCAATCATATATGCAAAGCAATTATGAGTAGCTTTTTTGTTAGCTGCTTGGATGCTGGCGATAAATTGTTGAGCTTCTTCTTCTGAGGAGACACGAGCAATAGAGCAAATAAACCGTGATTTTTTAATTGTTTGCTCATAAGTGGTATTTTTAGCAATTGTTAAATATGGTTCTGTCATTTTTAAACTTCCTTCGTGCTATTTTGATTAATTTACGTATATATAAAGTAGGAGGTGAATAATGGATTTAGACAATTATTATGGGCGACGAGTCTTAGTTCCGCGTCATGAGTTGATACAATCAGGAATTCAAGAACTACCAACAATTAGAATCGATACTGCGAATATTAGATGTTATCGCTGCAATTATGTCACAGAAAAATCGCTGGGTGCTTTGCCACGAGGTGAGTTTTATTGTCCACATTGCATTAATCTTGGTCGTGTTTCAACGTTAAATAAATTTTATCATGTTCCAGAGCCAAATCAATTTACGGTTACCGAACCGGTGTTGACATGGAAAGGAAAATTATCGTCTCTTCAGCAACAAGCCTCAGAAAAAATTTCCCAGGGAATGGCTGATCATGTTCAGCAATTGTTATGGGCAGTTACGGGTGCCGGAAAGACTGAGATGATGTTTGCGGGTATCGCTGCCGCAATTAAACGTGGTGAAAGAATTGGAATAGCTTCTCCACGAGTAGATGTCTGTTTAGAATTATTTCCTCGTTTAAAAGCTGCTTTTGCTAATTGTGATATTGCTCTTTTGCATGGTCGACAGGAATTACCTTATCATTATGCCCAATTGACTATTTGTACAACTCATCAATTACTTCGTTTCTATCATGCTTTTGATAATTTAATTATTGATGAAGTAGATGCCTTTCCGTATGCTGCTAATGCTTCGTTATTATATGCAACAAAGCAAGCAATAAAAAAGAATGGAGGATGTCTATATTTAACCGCAACCCCAGGAGATACTTTGCTCCGAGAAATCAAAAGTAAACGATTGATTGTTAATTATTTACCTCTTCGCTATCATGGGCATTTACTTCCAGAAATAAAAGTTAGACTAGCTTTTGGATGGCGGCGACGATTAGAACGCCAGCAATTACCCCCGCAAGTTATTCAACAGTTGCAGAAAACGCTAAAAGAAGGCCACCGCTTTTTGTTATTTGTTCCTCATATTGCTGATTTAGCATTAGTCAAAGCTGCATTACAGCATTCTTTTACAACTTTCCACTTTGCTACTGTTCATGCAAGTGATCCGCAGCGGTTAGAAAAGGTACAAAAAATGCGTGATGGTGATTATGACTTTTTAGTCACGACTTCTATTCTTGAACGAGGGGTTACTTTTCCAGAAATTGATGTCTATGTTTTGGGTGCTGATGATCCAGTCTTTTCTTCATCAGCATTAGTACAAATTGCTGGTCGCGCTGGCCGTGCACAAAGTCGACCAACTGGACGAGTTGTTTTTTGGATTAATTGTAATTGCCGCCAAATTAACCAAGCTGTTTCCCAGGTGAAGTATTTGAATCAGAAAGGTCAAAGGTTGATAGATGAATTGTCTCTTATGCAATAAAAAAATAACTTTCCAGCTAACTTTGAAAGAGATTTTTAGCTTTCGCGAAATTATCACGCCAGTAGTTTGTACTCAATGTAAGGAAAGATTTGTATGCTGGGGTGATCGAGGATGTACAGGATGCGGTAAAGAAAATGTTAATAAAAATGATTTCTTATGCTCAGACTGTCAAACTTGGGGGAAAATTTACGGCTGGAACTTGCATCATCGAGGATTATATCGGTATAACGAGGCGATGAAAGAGTATATGCAACGTTATAAATTTAATGGCGATTACCGTTTGCGAATGGTGTTTCAGCGCGAATTTAGTAAAGTAGTTAATGAACAAAAAACGGATTTAATTGTCCCAATTCCAGTAACGTCTACAACGATGCAAACGCGCGGCTTTAATCAAGTTATTGGTCTATTACGAGAAGTATCTTACCAACCGATCTTACGAACTAAAGCAAGTTCAAAAGTAGCGCAATCAAGTAAGACTAAAGAAGAACGACTTACAACTAAGCAACCATTTATTCTTGAATCTCCAGAAAAAGTAATTAATAAACGAATCCTTTTGGTTGATGATGTCTATACGACGGGTAGGACGTTATACCATGCAGCGGTACTTTTTAAACAAGCTGGCTGTAAAGAGATTGGTAGCGTTTCACTGGCACGTTAAATTCTTCTTAAGATGCATTAATAAAGTTTGTTAATTAACACAAACTAATCTATAATAAAAATAGGATATGAGAAGAGTGGTCCTTCTGATATCAGATCAAGCAATTGCTTGGCTGAAAGGAGAGAAGTACAATGTTAAAGTTCAATATTCGTGGTGAAAATGTCGAAGTTACTGAGTCAATTCGTGATTACGTTGTAAAGCGAATCAGCAAGCTTCAAAAGTTCTTTGAAGATAGTGTTGAAGCTACCGCCCACGTGAACTTAAAAGTTTATCCAAACCGGACGTACAAGGTTGAAGTAACAATTCCACTTCCATACCTAACGTTGCGGGCAGAAGAGACTTCTAATGATATGTATGGAAGTATTGACTTAGTTACAGATAAGCTTGAACGGCAAATCCGGAAGTACAAGACGAAGGTTAACCGTAAGTCACGTGAAAAGGGCTTAAAGAACCTTGAATTCATCTCATCTGATAATGATGGAGCAGATGAACAAGATGATGAATTAAAGATTGTACGGACGAAGCAAGTTTCATTAAAGCCAATGGATCCTGAAGAAGCTGTCCTTCAAATGGATATGCTTGGACACAATTTCTTTATCTTCCAAGATGCTGAAACTAATGGTACAAGCATTGTTTACCGTCGTAATGATGGTCGTTATGGCTTGATTGAAGCTGAATAGTCAATGCCAATATGAAGAGCGCGGATGAGAAATCATTGGCGCTTTTTATATCTTATAACTTATAGCCACCTTGTAATATCCATACTAATAATTTTTATTTATACCATGAACGTGGTAAAATATTATGGTTAGAGTAAAAAATATAATTGGCTTGAGTAGTACTTTTTTATTGATTTTGGACTTAAGCCAGAAAGTAGGAAGGACGCTTTTATGGCCAATATTCTAAAAAAATGGATTGAAAGCGATCGTCGTGAATTACGGCGAATTAATAAAATAGCAAATAAAGTAGAAAGTTATGCTAAACAGATGTCTGAATTGACTGATGAACAACTTCAGGCAAAAACTGATGAATTTCGGGAACGTTATAAAAAAGGTGAATCCTTGGATCATATGTTGCCAGAAGCATTCGCGGTTTCTCGTGAAGGTGCTAAACGGGTTCTTGGACTCTATCCATTCCATGTTCAAATTATGGGAGGAATTGTTCTTCACGAAGGTAATATCGCAGAAATGCGGACTGGGGAAGGTAAGACATTAACTGCCACAATGCCGGTTTACCTTAATGCGATCTCGGGAAAAGGTGTTCATGTTATTACTGTTAATGAATACTTGTCAAAGCGTGATGCTACCGAAATGGGACAGCTTTATAATTGGCTTGGGTGTTCTGTTGGTATTAACAACTCAGAGATGAGCCCTGACCAAAAACGAGAAGCATATAAAGCTGATATCATGTATTCCACTAATAGTGAAATTGGATTTGATTATCTTCGTGATAACATGGCTGTTTACAAAGAAGACCAAGTCCAACGTGGGTTAAACTATGCTTTAGTTGATGAGGTGGATTCAATTTTAATTGATGAAGCGCGAACACCGTTAATCATTTCAGGACCAGGAACGGGAACTTCTAAGTTATACAAACAGACTGATCGGTTTGTTAAGCAGTTAAAGAAAGATGTTGATTACAAGATTGATCTTGAATCAAAGACGGTTTCATTAACTGATGAAGGAATTAAAAAAGCTGAAAAATACTTCAACTTAAAGAACCTATATGATCCAGAAAATACTGCGTTGACCCACCACTTGGATCAGGCTTTGCGTGCTAACTATATCATGCTTTTGGATAAGGACTATGTGGTTCAAGATGGTGAAGTATTAATTGTTGACTCCTTTACTGGACGTGTAATGGAAGGTCGGCGTTTCTCTGATGGCCTGCACCAAGCTATTGAAGCCAAAGAAGGCGTAGAAATTCAAGAAGAAAATAAGACAATGGCTAACATTACATACCAGAACTTATTCCGGATGTATAACAAACTGGCGGGGATGACTGGTACTGCTAAAACTGAACAAGAAGAATTCCGTGAAATTTACAACATGGAAACTATTACTATTCCAACTAACCGTCCCGTTCAGCGGAAAGACGAGCCTGACTTGCTTTATCCAACATTACAAAGTAAGTTTGCAGCTGTTGTCGATCGGATTAAGAAACTTCATGCTAAAGGGCAACCAATTTTAGTTGGGACAGTTGCTGTTGAAACTTCTGAATACCTATCTCAACTTCTTGATAAAGAGAACATTCCGCATGTTGTTTTAAACGCTAAGAATCACGCTAAGGAAGCGGAAATTGTTAAAAATGCTGGTCAAAAAGGTGCAGTAACTATTGCTACCAACATGGCTGGACGGGGTACAGATATTAAATTAGGCCCTGGAGTACGTGAAATTGGTGGACTTGCAGTTATTGGTACTGAACGACATGAATCACGGCGGATTGATAATCAGCTTCGTGGACGTTCTGGACGGCAAGGTGATCCTGGTTTATCACAATTCTACCTATCGCTTGAAGATGATTTGATGAAGCGATTTGGTGGGGACCGGATCAAAGCCTTCTTAGAACGGATGAAGGTTAATGATGAAGATGCTGTCATTAAAAGTCGTTTCTTAACTCACCAGGTTGAATCAGCTCAAAAGCGGGTTGAAGGTAACAACTATGATTCACGGAAGAACGTTCTTCAATATGATGATGTTATGCGTGAACAGCGTGAAATTATCTATAAGGAGCGGCAACAAATTATCACTGAAGATAAGTCGTTGAAGTGGGTCCTTATGCCAATGTTTAGAAGAACAATCCAGCGTGAAGTTGATCAACATACCCTTGGTGACAAGAAGGATTGGGATTTACAAGGAATTGTTGACTTTGCAGAAGAAGTCTTAATCAAACCTGATACCATCACAGTTAAAGATCTGGAAGGTAAATCACCTCAAGAAATGGTGGATTACTTGATGACATTTGCCCAGGGAGTCTATAAGGAAAAGCAAAAGCAACTTTATGATCCAGCACAAATGCTTGAATTTGAAAAGGTTGTTATTTTGCGGGTGGTTGACTCACATTGGACTGATCACATTGATATCATGGACCAATTCCGGCAGTCAGTTGGGTTACGTGGATATGGACAATTAAATCCATTAGTTGAATACCAAACAGCTGGTTATCATATGTTTGAACAAATGATTGCTGATATTGAGTATGAAACTACCCGACTCTTCATGAAGTCAGAAATTCGGCAAAATGTAACACGTTAATTGTTAATTACTACTAGGTACGGCAGTAAGGTAACCCATGGCGGTACCGCTGCCGTATTGTTGTATAACGGAGGTTTGATTGTGGAATTAAGCGAAGCAAAAAAACAAGTAGAATCAATGCAAAAAGAAGTTACGCACTTCGGGAGGTCTCTTTGACCTTGATGCACTAGATGAACGCATTGCGGAAATTGAACAAGAAATGGCTCAGCCAGACTTTTGGAATGACAATGAACAGGCACAAAAGGTCATTGCGGAAAATAATATTTTAAAAGAAAAGCGGGATACCTTTGTGAATTTACGTGATCAGATTGGTGATCTTGAAACATCGATTGAATTACTCACGGTTGAACCGGACGATGATTTACAAAGAGATTTTGAAGCATCATTTACAAAAACACAAAAGGCTTTAGAACAGTATCGATTGACGCAACTTCTTGATGGGGAGTATGACGCTAAAAATGCTATCTTAGAAATTCATCCGGGAGCAGGTGGTACCGAAGCCCAAGATTGGGGTGAAATGCTTCTGCGGATGTATGTTCGTTGGGGTGAGCAGCATGGTTTCTCTGTTGAAACAGCGAGTTATGAGGCCGGTGATGAAGCTGGTATCAAGAGTGTTACGCTGCTAATTAAAGGACATAATGCATTTGGTTATCTTCGTAGTGAAAAGGGAGTCCATCGGCTTGTTCGAATTTCCCCATTTGATGCGGCCGGTCGGCGTCATACATCATTTGCTTCGGTTGATGTAATGCCAGAGTTGGATGATAGTTTTGAAGTTGATATTGATCCGTCAGATTTACGAGTTGATACTTTCCGGTCTAGTGGTGCTGGTGGTCAGCATATTAATAAAACAGAATCTGCTGTTCGAATTACGCATATTCCAACCGGGATTGTAACCTCTTCTCAAGCCGAACGATCTCAACTCCAAAACCGAGTGACTGCAATGAATATGTTAAAATCAAAGTTGTATGAACTGGAAGAAGAAAAGAAAGCTAAAAAGCGGGCAGAAATTGAGGGCGAACAACTTGATATCGGTTGGGGTTCTCAAATCCGTTCATATGTTTTTCACCCATATACCCTAGTCAAGGATAACCGAACTGGCTATGAAACACATAATGGACAAGCTGTAATGGACGGGGAACTTGATCCATTTATTGATGCTTTCTTACAATGGAAACTTAGTCAAAAGAATCCTCAATAATTTATTTAGCTTGGAAGGAAGTGAGTAAAGTGCGCGAAAGTCAACATAAAAGATTAACTCGCTCAGGATCAGATCGAATGATAGCTGGTGTATTTGGCGGAATTGGCCAGTACTTTAAGATTCAGCCAAATATTTTACGTATTTTATATGTCTTACTGACTATTTTTACCGGTTTTGTTCCGGGCATTATTATCTATATTATTTTGATAATAATGATGCCTGCTGATCCGCAAAAGCCCGATTTACTAGGATTCCTAAAGTCCTTCAGTGAATCACAAAAAACCTCTCAGCAGCCTCACCAACGTTCTCGGCGGACTTTAACGAATGTCGAGGAAAAAGACATTAAAAGAAATGGAAGATCATGATGGAATTTTGGAAACGAGTATTGATTGATACAATCCTTTTTATTGCCCTTGCTGGTTTATTTGCCGGAACAGGGATGTTTTATATCACAAGTGCTTGGATTGCACCATTGGCAAGCTTTGTTTTAGCAATTTTGAACGTTGCTATTAAGCCAATTTTAGTAATTTTATCGTTGCCGATTAATATTTTGACTCTGGGCCTTTTTAGTGTTGTAATTAATGGAATTATGCTACAACTAACATCGATGCTTGTCGGGTCGGCAAACTTTCATTTTTCGTCATTTGGTTCTGCAATGTTGATTGCAATTATCATGGCAATCTTCAATGCAGTTATCACAAGCCACGAGGATAGATTGTAAAGGAGTGGAAAAAATGCCAAACAATGTAACGGTGCAAGAATTAGTTGATAAGGTCCGGTTAAAAGTCTTACAAGGAGAAGATTACCTCCAACGCAAGATAACAACTAGTGATATTTCACGGCCAGCTCTTGAATTTGCAGGATATTTCAAGCATTATCCCGCAGTACGGATTCAATTGTTAGGAATTACCGAAACCTCATTTGCTAAAGATTTAACTCATGAGCAACGTGAGGAATACATGACAAAAATGTGTATGCCACAAACACCATGTTTTGTTATCTCAACTAATTTGCCGATTCCTAAGGAGCTAAAGAAGGCGGCTGAAGATGCAAAAATTCCAATTTTGGGAACGCACTTAACCTCTTCTCAAATATTAAGTAACATGACTTCTTACTTACTGGAACGTTTGGCACCACGAAAATCTCTCCATGGTGTATTAGTTGATATAAGTGGGGTTGGAGTGCTCATTACTGGTGATTCGGGAGTTGGTAAGAGTGAAACCGCGTTGGAACTTGTGCGTCGTGGACACCGACTGATTGCTGATGATCGGGTAGAAGTTTACGCCCGTGACGAACAGACTTTGGTAGGGACTGCTCCGCAAATTTTAAAACATTTAATGGAAATTCGTGGAATTGGAATCATTGATGTTTCTACTCTTTATGGAACAGGGGCAATTATGCCTTCTGATCAAATCAGTTTAATTGTACATCTCGAAACGTGGACTCCTGATGTACAATTTGATCGTCTTGGTGATCGTGGAGATACCCAAACAATTCAAGGTGTTATTGTGCCTAAAGTTTCTGTCCCAGTTAAAACTGGTCGTAATTTAGCGATTATTATTGAATCAGCCGCAATGAATTATCGGGCCGAGACAATGGGCTATGATGCTACCGAAACATTTGATCGAAACCTTAACCAGTTAATTAAGCAGAATTCGGAACGTGATAGTAAGAATAATAAGGGGTCGGCAAACTAGATGATTAATCAAGGAATAAAAGCTGCCTTAAACCCAATTGCGTTCCAAGGTGGTCCGTTTACTATCCATTGGTATGGCGTAATTATTGCTAGTGGGGTAGTTTTGGCTCTTTTATTAGCTGTTCGTGAAGGAAAGAGGCTGGGAATTTTTGAAGATGATTTTTATGATTATCTTCTATGGGCGCTTCCGATTGCGATAATTTGCGCGCGGATTTACTATGTCGTATTTCAGTGGAGCTATTATTCCCAGCATCCAAGTGAGATTATTGCTATCTGGGATGGTGGGATTGCAATATATGGAGCGATTTTAGGGGGCTTTATTGTTTTACTTGTCTTTTGCCATTATCGTCACCTATCTAGTTGGTTGATGATGGACATTATTGCCCCAACCCTTATCATGGCTCAAGGAATTGGCCGATGGGGTAACTTTATGAACCAAGAGGCATTTGGTGATATAACGACACGGGCGCATTTAATGGCTCAGCATATCCCGAATTGGATAATAAACCAAATGTATATTGGCGGTCACTATCGAATTCCAACGTTCTTATATGAGTCATTATGGGATTTAACTGGTTTTGCATTATTAATGTTACTTCGTCATCGCGAACACTTATTTCGTCGCGGGGAAATTTTCTTAACCTATGTAATGTGGTATGCGTTTGGCCGGTTCTTTATTGAAGGTATGCGAACTGATAGTTTAATGATTGGAAATATTCGCATTTCACAGTTACTTTCTGTAGTATTTTTTGTTAGTGCATTAGTAATACTAATAATTCGACGTCATAAAAATATTCCGTGGTATTATAACGGAATAAACAAAAATTAATTGAATTGGAGAAGGAGAAAAAATTATGGCAGAAAAAATTGCTGTTTTAGGTGCTGGTTCGTGGGGCAGTGTCTTAGCAAACATGCTTACAGAAAATGGCCACGATGTAACATTATGGTCTCGTAATGAGGAACAAGTTAAGCAATTAAATACTGAACATACAAATCCTCGCTACATGAAAGATTTTGTTTATTCTACTAAATTAACAGCAACAACGGATATGAAAGAAGCTGTTAAGGATTCCAGTGTGGTCCTGATTGTAATTCCAACAAAGGGTCTTCGTGAAGTTGCTAAGCAATTAAATGCAATTTTGACTGAATTACATCAAAAACCGTTAATTATTCACGCAACGAAAGGCTTAGAACAAAATACTTATAAGCGACCATCGGAAATGCTTAGCGAAGATATTCCTTCTGAAAACCGTCAGGCAATTGTTGTTTTATCAGGTCCAAGTCATGCTGAAGATGTGGCGATTAAAGATATGACAGCTGTAACCGCAGCTTGTGAGGACCTGGCCAGTGCTAAAAAGGCGCAGAAGTTATTTAGTAATTCTTATTTCCGTGTTTACACTAACGACGATGTAATTGGTGCCGAATTTGGCGCAGCCTTAAAGAACATTATTGCAATTGGTGCCGGAGCTATTCAGGGACTGGGTTATCATGATAATGCACGGGCAGCATTAATTACTCGTGGACTTGCAGAAATTCGTCGATTGGGGGTTGCTTTTGGTGCCAACCCGATGACTTTTATTGGTCTTTCTGGGGTTGGTGACCTTGTTGTTACTGCTACCAGTAAAAATTCTCGAAATTGGCGTGCTGGTTATCAATTGGGACAAGGAAAAAAGCTTCAAGATGTAATTGATAATATGGGAATGGTTATCGAAGGTGTCTATACTACCAAAGCCGCTTATGAATTGAGTCGTAAACGACAAGTACAGATGCCAATTACCGAAGCTCTTTACCGTGTTTTGTATGAAGGCGAAGATATTAAAACTGCAATTTCTCAATTAATGGACCGAGATCTTACTTCAGAAAACGAATAAATATGGTAAAATGCTAGAGGATGGATATTGAGAGAAATTGAAACATGGAAAGGGTTTTATGAGTATGAAACGTGTTAGAAAAGCCATTATTCCTGCTGCTGGTTTAGGAACTCGTTTTCTTCCTGCAACTAAGGCATTGGCAAAGGAAATGTTACCAATTGTTGATAAGCCAACAATTCAATTTATCGTTGAAGAAGCGCGCAAATCAGGAATTGAAGATATTGTTGTTGTTGATGGAAAGAATAAGCGGTCGATTGAAGACCATTTTGACTCTAATCCAGAGTTGGAAGATAATCTTCGTTCAAAACACAAGGATGAGATGTTAAAGATGGTTGAAGAAACAACTGATGTTAATATTTACTTCATTCGTCAATCTCATCCTCGTGGTTTAGGGGACGCTGTTTTAACTGCTCGTGATTTTATCGGGGATGAACCATTTGTTGTTATGCTTGGGGATGACCTTAATAACATTAACAACAAGAATGAAGCTTTAACGAAGCAATTAATTGAAAGTTATAACCAAACTGGTGCGTCTACTCTTGCGGTTATGCGGGTTCCACATGAAGATACTGCAAAGTATGGTGTAATTAACCCTAGCAAGGAAGTTACGTCAGGCCTTTATAACGTAACTAGCTTTGTTGAAAAGCCGGCTCCTAAAGACGCACCAAGTGATTTAGCAATCATTGGTCGGTATGTCTTTACTCCAGAAATCTTTGATGTATTAGCAAAGACTAAGCCAGGCAAGGGCGGCGAAATTCAATTAACTGATGCAATTGATACTTTGAACCAAACTCAACGGGTATTCGCTCGTGAATATAAGGGTGACCGTTACGATGTTGGTAATAAGTTTGGCTGGGTTAAGACAAACATTGAATATGGTTTGGAACACCCACAAGTTAAAGAAGAATTGCGTGAATACATTAAGGAATTAGGTGCAAAGCTTGCTGCTGAAGATAAGCAAAATAATTCTAAGAAGTAAGACTAGCATTAGCCTTTTAACAAAATAAACCTTCAAGATTCGTTATAGGGATCTTGAAGGTTTATTTTTTACATATCTTCAACAACTACATATTCCATATCAAGTGGACCGTGAACACCAACGATTAATACCATTTCAATATCACCAGAATTTGATGGACCAGTAATAAAGTTAATGTTTGACGTTTGTAAACTACCATCCTGAATTGCTTTTTGATAATAATCCATTGCTTGACGTGAACGTGGTAGAATTTTGCTTTTTGGCACAATAGCTAGGTAATGGGTTGGAAGGAAATGGAACATCCGTCCTTGTTGTGGGTAGGTTGCAACGGTTACGGTCCCTGATTCAGCTAATAGAAAGTCCGCAAAACCAATTGCTCCATCACTGTTATTTGCATTTACAATATTTTGCCGCCTAAATTCAGGCTCCCAATAGTAAATAGGATCTACTCGTAAATTATCTTGCCATTTTCCCAATGAATAGTTTTGCCATTTCTCTTCATCAAAGGAGGGCAGCATTAAACTTTTAATCTCTTTTTCTTGGATAAAATCATTAAGAGTGTGGCCGAGATCGGCTGATTTAACAACATGAAAATCAACATGAACTTCTTCGCTATTTTTACGCGCAAGCTCAAGAAGTTCGTCTTGACTTTTTCCGGCAAGGGTAGTTTCTGGAAGGTCATTAACTGGAACAAATGGATCTTCAGCAAGCGTATGACGAGGGCGGTTGGCAGCCTTTGCAATTCGATTTAAGAAGTCTTCTTGGTTCTTAGTAGTGTTTGCTTCTTGTAAGTAATTAGTCATTTCCCTGTTCCTCCTCTTCTTCATAGTGGTGGTACCAATGACGGAAATTTTGATGATACTTCGGCGGAACAGCGAGATCACGAACGTCTACCCAGCCATGCGCTAGTTTAGGAGCAATTGCGGGAAGGTGGTTGATTTTACCATCTGGATAAAGGTTTTTAATGTCTTCAGGAGTTGTCTTCTTGCCAAAGGGCTCAAGAGCAATATGAGCAAATCGCATTGCGTCATTAAAAAGCGTAGGGGAGCTGGTTCCTTTACCAACTGCCTTTAGAAGGGCATTCGAAGGACTATGATCTAGATGAAGCTCATCCATTTCTACATAACGGTGATGGCGAATCAACTCATGAAGGGGAATTTTAACAGGACAGGTTTCTGTACAAGCAGCACATAGACTACATGCATAGGGCAATTCCTTGAATTCTTGATAACCGCCTAAAATTGGGGAAAGAACTTCACCCATTGGTCCTGGATAAATCGATCCATAGCCCTTTCCACCGACTTGCCGGTAAACGGGGCAAACATTTAAGCAAGAACCACAACGGATACATTGGAGCATCGGTTCAAAATCAGAGTTCAGCATCTTAGAACGACCATTATCAACAATGACAACATAGAAGTCATCTGGTCCATCGGCTTCACTTGCTTCCTTACCTTTGGAAAAAGTACAGTAGCTCGTTAATTTTTGACCAACTGCACTCCGACAAAGAACATTATCTAATACTTCGGCTTCTTTCAGGCTTGGGACAATACGCTCCATCCCCATGACTACTACTTGGGTTTGGGGAATCGCCATGCTAATATCAGCATTTCCTTCATTTGTGACCAGGTTAATCATTCCGTTATCAGCAATCGCAAAGTTACAGCCAGTAATGCCGAAATCAGCTTGCATAAAGTAATTACGGAGATAGTGGCGGACAAATCTTGCCATGTGTTCAGGATCATTATCGCCATCATAACCGAGTTTTTCAAAAATTTTTTGAATCTGGTTGCGGTTTTTATGTAGTGTAGGGAAAACGATATGAGTCGGTTCATCCCAGTTATCTTCTTGTAAAATAAACTCGGCTAAATCAGTTTCCATTAATGAGAGACCAGGGATCGTTAATAGTTCTTTATCAAGGTCAATTTCTGTAGTGACCATTGATTTTGATTTAACAACGTGATGAGCTTGCTTTTTGCTTGCTAATTGTTTAATAAAGGTACTTGCTTCGTCACCATCCTTGGCAAAGAAAACATGACCACCATTTTTTTGAACGTTGTCACTGAATTCTTCCAAGTAATCCGGAAGGTGCTTAATAACATGTTGACGAATTTCGGCAGAGAGATCACGCCAACCTTCCCAATGACCTAACTGGCGGCGCGCTTCTGTTCGCTTTTGGAATTGAGCATCTTGTGCTTTAGCAACAGATGCCCGCATAAATTTATCGGCTTCTGCTTCCTTAATTCGTTCCGTAAAAGGCTTATCGCTAGTGGCTATACCCATCTAAAACACCCCGTTTCCGTTTGCTGGTACCATTACATGATCCGTATCTTTGACATAAGTGATCCGGCTAGTGTCAACGTTATGATTAAGAACCTCAGCAATATGCATAATCGTAATATGAGAGCCATCATGGCGACGGTTAATTCGTCCACCGATGTTCATTAAACATGTTTGCTCACAAGCGATAAGAATATGTGCTTTCGTCTTCAAAACATTATTTGCTTTATCATCAACCATCGCTTCAGAGAGAAGGGGTTCTTTAGCAGAGAATGTTCCACCAAAGCCACAACATAATTGAATGTTATGAAGGGGAATAAGTTCGAGTCCCTTAACATGTTCTAGAAGAACAATTGGTGCCGTACGTTCCCCAAGAAGACGAGTCATGTGACAAGAACGGTGAAAGGTTGCTGTATCATCCAGTTCTGCACCGCAATCAAGAATACCGAGAACCCGGTAAATAAATTGCGTTAGTTCAAAAGATTTATCATAAAGAATTTGTGCTTTCTTCGCATATTCTGGATCATCTTTGAAAATGTTTTTATATTCGTGAAGCATGGCGACACACGATCCAGATGGGCCAACAATATAATCAGCATCGATACTTAAAAGGGCATCGAGTTGATTTTTAAATGTAGCGATTGTTTCGCGATCATAACCACTATTATAAGTTGGTTGTCCGCAACAGATTTGTTTATCGGGGAAAACTGTTTCGCAACCAAAACGTTGGAGAAGTTCAACCGTTGCTTTCCCAACATCTGGATAAAGCAAATCAACAATACAAGTAGAAAAAATACAGACTTTCATACATGCGTGCATTAGTTGGATGCACTTCGCCTCCTTAAAAAATGAAAAAATATAATTACTTATCATAATAAGTATAACTCAAATATGATAACATTAGGATTAGAAACGATTTAATTGTTTAAATTCTCTATACAAAATTATAATATTAGTTATAGTTCGATAAAGAATATTACTGATAAAAAGTAAGCTAAACGATAGACAAAAAGATCCAAAGTCGGTATGATATGGATAGTAAAAAATTATTCGAGGAGGAAGAGAGAAATGGCTGAAAGTAAGCAATATGATGTTGTAATCATTGGTGCCGGTCCTGGTGGAATGACCGCAGCAATGTATGCCTCACGTGCAAACCTGTCTGTCTTGATGCTTGATCGTGGAATTTACGGCGGAAACTTGAATAATACTGCTGAAATTGAAAACTACACAGGATTCAAAAGTGTTAAGGGTCCTGAACTTGCCCAACAAATGTATGAAGGTGCAACTCAATTTGGCGCAGAATACGCTTATGGTACAGTAACTAAAGTAGAACTTGATGGTGATTTGAAGAAGATAACTACTGACATGGATGAAATATATACTGCAAAGGCGGTTGTTATCGCTACTGGGTCTGACCAACGTCACCTCAATGTTCCAGGAGAAGAAGAATTTGGTGGCCGTGGTGTTTCATACTGTGCGGTTTGTGATGGAGCCTTCTTTAAAGAAAAGCATCTTATCGTCGTTGGCGGTGGTGATGCGGCTGTTGAAGAGGGAGTATACTTAACGCAATTAGCTTCTAAAGTAACAGTTCTTGTTCGTCGTGATGAGCTCCGGGCTGAACCAATTATTCAAGCAGAAGCAATGAATAATGACAAGATTGAGTTTGTTTTTAACACTAGTGTGACTGAAATTCTTGGGGATGATATTAAAGTGACAGGTGTTAAAACCCATAATAATAAGACAGGTGAAGATGGTGAAATGACCGCTGATGGTGTCTTTATTTATGTTGGTAATTTCCCAATGACAACTGCTTTTAAAAACTTAGATATTCTTGATGGTCAAGGCTGGGTAAAGACTGATGAGCGAATGCGGACAGCAGTACCAGGCATTTTTGCCATTGGGGATGTTCGTGAAACACCGTTACGACAGGTTGCAACTGCTGTTGGTGATGGTGCAATTGCTGGACAGCAAGTTTATCAATATATTAAATCGATGGATTAATAAAAAGGAGTGGGACAAAACTCGCTTGCGAGTTTTTAGTCCCACCCCTGCAAGGATAGCGAGGCATTCTGGACGTTGACTGATCAACGTTCAGAATCCGACTAGCTACTGTGTTTTGACAGTTTACGCTTTAAAATTAGTAAAGAGGTTGGATTATTTTTTTCAGCCTCTCTTTTTTTATTTTGGGGTTCTACAAAAAGATGGTACCTTACGACAGATTAATAAAAAATGGTTAGGGATTGATAGCGCTTATCTTGGCCCGGTTAATGAATTTCAAAAATCCAACAATAATCGTTAATGATTTGCTAAAATTTAATGTAATAAGGACTAAGGAGGTTTTTTAATGGATGCAATCAAATGTAATGATACATTAGCAGTAGCAATTCATCGGGTACGCAATTCTGACTTAAACGAGCATGGAACAGTATATGGCGGTCGAACTTTGGAATTAATTGATGGTCAAGCTTCGGTAGCAGCAATGCGGGTAGCTCGGACAACGGTTGCAACAGTAGCAATGGATGATATTCAATTTTTACGACCATTTGACCTTCAAGATTCGATGTGTATGGAAGCTTATGTGACAGGCTTTGGTAAACGATCTATTGAAGTGTTCACAAAAGTAATTGGTGAGCACTTAATGACCGGTGAACGATTCCTCGGTTTTTATTGTTTTATGATTTTTGTAATTCTTGATCCTGAAAAGCAAACAGCATTTAATAAATTAATTCCGGAAACTGAAGAACAAAAGACGTTAATGGCAACATATTCTCAACGTGTAAAGCAACGCCAAATCCAGCGGCAAAAACAGCAAGAATTTCTGCCCCATATTTCAATTACCAAACCATGGTAAAACTTTAGTAAACTTTTAAGTAAAAAGCGACAGATAAGATTTTATGCGGTATACTAAAAAGCAGAGTATGACATAAAGGAGACATTATTGTGAGCTGGAAAGATACTTATAAGGTTTGGCAAGAACGAACAGATCTTGAACCAGACTTAAAGCAAGAATTAGCTGCAATGAACGACGATAAAGAAATTGAAGATGCTTTTTATGGTCCGCTATCATTCGGAACTGCAGGAATGCGAGGACTGATGGGACCAGGAATTAACCGGATGAATGTTTACACTGTCCGTCAAGCAACTGAAGGCTTGGCAACTTTAATGGATTCATTGGGAGACGATATTAAAAAACGAGGAGTTGCTATTGGTTACGATTCTCGTCACAACTCCCGTAAATTTGCTCATGATGCTGCTCGTGTATTGGGGGCTCATGGGATTAAGGTTTACATCTATGATAATTTACGCCCAACGCCTGAATTGTCATTTGCAGTTCGTCACATGGGAACTTATGCGGGGATCATGATTACCGCTAGTCATAACCCTAAGGAATATAATGGTTACAAGATTTACGGTGAAGATGGTGGACAGATGCCACCTAAAGAATCTGACATGATGACAGGTTACATCCGTAAGATTGATGATATTTTTGATATTGCTTTAGCTGATGAACAAGAGATGCTGGACAATGGTTTAGAAACAATCATGGGTGAAGATGTCGATGCTGCATACCTTGCTAATGCCAAGGGTGTAACTGTTAATCCCGAATTAGCTAAGGAATACGGTAAGGATATGAAGTTTGTCTTTACCCCATTATGCGGAACTGGCCGAATGCTTGGTGAACGTGCATTACGCCAAGCTGGTTTTACAAATTATGAAATGGAACCAACCGAAGCACAACCAAATGGTGACTTCCCTGGCTTGGAACATCCTAATCCAGAATTCCCAGAGGCTTTTGTTCGTTCGATTGCTCTTGGTAAAAAGGTTGGTGCAGACGTATTGATCGCCACGGACCCTGATGCTGACCGGCTTGGATGTGCAGTTCGTCAACCAGATGGTGAATATCAATTGCTAACTGGTAATCAAATTGCTTCCATCATGCTTGCCTATATTCTCGAGGCACATAAACAAGCTGGAACCTTACCAAAGAATGCTGCTGCGGTAAAATCAATTGTTTCTACTAACTTCGCTGCTAAGATTGCAGAAAGTTACGGCGTTGATATGATCAATGTTTTAACTGGTTTCAAGTGGATTGCTGACCAAATTCATCAATATGAGACTGGAAAAGCTGATCATACCTTTATGTTCGGCTTTGAAGAAAGTTATGGTTACCTTATTAAGCCATTTGTTCGGGACAAGGATGCTATCCAATCCTTAACGTTACTTGCTGAGGTTGCCGCTTATTACCGTAGTCGTAATATGACCCTTTACGATGGCTTACAAGAATTGTTTAAGAAGTATGGTTACTTCCGCGAAAAGACAATTGCTAATACTTATGCTGGTGTTGATGGTCCAGCTAAGATTAAGGCTTTAATGAAGAAGTTCAGGGAAGAAGCGCCAACTCATTTTGCTGGTCACCAAGTAGTAGTTACAGAAGACTTCGCTAATGGGACTAAAACTACAGCTGATGGTAAAGTAAGTGAATTAGGTATCCCAGAATCAAATGTATTGCGTTACATTCTTGATGATGATACTTGGATTGCTATTCGTCCATCTGGAACTGAACCAAAGCTTAAATTCTACATTGGTACAAGTGCCGATACCTTAGATAAAGCAAATGAAAAATTAGCTAATTTCGAAAAGGCTTTACAAGAATTTGCTGAGGAATAAAAATAGAGACTGTTGAAAAACTTGCTTTTTTTCAACAGTCTCTGTTTTTATATACGATATCGTGGAGCTATCTTTACCTTGTCAATGAGATTAATTCACTCACCTTTCTTGAAATTTCGCCAAAAAATTGTATGATTGTACAAATTAATTATTTTTGGGAGGAATTCATCATGGGAATGCATGAATATCTGAAAAGTTTAAGTGACCTCGAAATGATCAACCGTGCTCCAGGATATTTTAAATTTGAAGAACACAATGTAGCTGCCCATTCCTTTAAAGTAACGCAAGCAGCACAAATGCTTGGTGATATTGAAGAACAAGCCGGAAATGAAATCGATTGGCGTTCTTTATATGAAAAAGCCCTTAATCATGACTATACAGAACGTTTTATTGGTGACATCAAAACGCCGGTAAAGTATGCTACCCCGGAATTACGCTCAATGCTGGCACGGGTTGATAAATCATTAACAGAAAACTTTATTCAATCTGAAATTCCGGCTGAGTTCCGGGCAGCTTATGAACAACGATTTGCAGAAGGAAAAGATGATACTTTAGAAGGTAAAATTCTCGCAGTTGCTGACAAGATTGATCTTATGTATGAATCATTTGGTGAAATACAAAAGGGTAATCCTGAACCGGTTTATATGGATATTTATAAGTCGAGCTTGACAGCTATTATGGATTTTCGTGATATGGCCAGTGTCCAGTATTTCCTTAAGAAGATTTTGCCAGAATTATTAAAAGATAATGCAGATGGTAATGCGAAAAACCAATTAGCAATTATTACTACACAAATTATTCAACAATAATTTATATTTTAGGCGTCCTTTTATCAAATAGTTGATTTTTGCAAACGCTTTCTTATAATAGAAGTAGAAGGTAAAAACTAACAAGGTAAAGGGAGGCGGCAAGGATGACACCAAGTTTATTTGCAGGAACATTTGCAATTTTAGTATTATGGTTAATCGTTGATATTATCTGGGAATTGAGTCGACCGAGAGACATTGTAATGCGCCGTCTCTGTGCCTGGCTTAATCTTATTGCGATTATTGGTGGTTTTTCCGTATTTTATGGAGTAACCCATTTTGATAATGCTAATCTTGTTCCATGGTTTATTTGTTTAAATTGGATTAATGTTGTTGCCGCGGGCTTACAATTTTACTTTGGTTACTTTCGGCATAGTTAAATGATAAATAAAATTATTTGAAGAAGTGGGTGAAAATAGTTTCGCTGAAGAGATTATTTTCTACTCACTTTTTTACTGTAAATTTATAGACGAATACATGTTTGGGTGATAAACTAATAACAGTAAATAATAAATAGTTAGTGATAAGTGGGATGCGGTAATTTATGAAGTTGCGATTCCACTTTATTTTATTTAACTGCGACGTAAGGGAGGAATTTCTTTTGATTTACCGGCAACCAGATAAAAAATTTGAACTAGTGTCAGAATACAAACCAACCGGCGATCAGCCCCAAGCAATTAATCAATTGACAAAGGGGATTAAAGATGGTGAAAAAGCTCAAATCTTATTAGGAGCAACCGGAACTGGAAAAACATTTACGATCTCAAATGTGATTGCCAACGTTAATAAGCCAACCTTGATTCTTTCACATAATAAGACTTTAGCTGGGCAACTCTATGGTGAAATGAAAAAATTCTTCCCTCATAACGCGGTTGAATATTTTGTTTCCTACTATGACTACTATCAACCAGAAGCATATGTTCCGTCTAGTGATACCTATATTGAAAAAGATGCGTCAATTAATGATGAAATTGATAAGCTTCGGCACTCTGCCACCACTTCCTTACTGGAACGAAATGATGTAATTGTAGTTGCCTCGGTTTCTAGTATTTTTGGATTAGGGGATCCTCGTGAATACCAAAATAGTGTTCTTTCTTTGCGCGTTGGTCAAGAAATTGAACGTGATCGATTGTTGACAGACCTTGTTAATATTCAATTTGATCGCAATGACATTGATTTTCAACGGGGACGTTTCCGTGTTCGTGGTGATGTAGTTGAAATCTTTCCTGCATCACGTGATGAACGGGCATTGCGGATTGAATTCTTTGGGGATGAAATTGATCGGATTCGTGAAGTTGATGCGTTGACAGGCGAGGTGATTGGCGACCGGGATCATGTATCTATCTTTCCAGCTACGCACTTTATGACTAATGAAGAAGTCATGGATCGGGCGTTGCCACAAATAGAAGCTGACATGAAGAAACAGGTAAAGAAGTTTACTGATGAGGGAAAGCTTCTTGAAGCAGAGCGGATTCAGCAACGAACAACTTATGATATTGAAATGATGCGAGAGATGGGTTACACCAATGGAATTGAAAATTATTCGCGTTATATGGATGGCCGAAAGCCTGGTGAACCTCCTTATACCTTATTAGACTTCTTCCCTAAAGATTTCTTATTAGTTGTTGATGAGTCTCACCAAACCATGCCGCAAGTACGAGGAATGTACAATGGGGACCGTGCACGGAAACAAATGTTAATTGATTATGGATTTCGATTACCAAGTGCGCTTGATAATCGACCATTAAAACTACCAGAATTTGAAAAACACGTTAATCAAGTTGTATACATGTCTGCAACCCCTGGCCCATATGAAATGGAACAAACGGACCACGTTGCTCAGCAAATTATTCGGCCGACCGGGTTACTTGACCCAACAGTTGAAGTGCGCCCAGTAATGGGACAGATTGATGACCTAGTTGGTGAAATTAACAAACGCATTGAGAAAAATGAACGTGTTTTTGTTACGACCCTGACGAAGAAGATGTCCGAAGACCTTACTGATTATCTAAAGGATATGGGGTTAAAGGTCAAATATCTTCATAGTGATATTAAGACCCTAGAACGAACACAAATAATTCGGGATCTTCGTCTTGGCAAGTTTGATGTTCTTGTTGGAATTAATCTCTTGCGGGAAGGATTGGATGTTCCAGAAGTATCCTTAGTCGCCATTCTTGATGCCGATAAGGAAGGCTTTTTACGTAATGAACGTTCACTTATCCAGACGATTGGTCGGGCGGCTCGGAATGAAAACGGAGCAGTAATTATGTATGCTGATACTGTCACTGACTCAATGCAAAAAGCAATGGATGAAACAAAGCGGCGGCGGACGATTCAGATGAAATACAATGAAGAACATCACATTACACCGCACACAATCATTAAGCCAATTCAAGAAGCAATTACTGTTACTAAGAAAGCAACGGACGAAACTGAAGCAGATAATAGTGCTGAATTTACTGACAAAGATTTTGCAAAACTGGATAAAGAGGCTCAAGCAAAGATGCTAGATGAATTAACAGAGCAAATGCGCTCTGCCGCTAAACGGCTTGACTTTGAACAGGCTGCTACGCTTCGTGATACGATAATGGAACTAAAGACAAAAGTAAAAAAATAGAGGAGGAGTTATTTCGTGGCAAATGATAAGATCATAATTCATGGGGCACGGGCTCATAACCTAAAAAATATTGATATTACTATTCCGAAAAACAAGTTAGTTGTTGTAACTGGTCTGTCAGGTTCGGGAAAGAGTTCTTTAGCTTTTGACACCTTATATGCAGAAGGGCAGCGGCGTTATGTGGAAAGTTTATCAGCTTATGCACGACAATTTTTAGGCCAGATGGATAAGCCAGATGTGGACTCAATTGACGGTCTCTCCCCCGCAATTTCAATTGATCAAAAAACGACTTCCCATAATCCGCGCTCAACGGTCGGAACAGTGACTGAAATTAACGATTTTCTACGTTTGCTATGGGCACGGGTTGGGACGCCGATTTGTCCGAATGATAATATTCCAATTACTAGTCAGTCACCAGAACAAATGGTGGATCGGGTACTACAATTGCCTGAACGGACACGTCTTCAAATTCTTTCGCCGGTTGTTCGTGACAAAAAGGGAACACAAAAGAAAGTCTTTGAAACGATTAAACGTGAAGGATTTGTCCGCGTTCAAGTAGATGGCGAAACCTATGACCTAGATTCAGTCCCAGAGCTAGATAAAAATAAAAAACATACAGTCAATGTTGTGATTGATCGAATCATCATTAAAGAGGGGATTAGGTCGCGGCTATTTGACTCCTTTGAATCGGCTCTCCGCTTAAGCGATGGTTATGCGATTGCTGATGTGATTGGGGGAGAACCAATTCCATTTTCTGAACAATATGCTTGTCCCATTTGTGGTTTTACAGTTGGTGAATTAGAGCCACGTTTATTCTCCTTCAATGCTCCTACTGGTGCTTGTCCAGAGTGTGAAGGCTTAGGACTAAAACTTGAAGTAGATATTGATTTAGTGGTTCCTGACCAAACAAAAACCTTAAAAGAAGGTGCAATTGTTCCTTGGAATCCAATCTCATCGCAATACTATCCACAAATGTTGGAACAATTCTGCAAGTCGGTTGGCATTGATATGGATACTCCTTTCAATAAGTTGTCAAAAAAGCAACAGCAACAGATTTTGTACGGTAATGGTGAAACACCATTCCACTTCCATTATGAAAATGACTTTGGTGGCATTCGGGATGTCGATGTGCCATTTGAAGGTGTCATCAATAATATCAGTCGACGATACCGGGAGACTAACTCAGATTTTACAAGGGAACAAATGAGAAAGTATATGACTGAGCTTCCATGTCCGGTTTGTCATGGTTATCGGTTAAATCAGCGGGCCTTAGCAGTAAAGATTGATGGGCGAAATATCGGTGAAGTTTCTGCTTTACCAATTAGTGATTCTCTTGAATTCTTCAAGAACATCAAACTTTCTGCACAAAAAAATGAAATTGCTAAGCCAATTTTAAAAGAAATCATTGATCGATTAACCTTTATGAAAAACGTTGGAGTTGAATACTTAACTTTAAGTCGTTCAGCTCGAACTCTTTCAGGAGGAGAAGCTCAGCGGATTCGGTTAGCAACCCAAATTGGTTCTAATTTATCAGGAGTAATGTATGTTCTTGATGAACCGTCAATTGGCCTTCATCAACGTGATAATGACCGTTTGATTGAATCATTAAAGGCCATGCGTGATCTTGGCAATACACTTGTTGTTGTAGAACATGATGAAGATACCATGCGTGCGGCTGATTACATTGTCGATATTGGTCCTGGAGCTGGTGAAAATGGAGGCCAAGTGATGGCTGCCGGAACTCCTAAGCAAATTATGCGATCACGGAAGTCGTTAACTGGCCAATACTTATCAGGGAAAAAATTTATTCCAGTGCCTCAAGAGCGTCGAGTAGGTAACGGTAAGAAAATTACTATTACAGGAGCAGCGGAAAATAACTTAAAGGATATTACAGTTGATTTTCCACTTGGTGAGTTTATTTGCGTAACGGGGGTTTCTGGTTCAGGAAAGTCAACCCTTGTTAATATGATCCTAAAACGGGTCTTGGCACAAAAATTGAATAATAATTCAGCAAAACCCGGTAAGTACAAGTCGATTAGTGGAGTTGGAAATATTGAGAAAGTTATCAATATTGATCAATCGCCAATTGGTCGTACTCCACGAAGTAATCCTGCAACTTATACGGGGGTCTTTGATGACATCCGTGAATTATTTGCCCAAACCAACCAAGCTAAAATGCGCGGCTATACTAAGGGGCGTTTTAGTTTTAATGTTAAGGGAGGACGCTGTGAAGCCTGCCGTGGGGACGGAATTATTAAAATTGAAATGAACTTTTTGCCAGATGTTTATGTACCATGTGAAGTTTGTCATGGGACACGTTATAATTCTGAAACGCTTGAAGTTGAATACAAAGGCAAGAATATTGCTGAAGTTCTTAATATGACTGTTTCGGAGGCGCTTGACTTCTTTAGTGCGATTCCGAAAATTAAGCGCAAATTGCAAACTATTGAAGATGTTGGGCTTGGCTATGTTCACCTTGGCCAACCAGCCACTACTCTGTCAGGTGGAGAAGCTCAACGAATGAAATTAGCAGCTGAACTTCACCGGCAATCTCACGGGAAGAGTTTTTATATTTTGGATGAGCCGACTACGGGATTGCACATGGACGATATCAAACGCTTATTAGCAGTCCTTCAACGATTAGTCGATGCTGGAAATACTGTTTTAGTAATTGAACATGATTTAGACGTTGTAAAATCAGCGGACTGGTTAATTGATCTCGGCCCTGAAGGAGGAGCTGGTGGAGGTAATGTTGTAGCTACTGGTACTCCAGAGCAAGTAGCAGAAGTAAAGGGAAGCTACACTGGTAAATATTTAAAAGAGATGCTCGAACGTGATCAAAAATGGGCAGAAGAACGAGAAGCTAAGCAAAAAAAGTAGTTGCAATCTAATTCTTCTAATGGTATTCTAATAAAAATCAAAGTACACGAAACGAGGGAAAAGAAATGTTATTTTTTAATAATCAAAACCAACAATTTTCTTCCTCCTCAGCCTCTAACTCTATTAAGGCTGAGTGATTTTGGTGTACCCAATCAATAGGTTTATATAGACTCGGGTTCTCTACTAATCATTTGGCATGACCAAATTGCATTAATAGATGGTACCCGGGTTTTTATTTTGCCTAATATTAAGAATGGAGGAATGATGATGAATCAACAACCAACAGATGAACTAAAAAGGTCGCTTGGATTTTGGTCCGCTATTTCGATTGTTGTTGGGACAATTATTGGATCGGGGATATTCTTTAAACAAGGATCTGTTCTTGATAGTGCTGGTACATCTACGCTTGCAATTGCCGCTTGGGTATTTGGTGGAATTATTACTTTAACTGGTGGATTAACAGTGGCGGAAATCGGTGCTCAGATGCCATATACCGGGGGACTATATGTTTATATTGAAAACTTGTATGGTCGCCTTTTAGGATTTTTGGCCGGGTGGATGCAAGTAATTGTTTATGGACCAGCAATTATTGCTTCGGTTGCCGGATTTATGAGTATTTTAATGGCAAACTTCTTTGGCTTAGGGCCACAGTGGCGGATACCTTTAGCAGTGATTACTGTGATTGCAATTGGAGTAATGAACCTTTTTGAAAATAAAGTTGGTGCAATTTTTTCGATTATTACAACTGCTGGAAAAATGATTCCAATTGCGGCAATTATTATCTTTGGTTTGTTCTGGGGACATCAAGATGCTTTTGGTCAAACAGTTACCGAAATTCATCAATCAACTGGTGGCTTTGGGGTAGCAGTTTTAGCAACCTTATTTGGTTATGATGGTTGGATTTTAATCGCAAACCTTGGGGGAGAAATGAAAAATCCCCAAAAATTATTGCCACGAGCTATTATTTTAGGGATTACTGCTGTTCTTATTATTTACACTTTAATTACTGTTGGAATTCTTAAGTTCCTTCCGGTTAATACTATTCATCGGCTAGGGGAAAATGCAACTGCATATTTAGCAGTGAAAGCCTTTGGCGCAATTGGAGGAAAATTACTGTCAGCCGGAATTATTATTTCGATGATGGGAACTTTGAACGGAAAAATGATTACTTTTCCACGGATTGTATATGCAATGGCGCGTCGTCATGATTTGCCATTCTCGCGCTATCTTGCATATATCACGCCAAAGGGTAAGTCACCAGTAGTCGCAACAATGTTTATTATTGTTCTTGCAACGATCATGATGTTTTTCTTTGACCCTGATCACTTGTCAGATTTATGTGTGTTTACTGTTTATTGTTTCTACCTTTTAGCATTCTTTGGGATCTTTATTTTACGACACAGAAATAAGGGACCACGCCCATTCAGCACGCCACTTTATCCCTTAGTACCAATTATTGCGATTGCTGGTGGAATCTTTGTCCTCGTAAGTGAAGTTATGAATGATCCAGCTGGTGTGATTCTTTTTATCGGAATTGTCATCGTAGGATTGCCAATCTTATATATTGTTAAACGAATGGATCAACGACGGATGCATTAATTTTTGAGGCTAAGTTTGACTTGGCCTTTTTTGTTACTTAAATAAGACACGCCCGGCTCGATGTGATAAAATAATTGGGTAGCTGTATGCGAAAAGAGGAACTAGTGATGGTAGATAAAAAATTAAAAGTAGTAATTATTACAGGGATGAGTGGTGCGGGGAAAACCGTTGCCGTTCATAGCTTAGAAGATTTAGGATATTTCGTAATTGATAACATGCTTCCTGGATTAGCAGAACGTTTTGTTGATGTGATAGAAGATTCGGGAGAGTTTGATAAAATCGCTATGGTAATGGATATGCGTTCACGCGGATTTTACGATGCGGTTTTACCAAACTTTGAAAAATTGAAAAAGCGGGATGATTTAGATGTGAAATTACTCTTCTTAGATGCTAATGACGTCACGTTAATTTCACGTTATAAGGAAACAAGACGTTCTCATCCCTTATCTCCACAAGGTCGGATACTTGATGGAGTAGAATTAGAACGGAAGCTTTCAACTGATCTTAAGAGTCAAGCAGATATAGTAATTGATACCACTAACGTAACGCCCCGAAATCTAAAGTTAAGGCTCAATAAATTATTCGGACATGGTGAAGGTAATAACTTTTATGTTGAAGTAATGTCATTTGGGTTTAAATATGGGTTGCCACTTGATGCGGATATCGTAATGGATGTTCGTTTCCTCCCTAATCCATTCTATATTCCAGAATTAAAGCACTTAACGGGAAATGATCCAGCTGTTCAAAATTATGTTATGCAGAGTCCGTTGGCTAAGGAATTCTACCAGCATTTACGTTCTCTCTTAGAAATTGCTCTTCCGGGTTACATTAAGGAAGGTAAGAGCAGTTTGACAATTGCAATTGGGTGTACGGGCGGTCAACATCGGTCAGTAACTATTGCTAACAAATTATCTGCTGATTTAAAAGAAAAGGGATATAAAGTAAATACTTACCATCGCGATATTGAGAAGGCAAAGTAAAGAGGAGTTTTAATTATGTTGCATAAACCAAAGATTGTAGTGATTGGTGGAGGAACTGGTCTACCAGTTGTTCTTCGTGGATTGCGCGATCAAAATGTTGATGTTACGGCGGTAGTAACAGTAGCTGATGATGGTGGTTCTTCAGGGATTTTACGAAACTATATTAACGTGGTTCCACCTGGTGATATTAGAAATGGTTTAGTTGCGTTATCAGAATTACCTGATCTCGAACTTGATATTTTTCAATATCGTTTTAAGACTAGTGATCAGTTCTTTGCTGGTCATGCGATTGGTAATTTGATTATCTCTGCTTTGTCTGAAATGAAGGGTGGTATTTTTACCGCTGTTCAAGAACTATCAGAAATGATGAAAATTAATGGCCATATTTATCCGGTTGCCAATGAACCGTTGACTTTAAATGCTGAATTTACAGATGGGACAAAGTTAAGCGGGGAATCAGAAATTACAGCCGCCCATAAGCAAATTAAGCGAGTCTGGGTAACACCTTCTAAAGATAATGATGGACATCCTGCTCGTCCTGTAGCAGAGGTTATAACAGCAATAAAGAATGCAGATCAAATCGTTCTTGGTCCTGGAAGCTTATTTACTAGTATCCTGCCGAATTTAATGATTTCTGAAGTAGGGCAAGCCGTTTGCGAAAGTAAGGCTGAAGTTGTCTATATTTGCAATATTATGACGCAAAAAGGTGAAACGGATAACTTTACAGATGCTGATCATGTTCGGGTATTAAACCAGCACCTTGGTAAGAAGTTTATTAATACGGTCTTAGTCAATATTCAACCTGTTCCAGAAAATTACCTTGATTTTCAGGAATGGAATGAAATTTCTCAACCAGTTAAGCATGATTTCCAAGGACTACGAGCACAGAATTGTCGCGTAATTAGTTCGAACTTTCTAAGGCTAAAAGACAATGGTGCCTTTCATGATCGCGATAAAGTTGTGGCAGAATTAATGAATCGCCTTCACCAAGTTCATGAGTAGTTAGGAGACTGATGCCAGATGTCATATGCAAGCGAAGTAAAGAAGGAATTAACGGGAATTACTGTTCATCGGGATAATGCAAAGGCAGAATTGATGGCCCTTATTCGGATGAACGGGTCGATTGGGATTGCTGATCACCAGTTGGTACTGAACGTTCAGACCGAAAACCCGGCAATTGCACGGCGAATCTATTCACTTTTAAAACAGTTTTACGGGGTAGAAAGTGAAATCGTGGTTCGTCGTAAAATGAAGTTAAAAAAGAACAACCAATATATAGTTCGTTTACGCTATCATGCACAACACGTCTTAGACGATCTTGGTATTTTACAAAATTATCAAATTAAAGAACAAGTACCCGTAGAATTGCTCAAGGATGAATGGATGGTTCGTTCATATCTAAGAGGCGCCTTTTTGGCGGGGGGATCAGTAAATAATCCTGAAACTTCTCGTTATCACTTGGAAATATACTCTCTTTACGAGGAACATAATGAGATTATTGCTCAGATGATGAACAAGTTTGGTCTAAATGCCCAAACAACTGCTCGTCGTAGTGGTTTTATTGTTTACTTAAAAGAAGCCGAAAAAATTGCTAATTTTATGTCGTTAATTGGTGCGACTAACTCAATGCTTCAGTTTGAGAATGTTCGAATTGTACGGGATATGCGGAATTCAGTTAATCGATTAGTAAATTGTGAAAATGCTAATCTGAATAAGATTGCGAATGCCTCAACACGCCAAATCGAAAATATTGAATTTATTGATTCACGAGTAGGTCTTAGCAGCTTACCCGATAAGTTGCGTGAAATTGCAGAAACACGCCTAGCTCATCAAGAAGTTAGTCTAAAAGAATTAGGGGAATTAGTTCCTGGCGGTCCGATTTCCAAGTCTGGTGTTAACCATCGCTTACGCAAATTGAATGCTTATGCTGATGAGTTGCGTGCATCGCAGGTTAAATAATAAAAACCTTTGGAGAGTGGGAAATAACCTCCTCGACAAGGCGGTTGGCTAAGCTAGGACGATGATTAGCACGGTACGGGCTGATTATCGTTCGTACTTAGACTTGAGCCTTGTGGCGACGCGAAGCTAGTTCCACGTTATCTTTCTATTGTTCATAAAAGTAGTTGAGGCTGAGAGGAAACAAAAGTTTTCTCCCAGCCTCTCAAAGGTTTTATTTTATCTTTTTAATTGAAATTTATTTCTTATTGATACTTTCGCTAATTAGTGCCAATTCGGTTGCTGCACATTCTTGATCTAATTCATTCCAGTTGGTGGTAACGTTAAAAACGTTTAATTTGTTTAATGACATTATAAAATCCTCCTTGACCTTATACCTTTCTTTTCTCATCTACACCTTGTATCATATCGCAATTGGTCTAAAAGTCAATCGCTATAAGTACGCGCTTTTTATAAAATTTATCTTAATTGGTATAGGCTAATTTCGGGGATGGTTAATGTAATAGTAAAGATAATCGTTTATCAAATTTGGATAAATTGTTAAATTTTGAAAATGGCATTCACGGGATAGTTGTTTTGGATTAAGGGAGACTTGCTTTTTAAAACAATGACCGGTATAATTGGAACGTTAATTAATTTACGTTTAATATTAAAGGAGGCAAAGTAACATGCGTAAAGCACACCCATACGGCGTACAAGGCCGTCGCCCAATCGCTTCAAAGTACAAGCGAGCATTAAAAGAAAAGAAGATCGAAGCTATTCGTAAGTGGGCTAAAGAAAAGCCAGCTGAAGAAAAGTAATTTATTCTATAAAAAAAGCTATGCAATCCAGTGCATGGCTTTTCTTTTTTAATAAAAAGAAAAAACTGAAGCATTAATTAATAAGATGTCTCTTTTAAAAATAACGTTTTAATATTTTACACACCAATGCTATATTTTGTATGTTAAAATATAAGTAAGCGCTTACAGGAAGCGTCATTTACAAAAGAGGTGATAGTATGTTTGAATTTTTAAAACCAGCGCCAGTGGCAAAGCAAAAAGTTCCTACTAATTAAGTAAGCGCTTACAGAAAGCGTCATTTACAAAAGAGGTGATAGTATGTTTGAATTTTTAAAACCAGCGCCAGTGGCAAAGCAAAAAGTTCCTACTAATAAGGTTGAAAGTTCGTATCATTGGCATCAGTTAGGAGTATTACTTGCAATTTGCATCGGTTATATTGGCTATTATATTATTCGTTTAATTTTTACGACCGAGCAAAATGAAATTATGAAACAGTATGGTTTTACCACGGCTGATATCGGAATGGTGCTTTCATGTTTTGGGATTGGTTATGGGATTTCAAAATTGTTTATGGGAGCATTAAGTGATAAAAGTAATACTAACCGTTATTTAGCAACAGGATTGATTATTTCTGCACTGCTTAACTTCGGCTTAGGTTCTACCCGTAGTCTATATATGATGATGTTTCTAATGCTGATTATGTCGATTGCTCAAGGGATGGGGGCCGCAGCATGTCAACGTTCTGTTCAATTATGGTGGGGGAAGAAACACCGGGGAGCAATTTACTCGATTTGGTCTTCCGCTCATAATGCGGGGGCCTTTGCTTGTGTTGCCGTTGTACAATTAGCAACGTTCATGTTTTCAGGTTCCATTTCTGCTGTCTTTTATACTTCCTCAGTAGTTTCGCTGATTATTGCGGCTTTTGTATTATTAGTTGGCGCTGACCGACCTGTTAGTGTTGGGTTACCAAGTATTTCTGAATATACTGGAGATGAAGTTGTTTTAGAAAACGGAACTGAATCTGATTCAGAAGAAACAAGTCTGACTTTACCACAAATTTTTGTTAAATATATTTTGACGAATAAAGTTGTGTGGGCCATTACTCTAACATCAATGTCCTTGTATTTGGTTCGTTATGGGATTATGAGTTGGATTCCAAGCTATCTTGTAGAATCAAAAGGCTTTACGACTAATTTTGCAAAATGGTTAGTGGGAATTTTTGAACTTGCGGCGGTTCCTGGAGTAATTATTATGGGAGCAATTTCCGATGCATTAAAAGGACGTCGAGCTATTGTTTGTATTTTATGTGTAATTGGTTTATTTATTTGTTTGACAACGTATTTCTTTAGTACCAATCACGTTTTGATCGTAAGTGTTCTTTTTATTATGGGAACTTTAATTTATGCTCCATTAACATTGGTTGGATTAATGGTTAATGAAGCAGTTCCTAAATTTGCAGTAGGTTCATCAACTGGATTTATGGGCTTTTTCCAATACATTTTTGGTGAAACATTAGCAACTGCTTTAATTGGTATTTTAGTAGCGAAATATGGCTGGCTTGCAAGTAATATGGTTTTGTATACTGCTTCAGCACTAGCATTTCTATTATTAGTTTATATTTTTATTGCTGAGCGTCGTGCTGAAAAGATAGCCGATGCTGACAAAAAGAATTAAATTTTCACTAAAACAAGGCTTTGAAGAACTTTTAGCCTTGTTTTTTGTGATTTTATTATAATAATCAAGAATATTTTGCAAAAAAATATTAAATAATAGTTAAAACATTTGACCTTTTTTGACCAATCGAGTATAGTATTATTATCCGTTAGCATATAAGACTAACGAGTGCTAATTTACTAAGGAGGCCATATTATGAATTTAGTACCTACTGTCATTGAGCAATCATCTCGTGGTGAACGTGCTTATGACATCTACTCACGGCTTCTGAAGGACCGTATTATTATGCTCTCTGGTCCAATTGAAGACGAAATGGCAAATTCAATTGTTGCGCAACTTTTATTCCTTGATGCGCAAGACTCAACTAAAGATATTTACTTATACATTAATTCACCTGGTGGAGTTGTTACCTCAGGAATGGCAATTTATGACACTATGAACTTTATTAAGGCTGATGTTCAAACTATTGTAATCGGAATGGCTGCTTCTATGGCTAGTGTATTAGTATCATCTGGTGCTAAGGGTAAGCGTTTTGGATTACCACACTCACAAGTTTTGATTCACCAACCATCTGGTGGGGCTCAAGGTCAACAGACTGAAATTGAAATTGCTGCTACTGAAATTTTGAAAACACGGAAGATGCTTAACGGTATCCTTGCTAAGAATTCTGGTCAACCTATCGAGAAGATTCAGGCTGATACTGAACGTGATCATTACTTGACAGCACAAGAAGCAGTAGATTACGGCTTACTTGATGGTGTAATGGAAAATAATTCCAAATTAAAGTAAAGTGATAAATAAAAAGATCTCCAATTATTCGATCGATTTCGAATTATGGAGATCTTTTTTGAATTATCGAAAAGGTGAGTAGAAATAAACAGCCTTGTGGCGACTGTAATATCTTAAAAATGAAAAAAGGCTGTCGAAAAAATTCAACAGCCTTATAAAAAATGCGCCCCCCGAGAGTCGAACTCGGATCTCGAGAACCGGAATCTCACGTGCGATCCATTACACTAAGGGCGCGTCAACAGATATTATATTATCTTAAGTTAATATGAATTGCAAGTATTATTTGAAAATTTTAATTAAAATAACGCTTACATCAGAAAAATGTTGTGATTGAATAGACAATTTTTTTGAAGATGGTATCATAAGTATCGTAGAAGTTGTATTATTGCTTAGACCTTACCACTACGTCACTTACAATGGTTGAGAGTTGCGATGCTGATGTAATGTGATAAACTAAGCAAGTACACTAATTATGTTTTTTCCTAAAGGAGGAATTTGCAGTATGACTGTAAAAATTGGTATTAACGGTTTTGGCCGTATTGGTCGTTTAGCATTTCGTCGGATTCACGAACTTAACACAAATGATATTGAAGTTGTTGCAATCAACGATTTGACTACTCCTTCTATGTTGGCTTACTTACTTAAGTATGACTCAACTCATGGTAAGTTCCCAGGTGAAGTTACATCTACTGATACTGGTATTGTTGTTGATGGTAAGGAATACCCTGTATACGCTGAACGCGATGCTCGTAACATTCCTTGGGTAAAGAACGATGGCGTTGACTTTGTTCTTGAATGTACTGGTTTCTACACTTCTGCTGAAAAGTCACAAGCACACATTGACGCTGGTGCAAAGCGTGTATTGATTTCAGCACCTGCTGGTAACATCCCAACTGTTGTTCCTGGTGTTAACCTTGACACTTTGACTAAGGATGACATTATCGTATCAGCTGGTTCATGTACTACTAGTTGCTTGGCACCAATGGCTAAGGTCTTAAATGACGAATTTGGTGTTAAGGTTGGTACTATGACTACTATCCACGCATTTACTTCTACTCAAGCTATCCTTGATGGTCCTCGTGGTAAGAAGATGCGTAACAACCGTACTGCAAGTGTAAACACTATTCCTCACTCAAGTGGTGCTGCTAAGGCTATTGGTTTAGTTATTCCTGAATTAAACGGTAAGCTTTCAGGTCACGCACAACGTGTTGGTGTTGTTGATGGTTCATTAACTGAACTTGTTTCAATCTTAGACAAGAAGGTTACTGTTGACCAAATCAACGATGCTATGAAGAAGGCTACTAACCCAGCATTCGGTTACACTGAAGATGAAATTGTTTCAACTGATATTATCGGTTCAACATACGGTTCAGTATTTGATCCTTCCCAAACTGAAATTATGGAAGGTGACGATGGCTCACAATTAGTTAAGACTGTTGCTTGGTATGACAACGAATACGGTTTCACTAGCAACATGATCCGGACTTTACTTCACTTTGCTACTCTTTAATTTGAAGTAAAATTAAACTAATTTGATTAAGGTGGGAGGAGGACTACTCCGCCCGCCTTTTTTTACCAAGAGAAGAGGAGACATAATACAATGGCTAAATTAACTGTTGAAGACCTTCCTTTAGAAGGCAAGAAAGTATTAATGCGTGTTGACTTTAATGTTCCAATTAAAGACGGCGTTGTTGGTGACGATAATCGAATTGTTGCTGCTTTGCCAACAATCAAATATGTTATTGACCACGGTGGTCGGGCAATCTTATTCTCACACCTTGGCCGAATTAAAAAAGAAGAAGATAAGCCTGGACTTTCACTTCGTCCAGTTGCAGAACGCCTTTCTAACTTACTGAATAAGCCAGTAACGTTTGTTCCAGTTACTGAAGGTAAGCAATTAGAAGATGCTATCGATAACATGAAGAATGGTGATGTTTTGCTCGTTCAAAACACCCGTTATGAAGATGTTAAGGATGGCGAATATGTAAAGCGTGAATCTGGTAATGATCCTGAATTAGGTAAGTACTGGGCATCTCTTGGTGATGTATTTGTAAATGATGCCTTTGGTACAGCTCACCGTAAGCACGCTTCTAATGTTGGTATTGCTACTAACATGCCAGGTAAGGCAGCAGCTGGTTACTTGATGGAAAAGGAAATCAAGTTCTTAGGTGATGCAGTGGATAATCCTGAACGTCCATTTGTTGCCATCCTTGGTGGTGCAAAAGTTTCTGATAAGATTGGTGTTATTGATAACCTTCTTGACAAAGCAGACAAGATTATTATCGGTGGTGGAATGGCTTATACATTCTACGCTGCTAAGGGAATCAAAGTTGGTAACTCACTTGTTGAAAAAGACAAGATTGACGTTGCTAAGCAAATCTTAGACAAAGCTGGCGACAAGCTTGTATTGCCAATTGATAATGTAGTAGCTGATAAGTTCAACAATGATGCTGATACAAAGGTCGTTGAAGGCGATATTGACGACGGTTGGATGGCCCTTGATATTGGTCCTAAGTCTGTTGAAGAGTTTAAGAACGTATTAAAGGATGCCAAAACTGTTGTTTGGAATGGACCAATGGGTGTATTTGAAATGCCAAACTTTGCTAAGGGTACGCTTGAAATTGGTAAATTCCTTGGTACATTAACAGATGCTACGACAATCGTTGGTGGGGGGGACTCAACTGCTGCTGTTAAGGAATTGGGTGTTGCTGATAAGCTTACCCATATCTCAACTGGTGGTGGTGCATCATTAACTTACCTTGAAGGTAACGAATTACCTGGAATTGCCGCAATTTCTGACAAATAATTAATGTTTAACTACTATTTATAAATCCTATATAAGGGGCTGAGAAAACTTTTGCTTTTCTCAGCCTCTTACCGTATCTTGGTATTAACAATAAAATAGTAGATGGGAGGGTCAAATAATGAGAGTACCGATTATTGCTGGCAATTGGAAAATGCATAAGGATGTACAAGAAGCTGTCTCTTTTATCGAAGAAGTAAAAAATCAACTTCCACCTGCCGACCAACTTGAAACAGCAATTGCTGCTCCTACTCTTTGTTTAGTACCAATGGTTAAAGCAGCTGAAGAATCCCCGTTAAAAATAATGGCAGAAAACTGCTACTATAAAAATGAAGGAGCCTATACTGGCGAAACAAGTCCATATGCTTTATACCAAGCAGGAATTCATCATGTGATCTTAGGCCATTCTGAGCGCCGAACTTACTTTAATGAAACTGATGAATTAATTAATAAAAAGGTGAAGGCGGCATTAGCAAATGGGTTATGTCCGATTGTTTGCTGTGATGACACCATGCGTCGACGTGTTGCTGGAAAGAAAGTTCATTGGGTAGTGAGCCGAATCCTTGCCGATCTTCACGGCTTGACCAATGATGAAATTTGTCATGTTACGATCGCTTATGAACCTAGTTGGGCGATTGGTACGGGTGAGAGTGCGGATCCAGACCAGGCAGCAGAAGGTTGCTACCTAATTAGGCAAACAATTAGTGATATGTATGGGGATGAAGTTGCAAATAATGTTCGAATTCTATATGGAGGAAGTGTGACAACTTCTAATATCAATGCACTAATGGCAAAAAATGATATTGATGGTGTCTTAGTTGGAGCAGCTAGCCTAAATCCAGAAACATTTTTACAATTAGTTCACCATTAGGCGGTTAAATGCTTGTTTTTAATTGTGTAAAATAATACAATGTTAAGTGGAATTGCTTTCCAAATAAATGACAGAGGAGAGATTCATCAAATGTCACTCATTACAGATATTTATGCACGTGAAGTCCTTGATTCACGTGGTAACCCAACAGTTGAAGCAGAAGTTTACACAGAAGCCGGTGGTGTAGGCCGTGGTATCGTTCCTTCAGGTGCTTCAACTGGTGAACACGAAGCGGTTGAATTACGTGACGGCGACAAGAACCGTTTTGGCGGTAAGGGTGTTTTAAAGGCTGTTTCAAATGTAAACAACATTATTGCTAAGGAAATCGTAGGGATGGAAGTTACTGACCAAATCGCTATCGATAAGGCAATGATTAAGTTAGACGGTACTCCAAACAAGGGTAAGTTAGGTGCTAACGCTATTTTAGCTGTTTCATTAGCTGCTGCTCGGGCTGCTGCTGACGAATTACAAGTACCTCTTTACAACTACCTTGGTGGTTTCAACGCTCATGTATTGCCAACACCAATGATGAACGTTATTAACGGTGGTGCTCACTCAGATAACAAGGTTGACTTCCAAGAATTCATGATTATGCCAGTTGGTGCACCAACTGTACGTGAAGCTATTCGTTGGGGTTCAGAAACTTTCCACGCCTTGAAGAAGGAATTGGAAGCTGCTGGTAAAGTAACCTCTGTTGGTGACGAAGGTGGATTTGCTCCTGACTTTGCTAACAACGAAGAACCATTCGAATACTTAATTAAGGCTATTGAAGATGCTGGTTACAAGCCAGGTAAGGACATTGCTATTGCCTTTGACGTTGCTGCTTCAGAATTGTGGAACGACGAAGACAAGAAGTACAAGCTTCGTTGGTCAACTGGTGAAGAATACACCACTGAAGAATGGATCAACTACTTATCCGGTATTATTGAAAAGTACCCAGTAGTATCTGTTGAAGACCCAATTGATGAAAACAACTGGGATGATTGGGTAACTATTACTGATAAGTTAGGTAAGAAGGTTCAACTTGTTGGTGATGACTTCTTTGTAACTAACACTGATTACTTGAAGAAGGGTATCCAAATGGGTGCTGCTAACTCAATCTTAATCAAGCTTAACCAAATTGGTACTTTAACTGAAACTGTTGAAGCTATCGAAATGGCTAAGGAAGCTGGTTACACTGCCATCGTTTCACACCGTTCTGGTGAAACTGAAGATACTACCATCGCTGACTTGGTTGTTGCTACAAACGCTGGACAAATCAAGACTGGTTCTATGAGCCGGACTGACCGTCTTGCTAAGTACAACCAATTAATGCGGATTGAAGATCAACTTGGTGATGTTGCTCAATACAAGGGTATTCACTCATTCTACAACTTGAGTCAACAAGCTCGTCAAGACATCGAAAATCGTTAATTTTAAGCATTAGTTAAAAATCAAAAGGACTATGGATGAAATTCCATAGTCCTTTTTAGTTACAGATTATTTAATTAAGATCGAAAACGATTACATTATTTATATTAAAAAATAATGAGAAAGAAGCGTTGGAATTTAGTATGAAATATAATATAATCTTTAAGAGTTAAATACAATGAAAGGATAATGATACACATGAAAAAATCGGCACCAGAACTTAATCGTTCGATGACTGCTGGTCAGATGGAAATGATTTCCCTTGGTGGAGCGATTGGTGTTGGACTGTTTATGGGATCAACATCTACAATCAAGTGGACAGGGCCATCTGTTATTCTCGCATATGCGTTTGTTGGCTTAATTTTATATATTGTTATGAGAGCGTTAGGAGAGATGATTTACATTAATCCTGGAACTGGTTCTTTTGCGGATTATGCAACTGAATATGTTCATCCTGTAGCTGGATACCTCGCTAAATGGGCTAACGTATTTGAGTATATTGTTGTAGGAATGTCCGAAGTAGTAGCGGCAACTGAATATCTTAAATATTGGTGGCCGCACCTTCATACTTGGGTAGCTGGAGTTGTTATTATTATTTTCTTGGTACTTGCTAATTTAGCAAGTGCAAAAGCATATGGGTCACTTGAATTTTGGTTTGCGATGATCAAAGTTATTACTATTATCTTCATGATCTTACTTGGATTTATGATTATTTTCTTTGGTTTTGGTAATGGTGGTCATCCAACTGGTTTTAGTAATCTTTGGTCTCATGGTGGATTTTTCACTGGTGGCTGGAGTGGTTTCTTCTTCTCGATGTCAATTATTGTTGGATCCTATGAAGGAATCGAATTGCTAGGAATTTCTGCCGGTGAAGTAGCAAATCCGCAAAAAGCAATTGTTAAATCTGTTAAGTCTGTTTTATTCCGAATTTTGATTTTCTACGTTGGAGCAATTTTTGTAATTGTAACAATTTATCCTTGGAATGAATTAAGTAGTGTTGGATCACCATTTGTATCTACGTTTGCTAAGGTCGGAATTACAGCTGCAGCATCAATTATTAACTTTGTGGTTTTAACCGCTGCATTATCAGGTGCTAATTCAGGAATTTATAGTTCAAGTCGGATGCTGTTTAAGTTATCTCATGAAGGGGATGCTCCCAAGATTTTTGGCCGTCTTTCAAAACGGGTTGTTCCCGATGCTGCCATCCTTGGTATTTCCGGTGGTATTTTGATTGGTTTTATTATCGATATGATTTCGGCAACTTATAACCATTCAACTGCTGATATGTTCGTGGTTGTCTTCAGTTCTTCTGTTTTACCTGGAATGATTCCGTGGTTTGTAATTTTACTAGCAGAATTACGTTTCCGCCGAAATAATAAAGACTTAATGGTTGATCACCCATTTAAATTACCACTATATCCATTTTCAAATTACTTTGCATTTCTCATGTTGATTGTGATTGTTATCTTTATGTTCATTAATCCTGACACACGGGTTTCAGTTATTGTTGGGGCTGCAGTGTTGATTCTAGCAGTCGCAGTATACCTTGTTCGACATGGTTTTAAAAACGAAAAAGCATAAGATAGGGAGCGAGACAGAAGTCACTTATGACTTCGTTTTTCGATGCGAAGCTAGCCTCTGGGAGCCCCCCGCAAGCAACAATAGGCCTCCAATATTTGGTTTTTACCGAGTATTGGAGGCCATTGTTGTACTGCGCTCTTTATCTTTTCTGAAAGTAACCTAACTTATGTCACGGTCCCATTTTATTTTAAAATTAATTTCGTCTTGCTAAATTCATGTAGTACAATGGCATGTAGACTTTTAATAAATTGGAGAAAAACAATGGAGAGTAGAAAAGAGGCATTTCATCGATATAGTCAGTTTAACCAACTAATTCGAGCGATCATTATTGGAATGTTGACTGGTTTAGTAGTTAGTGTATTCAGGCTTATAATTCAACACTTTTTACAATTAGTAACAACAAGTTTTGCGTATTTTCATTCTCATCCGTTATGGTTAATACCGTGGACGATTGGATCAATTATCTTAGCATTACTATTAGGATGGTTAGCTCAATCCTACCCTGATATAAAGGGTTCAGGGATTCCGCAAGTTGAAGGACAGTTAACTAACCAATTTGATGAAAAATGGTGGCCAGTGTTATGGCGGAAATTTCTCGGTGGGCTTTTCGCTATTGGATCTGGATTATATCTTGGACGTGAAGGACCATCAATTCAACTTGGAGCAACAATTGGTCAAGGAGTAGAAGAAAAGGCCAAAGTAGGACACCTTAATCGCCAAATAGGGATCGCAAGTGGAGCAGCAGCAGGACTATCTGCAGCCTTTAATGCGCCAATCGCTGCGACTATCTTTATTTTAGAAGAAGTGTATCATAATTTTTCACCGGTAATTTGGTTGGCAACATTTGTGAGTTCGCTTTGTTCGAATATGGTTTCAATGCAGTTTTTTGGCTTGCGACCGGTTTTGAATGTTCCTTATAATCACATGCTTCCTAATAATCTTTATTGGCACTTAATCGTGCTCGGCCTTTTATTAGGTATCTTAGGGCGTTTTTATCAAATTATTATTTTGCAGTTAAATGGTTGGATGGCACGGATTCCTAAATTATCCCCGATTGCTTATCCAATTATTCCGTTTTTACTGGTTATTCCTATTGCCTGGTACTTTCCAATCACATTGGGTGGAGGAAATGAATTAATTATTATTTTGCGTTCCTTACCATTTTCTTTAGCGCTTTTTGTTGGGCTTTTTATTCTTCGCTTTGTATTTTCAATGATTAGTTATGGTTCGCAATTACCAGGTGGGATATTTTTACCAATTTTAACTCTTGGTGCTATTTTAGGCGCAGTCTATTGTGCGTTGATGGTTCGTTTAGGACTAATGCCGGTTCGATATTTACCTAATTTTATTATCTATGGAATGGCTGGTTACTTTGCATGTATTAGTAAGGCGCCGTTTACTGCCATTTTATTAATTACTGAAATGGTTGGTTCACTTGCGCATTTAATGCCATTAGCCTTAGTAGCAGTGGTAGCCTATCTCGTTGTGGATGCGTTACACGGTGAACCAGTATATACAGCAATGTTTAACGCTTTTATTGGAAATAATCCGCAACCGGCACGCCATAAAGAGGACGTTACGATGTCGATCACCATTTATGCTGGAGCCCAGTTGGATGGTTGTAAAATTAAAGATTTTTCATGGCCAACTGATTGTATTGTGATGGTTGTCTATCGGGGAGAAGAAAAAATTATTCCAAATGGCCAAACAACGCTGCAAGCTGGCGATACATTAATTTTACGTGCTAATTCAGCGACTACTAGACAAGCCTACCATGAGATAAGTCGAGCCGCGCATTATGCACAAGGATAGCAATAGAACAATAAATATGATATGATAATTAAGATAAAAGCGTGAAAGTATTAGGAGGAAAAATCCTTGTATAACACATTAATGACTTTATTCTTAATTGATTGCGTTGTATTAATTGCTTGTGTAATGATGCAACCAGCAAAAAACGATAATGATGCAATGTCAGCTTTGACAGGTGGTGCAGGTGACTTATTCTCACGTCGTAAAGCGCGGGGATTTGAAGCTGTTATGCAGATTGTTACAACAATTTGTGGAGCACTCTTCTTTATTCTGGCATTAGCGATGATTTACGTTTCGTCACATTAAATTTAAAGTGCCTCCTGAAATTATTGTGATTCCAGGAGGCTTTTTTGACGCTACGGTTGGAGTATAGGGGATGATGTAGTGATAACTTATACTGGTGAGTCTTTTTTCTTTCCCCATAGTGGACGTCGTGGAGTTATTTTGCTTCATGCATATACAGGAAATACGAATGATGTTCGAATGCTAGGACGCCAACTTAATTGGCAAGGATATACGGTCTTTGCACCACTTTTAAGTGGGCATGGTGGTGATCCACGAAAGGTACTAGAAAGCAATGGTCCAGCTGATTGGTGGGATGATACTCGGATGGCAATCTTTCGTTTACGCGATGCTGGAGTTGATCAAATTGCAATTTTGGGTTTATCGCTCGGTGGCTTACTTGCTACAAAGGCTCTTGAGAATGATCCGCAATTATTAGGTGGTGGTGTTTTTGCATCCCCAATTACCACCTGGGGCCAATCAAATGTTCCGGAATACTTCCCTAAGATTGCGGCAAAGTATTACCGTCAGCAAAAAATTAACCCATTGATCACTAAGGAAAAAGTTGCTAAATTAACTGAACAACTCCCCAAGCAACTAGTACAAATTCAAACAATGGCACATCAAATTTGTGACCAGTTAGATCAGATTCATCAACCCTTCTTTATTGCACAAGGAGGCGCAGATGAAATGATTGATCCAGCGTCTGGACTGCAATTAAAAGTAAGACTACAAGCTAATGGGGTTGCAGTCGATTATCATTACTACCCAACCGCTACTCACTTATTAACAGTTAATACCGCACATCGTCAATTATTTGCCGATGTAGAAAAATATTTACAAAATTTATTCGAGGTGTCTTCTAATGACAACAAATAATTTAAAAGAAAAAATATTAACACATTTAACAGACAATGCAGGTGTGAGTTACTCAGCAGAAAAACTTGCTCACCAATTAGGAATGGATGATGCTGAGCACTTTACACCGATCGTTCAATCTCTTGCTCAACTAGAAAGAGAGAAGAAAGTTCAAGTAACTGATCGTGGCGAATTCGAAGCAGTTATTAAACAGCAACCACTTATTGGAACTTTCCATGGTAATGATAAGGGATTTGGTTTTGTAGACTATGACCCGGATCTTCCAGACATGTATATTAACCCCGATCATACGTTGCATGCGTTAAATGGAGACCAAGTAGAAGTTAAAGTATTACGACCAGCAAAAGCAGGTAGTGATCAGGGTCCAGAAGGTCAAGTAACTAGGATTGTTGAACATAAATATGAAAATGTGGTTGGTGAATTTAAGCAAGAGACTGTCGGTGATGATTACATTGGTGAAATTTTGCTTAAAGATAAAAAATTATCACAGTATCATTTTTATGTAACGGACAAGGGATTAAAACCGCTTGATGGCCAAGTAGTAACAGCAACGGTTGAGACTTATCCTAGTGATGAAGCACCAGAAGTAATGACAGGAGCCGTTACTGAAGTAATTGGTGATAAAGATGAACCGGGCATTGATATTATGTCAGTAATTTATGCTCACGATGTTCCTCATGAATTTCCTAAAGAAGTGATGGACCAAGCTAATAAGATTCCCCTTCATGTTCTCCCAGAAGAAAAAAAGGGACGGGTAGATATTACTGACCAACCACTTGTTACCATTGATGCAATAGAATCAAAAGACTTGGACGATGCAGTTGTAGCTTGGAAGATGGATAATGGACACTACCATCTTGGAGTTCATATTGCTGATGTTACTCATTATGTAAAGCCAGGTACACCACTTGATCAAGAAGCATTTAAGCGCGGTACATCTGTTTATCTAACTGATCGGGTAGTTCCAATGCTTCCTAAACGGCTTTCTAACGGCATTTGTTCCTTAAATCCAGGTGAAGAACGTCTTGCCATGAGTTGTGAAATGGAAATTGATGAACAAGGGAAGATTGTTAATCACCGCATCTTCCAAAGCGTTATGAAATCACATGCCCGAATGACTTATAAAGCAGTTAATAAGATTCTGGAGTCGCATGATGCTAAAACGATGAAGCAATATGAAGACCTCGTCCCAATGTTTGAAACAATGGGTGAGATTCACAAATTATTGCTTAAGAATCGGAAAAAACGTGGTGCTATTGACTTTGAAGCTCCTGAAGCAAAGATTATTGTGGATGAAAAAGGTCACCCAACAGATATTCAGCTACGGGATCGAGGACTTTCTGAACGGATGATTGAATCCTTTATGTTAGCAGCGAATGAAACGGTTGCTGAGCACTACTTTAAAGAGCGTGTTCCATTCCTTTATCGGATCCATGAGACACCAGATAGTGACCGGATTAAGTCATTTGTGGACTTTTTAGCTGTATTTGGAATCGATGTTCATGGGGATATTAAGAATGTTAAACCAGGGATGCTTCAAAAAGTATTAAAGGATGTGGCAGGTACTCCTGAAGAGCAAATGGTTCAAGTGATGATGTTACGTAGTATGCAACAAGCTAAGTACTCGGATGAAGAGCTAGGCCACTTTGGTTTGGGAGCTAAATACTACACTCACTTTACTTCACCAATTCGGCGATACCCAGATGATACGGTTCACCGTTTGATTAAGTGGTATGAAGAACATGGTAAAAACGAACCAGCTAAGGATCATTGGCGTGACAAGCTTCCCGAAATTGCTGAACATACTTCAGTTACCGAACGGCGGGGGATTGATACAGAGCGTGATGTCGACAGTATGAAGAAAGCCGAATACATGGAAGATCATGTTGGTGAAACCTTTGATGCTGTCGTAAGTTCAGTAATGAAGTTTGGTTTGTTCGTCGAATTGCCAAATACAGTTGAAGGGTTAGTTCATATTAGCGTCATGAAAGACGATTATTATGAATATTCAGAAAAACACATGGCTTTGATTGGACGAACCTCTCATCGAATTTTTCAAATGGGTCAACCAATTAAAGTTAAGTTAGTTCGGGCAGATAAGGATCTTCGTGAAGTTGACTTTGAAATTGTTAACCCTGAAGAGGCACCAAAGACAAAGATTCGGGTTCCACACAATGATGAGTATCGGGGACGTGGTCGTGGCCGCAAGGGACGTACCAATAATAATTCTCGTCGTGAGAATAATAATGGCAACCATTACCGTAATACTCAAGGAAAATGGCGCCGAACTCACCAAGAAAATGGACACCAAAATAATCGTCAAATAAATCGAGGACAAACTCGTCACCACAATAATTCACGTGATCATGAAGGCGTTCGTCGCCACCATTAAGAGCGGGGAGGGATATTATGGCAAAAAAATCCCATCAAGAAAATAATGATAACTTAATTGCACAAAATAAAAAGGCACGTCATGATTATTTTGTAACGGATACTGTTGAAGCAGGATTAGTTTTAACGGGGACGGAGATAAAATCTGTTCGTGCTCACCGGGTTAATTTGAAAGATGGCTTTGCCCAAGTTCGTAACGGTGAAGCTTGGTTAATGAATGTGCATATTAGTGAATATGATAATGGAACTTACTTCAATCAAGATCCGTTAAGAAATCGTAAGTTGCTATTACACAAAAAGGAAATCAATAAGCTTGTAGGAGCCTTACAGGATAAGGGAGTTACGCTTATTCCCTTAAAAATGTATATTAAACATGGCTACGCAAAAGTCTTATTAGGATTAGCCAAAGGTAAACATCAATACGATAAACGTGAAGCAATTAAGCGTCGTGAACAAAACCGTGAAATTGAACGAGTTATGAAACATTATTAAAACGAAAAGCCTAGGGGAAAATTTGTGACTTTCACCTAGGCTTTTCACTTTAAAATCAATTGTTTTTACGTTCTTTACAGTTGAAGTTTAACTGGTTGCTAATTGAAAATGACATGCTGGTATTAAGATTAGGAGAACGCTTCATTAGCCTTGCTAATAAAGGTTCCTGTTCACTCCGTCGGGCCCAATGGTTGAGAATACTAGCAATTAAAATTGCTAAAGGTTCATCTTCTTTTTTATTTATTTTTAATTCGTGGCAATAACCGCTTGATAATTTAACAGGTTGGATTGAAAAAACTAGGTGACTACCGGAAAAAACACGGTAGCGACTTGTTAATGGTGATCCGACGATGATCCAGTTAATACCGCGAATATACATGACTTGTTGAACAAAACCAAGACCCTTACCGATTGTTCCAACACGTTGCCGATTAACATATAATGCGAATTTTGGTAATAGTCCAAGAGTTAATTGCTTTGCTTCAGCTAATAGGGCTCCATCAATTGCATATAATGATAGGGCATCGTACCTCATTCCCCACTTACCGACAAGAAGATAGCACGATTTACCGTTCTTATCGCGAATGACGGTCGTTCCATGTAAATCACTTGAACGATCGCGAATATATAATTGTCGCACTTTGCCACCACCATTCTTTGATAATCTACCTTTTATTTTACCAGCTTCTTAGAGAATTTGGTGAAGAAACTTCTAAGTTAAAAAACGCTTCCAATTTATCCCATGATGATGTTTAATTATGCTAAAATAATAGGCGAGGTGCTAATAATCGTGAAACAATTAATTCATAACGACTGGTGGGAAGTTTTAAAGCCCCAGTTTGAAAGTGCATATTATGCGCAACTGCATAATTTTCTAAAAGAAGAATATACCCATCAAACGATTTATCCAGAAATGCATCATATTTTTGAAGCATTTGAATGGACTCCTTTTAGTAAGGTTAAGGTTGTTATTCTTGGTCAAGATCCTTATCATGGACCCAACCAAGCTCATGGGTGTAGTTTTTCAGTACTGCCTGGGGTGCCGGTTCCGCCTTCATTACAGAATATTTACAAAGAATTACAAAGTGATTTAGGTTGTACACCGGTAAATCACGGCTATTTGAAGAAGTGGGCTGACCAAGGTGTTCTCTTATTAAATTCAGTTTTAACGGTGCGAGCAGGACAAGCTTATTCTCATCGTGGACATGGATGGGAGCAATTAACAGATGCGGCAATTCATGCTTTATCTGAACGTCCTAAACCAGTTGTGTTTATCTTATGGGGACGGGCTGCTCGAAATAAGAAACAGTTGATTAATACAAAGACAAATATCGTTCTTGAATCAGCTCATCCGAGTCCATTATCTGCTCACCGTGGATTCTTTGGATCTCGACCATTTTCTAAAACAAACGAAGCACTTCAGGCAATGGGAGAACAGCCAATTAATTGGCAACTGCCTGCCGAACCAAATTATCGTTAAAGATGTGATTGTTAGTCACAGCTTTAAAATGTTTAGTAACCATAAGGAGGTACTTGCATTATGGAATTATTTGATGAGATTGCTGCAAAGATTAAGGGACAAAACAAGACAATTGTTTTCCCTGAAGGTGAAGATAAGCGGATTTTAGGAGCTGCTGTCCGCTTAAAGAAAGATAATTTAGTAGAGCCAATTTTACTTGGTGATGAAGATGGGATTAAAGAAGTTGCAAGTAAAAATGGTTTTGATCTTGCTGACCTTCAAATTATCGATCCAGCAACTTATCCAGAAGACGATAAGCAAGCAATGTTTGACTCATTAATGGAACGGCGTAAGGGAAAGAATACTCCTGAAGAAATTCAAAAGATGCTTGAAGATGTGAGTTACTTTGGAACGATGCTTGTTTACATGGGAAAGGCTGATGGAATGGTTTCTGGTGCTGTTCATTCAACTGGGGCAACTGTTCGGCCTGCATTACAAATCATTAAGACTAAGCCTGGTGCCCATCGAATTAGTGGAGCTTTCCTTATGATTAAAGGCGATCAACGTTATATCTTCGCTGATTGTGCAATTAATATTGAATTGGATGCTCCAACAATGGCTGAAGTGGCAATTCAAAGTGCAGAAACAGCTCGCTTATTTGAAATTGATCCTAAGGTTGCGCTTCTTAGTTTTTCAACTAAGGGTTCTGCTAAGGGTGAGATGGTTACCAAGGTTGCGGACGCTGCCAAGCTAGTTCATGAATTAGATCCCGATTTACCAGCTGATGGTGAATTACAATTTGATGCTGCTGTTGTCCCATCAGTAGGTGAACTTAAAGCCCCTGATTCAAAAGTTGCTGGTCATGCCAATGTCTTTATTTTTCCAAGTCTAGAAGCCGGTAATATTGGTTACAAGATTGCACAACGATTTGGTGGTTTTACAGCAGTTGGTCCTATTCTTCAAGGACTTAATGCCCCAATTGCAGACCTTTCACGGGGATGCAGTGAGGATGATGCTTATAAGGTTGCAATGATTACCGCAGCGCAAGCATTATAAATATTGATGAAAAGAGAGTGGGAAATAACCTCCTCGACAAGGCGGTTGGCTAAGCTAGGACGATGATTAGCACGGCACGGGCTGATTATCGTTCGTACTTAGACTCGAGCCTTGTGGTTATTTTCCACGTTATCTTTCTATTGTTCATAAAAGTAGTTGAGGCTGAGAGAAAACAAAAGTTTTCTCCCAACCTCTTTACTATTTTAAAGTGTAAACTACCAAAACACAGTAATCAGCTTAGTTTCATCTCCTTTGCTTTTTAAACACGAGATGGGTACAATAGGGCTAGTATTTTAAACTTGGAGAGAGTACTATGGAGAGCTTAACGTTAACGAATCGTGATGCAACAATTGCCCTGGGGAAGAAAATTGGTCAGCAATTAGTTGCTGGAGATGTGTTAGTCTTAGATGGCGATTTAGGAGCAGGTAAGACTACTTTTACTAAGGGATTGGCTGCAGGGTTAGAAATCCCTGATATCATTAAAAGCCCTACTTTTACAATTATTCATGAATACCAAGATGGTCGTCTCCCGTTATATCATATGGATGCATATCGTCTAGAAAATGGGGGAGCAGAAGACCTCGGACTTGAAGAATACTTTGATGGTGATGGTGTTTCCGTTGTCGAGTGGGCTGAATTTGTTGAAGATGAATTGCCAGCTGATTTTTTAGCTATTCACTTTAAACGAACAGATGATGATAATACTCGTATTCTGGAATTTGAACCCCATGGCCAGCATTTTGACCAGATTGTAAAAAGTGTGGTGAAATAATGGCAGATGACATTTCAATAAAGTTAGCAACGAGTGAGGATGCCGGAGCTGTTTTGCAATTTTTACGGACAACTGCAACTGAAAGTAACGCGGTATTAGTTCCGCATTTAAATGAGATTAGTGAAAAGACAGAAGCAAAAAATATCGATTTAATAAATCAATTTGATGATTGTGTTATTTTACTTGCGATGCTCGGCGAAGAGATTGTGGGGATGGTTACTGTAATGGTATTAGATCATCAACCGACAACCGGTGAATTAGGAGTCGTGGTACGGAAAAAGTATTGGCGAAACGGAATCGGTCGCTTATTAGTCGATGAAGCAGAATATTGGTTTGATACTTATAGTAGTTTAGAAAATTTGGTTCTGACAGTTTTTGAGGATAATATTCCGGCAATTAAGCTTTATCAGCAATTACACTTTGTTACAACAGGAAAAACGGTTGAACAGGGGCATAGTGTCCTGCAAATGCAATACGATAATGAAAAAGAGGAAACAATGGAAAAGTAAGCCATTAATTCCTCTTTCTTTGTACATATGTTTATTTTTTATATAGTACTTGCATAATGTTTCGCCAGAAAGCTCCCTTTGTTTGCTGTTTACTAACGTTTTGTGTTACTTCTACACATCCGAGGTATTTATTTTGATCATCACGTAAGGCGTAAAAAGCGATATTTACAGGTTGACCATGATGCTTGATCATAATGCTAATTGAATCACGGTCTCCGCTATGCATATCATGAAGTACTTGCTTAACATGGCCTTGACTATGCCCAGGATGAACCTCAAGCACATGTTTGCCTAAGTCTGCATCCGTTCGTTTGAATAAACGATGGCGATTAGCTGATGACCAGCGAATGATATCATTTTCATCAATGAAATCGAATTCTACGGGAATCGTTTCAAAAATAGTATTAAGTTGTTCGAGGCTTAATTTTCCGCCTTTAAGATTAATATCTGTCATGATTTTCTCCTTTAGCCGATTAAATTGATAAAGGGCTGAATCTGTTGCGGGGTAAAATGCTTGCTTTGATAAAGCAGAATGTTAGCGCAAGCCTGGGCATCATCAAGAGCATTATGATGGTGATGAAGGTCAATATTTAACGCGTCACAAACAGTATTAAGTTTATAATTTGTTAGTCCTGGAATCAACTGGCGGCTTGAAGCAACGGTATCGAGCGTCTGGTAGGCGGGGACTTCGATATTGTAATGTTCTAACGTATTCCTTAAAACGCTATTATCAAACCGATTATTATGGGCAATAACCAGTTTATCAGGAGTGTAGAATTGGTTGATATGTTCCCATACTTCTGGAAAATCAGGCGCATTTTGGACATCACGTTCATGGATGCCATGAATCTGTGTATTACGCCAAAAGAATTTAGTATGAGGATTAATTAGGGTGTAAAATTCGTCGGCAATTTGTCCATTCCGAACGATTGTGAGTGCAAGCGAACATGCACTGTAACGCTTACCGTTAGCAGTTTCAAAGTCCATTGCTATAAAATTCATCATACATCCTCCTTGCAAAAGTCGATAATTTTATTTTACAATCAACTAATCATTTTTCAAAACTTTTACTTTTGAAAAATGATACAATAGCTGTTGAAAGTAAATACAAAAAAGGAAGAAATAGAGAATGGCTAATTTGATGAATGAATTTCCTGATATTGAAATTAAACAAGATGAACCATTAATGAATTACACCTACACTAAAACAGGAGGTCCAGCTGACTGGTTGGCTTTTCCCGAAACGATCGACCAGGTAAAAGAACTGGTTGATTATGTTCGTGAGCATGGAATGGGCCTAACTGTTTTAGGAAATGCTAGTAATTTAATTGTTGGCGATGGCGGTATAGACGATTTAACAATTATTCTTACGCGGCTTAATAAAATTGAAGTTCATGATAATAAGGTAACGGCACAAGCAGGGGCATCTTATATTGCAACAACCGAGGCAGCCCGTGACAGTGAACTGACTGGATTAGAGTTTGCTGCTGGTATTCCGGGCAGTATTGGTGGAGCAGTCTTTATGAATGCTGGTGCATACGGTGGTGAAACTAAAAATGTCGTTTCTGAGGCAACTATAATGCTTCCCGATGGAACAATCAAGCATCTTACCAATGAAGAATTAGACTTTGGGTATCGGCACAGCAGTATTCAGGATAATAATGGAGTTGTGTTAGATGCTACGTTTACTTTGGAACCGGGGAAGTATGATGAGATCAAAGCAAGGATGGATGATTTGAATGAACGGCGAGAAGCTAAGCAACCATTAGATCTTCCATCTTGTGGAAGTGTCTTTAAACGGCCAGAAGGATATTACGCTGGAAAGTTGATTCATGATGCTGGCTTGCAAGGCTATACTTCAGGTGGAGCTCAAGTTTCAACTAAGCATGCTGGCTTTATCGTTAATATTGACCACGGAACTGCATCAGACTACGTAAATGTTATCCATCATGTCCAAAAGACAGTTAAAGAAAAATTTGGTGTTGATCTTGAAACCGAAGTAAGGATCATCGGTCGCCAAGATTAATATTATAAAGTGTGAGTTTATTAAAGGGTTATTAATGAGCTTGCACTTTTATTATTTTAAAGATAGTGAAGTAATGAATGAATTTAACCTGATAGTTAGATACCATCAAAAAAGGAAAAAGTAATTTAACTCATCTTATTATTTGTTAATTATGAAAAAATCTCACAAATTGCTCATTGAAAAATTATTATTATGAATAAAAAGCGATTTCAAGGGCTTTTGAAGTATATCGATTCACTGACTGATAAAAATAACTTTGTAATCACTTTCAAAATATGATAGGATATTTAAGTCTCATTCTTGAAAAAATTCACAAAGTAAGGAGTATATTTATGAGCAATAATGTAGTTGTTTTAGGAAGTATTAACGTCGATACCACTTATCACGTCGATCGCTTTCCTCAACCTGGTGAAACCATCTCAGCAGTAAGCAAGAGTTCTGCTCCTGGTGGTAAAGGTGCCAATCAAGCAGTTGCAGCAGCCCGTTCTGGTGCCAAGACCGCCTTTATTGGTGCTGTTGGTTCTGATAAAGAAGGGGCCTACATGCTTGAATCATTGGCTGATGATCATATTGATACACATCACATCATGACTGATGAATTGCATGGTACTGGTAGTGCTGCGATTACTTTAGATGCTAATGGTCAAAATGACATTATGGTATACGGTGGTGCTAATCAAGCAATGACCACTGATGTTCTTGCAGGTATTGATGATGTTTTAGAAGATGCTGACTTTTTAATTAGTCAATTTGAAACACCACAAGAAGTTGCTTTAGTTGCATTTAAGCAAGCTAAAAAACATGGGGTTACTACTCTTTTAAACCCAGCACCAGCTCATGAGATTTTACCTGAATTATTAAAATATACTGATGTTATCACTCCCAATGAAAGTGAATGCGCCTTATTAACAGGTATTGAAATTACAGATGAAGAATCAATGTTAAAGAGTGCTGACTATTTCCGTGAACGGGGAGTTAAACACCTTTTAGTTACTTTAGGTTCAAAGGGAGTGTTTTACTCTACGCCTACAGCACATGGGCTTGTTCCAGCATTTAAGGTTAAGGCAGTTGATACTACCGCAGCTGGTGACACATTCCTGGGGGCATTGAGTTCACAACTAGAAAAGGACTTGTCAAATGTTGATAAGGCCCTTGTCTACGCACAACGAGCATCTAGTTTAACTGTCCAACAAATGGGAGCAATGCCTTCTATTCCAAACCATGATGCAGTTATAAAGGCGTTAGCAGAAAATTAAGGAGCATTATTATGAAGAAAACAGGGATTATTAATTCAGAAGTTTCAGCTGTCGTAGCTAATATGGGACACATGGATTGGTTATCAATTGGTGATGCAGGAATGCCAGTTCCATTTGGTACGAAGAAGATTGATTTGGCTGTAGATAAAGAATTACCAAGCTTTATGGATGTATTGAATAATGTTCTTAAGGAAATGAAGGTTCAAAAAATTTATTTAGCTGAAGAAATCAAGGACCAAAATCCAGAACAGCTTGAAAACATTAAAAACGCATTGCCAGATGTTGAGATTGCATTTATGCCTCACAGCGAGCTTAAAAAGAGTCTCGCCAAAACGCATGCCTTTATTCGGACAGGGGAAATGACGCCATACTCAAACATTATTCTTGAATCAGGCGTAACATTTTAATATTAGGGGTTAGTTTTTTATGGAAAATGAAGTAAAAAAAGAAAATGGACAAAGTTGGGTTCAGCTTTCAGATGGTTATTTAAGCCGGACACCAATGTTCCAATTTGTTATTTTATGTTTAATCTTCCCATTATGGGGAGCAGCGGCCAGCCTTAATGATATTTTGATTACACAGTTTAAGACTGTTTTTACCTTAAATGATACTGCAACTGCCTTTGTTCAAAGTGCCTTTTACGGTGGTTATTTCTTAATGGCGATTCCAGCATCAATTCTTATTAAGAAGACATCTTATAAGTTAGCAATTCTTATTGGGCTATTATTTTATATTATTGGTTGTGGAATGTTTTTCCCAGCTTCACATGTTGCTACTTATAGTATGTTTTTAGTTGCTATTTTTGCTATTGCTATTGGTTTGAGTTTTCTTGAAACTAGTTGTGATACATATGCAACGATGTTTGGACCAAAAGAAACTGCTAACAAGCGATTAAACGTTGCTAATGTTTTGATTCCTCTTGGTGATATCATGGGAATCGTTCTTGGTAAGTACCTTATTTTTGGTGAAGGTGGAAATATCGCCGATAAGGTTGCTAAAATGTCAAAATCTGAGGCAGAAGCTTACAATGAACACTTGCTTCAATTGACTTTGCAGCCTTATAAGTATATTTTGATTGTTTTAATCATTATCTTTATCGTGTTGGCAGTTACTAAGATGCCTCGTGCTAAAGCCTTCTCAACTGGTTCTGAAACTAAAGAAGATCAACCATCACTTGGCGAAACTTTCAACTACTTATTCCACAATAAGCGGTATATGAAAGGGGTTCTCTGTCAGTTTATTTATGCTGGTATGCAAACGACTGTATGGTCATTCACTATTCGGTTAGCATTGCGTCTTGATTCTCATATTTCTGATGCAGCTGCTTCAACTTTCATGATTTACAGTTACATTGCTTGGTTCTTTGGTAAGTTAGTTGCAAACTGGTTCCTTGACCGTTACTCAATTACTAAGGTATTAACTTGGTTCTCATTACTTGGAACAATTTCATTGGTAATTACCTTTACTGTTCCTAACATCACAGCAGTAATTGCAGCAATCGCAACTAGTTTCTTCTTTGGACCAGAATGGCCAACGATCTATGCTCATACCCTTGATCAAATTCATGAAAAGAAGTATACCGAAACTGGTGGAGCATTTATCGTTATGTCCTTAATTGGTGGTGCAATTGTTCCAACGATTCAGGGACGGGTATCAGACTTAACTGGTTCAATGCAACTATCATTTATTGTCCCAGCAATCTGTTTCGCACTTATCACTATTTACTTCTGGACAGAGCACCGTTGGGAAAAGGCTCATCCAAATGAAGTTCAAGAACACTAAAATTTCCCAGGAAATAATCTAATATTAAAGGCCCAGCGGTTTATTTAATCAGCTGAGCCTTTATTTATTTTCAAAACTTTAAAGTAATTTTTTTCTAGATTAAGCTAAATACGAAATGAAATGATATAATATGAACGTGATTTAGAGGATGGTGAATGCGATGCAATTTATAATTTCGCTTCTAACATGGCAGAATCTGATTCACTTAATTGATATCTTAGTAATTTGGTTTTTAATCTACGAGTTATTAATGTTGATTCGTGGTACAAGAGCTGTCCAACTATTTCGTGGAATTTTGATCATTATTTTGGTCAAGATTGTTAGTTGGTATGTTGGTTTAAGTACTGTTTCGTGGGTAATGGACCAGATTATCAACTGGGGTGTTATTGCAATTGTTATTATTTTCCAGCCAGAGATTCGGCGCGGATTAGAGCACCTTGGTCGAGGAACTTTCTTTACTCATAATCAAACCGCAAATGAGAAAGAAGAAGATATGATTAAGCAATTAGACCAAGCGATTCAGTACATGTCAAAGCGAAGAATTGGTGCTTTAATGAGTATTCAAATGAAAACTGGTCTAGAAGAGTATATTGAAACTGGTATTCCACTCGATGCTGATATTTCGGGTGCATTGCTTATTAATACTTTTATTCCTAATACGCCCTTACATGATGGGGCAGTGATCATAAAAGATAATCGAATTGCTGTAGCGGCTGCCTATCTTCCTTTGTCTGATAGTAAATTGATTCCTAAAGAATTAGGGACACGTCATCGGGCAGCAGTTGGAATTAGTGAAGTGACAGATGCATTGACAATTGTTATTTCAGAAGAAACCGGCGAAGTTTCAATTACGAAGGATAATGAATTGATTCGAAACATGTCGCGAGATGAATACCTAAAGTTCTTGCGTGCTCAGTTGTATACGCATGAGCCTCAACACGAAAACTTGGTAACAGAACTTTATGCTAAGTTTCAACGTAAAGGAGGTGGCCGGCATGGGCAAGGACACTAAAGGCTTTTTTCGTCGGAAATGGTTTTTAAGAATTATTTCATTAATCCTGGCACTTTTTTTATTCATGTATGTAAATGGAAGCAAAAGCGGCTTCCTTCGTCAAAATACTCGGAATAATAACCAGAGTAGTGCATTGATGTCAAATAAATCAGTTACCCTTAGAATGCCCCTTGATGTAACAATTGATAATAATAAATATATTGTTAGTGGGTATCCTCAATACGTTAAGGTTAAGGTAACCGGTCCTTCTGCATTGGTTACAACCACCTCTAATACTCAGAATTTTAAGGTATATGCGGATTTGTCTGACTTGACTCCTGGTAAACATCGAGTAAAGTTAAAAACAAGCGGGTTAAATTCAGAATTAACTTCTAAAATTGAGCCACAGTACATTAATGTTAATATTCAACCACGTAAGACAATTACAATGAAAGTAACTGTTCGTTTAAGTAACAAGGATTTGGATAATGGCTATAAGCTTGGACGACCACATAGTGATATTCAAACTGTTCAGGTTACTGGTTCACGAGATGAAGTTAATAAGGTAAATCGAATTGTTGCGTTTGTAGCAATTCCTCATGATGCCAAAGAGAATATTGCACGACAAGTAACTCTACAAGCAATTGATCGAAATGGTCAAACGCTTAATGTTGTGATTTCACCAACTACTACTAATGTGTCAATTCCCGTTTCTGCAGGTTCACAGAGCAGTAGTTCGAGTGATAGTTCATCAAGTAGTAGTGAAGAGAGTGAAGATACAAAGAGTAGTTCGAGAGCGATGACGCAAAATGACTCTTCAGATTCTTCATCTGAAACATCCCAATCTTCAAGCAGCATAAGTAATGAAGATTCAAGTTCAAGTAGTAGAAGTCAACAATAAAGATACACATAGAGGAGAAGTGAAATGAAGTTAAAGTATTTTGGAACCGATGGAGTTCGTGGTGTTGCAAATCAAGATTTAAGTCCAGAATTAGCATTCCGTGTTGGTCGTGCGGGAGGATATGTTCTTACTCGGCATTCAGAACGGAAGCAGCCTCAAGTATTAGTTGCTCGTGATACTCGGATTTCAGGTGAAATGTTAGAAAATGCATTGATTGCGGGGTTATTATCTGTTGGTATCGAAGTTTTACGATTAGGAGTGGTAACTACTCCCGGGGTTGCTTACCTTGTTCGTGCACAAGAAGCTGATGCTGGAGTAATGATTACTGCTAGTCATAACCCAATTAAATACAACGGGATTAAATATTTTGGGGGTAATGGATTTAAATTATCTGACGAACTAGAATATGAGATTGAACAATTACTTGATGCTGAAGAAGATACATTACCACGTCCATCTGATGCTGGCTTAGGAACAGTTGCTGATTATCATGAGGGAGCATTAAAATATACTTCTTTCTTAGAACAGACTGTTTCAAATGATCTTGAAGGATTAAAGGTAGTAGTTGATGCTGCTAATGGTGCAACAAGTGGCTTTATCTCTAATCTTTTTGCTGATATGAACGTTGATTTTATTCCAATTAATGATCAACCAGATGGCTTAAATACTAACCTAAATTGTGGATCAACCCACCCAGAGAGTCTCCAAAAAGCGGTTGTAGAAAACAATGCTGATCTTGGAGTAGCATTTGATGGTGATGGTGACCGTTGTATTGCTGTTGATAATGAGGGAAATATTGTTGACGGTGATAAGATCATGTATATCTGTGGTAAGTACATGGATAAGAAAGGGTTGCTTAAGAAAGATACAGTGGTTACAACTGTGATGAGTAACCTGGGAATGTATAAAGCTTTAGAAGCACATAACTTAAAGAGTGTTAAGACTAAGGTTGGAGACCGGTATGTTGTTGAAGAAATGCTGAAAAATGGTTATAACCTTGGTGGAGAACAATCAGGACATATTATTTTCTTAGATCACAATACAACTGGTGATGGAATGTTAACCGCGCTCCAACTCTTGTCTGTAGTTAAAGATTCTGGGAAGGCACTTGCTGAATTAGCAAGTGATGTAACAACTTATCCACAAGAGTTATTAAATATTAAAGTAGCAGATAAAACTACTGCAATGGAAAATCAAAAATTAAAGGAAATTATTGCACAAGTCGAAAAAGAAATGAATGGGGATGGACGAGTTCTTGTTCGTCCTAGTGGAACAGAACCTCTTTTGCGAATTATGGCTGAAGCAGCTACGCCAGAATTAGTTCATGAATATGTTGAACGGATCGGTGATGTTGCCCGCGCGGAACTAGAAGTGGAATAACTTGCTTGAATGAAAAACGGGGTTGGAAGAAAATGGATCCTTCCAGCCTCGCTTTTTAATCTTTTAGTAAATTTTAAAGCATATAGACCAATCGAATAAAATGATTGACAAGATAGTCTAAAAACTGTACTATACAATACAGTTGATTAGATTTAGTGATATCCGCTAGTTATCTATACCAATTTTATTTAAAGGATGGAATTTAATTATGTGTGGAATTGTTGGAGTTACAGGAACTGACAAGAGTTTGTCAATTCTAATTGATGGATTAAAGCGTCTTGAATATCGTGGATATGACTCTGCAGGAGTTTATGTGAATGATCAACAAGGACATGATTACCTTGTAAAGCGGCCGGGTCGGATTGCTAATCTAGAAGCGGCCCTTGGAGAAGAAGTTCACGGTTTAGCAGGAATTGGTCATACCCGGTGGGCTACTCACGGTGAACCCAATGAAGCCAATGCTCACCCTCAATACTCTCAAGACGAACGGTTCTACTTAGTTCATAACGGTGTAATTGAAAATTATGCTGATTTAAAGAAAGAATACTTATCTGACATTAAATTTGTTAGTCAAACTGATACAGAAGTAATTGTTCAATTAGTTGATAAATTTGTAGTTGAATCTGGAATGTCAACAGAAGCAGCCCTCCTTAAGGTTCTTCGTTTAATCAGCCCGGATTCTTCATATGCATTTGTATTGATGGATAAGGAACAACCAGATACATTATTTGTTGCTAAAAATAAGAGTCCATTATTAGTTGGGATTGCTGATGGTTACAACATGGTTGGTTCAGATGCAATGTCAATGATTAAAGAAACTAATACCTTTATGGAAATCGGTGACCACGAATTGGTAATCGTTAAGCCAGACCACGTTACTGTTAAAGACTTTGATGGTAATGAAATTGACCGGCCAACATTTAAGGTTGATATGGATGCTAATGCCGCAGATAAAGGTGCCTACCCATACTACATGTTAAAGGAAATTGATGAACAACCAGCTGTTATGCGGAAGTTAGTTCAAGAATACTTTGGCGACAATGATGTAGCACAAATTAATGAAGAGATGTTAAAAGATATGGCAAATGCCGACCACCTTTACATCGTTGGTGCCGGTACAAGTTATCATGCCGGTTTAGTAGGTGCGCGCATTTTCGAAAAACTTTGTGGAATTCCTACATCTGTTCATATTTCATCAGAATTTGCTTATGAACAACCACTTCTTTCTAAGAAGCCATTCTTTATCTTCTTAAGTCAAAGTGGGGAAACTGCTGATAGTCGTGAAGTGCTTGTTAATGTTAATAAGCATAATTGGCCAAGTTTAACAATTACGAATGTTGATAAGTCAACGCTTTCTCGTGAAGCAACTTACACTGAATTACTTTACGCTGGTCCAGAAATTGCCGTAGCTTCAACAAAGGCTTACACTGCCCAAATTGCTGTTGAAGCTATCCTTGCACAAGCATTAGGTGTCTACATGGATAAGCAAGCAGCTAAAGACTTTGATGTTAAGCACCAATTAGGATTAGTTGCTAATGGGATGCAATCAATCACTGACAGTAAGAAGAAAGTAGAAGAAATTGCTTCTCGCTACCTCTCTAAATCGCAGAATGCTTTCTACATTGGCCGGGGAATGGATTGGTCAGTTTCACTTGAAGCTGCTTTGAAGTTAAAGGAAATTTCATATGTTCAAGCGGAAGGTTTTGCATCTGGTGAATTAAAGCATGGAACAATTGCCTTAATTGAAAATCAGACTCCAGTGATTGGGATCATTACTCAAGATCGGACCGCTGGTTTAACACGGAGCAATCTTGAAGAAACGCAGGCTCGTGGGGCCAATGCAATTACAATTGTTTCACGGCATCTTGCAAAAGAAGATGATACATTCATTCTTCCTGATGTAGATGAAGTGTTGACACCACTTCTTAGCGTAATTCCAGCACAATTGTTGGCTTATTACACTAGTCTTGGTAAGGGACTCGATGTTGATAAGCCACGGAACCTCGCAAAGTCTGTTACAGTTCAATAAAATTATAAAAGAAGTTAGAAATGCTCTAGTTGCTTTTTCAACTTCTTTTTATTTTTAAAAGTAATTTGATATTTTCTTTGAATTTGTTTAATAAAAGGGTTGACTTATATTTATGGAAACGCTATCATAATAGTTGCAAGGTATAAAGTAATTACCTTCTAATCAATTCTCTTTCTCTCTTATGCCGATCATCGTCTTTTAGACGGTGATTTTTTTATTTAAACTCGCTATAATGATAAGGATTGAAAGGGGAAGAACAACGTGGAAGAACAACACGAAACGTTAACATTAATTGAAGAAATTACCCGTAATGATGGCACAAAATATTATGAAATTGGGAATATGGTTCAAAATGGTCGTGCGGAATTAGCAGCTGAACGGAATTTTATTAAAGAGGTTCGTATTTTAGAATTAAATATTCCTCATTCTAAAAATGTTATTAAATATGAGCACTTTATAAATACTCACTATAAGATGCAAACTGAAGCAATGGATCATTGGGAAGAATGGAAGCGTCCTCCAGAGATTGAAGAGGTTGTTCAAGCAATCTTAAAAGAAAATCATATTGGATAAGTAAGAAACCTGAGCTATTTGGTAGTACTAAAATTGGATATAAAAATGTGGAGGTTAGGCAATGAAGCCAAATTTTAATCCATCACAGGGGATGAAGTCGCACTATTTTGTTACAGGAATAGACGGCTTACGAACATTAGCTGTCTTAGGAGTTATTATTTATCACCTATTGCCCAATATTTTAATGGGTGGTTATTTAGGAGTGCCGCTTTTTCTATTAGTCTCTGGGTATTTTGTAACTTATCAGTTTAGTCGACAACTTAAATATGGCGGTCATATTAATTTAGGGCATTTTTATCTAAAGAGATTTCGGAAATTATATCCAACATTAATTGCGATGTTAATTTTAACGACAGCGTATATTACATTATTTGCGCGAGAGTTACTTCACAATATCCGTGCGGTAATTATTACTAATTTAACTTGGATATATAACTGGTGGGAAATCAGTCATGGTCAATCCTACTTTGATCAGTTTGGTGGAATTTCACCTTTTACCCATCTTTGGACATTAGGTGTTGAAGCGCAATTTTACCTTTTGTGGCCCTTGATTATTACGTTATTGTTTGTAGTTTTTAAAAAGCTGCGGAATGTACGACGAGTAGTTTTTCTATTGGCTGTATTGTCAGCAATTGAAATGGCTGTTCTTTATGATCCAGCAAACATTAACCGTGTTTATTATGGAACTGATACACGGGCCTTTTCACTTTTACTTGGATCATGGTTGGGGCTTGCATGGCCATTAAATCGCCTTCGCCCTAATTTACAGGTAAATAGTCGCCGTTTACTTAATATTATAGGAGTTATTGCAACAGTATTGACCATTGTTGGCTTTTTCTCATTGAATGGCCAGTCCTCCTTTACCTACCGCGGAGGAATGTTTCTCTATAGTTTTATTGGAATGATATTAATGGCTACTATTATCCACCCAGGTGCAGGGATGAATAAATGGTTTACAAATCCTGTCTTTCATTGGGTTGGTCAGCGTTCTTATGGGATTTATGTTTATCAATATCCTGTTATGGTCTTTTATGAACGATTGATTAAAGTTGGTAATCATCCGCTCCTCAATGCGTTAGTAGAAATTATTATTATTTTAGTGGTAAGTGAAGTTTCTTATCGATTAATCGAGCGTCCATTTACTCAGTATCAGTGGTCAAAATTGCCGGCTGATCTTCAGCATGTGTTAGAAACGCATCATTTTAGTTGGCAAAGCGGGGCTAAAATATTGGTAAGTGCCTTAGTTGTTGTTATTGCATTTATCGGTTTTTGCCAGCCAAACCGTGCACCAAAGAAGACAGCGGTTCAACAACGGATAGAGCAAAATCACCAAGCTACTGAAGAACATAATAAGAAGATTGCAAAGGGAGATAATGTTGCGGAAGCTAGTGGCAATACTTCCAAACTTCAGAAGCAGTATGATTTAACTCCGGCACAAATAAAGGCAGCGCAAAAGTTAAAGATAACGGCCATTGGGGATTCAGTGATGGCAGATGCTGCAGATAGTATTCAGAAATTAATGCCAAATGCTTATGTTGATGCACAGGTTGGGCGCCAAGGATCCGCAGCGCCTGATGTTATTAAACAATTAAAGGCAGAGGGACATTTAAGTAAGATTGTTGTCTTAAATCTGGGAACAAACGGCCCGATGACTCAGGATACGTTAGATGATATTTTAAGTTCAATTGGCTCTGGGCACCAAATTTATTGGATAACTGCCCATGTTCCAACAAAGCCATGGCAGCAAACAGTTAATAACGAAATTAAAGATTTAGCAAAGAAGCATAAGAATATTCATGTAGTTGATTGGAATAAAGCGAGCCAAGGACATTCTGATTGGTTTGCAAGTGACAATGTGCATATGGGACCAAGCGGAAATGATCATTTTGCACGGTTAATTGCCAAAGCGATCTTGACAAAAAAATAGGAGGTTAGTAATGACACACGAAGATCAATTATTAGACAAAGCTATTAATATTTACTTAACAGGACTAAAGGGAATCGAAAGCTTTATTTCTGAACCGGCGAGTGAATATAATTTATCTTTTGAACAATTTTTGATTTTACGAAAAATCATCAACCATCCTAATATCAAACTAATGGATATCGCTGAACAGCGGCAAGTAACCAGAAGTGCTGTCTCTCGCCAATTAAGAGTCCTTTTTCAGCAGGAATATGTTGAACAAAAAGCTGACCCAGCTGATCGACGCCGGATGTTTTTGGTCGCAACAAAAAAAGGTAAAGAGGCTGAAAGTGAGATTTGGCAAAGGATTAATCACCGGTTTGCCAATTGGGTTCAAATTTATGGTGAAGATCGTGCTGATCAGTTTTTAACACTTTTTGAAGACTTTAATCAACAAATAATTCAGGGTAAAATTCGAAAGAAGGAATAAGAAAATGATTAAAATGGTTGCTTTAGACCTGGATAATACACTTTTGAATAGTAATAAAGAAATAAGTCAACGTAATGAACGAGTCTTAAAACAATTACATCAACTGGGGATTAAGGTAGTGCTTTGTACTGGCCGTCCTATCAATGCAATTTGGCCATATATTGAACAGCTTGGTTTAACTAATCCAGATGATTATACAATTACATTTAATGGTGGATTAGTTATTAATAATGAATCACGCGAACATCTTTTTGAATTAGGAATGAAAAAGAGTGATTTACTTCCTCTATTTTCTTATGCTAAGAGCAAAAAGATTCCTCTCAATATTCTAGACTTTGAACGAGTATACGAATTAAATGATTATCCAGGATCCGTTTATCGGACAGTGTTAAAGAATATTGAATTCCAATCTTTGCCAATGAGTGATGTGCCGGAAATAACTTATAGTAAAGCTGTAATGGCAATCACCCCTGAAAAATTATCCCCTATTATAAAAGAACTGCCGGCTGAGCTTAAGGCACATTATCACGCAGTCCAATCTCAGGCAATGATAATGGAATTTTTGCCTAAAAAATTAAATAAAGCGGTGGGATTGAAGGCATTACTAGATCATTTCGGGGAAGATTTTAGTAATTTGATGACATTTGGGGATGCTGATAATGATCTTGAAATGATTGAAGCGGCTGCTCAGGGAATCGTGATGGAAAACGGGCTTCCTAATGTTAAAGCAGTGGCAACAGCAATCACAGATACAAATGACAATGATGGGGTTGCAAAGTATTGTGAACGTTATTTTGCAACACTTTTGTAATAAAGAGTGTTATAAAAAGTAAAATAAAGGGTGTTTTTGGCGCAAATATGAATTTTTTGCTAAAAAAACACTCTTTTTTATGTATTATTTAATGACTTTTTGAGAAAAGTTATGACTCCCTAAAAGTTAACTAGCACAAGGGATTACAAATTTTATAATCATATTAATTGACAGCTTATATTACAAAATATTACAAAAAGCCAACGGAGAGTAGTAAATAGAAATGGTGCTGTTACAGCTTAGTAATATTAAGAGTGTAATATATAGGGTGTTGAAACGGAAAAGATAATTTGCTAAATAATAAAGGATGGTTGTTTAATTTATGATTTCTAAGAAAAACTTTGCTAAAGTATCTGCTACTCTTGGTGCAGTGGCCTTAGGTGTTAGTGCAACGGCTACTGCTGCTAATGCCGACACTATCTACACCGTACAAAGTGGTGACACACTTTCAGGTATTTCTTACAAATTCGCAAAAGACAACAGTATGGTCAATGATCTTGCTAAGAAGAACAATATTCAAGATATTAACAAGATTTACGTTGGTCAAAAGTTAATCATCAAGAGCGATGGTGAAATTCAAGAATACAACGCTCAAAACGCAGCTAATGCAAATGTAGCTAACAATAATACTCAAGCTACTCAACAACAAGCTGCACAAGCACAACCTCAACAAGCTCAAAGTCAAGCTAGCCAAAGCTATACTTCAAATGCTTCAGGTTCAGAAGCTGCTGCTAAAGCCTGGATTGCCGCTCGTGAATCTGGTGGTAACTACGGTGCTACTAACGGTCAATACATTGGTAAGTACCAATTATCAGCATCATACCTTAACGGTGACTACTCAGCAGCTAACCAAGAACGGGTTGCTGACCAATACGTTGCAAGTCGTTACGGTTCATGGCAAAATGCTCAGGCTCACTGGCAAGCTAACGGCTGGTACTAAAATTTAACCTGAATTATTAAGACAAAGCAAAACGAGACTAAGAAGGTAATCTTCATAGTCTCGCTTTTTTGTATAAATGTGGTATAATAAATGTACCTCTTATGGGGATGTTTATGGATTCGACAGGTATAGGTCGAGTTTCAATTGCGTTTCGAAGGTTGCGTCTTCGTAAAAACGCTCAGTTTTAAATTATAACTGCAAACAATAATTCAAACTCTTACGCATACGCTGCCTAACAAGTAGCGCGCGTAGATCCATTCCGGGTTCGTCCATGATGCGGTAATGGGTTTTATAATGAGTGGACTACGCTTATTACTCCCGTTTGAAGTAATAGGAAGAGATTAATCAAGCTAGCTAATCATGGTTGCCCTGATCAACGGCGTTTTGATTAGTGAAATCTAAATAGTTGAGATATGAACGTAGAGATTGAAATGGCGATATGCTTGGACACGGGTTCGACTCCCGTCATCTCCACTATATGCCTATAAGGACTGCCATTAGTTTGTGGCAGTCTTTTTTAATAGTTGGGCATAATTGTTGGAGCTTCGTAAGAGGGTAATCCCTCATATGAAAATTAGTAAATAGAGTTCAGAAAAATATAAAGGAATGAAGTAAATGGAAATATTAATGATTGAGGATAACCATTCTGTCTGTGAAATGATGGCAATGTTTTTCAAAAAAGAAAAATGGCAATATGAATTTGCTTATGATGGTGTTGAAGCAGAAGAAAAGTTTAATGCTGACCCTCATAAATGGGACATTATTTTGTTAGACCTTAATCTTCCTAAAAAGGATGGGATGCAGGTTGCGGCAGATATTCGGCGGGTATCACCAACAGTTCCTTTAATTATGCTGACAGCTCGTGATACCGAAAGTGATCAGGTATTAGGATTAGAAATCGGTGCAGATGATTACGTAACTAAACCATTTAGTACAATTACTTTGATTGCGCGGATCAAGGCTCTCTATCGGCGAACGCATCTAAACAAGCTTGAGGATGTTCAAGATTCTGATAGTGATGATACATTCGATATTCAAACAAAGAACTTTAAGATGAATACTAAGACAAGAGAAGTGTTCTTATACGGAAAGCCTGTTGCCGACTTAACACCTAAGGAATTTGACCTATTAAAGACGCTGGCCTCGAAGCCACGTCAGGTATTTACCCGTTCACAACTTTTACAATTAGTATGGGATTATGAATATTATGGAGACGAACGAACCGTTGATGCTCATATTAAAAAGTTACGGCAAAAACTAGAAAACATTGGACCACAAGTAATTAAGACTGTTTGGGGTGTCGGTTATAAATTTGATGACGAGGGTAACGACTAATGAAATTAATGTATCGGTTGATGCTTTCATTTTTTGCGATTATTTTGACATTAATGGTGATTGTTAGTATTTCGTTTATAAATGTGACTAACAACACCATGTATCACAATACGTGGCAACAATTGAAAAGTTATTCTGATAGTTTAATTCAGGATTCTATTCGTTACAATATGGCAACCCAAAGCTTTGAAGGGTTTGCTACAGAATCATTAAATAGCAATGCTAATCTTTTGACACGTCAAAATGTTCACTTTGCTATTTACGATACAACACAACGGAAAATCTTTGCTAGTAACGGTTTTGCTCCTAGTATGAGCAAAAATGATTGGAAAAGGTTAAAAAAAGGCGAAACTGTTTGCACCAAACTAATTACCCCTAAAATTAATTCACGGGTATCACAAGGTGTTTCTCCACGAATGACAGAAGTTTCACGCCCATATTTCTATAAGGGAAAGATGATTGCGGTAGTTTCAATTGCAACCTTTGTCTCGACAATTGAACAAAATATGCATCAAATAAAGATTAACTTAGTAATGGCATTATTAACGGCCAGTCTTGTAACGCTTGCAGTTAGTTACTTCTTGGCACGGTCAATTACCAAACGAATTGACCGATTACGGATGGCTACTCACCAAATTGCGCGTGGAAATTATAACGTTGAAGTGGATGATAATGGGCGAGATGAAGTGGCCGATTTGGGACGCAGTTTTAATCAGATGACTGCTTCATTACGTGAATCACAGCAAGAAATTCGCCGTCAGGAAGAGCGAAGACGACAATTTATGGCGAATGCAGCCCATGAAATGCGGACGCCATTAACAACTATTAATGGAATTCTTGAAGGGTTGCAATATGATGCAATTCCGGAAGAGGATAAAAAGCATAGTATCCAGTTAATGCAAAACGATACACGGCGGTTAATTCGCTTGGTTAATGATAATTTAGATTATGAAAAGATTCGCACTAATCAAATTGCGATGGAACGGAAAATGTTTGATGCATCAGCAGTCCTCGAAAATTTACGAGAGCAGTTATCAAAAAAGGCAAAAGAGAAGAAAGATACTCTGCATTTAGATGTGGAAAAGAATTTACGAGTATATGCAGATTATGACCGGTTTGTGCAGATTATGTTTAATATTATTCAAAACGCAATCCAATTTACTGATGACGGAATTATTGATATTCGGGGAAAACGTGTGGAAAAAGGAAGTCAATTTGAAGTTCAAGATAATGGAATTGGAATGACCGCTGAACAGCTTGAAAATATCTGGGAACGATACTATAAGGCTGATCGTTCACGGATGAATACTAAGTATGGAGAATCCGGCTTAGGACTTGCGATTGTGCGGCAGTTAGTTCTCCTTCATGGAGGAAAAATTGACGTAAAAAGTCAGTATGGTAAGGGGACGACATTTACGATCTTTTTCCCTGATCGTGAATATGCTCCTCATAATATTCAACCTACAAATAATAAAGATAAAAAGTAAGCCAACAATTCAAGTGAAACGCTTTAACTGTGATCATGAAGCGTTTCTTTTTTTAGACCAATTTTTGTAATCTAAATAAATTTAAAGAAAGCGCTTGTGGAAGCGTTTACCGTATGATACACTTATATCTCGTAATAATATTACGGATTGATAGGAGAGAATTTTTTATGAACTACTTACTTGCTTTAATCCCTGCGATTGGGTGGGGGATTATGCCACTGATCACTGGTAAAATCGGTGGTTCAACGATTAACCAAATGTTTGGTATTGGTGCTGGTGCTACGATTGTTGGGTTGGTTGCATTCATTATTGGTCATCCAACAGTTACAACGACTGGATTCTGGTTCTCAGTACTGTGTGGTGCTTTGTGGACAATTGGTCAGATTGGACAATTCGTTTCATTTAAGCGGATGGGTGTTTCAAACACTATTCCACTATCGACAGTATTTCAATTAGTTGGTAACTCTTTAATCGGGGTTATTATCTTTGGAGAATGGCGTGGAGCACGTGCCCTTACTGTTGGTTTCATCGCCTTAGCAATCGTTATTGTTGGTGCTTTGATGACCTCTGTCTCTGATGAAAGTACTGGGAAGAAGATCACTGTTCAAAACTTCTTCTTCTTACTTATTACAACAATTGGTTACTGGGTTTACTCAGCATTCCCAAAGATGCCAATGGTTGCTAATGATAGTTCTTTAGGAATTTTCCTTCCAGAAATGCTTGGTATTTTACTTGGATCTGTTATTTATGCTATTTGTTCAGGTAATATTGACTCCTTTAAGCAAAAGGAACAATACCTCAATATCTGGGGTGGTATTTCTTGGGGAATTGCTGCCTTAGCTTATATCTTTGCTGGACGGGCATTAGGAATTAATACAGCCTTTGTCTTCACGCAAATGAATGTTATCATTGCAACAATTGGTGGTATCTTAGTTCTTCATGAACATAAGACTCGGCGGGAAATGTCATTTACAATTGCCGGAATCATCTTTATTGTTGCTGGAAGTATTTTAACTATTTTTGCTTAAATTATATTAAAAATAAACTAAAAAAGACCTTCATCGGATTTTTGATGAAGGTCTTTTAATATCGAAATTATTATTTAATAAGGGAAATTTTCCAAGCGATCTTTTTCAGTAATAAGACGAATCACTTTGCCTGGCACACCAAGAACAAGGGAGTTATCAGGAATATCTTTAGTGACGACAGTACCTGCCCCGATAACGCAACCATTCCCAATTGCTACGCCAGGACAAACTGTTACATTACTTGCAAGCCAACAGTTATCACCAATTGTAACTGGTTTGCCATATTCAACGTCATCGAACTGACCATCTGCTTGTTGACGAATGTTACGCTGCTGATACATAAGAGGGTGCATAGCTGTAATGATCGAGACGTTTGGACCGCACATTACGTTATCTCCAATAGTAACAGGACATGTATCTAAAATGGTAAAGCTAAAATTAGCATAGAAATTCTTACCTATTTTGGTAAAACGACCGTAATCAATATGAATAGGTCCTTGAAGATATATTCCGTCAGCATGTTGAGGAAATAGGCGATCAATAATCATTCCTCGTTCAACAGTATCTTCATCAGTTGTTAAATTATAGTCACGACAAAGACGATGAGCAAGGTGAGAAAACTTATTTAATTCCGGTGTTCCAGGACGATAAGGCTTCCCAGCTAACATATTTTCAGTATTTTTATCCATGAATAATTATTCCCTTCAATTTATGTAAGCGGATACGCTGTGTGTTTCCAGTATGCCTAATTAACCTTAAATTGTCAATTTTCATTAATGCGAAAAAATTGCTAGTTCTGATTGAAACCGACTTCATTATCCGCTATCATTTAAATGTCTAAAAAATAAAAAAGAAAGAAGCTATTGGAATGACACACATTAAATTTGACAGTAGCGCATTAAAGCAATTTGTTCATGAAAACGAACTTGGCGAAATGCAAGCAATGGTTAACGCCGCTAATGATGAATTACGGAATGGAACCGGTGCTGGCGCCGACTTCCGTGATTGGCTCCATTTACCGACTGAATATGATAAAGAAGAATTTGCTCGGATTAAGAAGGCCGCTGATAAGATTCAGCGTGATTCAGATGTCTTAGTTGTTATTGGAATTGGTGGTTCTTACCTTGGTGCCCAAATGGCGATCGACTTCTTACACAATACTTTCTATCAAGCTCAAAAGGCAAAAGACCGGAAAGCTCCATTGGTAGTTTTTGCTGGTAACTCCTTGAGTTCAACCTATGTTCACGACTTGATCCAATTAATTGGTGATAAAGACTTTTCAATTAATGTTGTTTCAAAGTCAGGAACAACTACTGAACCATCAATTGCCTTCCGAATCTTTAAGGACCTTTTAATTAAGAAGTATGGGGAAAATGAAGCTAATAAGCGGATTTACGCTACTACTGATAAGGCTAAGGGTGCCTTAAAGACTGAAGCAGATGCTCATGGCTATGAAACCTTTGTTATTCCTGATGGGGTTGGAGGACGTTATTCAGTTCTTTCTGCAGTAGGTCTTTTACCAATTGCTGCTTCTGGTGCGGACATTGATAAGCTGATGGAAGGGGCTGCCCAAGCGGAAAAGGATTATGTTGATCCTGATCTAACCAAGAACGAAGCCTACCAATACGCTGCTTACCGGAACATTCTTTATCGTAAGGGCTATGAAACAGAATTACTCGAAAACTACGAGCCTAACATGCGGATGTTTGCTGAATGGTGGAAACAATTAGCTGGGGAATCAGAAGGAAAAGATCAAAAGGGAATATATCCTTCTTCAGCTAACTTCACAACCGACCTTCATTCCCTTGGTCAATACATCCAAGAAGGTCGCCGTTTCTTAATGGAAACCGTTGTTAAGCTTGATAAGCCAAATTATGACATGGAAATTCCAACAGAACCAGATAATCTTGATGGTTTAGGCTACTTGGAAGGTAAGACAATGGATTACGTTAACACCAAGGCTTATGAAGCGGTAGTTGCTGCGCATACTGATGGTGGAGTACCAGTGATGACTGTTCATATCCCACAAGAAGACGAATATACTTTAGGTTACCTTATTTACTTTTTTGAGGTTGCGATGGGAATTTCAGGTTACTTAAACGGTATTAATCCATTTAACCAACCGGGTGTTGAAGCTTATAAGACTAACATGTTTGGATTGCTTGGTAAGCCAGGATATGAAGAAATTGGTAAAGAATTACGAGCTAAGATGGATAAGAACGATTAGGATAAATTAAATATAATCAAGAAGGGGAATAGCTGTTACGATATAGCTATTCTCTCCTTTTATCTGGAGTATTTTTATGAAAAAAGAAGAATTAATTGAACATCGTGATCGGGTAAAAGATCATTTAGTAGTATGGATTGTTTTAACAATTTGTTTGCAAATATTAACGGTCTTTCATATTTTGGCGTTCTTAAAATATGTAGTGTGGCTTTCTGCGGCTTATAGTATTTTACTAATTATCTTGTGGTGTTATTTAGAATTTAAGATTTTGCACATTAATAGCTAATTAGTCAATAAATTGTTTTATGTTATAATATACTCATAAGATATTGTAATATGTACACTATTAGTATAAATGAAATTATAAAATGCGCAGAGGATAAAAATGATAAATGACCATCGTAATCTTTCACGAATACAAAATAAAAAACTTGTATTACAACAGTTATTTAATAATGCCGAAACATCACGGGCAGAAATAGCACGCCAATTAAATTTAAATAAATCAACTGTCTCGTCAATATACGATGAATTAAACGAAGATGGATTTATTGAAGGGGTGCGGCAAGGAGAATCAACAAGTAGTGGTGGTCGAAAGCCCCACCTTGTTTGTTTAAATCGTAATTATGGATATGTTGCAAGTTTTAATATTGGGACATCATATATGGCCTCGATGTTTAATTATCTTAATGGTGAGATTATTCAATATAATCGTAAACCAATAGAAAAATTTGATATATTAAACATTATGCAAATAATAAAAGAAGAGATAAAAAAACTTCAGCAAGTTGATTCAACTCAACATGGGCTATTAGCTATTGCTTTTTCAATTCATGGAATAGTGTTTAATAATAAAATAATAGATTCACCTTTCTTAGCACTACAAGGAATAGACTTGGAAGAGTATTTTAGTAAAGAGTTTAATGTTCCGGTTGTGTTAGAAAACGAAGCTAATTTATCGGCGGTATTTGAACAAGATTTTGGAACTAACCAAGCGACACATGATTTAATTACAATTAGCATTCATCGGGGGATTGGTGTAGGCATTATTGCTGGTCATAATCTGTATCGAGGTTATCGCGGGATGGCTGGCGAAATCGGCCGCAGTTTAATGACAAATGATTTAGACAGTGGGTCACGACAACTTGTTAAGGTAGAATCGCTATGTTCAGAAGATTCTATTATCCGACAAGTAATGAATGCTAAAAATCTAACAGAGATCACTAGTGAAGACTTAGTTAAACTCTACCGCGAAGACGATCAAGTAAAACAGATCTTAAATCATGCGGCGCAGTTGATTGCTGAAGTTTCTTATAATGCGATTGTTTCTTATGGACCAGAAAAAATATATTTTAATTCAACATTATTCGAAGATTTGCCCGTAATGTATGAAATGGTACGAGATCGACTTGTAGAATTAGGAATCTTTTCTCCAATTCAAATGATAAAAGGTTCACGAATGACTTCTTTACTGGGAGCAAGTTCATTAGCAATTCATCGTGCCTTAGGATTAGATGATTATCTACTGCATTTTCGATGGCCAAAAGAAGTAAAAAATATTAATTAAATAGAGTGTAAGTAAAGACTTATTATCTAAACCATAGAAGTTTTTACTTACACTCTTAATTTTTAAATAAGGCCGAAACGATTTCTTACTGCTGTATTAATGCAGTTTGCTAATTTTTCTTTGACTTTTTGATTAACGTCGGCATCATTCTTATCATCTTTTAGATATGCGTCGACTACCATTGATGCCATTATATGTTTAGGATCAGAAAAAATCTTAACATTCATATATTTAGGATTTTCTGCCAGAACATCTTTAAATGTAAGAGTAATGGTTTTTCCATTAACCTTGATTGTGACGTTTCCGCCTTTTCCTAAAGCATAATTGAGCTCACTTGGACTACAATTTTTATATGCTATCATTAACTTTCTCCTTTCCATCGCTGATTTTAATTTCAGTATACCATAATTTTATTTATAAATATAAAAAGTCAGACCAGCTATCCAGTCTGACTAAATTTATTAATTTTCTTTTTGAATTGAAGTAGCTTCTGGTGCTGTATCTTTTTGCTTCTTTGATGCTTGAGTTCGTAGCCACTGTTCAATTTCTTCCAGAGACTTGCCTTGTGTTTCAAAGACTTTGGAATGGACGAACCAAATAGCAAGAAGACAAAAGATTCCATAACCGATAAAGAGAGTACCTTTACCGAAGAGACTTAGTAGAGGAGGGAATGTTAACGAAACAATGGCATTAGCAGTCCAATTAACACCAGCAGCAAAAGAATTTCCAAGACCACGAATGTTAAGTGGGAACATCTCACCAATCATTGTCCACATAATAGGACCCCAAGTACCGGAGAAAGAGGCAATGTAAATAACCATTGAAATAACAGCGATATCGGCAGCAAATTTTGAATCACTAGAATACATTAATCCCCAGCACATAATAAAGAGAGTAATACCCATTAGCCATCCACCAACGATTAACATTTTACGGCGACTAACTTTATTCATAAGGTAGATTCCGATAAAGGTTACAATAACATTAAAGATACTGATCCAAATATGTGAAAGTAAGGCAAAATGAACACCAAAACCGGCATCAGTAAAAATAGTTGGTGCATAGTAAAGAACTGTATTACAGCCCATTACTTGTTGAAAAATAGCTAAACCAACGGCCGCAATTAAAGCAGGACGAACCATCAAACCAAATAGTTCTTTCCATCCACCAGAAACGATTTCCGCTTGCTTCTTAATTTTTGCAATATCCCCATTAACAACATCTTCATCATTATTGTTCATTGTCATAAGAACTCCGCGCGCAACGTTTTCTTTATCATTACGGACCAAGTAACGTGGCGATTCAGGAAGGATAATTGCCCCGATAAATAGAATTGCTGCAGGAAGAGCCGCAAAACCAAGCATCCAACGCCAACCGGTATAAATTCCTTGAAGAGAATAGTTAAGAATGTATGCCAGAAGTAAACCAGACATAATCATAAATTGGAACATTCCTGACATCATCCCACGTTTAGAAACTGGAGCTAATTCAGCTAAATAAGTAGGAATTAACGAAGAAGCAGCTCCAACGGCTAAACCAAGGATAATTCGTGTAAAAATTAAAGTCCAAAATTCTGGAGCTAATCCTGAACCCAAAGCTCCGATGAAAAAGAGAATAGATGTTAATAATAGCAACTTACGACGTCCAAATCGATCTGAGAAGGGGCCAATTGTAATCGCCCCAATAATAGCACCGACAAGAACTGCTGAAACAACCCATCCTTGTTGCCAAGAGTTCAGTGATAATTGCTTTTCGATGAATAGAATAGCACCTGAAATTGAACCAGTATCATATCCAAAAAGCAAACCACCTAAAGCAGCAAAGAAGTAAATCCAACTTGCTGATAATTTATGTTTCATATTGAATCTCCTAACTATATACAGACAGCAATAATTAGTGTAAGTTGGTTGTTTGTATTTGGTTAGTTTAAATAAAGAACTAACCTTCGTAAAAGAGTATAACATTTATTGTTATTTTTTGAAAGCGCTTTTTTATTTACCTCTTAAATTTGTTGAATTATACATTGTGTATCGATCATAAAATGACAAAAATAAGTTATAAAAAAACGCTAACAATCAAAATGAAGATAAGTGATAATATACATATATAGGAGATACGGATGAAGAAAGGAGTAGTAATTTTGCAAAAGTTTATATCTATTCCAACAATTGAGTCAGGCCTATATATGTTTGGAGGGCATCAACGCACTGTTAATGGCGGATGGTCTTTCTTTGAGCAGCGCCATCAGGTATTTGAAGTAATGGTAGTAGTTGATGGTTATCAGCTCACTGAAATCCGTGACCAGTCGCCAATGGATTTAGGCCCAGGAGACGCCATTATTATTGCACCGGGAACCTTTCATACTAATCGGAATGCAAGTAAAACTGCCCCGATGACATATATGTGTTTACATTTTGACTTTGAAGATATTCAGCTACGATCACGAATTATTAGTTTAATTAGTAACCAGTTGATTCCAGCAAGCTCACAGTTAGCAAAAGCGTCTCAAAAAATGTTAAATGGAATTGTTAAGCTTTGCCGTAATAAAAGCCTTTCTAGTGATTTTAGTATTCAAGTCGAAATTGAAATACTTTTGCTAAAATATTTGAAGCAGGTTAATTCATTAATTAAAGATAAATATAGTCACAACAGCTCGCTTCCTTTTTCTAATAAGGAAGCACAGATTAGTCGTGACTTAGTAATTGCGATTGAAAACCGAGTTAATAACGATGATGAAAAGCCATCCTTTAACTTTAGCGATTTATGTAAAGAGTTAGGAATTAGTAGTGGGTATGGACATCGAGTTTTTAAGAAGGTTTATGGTACAACCCCTTTGCATTTTATTGATCGTGAAAAGTATAAAAAGGCTCAACGTCTCTTAGAATATTCTGGAAATTCAATTGAAGAAGTAGCTTATATGGTAGGAGCAGCGAACGTTTCAATCTTTAGTAAACAGTTTAGGAAATGGTCTGGATATTCGCCCAGTGAATATCGTAAACAAGTTATAAAGAAACGCTCAGTAAGGTCAAAAAATCAAACGGGATATTTTGAATAAGTGAGTAAAAATAGATCATAAATTGACAAATACTTGTCAGTATATGGTCTATTTTCTTTTTGTGAAAGCGAATACAATTGGTTCAGATGGAAATATCTGTCAGTTTATACAACTAACTTACATGAGATAAACTGAAAGGGTGAAATCAAATGGAGAATGTACCAACGGGAAAAATTGGTGAGACAGAGAAAACAATCTCCCAAGAAAAAGTAAATGAATTTGCAAAACTTTCATGGCGTGAACGAATTTGCTATGGAGCAGGGGATTTAGCACAGAACTTAATTTTTGGAACAATTGGTTCAATGTTATTGTTCTATCTCACTACTGTATTTGGAATTTCCGCAGCCGCTGGGGCAACAATCTTTTTAATCGTACGTTGGGTAAATGTTTTTTGGGACCCATGGGTTGGAACAGTTGTTGACAAGAGTCACTTTAAACATGGTGGAAAGTATCGGCCATTTTTAATTTACTTTGGAATTCCACTGACAATTTGTTGTGCACTGCTTTTCTTACCAATTCCTGCTGTTCGTGGAAATATATTTTATGCATTCTTTATGTATTTAGCTACTGCATTAATTTATTCATTTGTTAATATTCCATATGGATCATTAAATGCATCATTAACACGCGATAATGATGAAGTTTCAACTTTAACAACAGTTCGAATGACAGAAGCGAATATTGGGAACCTATTAGTGTATACTTTCTTACCACTATTTGTTCAATTAGCATCTCCAGATAAGAAATTACAAAGTATTGGCTTGTTTGGTATCAGATTAGATTTAGGGAATTATGCTTCTCCTCATGCTGCTAATGCTTATTTCAAAGTAATGATAGTTTATATGATAATTGGATTTATCATGTTGTTATGTACTTATTTTGGAATTAAAGAACGGGTTTTACCAACAGAAGAAGAAACTAAATCAGTTAAGTTTTCTGATTTATGGAACGAATTAATTGAAAATAAACCACTTCAAGTCTTGGGTTGGTTCTTCTTAATCAGTTTTACGTTTATGTTTTTTGGTAATACGGTATGGCCATTTTTCTTGCAATATAATATTGGTCATTCAGAATGGATGGCATCAATTAATTTAATTGGTTCGATTCCAGGAATTTTCCTTGTCTTCCTTTGGCCGCTTATTCGCCGAAGCATTGGTAAAAAAGGCTTTTTCTACTTATTTTTAACATTCTTTATTATTGGACAATTAATTTTATGGATTTGGTCTTTCCCAGCATTTAAAAACAATATTACTTTAGGATATATTGGGCGTTTTATCATGCAATGGGGAATTACTGCTGCTACGGGTTATATGTGGTCACTTGTTCCTGAAGTTATATCTTACGGTGAATGGCATTCTAAGAAACGGGTAGCTGGGATTATCAATTCAATTATGGGGCTATTTTTTAAGATCGGACTAGCCTTAGGGGGAATTATTCCAGGATATATTAATGCCTTTTGTCACTTTAATGGAACAAAGACTACTCAGCCTACTTCGGCGTTAACTGGTATTTCTATTTCGATGATCTGGATTCCAATTATTTTAGCAGTTATTGGTATGTGGGTTATGAGTAAATATCCTTTAAGTGATCCAGAAGTTGACAAAATCAATCATGAAATTGAAGCCAAGAGAAATGCTGCTAAGAACTAATTAAAGGAGACATCTAACTATGAATATTTATGTAGATAAAAACGTACCTATTGATGGTAATGGACAGAAAAATCATCCATTCAAAACAATTCAAGCAGCGGCCAACATTGCTCAGCCTGGCGACACTGTTTTAGTAGGTCCTGGAATTTATCGGGAAAATGTTAATCCCCAAAATAGTGGAACTTCAAGTAAACGAATTACGTATAAGTCATCAGAAAACTTGGGTGCTGTGATTACCGGAGCAGAACGAGTAACGAGTTGGGAAAAGATTGATGACAACGTTTGGAAAGTTAATATTCCTAATGGTGTTTTTGCAGATTATAATCCTTACACAACTAAAGTTTATGGTGATTGGTTTGATGCCCGTATTATTGCTCATACAGGTGAAGTGTATCTGAATGATAAAGCATTATATGAAGTTAATTCATTAGATGAAGTGAAAAAACCAGTCCGTAATGAGAAATCGTGGTATCCCGATGATACTTTATACACATGGTTTACTGAGCAAGATGATCGTAATAACGAAACAATTATTTATGCTAATTTCCAGGGAAACAATCCCAATAAAGAAAATGTAGAAATTAATGTTCGCGAGAATTGTTTCTATCCTCAAACAGAAGGGATAGGGTATATTACACTATCGGGATTCGGTGTAACCAAAGCTGCAACTCAATGGGCACCACCAACAGCTTATCAAGAGGGGATGATTGGGCCCCACTGGTCAAAAGGATGGATTATTGAAAAATGTGATATTTCCCATTCAAAGTGTTCAGGAATTTCATTAGGAAAGTATCTTCAGCCCAATAATGATAATAAATGGTCAAAATGGAAGTATAAAGATGGTACACAAACAGAACGTGATGCCATTTGTCAAGCTTCTTATGAGGGATGGGATAAAGAGCATGTTGGGTCTCATATTGTTCATCAAAATCATATTCATGACTGTGGTCAAACCGGTATCGTTGGCCATTTAGGCGGGGTATTTTCTTTGATTGAAGATAATGATATTCATGACATTAACGTTCGTCAGAATCTTGCAGGTGCTGAAATAGGTGGTATTAAGATGCACGCTGCAATTGACGTAACATATCGTCATAATCATATTCATCATTGTACTCGTGGTTTATGGTTAGATTGGCAAGCCCAAGGAACACGAGTAACTCAAAATGTATTTGATCATAATAGTCTACCAAATGACTTTAAGGTTACAAAAGATAATTTAGATGATGTTTTATCTGGCCTCGGTGAAGATATGTGGATTGAAGTTTCTCATGGGCCAACGTTGATTGATAATAATCTCTTGCTTTCTGATCGATCTGTTCGTTTAGCAGCTCAAGGGGTAGCATTTGTTCATAATTTAATTGCAGGAAGTTTTACAGCAATTGGACGTGGTACTGATAACAATTCAGTTAATTTACCGTCTAATCGATTTACACCATATCATGAAATTCACGGTACTAAGGTAATGGGCTTTATGACCATTCAACATGGAGATAACAAATTTTACAATAATATTTTTGTTCAACAAAAGTTACGCCCAGAAATGCAAAAACTAGCGGATATGAAGAAAGATGAACCAGATGATTGGGATGATTATAACTTTACGGTTGGTACAAAACCATTTGATAACTATCCAACATTTGAAGAATGGAAGAAACAATTTGATGGGTATTGTGGAATTTATGCACCAAATAGTGATCATTATTATAACCATTTGCCAATTTGGAGCGCAGGTAATATCTACTTTAATGGTGCAGAACCATGTAATATGGAAAAAGATGCCATTATTTCTGATAAAAAAATTCAATTAAAACTTGAACAACGAGATGAGGGACTATTTCTTAAAACCAATCTTTTTAATGCTGTGCCTGCAAAAACAGATGGCGTTATCTCTACTGATACAATCATGATGGCATTTGAACCGGAAGAAAAATATGAAAACCCTGATGGTACTCCAATTACATTTAACACTGATTTCTTTGGTACTCATCGAGAAGGAATTAAAGTGACAGCAGGGCCATTTGCTGGCGCAGAAGAAATTCAAAAAAGCTTGTTTTAAATAATAAATTAAAAAATTTACCTAATAAGAAAAAAGCGAACTATAATTTCTTTAATTGTGGTTCGGTTTTTCGGATATCTGTCAACTGGTATGGTTGACTAAAAATACTTCCTATGAAAATGTAGGGGGTATTTTTTAATTGAATAAATTAATGGGCTATAGACGTTTGGTATTGATATGTAACCCTTTCTTTGTGATTTTATACGTAAAATCACAAAGAAAGGGTTTACAAAATTGCTTTAAGGGTATATATTAATAATTGTAAGTTAGTTGTTTATACAAACTAAATGGATGGGAGGCCGTAAATATGGCTGATTTATGGAATGATATTGATAAAATTGAATACGAGGGACCACATAAAAGTATTAAGTCTGGTTTGTTCTACCAATACTACAACCCAGATGAAGTAATTTTAGGTAAGAAAATGAAGGATTGGCTTCGTTTCTCAGTCGCATATTGGCACACATTCGATCAACGGTTAGTTGACCCATTCGGTGATGGAACTGCTCAACGTCCATATGACAAATACAGTGACCCAATGGATTGCGCTTTAGCAAAGGTTGATTATGCATTCGAATTTTATAACAAATTAGGTGTTGATTTCCTTTGCTTCCACGATCGTGATTTAGCTCCAGAAGGTGACACACTTCGCGAAACAAACAAGAATTTGGATCGAGTAGTTGATAAGATTGTTGAATATCAAAAAGCTACCGGCATGAAAGTTCTTTGGAATACTTCAAACCTCTTTACAAATCCACGGTTCTTAGAAGGTGCTGGTACTGCTCCTTCAGCAGAAATTTACGCTTATGCTGCTGCTCAATTAAAGCACAGTCTTGAAGTTGGTAAGCGCGTTGGTTCAGAGAACTATGTATTCTGGGGTGGACGTGAAGGATATGAATCACTTTGGAACACAGATATGAAGCGTGAACAATCTCATATTGCTAAGTTCTTCCACATGGCTAAAGATTACGCTAATGAAATTGGTTTTGACGCTCAAATGCTTCTTGAACCAAAGCCAAAGGAACCAACTACTCACCAATATGACTTTGATGCTGCAACAACAATCAACTTCATGCGTGAATATGGTCTTGATAAGGACTTTAAGCTTAACCTTGAAGGTAACCATGCTAACTTAGCTGGTCACACGTACCAACACGAAATTCGGGTTGCTCGTGAAGCAGGATTGCTTGGTTCTCTTGATGCCAACCAAGGTGATAAGTTAATTGGTTGGGATATCGATGAATATCCATCTAACCTTTATGAAACTACTGCTGCTATGTGGGAAGTTATTCAAAACGGTAGCATTGGACCTCGTGGTGGATTAAACTTTGATGCAAAACCACGTCGGACATCGTTTAAGCCTGTAGATCTCTTCTATGGTCACATTGTTGGTATGGATAGCTTTGCTGCTGGTTTACGGGTTGCTGCTGCTATGAAGGAAGACGGTTTCTTAGATGATATTATTAAAGAACGTTACTCCACATGGGATGAAGGCTTAGGTAAGAGTATTGAAGACGGTAATGAAAACTTTGCTAGTCTTGAAGAAAAAGTAATTGATACTCCACAAAGCGAATTGTTAGCAGCCACACATTCAGACCATCTTGAAGAAATTAAAGACACAATTAACCACTACATGATTGAAACGCTTGCTAAGTAAACATCTCCTATCAATCCAAAAAACTACAACATGACAAGCATTCACTCAGTACGGAAAAAAGTCATATAATAAAAGGGCCGAGGCAATCAACTTTGCCCCGACCCTTTTTGGTTAAGAAGGGAATGAAATTATAATGAACGAATATGTAATTGGGGTCGACCTAGGTACAAGTGCAGTCAAGGTTTCAGCGATGGACCGTGATGGCAAAATTGTTGCGCAACAAAGCTATGGCTATGATCTCCATCAGCCTCATCCTGGCTACAGCGAACAAGACCCGCGAGATTGGCTTTATGGAACAACGATTGCAATTGATCGATTAATTTTAAGAGACGGATTAAAGGCTGAAGAAATTGATGGAATCTCATTCTCAGGACAAATGCACGGGCTGGTTTTGCTGGATGCTAATGGACAAGTATTGCGACCAGCGATGCTATGGAATGATACACGGACGACTAAGCAATGTGAAGAAATTAAAGAAAAGCTGGGCGATAAATTTATTGAGATTACTGGTAACCGTGCCTTGGAAGGATTCACTTTACCTAAGCTTTTGTGGGTTAAAGAAAATGAACCAGAGATTTGGGCAAAAGCAAAAAGTTTCTTATTGCCTAAAGATTATGTTCGTTATGTAATGACTGATAAACAGGCAATAGATTATTCCGATGCCACCGGAACAGTCCTATTTGATATCAAGAAGAATACTTGGAGTAAAGAAATCTGCGATGAATTTGGCATCTCTATGTCGATGTGTCCCCCATTAATTCGTTCAATTGATGAAGCGGGGACGGTTACTGATTCTTATTCGATGTTCTCAGGATTAAAGACGACCACTAAAGTTTTTGGCGGTGGCGGTGATAATGCTTGTGGAGCCGTTGGAGCAGGTATTCTAAAGCCAAATATGGTAATGAGCAGTATTGGAACATCAGGCGTGGTTTTGAAATATGAGCCCGATGCAAATGTAAATTATCACGGTGCCTTACAGTATGAGTGTCATGCAATTCCTGATACTTACTATTCAATGGGGGTTACGCTAGCTGCGGGGCATTCGTTAAATTGGTTCAAACATACTTTTGCAAAAGATGAAGATTTCACAGCAATGGTTAATAGGGCATCTGAACGGCCATTGGGAGCTAACGGTTTGATTTTTACGCCATACCTTGTCGGTGAGCGAACGCCATACGCTGATGCTGATGTTCGGGGGAGCTTTATCGGTGTTGACAGTATGCAAAACAAGTATGATTTTGTTCGTTCAGTAATTGAAGGTATTACTTTTAGTTTCCGCGATATTCTAAATATTTATGATCAACATGGTCAAGATTTTGATACGGTTGTCGCTATTGGTGGTGGAGCTAAGAGTGAATTTTGGCTGCAACTACAAGCTAATATCTTTAATAAAAAAGTAGTTTCATTAACAAATGAACAGGGGCCAGGTCTCGGTGCTGCGATGTTAGCTGCAGTAGGTCTGGGATGGTTTGATTCACTTCAAGATTGTGCGAAGAAGTTCGTTCATTTTGGCAAGACCTATGATCCGCAACCAGAAATAGTAGTAAAATATAATGAGCTCTATAAGATATATCATCGTGTTTATGACCAAACTAAAGATCTTAGTCACGATATTATGAAATTACGAAATAGTTGGGATTAATAAAAAGGATTAAACATTATGTTGAAAATGCTGATGTTTAATCCTTTTTTTGTATATTAAGAATATTTTTTCGGCGAATATCATTTGGCAATACACCAAACATGTTTTTAAAGTCTTTTCTGGCAGTTCGCATATTCGTTAAACCATTCTTTAATAATAGTTCTTTAATTGGGATATTTGTATTAATGATATCTTGATAAAACTGGTTAATTTTTACTTCATAAATGTAATTTATTAATGATATACCAGTTTGTTCCTTAAAAAGTCGGGATAGATAGCTTGGATTATATCCAAATTTTTTAGCTAAACCATTAACGGATAGTTTCTGATAATAATGTTTATTAATGAAAATAATAATATCTTTTAAGCGATTATTGCTTGTTTGCAGTGGGGTTTTAGAAACCAGTTTTGTAAAAATTAGTTTTAGAAGTTGTAAAAAAACTATCTCACTATCAAAACGAAATCCAAGAGGTTGAGAACAAATCAAATTACCTAATTCTTTAATTAGACTAACAATTGTTTTATAAGTGATCGTCGTGGTTACGCCATTTTGAAAATCAACTTGTTCTGGATGATCTATATATTGTGCTAAAGCAGAAAGTGGAATTTGAAGTACATAAGCAATGTTCGGCGAATTTGTAACATCATGAACTACCCCAGAAGGAACAATTATGAACTCATTTGCCCCAACTTTATAAGTTTTTCCATTAATAGTGAACAAAAGCTTTCCATCAATAACACATACGATTTCAATACTACTATGCCAGTGAAAAGGTACATATCCATTTGAATCAACTGCTGATTTCCAAAAACGAATGCCGAGCTTAGTATTGACAATAACATTTTCATGATGACTACTATTCATAATTTTTCTCCTAAAGTTACATTTCTTACTTATATAGATGAAAATTTAGTGTTGTAAATTTAATTACATTGATATGAATTCGCTTACATAATATTATACTACTGTAAATTAATTCAATAAACAAACTAACTTACTGAACCTATACCATAAGAATAATTAGGAGGAGAAGAAATTGAATGAAATCAAGAATCCGATAATTCCTGGAATGGCACCCGATCCCTCAATTTTGAGAGTAGGTGAAGATTATTACATTGCAACATCAACTTTTCATTGGAAGCCGGCTATTCAAATTTTTCACTCAAAGAATTTAGTGAATTGGCGACTATTAACATATGCTTTAAGCGATAAAGATGTGGATCTCCAAGGAACAAATACACCGGCTGGAATCTGGGCACCTCATCTTTCGTATGATGCAAATCAGAAAAAGTTCTGGCTAGCATATTGTCATGTTCAAAACATGGCTGGCCGAGAGTTCAATGCAGAAAGTTATATTATGTCAGCCGATCAGATTACTGGTCCGTGGTCAAAACCGCAATATCTAACTTCAATTGGTTTTGATCCATCGCTATTTCATGATAGTGACGGTAAACACTATGCCGCAGTTTTGGAATGGGAAACTCGAGTGGGCTATCAAGCTCCTGGTCACATAGTAATCGCTGAGGTTAATTTAATAACAGGGAAGGTTGGCGATTGGCATCGAGTTACAACAGGTTTTACTACTCGGGGATGTGTTGAAGCACCGCAAATTTATAAACATGATGGTTATTATTATCTGTTATTGGCATCGGGAGGAACTGGCTATGCTCACGGAGTTGAAGTAGGGCGTGCTAAAGAAATCTTTGGGCCATATGAACCAGATCCAACTGGTGAACCGATTGTAACTTCATCACCACGTCACTTGTTCTCTCTTGGTAATCCGGATGCTGGACACTTTGAAATGTATAATCCACAGTCTAAATTGCAGAAGTCTGGACATGGCTCCCTAGTGGAAACTCCAGACCGTCAATGGTATCTTGCTCACCTAATGTCACGACCGTTACCAGGAAAAAAATTAAATCCTCTAGGGCGAGAAACATCATTACAAAAGATGCGATGGAATGAAGAAGGATGGTTAGAAATGGCTGATGGGAGCAACTTAGCTAAGTCAATAGTTGAAGTCCCAGCAGAAGTTAAACAAGACTGGCAATTCTTTAACATTGATGACCATTTTACCAACGGTCACTACGATCAACGATTTATGACCCCTTATCATGGGCAGAGTAATGAATGGGTACAAGTTACTGATGAAAAATTACTAATTAGTGGTCGAAACTCCTTCTTTTCACAAGTATCGCCGTCAATTATGGGGACTCGTGCCACTTCATTAAACTATGATCTTCAAACTAAAGTAACTTTTCATCCTAAGCATTATTCTGAAACAGCGGGTGCTGGCTTTTACTACGACGCGAATAACTGGTTCTATGTGCGTCTTTGTCAATCTGATAATGAAAAGCAGACAGTTTTAAGAATTTTACAAGCTAAACAAGGCAAACGAATTGATTACTACAACGATGAGGTAGTTATTTCAAATGAGAAGGTTGAACTTAAATTGCATTATGAGTTAGGGCTGGCGACAGTTTTTTACCGCTTAGCCGAAACTGAAAATTGGCAACAGCTTGCTAAACAATTTGATCTTTCTTATCTTTCAGATGAAGGAGTTAATGGTGAACCAGGAGAAATTGGTGGCTTTACAGGTCTTTTCAATTTTATTGGGGCAGTGGATGCTTATGAACATCAGTCTTTTGGAGAATTTGAATATTATCAAGTGACTAACCATCTTTAAAGATTATGATTCCGAAATTGATTAGGAGTCATTCCCATCCACCGCTTAAATTGCCGAGTAAAGTGAGATTGTTCAGTATAGCCAAGGACCGTACTAATATCTGAAATACTAAAATTTGGAATCATAAGCAGATGCTTAGCCTCTGATAGCTTTAACTCTGATAGATAAGCTCGCGGTGATATCCCATAGACATCGCGAAAAACTTCTGTACCATAGCTAAGACTAATTTGGGCCTTACCAATTACGTTCTTAATAGTGATTGTATTAGTAGTCTGTGGGTCAATTCCTTGTTGCGTGAAATTGTAAATCTGATTTTTTAACTGTTGTTGAAGGTTACTAGCAATCATTCCTGCATACTTAAGTTTAGTAAGCCTAGTATTTTTCTCATGATGAGCAGTTTGTTGGTTCAAAACAATAAGAAAATCAGTAAAGAACTTTTGAATATTAAGTTTGGTTGCGAATGTATATTTCATGTCAGGCCTAATTAATTGGTAAAGGGTGGTGAGACTTGGCAATAGTTCCTTATTTTGTGGGGTGGATTGTGGGTAGTAGATTAAGCCGTGCTCAATCAGTTGGGTACTTAACAGTTGGTCATCTAAAGAAAAGTGGAAGTTAAAATAATCCATCTCTTTAAGACAGGTAATATCGTGTTCCAAATTTGGCGGAATTATGAGAATATCACCGGCGTTAAGGATAAATACATGCTGTGCTAGATTCACCCGTTCGGCACCAGATAAAACCTGAATCAGTTCAAAGGCTAGATGACGTTCAGTACCGATGTGCCATCCCGCCTTAACCTGTTGGCAATGACCACCAAAAAAACTTAGTTGCCAATTAAGGGCAGGTAAGCGAATTGCGTTACAAAGAATCGTGGATTGATATGGTTTCATAATTAATACCTCAAAAAGGGACAAATTTACCTAGGTTATGATCTATGAATATGCTTACATTATCACGATAATAAAATAGTAGTCAAATGAAATCGATTTCAAACAATGATTGAAAGGAAAATGACCAATGAAACAGTTATTATATGGGGTTGCTTATTACTTTGAATATCTTCCATATGACCGAATTAATAAGGATATTGAGATGATGCAGATAGCTGGGATAAACGTCGTCCGGATCGGTGAAAGTACTTGGAGTACTTATGAGCCTCAGGATGGTCAGTTTAATTTTTCAAAGCTTACCTATGTTTTGGATAAAATGCAGGCGGCGGGAATGAATGTGATTGTGGGAACACCAACTTATGCTTTTCCCACTTGGTTAGCAAAGAAATATCCAGAGGTACTGGTTGAAAACGATGGACAGCGCAAGCCATATGGTGCACGGCAGATTATGGATATCACTAGCCCAATCTATCGTTACTATGCTGAACGGATTATCCGCCATATGATGGCGATTACTGCAAAGTATGATAATGTAATTGGCTACCAGATTGATAATGAAACCAAACATTATGGCACTTCCAGCGAAAACGTTCAACGTGGCTTTGTTGAATATATTAAGAACAAGTACAATGGTGACTTGGACCAATTTAACTATGATTTTGGCCTAGATTACTGGTCAAATCGGATTAATGCATGGGAAGATTTTCCTTCTGTTAGCGGGACGATTAATGGTAGTTTAGCTGGGGAATTTTCTAAGTACCAACGTCAACTGGTGACGGATTACCTTATTTGGCAAGCACGAATCGTAAATGAATATAAGCATCGAAACCAATTTATTACCCACAACTTTGACTTTGAATGGCGTGGGTTTTCATATGGTATTCAACCAAATGTTAACCATTTTGCAGCAGCAAAGTGCTTGGATGTCGTAGGAATCGATGTTTACCACCCAGCACAGCGCCAGTTAACTGGTGCTGAGTTATCATTTGCCGGTGACGAAGCTCGAAGCATTAAAATGCAAAACTACTTAGTAATGGAAACCCAAGCTCAGGCTTTTAAGAATTGGACGCCATATCCAGGACAATTGTATCAAATGACTTTTAGTCATGTAGCTACTGGTGCCAACATGGTTGAATACTGGCACTGGCACTCAATTCATAACTCATTTGAGACTTACTGGAAGGGACTTTTAAGTCATGATTTTGCTCCAAATCCAGTTTACAATGAGGCCAAAAAAGTTGGCCAAGACTTCCAACGTCTTTCACCTAAACTAATTAACCTTAAGATCAATTCACGAGTAGCATTTGTAGTTGACAATGAAAGCTTAACTGCAACTAGTAGTAATTGGATGGAATTTGGTATTGGCAAGGATAAGTATAATGACGTCTTTCGACGACTCTATGATGCATTTTATCGTCATAACATTCGCACAGATATCTTAAATCCATCAACGATTGATCTTGATCACTATGACCTAATCGTAGTCCCAATGCTCTATGTTAGTGATGATGCCTTCCTGTGGAAGCTAAACACCTATGTTCAAAATGGTGGTCATGTGCTTTATACGTTTAAGAATGGTGTTACTGATCAACATGTCAAGGTGCGGACTTGTCAGCAGCCTGGAATCATTAGTGAAGCTATTGGCGCTCATTATGAGATGTTTGTTGACCCAAATGGCGAAAAGTTAGCTGATCGGTCAGGAATTTTTAAGAGGGTTGATACAACAATTGATCAGTGGGCCGAACTACTGGTTAGCGATAGTGCAAAGGTACTCGCTGGTTACGATAATCACTGGAAAGATTACGCTGCGATTACGGAAAATCGATTTGGTCAGGGGATGACCTGGTACCTTGGTTGTTGGGCTAACGTTGAAGTGATTGAGAGATTAGTAGAACATATTTGTCACCGAATTGATCTACAGTCAAATTATGGCGTGCATTTTCCAATTATCGTAAAGTCGGGAATCAATGAATTTGGTCACCAAATTGACTTTATTTTTAACTATAGTGATCAGGTTACCATAGTTAAATTACCAGTGAATGGAACTGAACTTCGAGCTAATCAGCCAGTTAAAGAGAATGATCAAATTAAATTATCCCCTTGGGATGTAAAAATTATTGAAAGACAAGAATAAATTTTTTTAACACTAATTGAAAGCGCTTTATCAGGAGGGTGTATAATGCAAAATGTAAATAACGAACAAGCGATGACCACGACCGCTTCAAAAACTAGTCGGATTCGTTTCTCACTATCTTTCTTTGTCTGCTCACTACTTTGGATGAGTGGTTTAGGAATTGTTTCAGCAGTTCTTTTACCACAACACTTAAAGAATGTTGTTGGTGGAGCGCAAGCGACAACGATATTTGGAATTATTAATGCTGTTACAGCAATTGCTTCATTAGTTTCAAATTTATTATTTGGTAATTTATCAGACCGAACACGTTCACGCTATGGTCGACGGACACCATGGATTGTCGGAGGTGGAATCGTCGGAGGTATTACCTTATTTCTAACGGGAGTTTTTGATAATGTTTGGTTAATGGGACTAATGTATTGTATCTGTATGTTTGGCTTGAATGCCATTATTGCCCCAGTTATTGCCACTTTATCAGATAGAGTTCCAGATGATTTACGGGCAACGATGTCGGCTTTCTATTCTGCTGGGACGACTGTTGGTACTTCAATTGGTACCTTGGTTGGTGCCTTCTTTATAACTATTCAAATCCCTGGCTTTGTTTCTGCTGGTATTTTAATGGGTATTTCTGGAATTGCGACTGTCTTGGTATGGCCAAGTGAAAAGTCTTCTAAGAATATGACACCCGTAAAAGGTGGTTTTAAGGAATTTATGCTATCTTTTCGTCCACCGATGAAAGGTGCTAGGGACTTTTGGTTGGCCTTTGTCGGTCGAACGCTGCTAATCTTTAGTTATTATATGATTTTAAACTACCAACTTTACATTTTAGAAATGTACATTGGTCAAGACAAGCAAGCAGCAGCTACGACTATTTCTGTTATGTCAGTTATTACAATGGTTGTGGGGTTAGTTGGTTCACTGACTTCTGGAGCTATTTCCGATAAAATTGGTCGGCGAAAGTTACCAGTTATAGTGGCCTCAGTTCTATTAGCAATCGGTTATCTTCTACCATGGATTTTGAAGTCACCAAGTTCAATGATGATGTTTGCTGGGTTTGCTGGTTTAGGCTACGCTGTTTATGGTGCAGTCGATCAAGCTTTAAATGTTGACGTTTTGCCTTCGAAGAAGGAAGCCGGAAAGGATTTAGGTATTATCAACATGGCAACAACGTTAGGACAAACTGCCGGGCCAATTGTTACTAGTGCTTTAGTTGCTGCTGCTGGTTATCGACTGGTATTTCCTGTTGCAATTGCCTTTGCTATTATCGCCTGTGTATTTATTCAAATGATTCGGTGCACAAAGTGAGGAGTGGTAGTCATGAATAAAAAGATTAAAGGAGTTAACTTAGGTGGATGGCTTGTCTTGGAAAAATGGATGTCACCACATTTATTTGATGGAACTAATGCGGATGATGAATATTATTTGGCCCATGATTTATCAGCAGATGTGTATCAAGCAAGAATTGAACAGCACCGAGCTAACTTTATTACAGAAGAAGATTTTCTGCGGATTGCTAAGTTGGGTTTTAACCTAGTTCGCTTACCGTTGCCTTATTTTATCTTCGGAGACCGGAAACCATTTATTGGAGAAATTGAATATGTTGATCGTGCCTTTAACTGGGCTGAGGCTTATGGAATTAAGATACTATTAGATCTCCATACTGCACCAGACAGTCAAAATGGTTTTGATAATGGTGGAATTTCTGGTGTTTGCAAATGGGCTAGTGAGCCAGAAGAAATAAAGTTTGAGAAAAACGTTATCAAACGTTTGGCTCAGCGTTATGGTAACCGGGAAGGTCTATATGGGATTGAAGTCTTAAATGAGCCGGCAACAAATGAAATATTTGCTGATATGCAACGTCGTTACCAACCCCGCGATTCTGCGATGGCAAAAGGTAGTGCACCTATTACCTTTGAGTTTTTGTACCAGTATTACTTAGATTGCTATCGGCTATTACGACCGATTTTACCAGCAGACAAGGTAATTATGTTCCACGACGGCTTTAATATTGACAAGTGGGAAGACTTCTTTAAACAGCATGATTTTGAAAATGTTGTTCTTGATACTCATCAATATTTAATGATGGCCGAAATTCGCAATCATGATCTTTCGATAACTGCTTATCAAAAGACAATGACTGACTTTGGTAAAAAAATTGCTGAAGTTAATAAGTATGTACCTGTAGTAACTGGTGAATGGTCACTCTTTAACTCCTATACAGCAGGGATTGATACTAATGGAGGAATAAACCCAACTCAACAAGAATTTGATGGTGCAGTCCATATGGATAAAGAAAAACTTCAAAAAATTTATCAAATTCTTTGGAAAACACAAGTTGATGCGTGGAATCAAGGAATTGGTTATATCTACTGGACTTATAAATTAAATATTGACACGGTTAATGAGCCAGCCTGGTACGGTTGGGATTGTTGGGCATTACAACGAGTAGTTGATAAGGACTGGGTTAAATTAAGCGATATTTAGTTATATTATGATAGTATAAACTGATAACAGACTATGGGAATGTTAAGTTCTTGATTCTTTTTATGCTTATAGGAACAAAAAGAATCGATTGAGCTAGTTATGTATTATTCATATCTATGCTTTTGCTTACAATAAGAACAACTTAGAAGGGATAAGGATAATGGTAAAAATTGATTTAAATTTTGTTAAGGGATTAACGCTTGAGGAAAGAGCTGCCTTAGTTTCAGGAAAAGATTTTTGGTTTACCGCTAAAGTACCTGGAGTAGATCGAATGATGGTGTCAGATGGACCCTCTGGATTACGCAAACAAGATTTATCTGTTTCGCCAACTGATATTAATGATTCTGTTGATGCAGTTTGTTTTCCTTCATCCGCTTTAACAGCTAGTTCGTTTGATGATAGTTTGCTATTTAACTTAGGAAGTCATCTTGGAGTAGCAGCAAATGCCGAACATCTTGGCGTTTTACTCGGCCCTGGAGTTAATATCAAGCGTAGTCCCTTAGCTGGACGTAACTTTGAGTATTTTTCTGAAGATCCACTATTAGCTGGTCGAATGGGGACAGCATATGTAAAGGGAGTTCAAGAAAAGGATGTTGGTGTTAGCGTCAAACATTTTGCTGCGAATAACCGTGAAGATCAGCGTTTTACATCTTCATCTAATATTGATGAGCGAGCTTTACGGGAAATTTATTTAGCTCAATTTGAACGGATTGTTAAAGAAGCCCAGCCTGCTACCTTAATGTGTTCTTATAATAGACTGAATGGGGTTCTTAATTCCCAAAATCAGCGCTTGTTAACGGAAATTTTGCGTAACGAATGGGGATTTGAAGGATTAGTAATGTCTGACTGGGGCGCTGTTGGCGATCATGTTGCAGCCATAAAAGCAGGCTTAGATTTAGAAATGCCAGGTAAAGGTCAAGTCTCTGTTGATGAAATTGTGACAGCAGTAAAAGAAGGCCGATTACAAGAATCAACCCTAAACCGTTCAGCACTCCGGATATTACGAATGGTTGAAAAATGGGGGAAAGATGCCGCTACGGCTGAAGATTATGATAAAGAAGAACAACATAATTTTGCCCGTCAAGTTGCTGATGAGAGTATTATTTTACTTCAAAATAAAAATCAACAGCTTCCCTTAAAAAAGAGTGAATCCGTCGCAATTATTGGTGAATTAGCAGCTAAGCCACGGTTTGAAGGTGGGGGAAGTTCGCATGTCAATGCCCACTATCTTGTTACTCCGCTTCAAGCAGCTCCTACTAATGCTCAATATGCACAAGGATACTCATTAGATAGCGAGCAGGAAGATGAAGGTTTACTCAATGAGGCGTTGCAACTAGCTAAAAGTAGCGACAAAGTTATTATATTTGCTGGTTTTCCTGAAGAAATGGAGACAGAGGGCTTTGATAAAACATCAATCTCATTACCATTAAATCAAAATCGCCTTATCGAACAAGTTGCTCAAGTTAATCCTAATATCACAGTTGTATTACAAAATGGTTCAGCCCTTGAGATGCCATGGGCAGGTAAAGTAGGTGCGATTGTTGAAACTTACTTAGCTGGGGAAGCAGTCGGTGAAGCAACGTGGGATATTTTAACAGGGAAAGTCAATCCATCTGGAAAGTTATCAGAAACATTTCCACTTCGGTTACAGGATAATCCAACCTATGGAACCTTTGGCAAAGATCATGATCAAGAGGATTATCATGAAGGGATCTTTGTCGGTTATCGATACTATGACTTGCATGAGATGCCAGTTCTCTTTCCATTCGGTCATGGATTGAGTTACACAAGCTTTGAATATCACGATTTGGTTGTTCAAGAAGGAACAGACGAGGTTAATGTAAGCTTACAAGTAACAAATACAGGGGAGGTTGCCGGAAAAGAAGTTGTTCAACTTTACGTAGCAAACCATGTTAGTCGTGTGGAAATGCCCGTTAAAGAATTATGCAATTTTGCGAAGGTTGATCTTCAGCCAGGAGAAACCAAGACTGTTGAGATGAGACTATCGCGCCGTGCCTTTAGTTGGTATAACATTAACAATGAGCAGTGGGAAGCTGATAATGGAAGATATGAGATCATGCTTGGCTCTTCTTCACGTGATGTTCGCTTAACAGCTGATTTTAAACTGACAATCGGGGTTGACCCACTAGGTGAAGTTACAGAAGATACCTACATTGGAGAAGTTTGGAATAGTAATAATCCTAAAATTCAAGAAGCGCTTGAAAAATCTGGCTTATATGATGCTTTAAAACCGATGATGGCTGATGACGCATGGGTAGCGATTTCTGCGAATATGCCATTGCGCTCGCTTACTGCTGCAGGAGTAGATGAAGAGAAGCGTGAAGCCTTTTTAAAAGAACTTAGATAATGTAAATAACGGAGAAAACAACTGTCTTAAGGTTATTTTCTCCGTTATTTTATTGTTAATTTATTTCTTGAATTAATCCATTAAAGAAGTGTTTTAGCGATACTTGGCCACCGCTAGTACGTTCTCCTTTGAGAAATGAAATTTCATTATGAACGTTTTTGTATTCATATAAATTATTCGCATATTCCAGAATAATGTCGTTTTCTGGATAATCCATACACATATGGGCGAGATTATTAAGGCCGGTTTTTATATCGCGCCGAATCCGTTGGAAAATTATCTTTTTACCATGCTCATCACATTGGAAAAATTCTTCAAAATTAACCTCGTCAAAACTAATTTCTCGTTCAATCATTGTATTAATAAGCTTGTTAATTGCAGGAGCACCATTTCCAGCTGTAATACCAAGGAAACGTAAGATAGATTGAGCGTTTTCTTTTTTCTTGTTTTTTCCACTAATCGTAACCGTATTGTTGTTCGTAGCAGCACCGCTCACAAGATCTAAAACTTGAAGAAGGCGATTAGACATATTAATATTTTGTGCTGCTAGTTTAATAACAGATTTAACTTCTGCAATGTTTAGTGGTTTTTCAATAAAAAAGTCAATCCCATGTTGATATGCACTCGTTTTTACAGAGGGCAAAATTGCTTGAGCAGTCATAATGAAGTGTGGATAATGATGACTATCCTGGATTTTTTGAATGAGTTGAACTCCATCCATCGCTGGCATTGCATAATCAATAAACATAATATCAATTCCTAGACGCATTGCATCATCATAGGCCTGTTGCGGATTAGAGGTTGTTCCGACAACAGTATTGTTGAAATCATTTTCAATAATATTGGATAATAAATGAATAATTTTACTATCATTATCTAAAATATAAAAATTCATGTATTTTCACCGATTTCTTGATGTTCTTTGAAGTATTATGAAACACTATTTTATTTTACTATTTGTGAAGATAATAGACAATAGAGTTGATATTTTACAAATGTGTAGGTGTTTCCGCTTACATCATTGTGAATAAGGAGATTGTTGTAAAAAAGTCGCTAAATTTTTTCTGTTATTTATGGAATCTTTTTGAAGTATTATGAAACTTAATCCTATTATAGTACTTGTATTAAGACCTTAGGAGGAAATAAAAAATGGCTTTTAATTTACGTAATCGTAGTTTCTTAACTCTTGCAGATTTTAACACTCGGGAAATGGAATACATGCTTGATCTTGCTGAAGATTTAAAGAAGGCAAAATATGCTGGTTATGAAGGCAAGAATCTTGAGGGTAAGAACATTGCTTTGATTTTTGAAAAGAGTTCTACCCGTACTCGTTGTTCTTTTGAAGTTGGTGCTAAGGATGAAGGTGCTCATGTAACTTACCTTGGCCCATCAGGCTCACATATTGGTCACAAGGAATCTGTTAAGGATACTGCACGAGTTCTTGGCGGGATGTTCGATGGTATCGAATATCGTGGATTCTCACAACGTAATGTTGAAATTTTAGCTAAGTACTCTGGTGTACCAGTTTGGAATGGTTTAACTGACGAAGATCACCCAACACAAGTACTTGCTGACTTCTTAACCGCTCACGAAGTATTGAAGAAGCCTTACAAGGACATCAAGTTTGCCTTTGTCGGTGACGGTCAAGATAATGTTTCAAATGCATTGATGCTTGGTGCCGCCGTAATGGGTATGGAATATCACGTTGTTACTCCTAAGGAATTGGAACCAACTAAGGAAACGTTAGATAAGGCTAACGAAATTGCTGCCAAGACTGGTGCTAAGATTGTTGTTACTAATGACATCAAGGAAGGTGTCAAAGGTATGGACGTAATCTATGCTGATGTTTGGGTATCAATGGGTGAATCTGATGACATGTGGGAAAAGCGGATTAACCTTCTTAAGCCTTACCAAGTAACAATGGATGTTATGAAGGCTACTGAAAATCCTAATGTTCTCTTTGAACACTGTCTTCCTGCATTCCACAACCTCGACACTGAAGTTGGTAAGGAAATTGAAAAGAAGTTTGGCTTAAAGGAAATGGAAGTTACTGACGAAGTATTCGAAAGTGAACATTCAGTTGTCTTCCGTGAAGCTGAAAACCGGATGCACACTATTAAAGCTGTAATGGTTGCAACTTTAGGTGAACAAAACTAATTAGGAGGCATTTGCCATGGCTAAAGTAGTCGTTGCTTTAGGGGGAAATGCATTAGGCAAATCACCTGAAGAACAATTAAAGTTAGTAAAAAATACTGCTTCCTCATTAATCGGGTTAATTGCTGCAGGAAACCAAGTAGTTATTAGTCACGGTAATGGTCCCCAAGTGGGTGCCATTAATTTAGGGATGAATTTTGCTGCTGAACACGGCAAAACTGCTGCTTTTCCTTTCCCAGAGTGTGGTGCAATGAGTCAAGGTTATATTGGCTACCATTTGCAACAAAGTTTAGAAAATGAATTACACCACCGTTGGATGAATAAGAGTGTGGCAACAATTGTAACGCAAATTGCAGTTGACCCTAATGATCCTGCTTTTGAAAATCCATCAAAGCCTGTTGGTGACTTTTACACTAAAGAACAAGCTGATGAAATTGCCAAAGAAAAGGGCTACACTTTTAAAGAAGATGCGGGACGTGGATATCGTCAAGTCGTTCCTTCTCCACTACCAATGAAGATTATGGAACTTGATAGCATTAAAACATTGATTGATGCTGATAAGCTTGTTATTGCTGGTGGTGGTGGTGGTGTACCTGTAATCATCACTGATAAAGGACTTGAAGGAGTTCCAGCGGTTATTGATAAGGATCGTTCAAGTGCATTGTTAGCCGATAAGATTGATGCTGATAAGTTGATTATTTTAACTGCCGTTGATCATGTTTATGTTAACTATGGAAAGCCGGATGAAAAAGCCCTTAAGACATTAAACGTTGCAGAAGCTCAGAAATACATGAAAGAAGGACAGTTTGCTGCTGGTAGCATGCTACCTAAGATTGAAGCATGTCTTTCATTTGTTGAAGGTCATCCAGAACGAGAAGCATTAATTACTTCATTAGATGGCCTTGATGATGCTCTTGCCGGTAAAGTCGGGACAGTTATTCGTGATAACTAAAAAGAGAGAGTGGGAAATAACCTCCTCGACAAGGCGGTGGGCTAAGCTAGGACGATGATTAGCACGGCACGGGCTGATTATCGTTCATACTTAGACTCGAGCCTTGTGGCGACGCGAAGCTAGTTCCACGTTATCTTTCTATTGTTCATAAAAGTAGTTGAGGCTGAGAGAAAACAAAAGTTTTCTCCCAGCCTCGCTTTCCTACGATTAGTCAAGAAAAATATTTAGAAAAGAAGAGTATACTAAACCAACCCGGTTCTTCTTCAAAAATCGAGAATTAGTGATATATTAAATTTGTGAGACGATTATGCCCTCACAGGGACCATAGAGTCCGTATACCGATAGTGGTATTTTTCATGGTGCTTAATCATGGATAAGAGACATTTCAGAGTTTTATTCATA
>NZ_JACIVH010000068.1 GCF_014145615.1 Limosilactobacillus balticus | reverse complement strand
TCAAACATCATTAATGCACTTTTCCCTTTTAAGTATCCCATAAACTGCGATACACTTAGCTTCGGCGGAATACTTACTAACAAGTGCACATGATCTGGCATCATATGACCTTCAATTATTTCTACTCCCTTATATTTGCACAACAAACGAATATAATCTCTTAGGTCTCTTCGGTATTGATTGAAAATCGCTTTACGTCTATACTTTGGTATGAATACGATGTGATACTTACATAACCACTTCGTATGGGCTAAGCTATTTAATTTATTAGCCATATTTATACAACCTCTTTTCCCTTATTGACTTTGGCTTGAACACCTACATCTTAAGGCAAAAGAGGCCTTTTTTATATAATTTTTATCGCCCACCCGCATAGCAGGTGGTTTTTTGTTTCGTGCATTCGCTTTGCTCACGCACTCAACTAGGTCTAAAGACATTAATAAAAGAGACTATTGAAAAAATCAAAAATTTTTTCAATAGTCTCTTTTATCTACTTTGTAATCTTCTTTGCTGCGTGATTGTAAAATATCCAGGCAACAATTCCAAAGAAAACCGGACCAAATGCCGTCCAGAATGCAGTTTGAAAATCATGCTCGATAATCGGTTGAATACATGTAAAGATAATCCCTAAGCAAACAATTATTTCAACAAAAATAACCAACACGTTTGTCCAAAAGCGGTTCTTAAATACTACAAAATCATGCGGAATATCCTTCTTTTGAAAGACTGGAAATGCACCAACAAGGAAAATGTAAGGCGCACAGGTTGAAACGTTAACCATATCAGTTAAAATTTGGTAAAAACTAGCTGCCGCGGAACCCCCAAATGCGATTAAGAAAATAATACATGAGACAAAAATTGCTTGAATCCACATCGCATATGCTGGCATTCCATGTTTGTTCAGTGTCACAATTTTTTTAGGCCACAACTCAGGATTAGCTCCCATAATAAAGGACTTAATCGGGGAGTAAACTAGCAGGAACATGGCTCCCAACATCCCCATCAGACCAGCTAACGCAATCATTCGCGTAAAGAGAACGCCAAGAAAAATATTAGTAGCATGACTTAATCCCAGTGAAACTCCTAGTTGGTATCCTAATTGGTTAAAGACAACATAAGTAACATTACCCAAGTTAACGCTTGATTTTGCAATAACGTGATTGTAATTAACGCTAAAGCCAGTCATCAAAATCATTAATACATAACTGCCAATCGTTAAGAGCGAACCAATAACTAAGCCCCGTGGGAATGTCTTCGCCGGATCTTTCATACTATCAGTAACGCCACCAAGATTTTCCATTCCACCATAGGCAAAGATTGCGTAAACGACGAATGAGATAATCGCAATCGGCGTCTTAAAAGCTGGATTAGGCGATTCAATGAAACTGCTAATACCATGAATAGGCTGGGCAGTAACTCCCTTGTTAGCAATAATCGTCACTAAACTTGCAATAATGAAAATTGCATTCATTCCAATCATAAACGCCCCACCAAACGAGCTAATTTTCGTAATACCATTAATCCCCTGTGAACTCAGTAAAGTCACCAGTAAGACGAAAAGAATTGCCAAAATACCAATTAACTGGTTCGAATTAAAAATCCAAAAGTGCCATTGTTGGGTCGTATCATGGCCAAATAATAGTGCCGACAATGTTATCCACAGCCGAGAAGCACTTGATACTAGCCACAAAATCCAACTAGCTAACCAAATAAAGGTGCCGATAAAGGCCAGCCGTTCCCCTATCGAACCAGCTAACCACGAATAAATTCCCCCCTTAGCGTCCTTAAATGCTGAACCATATTCAGCCATCATCAAACAACAGGGGAAGAAGAAACAAACTCCAGCAAGGATATACCAAAACATCCCCGCATATGCCATTTGATCATAAGCTATTGAAACATTACCAAACCCATATATTGTCGAAATAATCATTAACACCAATGTTGGCGTTGTGATTAATTTTTTCTGCTCTTTCGCAGCCACTCCTATTCAACTCCTCAATAAAATCCTCATATTTTAGTATCCGTTTTCATTATACCGCCCTTAGGAGAAAACATCGCTTATTTTATCGGCCATAGGGAGAACAATTGAATAAAAATGTTTTGTAATAAAAAAGTGAGGATAGAAGCAAAAATTTCTCATCCTGCTTCTATCCTCACACCTTAAATATTTATTTTTTTGTCTCTGGATCTTCAATAATCGGTAAAATGATTCTAAACAATGATCCAGCACCGACTGAACTTTCCAGGGTAATTGAACCGTGATAACCTTCAATTAGTCGTTTGGCAATTGAAAGACCTAATCCATTACCGCCTTTCTTACGACTACGAGCCTTATCTACTCGATAGAAGCGATCAAAGACCCGTTTTACATTTTCCGGCGAAATCCCTTCACCAAAATCTTGAATGCCAATTTCAACAGTATTCATTCCCCGTGAAAGAATAATATGGATCTCTTTATGGTCGTCCGTAGAATATTTAACGGCATTATCACATAAAATTACAAGTACCTGTTCAAGATGATCACGATAAATATCAACCATGATTGGTTCTTTCAGGTCGTCGTCCAAACGGAAAGTAAAGTCTGGATATAGCATCTTAAAGTTATTGTAGACCTGGTGAACCACATCATTAACAACCGTATGCTGGTTGCGGAAATTGATCTCAACTTGTTCTGCCCGGCTCAAATCAAGCATTTCCTGAACTAAATTCTTCATCCGGCGCGTTTCAATCAATGTTGCTTTAATTGAATCATCCAACACTTTGGGATCATCCTTCCCCCATCGTTGAAGCATCTCTAAATGCCCTTGAATAATCGCAACAGGCGTCCGTAATTCGTGACTAACATCACTGACAAATTGTGACTGCTGGTCGATATACCGCTGCATCCGATCAAGCATCTCATTAAACATCGTTATCAGTTCTGCTAGTTCATCATTACGATTGGTGGTTGGTACTCGGACATCTTTAGTTGGATCAGCACTAATCTCCTTAACCGTATCGTGAATCCCGTCCAATGGTCGAAGGAGAAAGAGTGAAAGAAAGTATCCCAATAGACCACTCGCAATCACAACCAAGCAAAGGGCTAATACACATACTAATGCCAACTGATGATAGCTTTGCATATAAGCATCGAGATTATTTTCAACTTGTAAGTACCCAATCAACTGCCGATTAGTCTGCCCATAGATTGGCATCTGACCGACCAGCACATCATGATCGGGCCCAGCAGCAATATGGATATTGCGATTAGTCGTAAACTGTGGCTTTTTAATATAGCGACCAGTACTCAAAATGTTTTTCCCATCAGGATTGTAAATGTTGATAACTAAGTGCCCATCACTTAATTCCTTAATGACTGGTCGTTTATATTCCTCTCCCGAAATAATGTTTGACCGTTTTCTGTCTGGATCAATAAGGTGACTAACGTTCTTTTTTGTTAAGGGCCTATTAACAGTACTTAATTGTGTACTAATGTTGGTCATCCCTTGATTCAATAATTGTCTTTCCTGATGAAATAAATTTTGCGTAAATGCACTAAATAATGCCATGACAACGATACAAAAGATGATTAATGACCCTAATGCTGTTCCAGCTGCCCACTTAATTTTTAGTGAAACAAACCGTCTTTCATCTTTTTGTTTCATAATTGATCATTCCTAGGAGCGAATCACATATCCAGTACCACGAACCGTTTGGATATAGCTCTTTTCACCAGGACGGTCGATCTTATTTCGTAAGTACCGAATATAAACATCAACAACATTGGTCTCAACTTTGGAGTCATAGCCCCATACCTTACTCAAAAGATCTTTTCGTGACATAACCACATTGATATTTTCCATCAAGATCAAAAGTAATTCGTATTCCCGCTTTGTAAGGTTAATTACTTCATCACCACGACGAACAACGCGATTCTCTTTTTCAATGGTAAGGTCCTTGTAATTGACCGTCGTTTGGTGTTCCTTATTATTACCATCTTCAATACTAATTCGCCGTAATAATGCCCGAACCCGCGCAAGAAGTTCTTCAATAGCAAACGGCTTAACAATATAATCATCTGCCCCGTGATCTAATCCAGAAACACGGTCAATAACAGAATCACGAGCGGTCATGATAATAATTGGTGTGTCTTTTAATTCACGAACCCGCCGTGCAACTTCGATCCCATTTAATTCTGGGAGCATCAAGTCTAGCAAAATCACATCAAAATCTTGATTTAAGGCTGCTTCTAATCCGGCACGACCATCAAGTTCAACATCTGTATCGTAGCCTTCATGCTTTAATTCAAGTTCTACAAAGTTTGCTAAATTTTCCTCATCCTCAATAATTAAAATTCGACTCATTAATAACTCACCTACTATAATAATCTTTTTTTACTTGTTATACGTATTAATAAAACACAATAATTTTATCACAATTTTTTAATAAACCCCAGTATTCTCTATACTAAAAATCTCGATTTATCAAGGAATTAGATTATATCATTTTTTACTTATAAATTCTTAGAAAATTTTAAAATAAAAAAACTATCCTAGGTCCGGCGCCTAAAGGATAGCTTTTATATTAATTAGTTGTTAGTGTTAACAACTTGCTTGCCATCGTAGTAACCACAACTTGGGCATACCATGTGTGACTTACGAAGTTCACCACAGTTTGGGCAAGGAGTAAGGCCAGGTACATTTAACTTGATGTGACCCCGACGCATACGCTTCTTAGTCTTTGAAGTCTTCCGTGCTGGAACAGCCATGTTTGACACCTCCTAAGAAATTAGAATTATCCACAAATGGTTTTTAACCGTCCGCTATTTTTTGTTATCCTGATCAGGAAAAAGGTTTTGCAACTTAGCGAGACGTGGATCAACTTTGTCATCTTTCTGCTGCTGGGCCTTATAGTCATCTTCAGAGATAACACTCCAACCCTTTCCGTTTGGCATTGGTTTGCCAGATTTTTCTTCGGCAGAAAGGACCCGTAGTGGTACCTGTTCAACGATATTTTCCGCTAATGCAGTATCAAAATCAATTAAATCACCCTTTTTAATCAGGAAAACAACCTCATCTTCATCCTCATAGCGGGCAAAGTGTGAACGATCATCGATATACGTCTCTGAGAACGTAAAATCGAGTGGTAATTGAACGGGTGTTAACGAGCGACTAGATGGAACGGTTAACGTCGTAGTAACATGAGCGCTAATCGTTGCATCACCATCGTCATAAGTAACGTAACCATCAACTTTAACTGGTTGAACAGCTAAAATAATATCTGGAAACAGTTTCGTTAATGATGCGTTCAGATCAAAAGTACTTTGAATATGAAGTGGTTCATCTTGGTAACGATGTAATTCAGCTAACGACCATTTCAACGTACTAACCTCCTAATGCAACATGTGCAATTATACTAGTCCCCTTATACGTTGTCAATGTTTTTTCCTTGACAACCTTTCAGGAAACCAAATCTACTTAGAATATTTTACCAAACTTTATCAAAGACGTTAATTAATAATTATCGGCGGGTGCTTCAAATCTTGTTCAACTGGTGTAAATAACTGATACAGTTTTCCTGCTCGATAATCAAGGTTAAGCAATTGATCGCGCATTTCTTGATCTACCTTTGTAATCAACGGAAGATCAAGCTGCTTTTTTACCTCATGAAGGTATTCACGTCCTTGTTTATTAAAGGCCAAGACATGGAGATAAGGATGTTTACTATGTTCAGCTACTTCTTCTTGGGTAATCTGCAAGATTGTGTATAAATAAACCCGCAATAAGTGTGCATAAGTATATCGCTTAGTCTTGGTGAACTTCATAAATGAATTAAAATCAAGGCTTCGCTGGGCGGCCTCCTTCATCCGATATTCGAGTCCTTCTGCCATTAAGTAAGTTGACTGAAGGGTCGAAATAGGCGCTTGGATAAGTTGATTACGTAATAAGGGATAAAGTTCTGTCCATGAAGGAATAATCTTTATTGTTGCTAATGCATCCCCCATTACCTGGGGAACAGCTTGCCAGTAATCGCCCTTTTCACTGATTGCCTGACGGATTGCACTCGCACTCGCAATTTTGCCTTTAATTTGCTGGTCGTGATAGTTACTCCCCTGTCGCTTGATAGGCAGCAACTCAAAATGATAGTCCTGGTTAATTTTAGCTTTGGTATAAGCAAAAGCTAAAATATCATTGGGATCAATAAGTGTGATCCCAGTTTGTTCTTTTAATTGTTGGTTAAATTGGGTGGCATAAGTTGCATTGTACTTATTAAAATTTTCCTGGTTAAAAGCTTCTTCAGCCTTTACTAAGCGTGCAAAATCCCATTCTGGATGTTCGCTCCCAAAGACAATTGAATCAACGCCAAGAGCATTTAAGAGACTCAGCGCACCTCCTGCAAACCGATGTGCTGGTTGGACAGCGTAAAAAAGCGGTAATTCGATCACCAGGTCAACCCCATTCATCACTGCTGCCCTTGCCCGTGACCATTTATCAACAATTGTCGGTTCGCCACGCTGGGTAAAATTACCACTCATTACCGCTACCGTTACATCTGCCCCGGAAATTTTTTTTGCCTGCTGAAGGTGGTAGCGATGCCCATTGTGAAATGGATTATATTCAACAACCATCCCTACTGCTTTCATGTGAACTCTCCTTATTTATGACACTTAAAGAACCATCGTGTTGGGTTTTCTTCTTTGATAGATGTCGAAAAATTTGATCCCACTTCAACAGAATTAAAGCCAGCTTGAGATAACATCTGCTTTAACAAGGGCAATTCATAAGCACGTTCATAATGGGTTTCTCCAACACGATCATAACGTCCATCATTACCTCGAGTGAAAAAAGCTAATTCATGAATCACACCATGATCAACATCATCATCTTTAAAAGACTGCCAGATGAATGCCCGTTGATGATCTTCACCTTCATAGTTGAACATATATCCCGGATAAATGACATCAGTTTGATAAGGGGAAATGACATCAAATAAAAAGATCCCATTATCTTTCAAGTGATCAGCAATCTCATTGAAGGTCTTCTGCACGGCCTTTGCATCGGCTAAATAACAAAAAGAGTCTGCATAACACGTGATCGCATCATACTGCGGTAAAGCACTGAGGTCCCGCATATCGGCTTGCAAGAGATGCATATTAACCCCAGCTTTCGTGGCATGTTGATCGGCAATACTGAGCATCTCAGCAGAAAAGTCAGCAACCGTTACGTCAAATCCACGAGCAGCGAGCATTACTCCCAACCGTCCACTACCCCCAGCTAAATCTAAAATGCTCTTAGTATCAGCAGGAAGGTTCTTAATTGTGAATTCTTCCCACTTCTGGTACATCTCAGGATCAAAAAGCTGGTCATATAACTGGGCAAAACTTTGATAAATCATTAATCATTAATCCAGTCGTTAATATTGACAAGGGGTGCGTCGGCCCATAATTTTTCAAGGTTATAGAATTGACGAGTTTCTTCACGGAAAATGTGGACAACCACGTCACCAAGGTCAACCAATACCCATTGAGCATGATTTTTACCTTCAACGCTACCAATTTTGACATTTTCTTCATGCGCTTTTTCAACAATGGCATTGGTGATCGCTTGTACTTGCCGGTCTGAACCGCCAGTCATAATAACGAAATAATCAGCCATTGGACTAATCTCATCAACTTTAAGGGCAACGATATCTTCTGCGCGCCGACCATCGGCAGCCTTGACAACCATTTCTAATAATTGTTTACTATCCATTAATCTATCTCTCCTTCATATTGCGGAACCCATGCATTATAGGTATCTATTGTCTTTGGATATACCGGCTTTCCATTTTCAATCAAATAAGCCAGCGTATGTTTTGTTTGATAAGCAACCCCTGCTTGAAGGTTTGCTGCTGTAATTACTCGTGCCTTTTTTACGCCGGCAAAGTCCCGACCCGGTTCAATATAATCAGCCATGTAGATAACTTGTTCGAGCTTTGTCATTACTGGCGCCCCAGTAGTATGGTGACGAACCGCATTTAGGATATCTTCATCCCAAATCCCTAATTCATCCTTGATTAGCTCTGCACCAACTACTCCATGCCAAATTGCATTACCATAATCTAAGAGCAGCGGATTAAGCCCTTTTTTCTTAATCTCAGCAATAAAATCTTCGTCAGGACGCTGTTTGGCATAATCATGACACAGACCGGCAATACTAGCTTTTTCAACATCAACCCCGTATTGCTCAGCTAACTTAATCGCTGTCTCTTCCACACGTAACACATGCTGAAATCGTTTATCCTTTAACGCCTTTTTTAGACGATCGATAAGTTCAGACCGTGTCATCGGGATATAACTTTTATTATAAACTAATTCTTCATTCACGATATAATTGATGCTCCTCAATAAATTTTCTTACAGCATCCGGTACCATATACTTAATCGATTGGCCATGTTGCACCCGTTGTCGAATATCGGTTGAACTAAAATCAACTGTTGGGACATCTACCCAAATTACTGGATACCGTGTCTCATTCTTCGCTCTTTGACGGTGAACGCCGACAAAATGGAAATGAGGCAAGCGGATTAAATCATTGATCCGGTACCACTTGTCAAGGTAATCGACCATATCCCCACCAATAATAAAGTAATAATCCACATCAGGGTGCTTAGCTAACAAATACTTAATAGTATCGTAAGTATAGCTAACTCCGCCTCGCTCTAATTCGGCATGCTCAATCCCTAAAAAGGGGTTATCAGCAACTGCTAATTCGAGCATCTGCAACCGCAATTGAGGATCAAGCGAATCTTTATGATCTACATGGGGAGGTTTAGCATCTGGTAAAAAATCAACCCGATCAAGACAAAGAGCGTGACCAACTTGATCAGCCATAAATAAGTGCGCATTATGAATAGGATTAAATGTTCCCCCATAGAGACCGATTCGTTTACGATGTCCACTAACCTTAGTCTGCGGTTGTGCCTGGGGTTGCACCTTGTCTACTACACTACAGCTTTGCAAAACCGTCACTCCTACTTTTACTTAGATTTCAGCTACCCGTGATGACAATTCACGGGCATCCTTATTTGCTGAGACCTTAAATAAAACTAACACCCGACCAATAACTTGAACTACTTGAATAGAAGTTTTTTCTTCAATTAATTCGCGCACTTCATCAGTTGTAACATCTGAGTTTTGTAAAATGCTAACCTTAATTAACTCTCGACGGTCAAGTGCGCCGTCTAATTGAGCAAGCCAGTTGTCAGTCAGACCATCTTTACCCACAGAAAATAGTGGTTGAAGGTGGTTTGCTTGTGCTCGTAAAAATCGTTTTTGTTTTCCTCTTAATTGCATAAGTCTTTTCCTTTCAAATATTAATTAAATCATTGCGCGCCGTACAAGAGCCCCCACACCTTTAGGAACCCACGCAGCAACAGTCGTTTTTGCAGGAACGGTAATCCATCCCAGACCCTCAAAAACAATATCGCTCTTTTCGGTAATGTGGAATTCATAGCGTTCTAATGGTGGAAAACTATCTTTCTCATCACTAGTCGGTGGTGTAAGTAAGTCTCCCAAGTGTTTAGCATAGAAATTATCAGCATTGCTTAGCTTTGTACGGTGAATTGGTAAATTATTATCAAAGTAAGCAACCATCCCTGCGCGTTCACCATACAGATAATCAAACCGCGCAACGCCACCTAAGAATAATGTTTGGCCATCATTTAATTGGTAAGTCTTTGGTTTAATTTCTTTTTGGGGAGCAACAATCTTCAAGTCTTTTGGTGATAAAACATGGGCCATTTGTTCTTGATGAATAATTCCGGGAGTATCAACTAAAACATGTCCATCATCAAGGGGAATTTCAATCTTATCAAGAGTAGTTCCTGGAAAACGTGAAGTAGTAATCAATTCGTTTACTCCCGTTCGTTGCTTGATAATCTGATTTATTAACGTTGATTTTCCAACATTGGTAACACCTACAACATAAACGTCTCGATTGTGCCGGTATTTTTCAATCACATCAAGCAAGTGGTCAATCTGATGGTTCTTTTTAGCAGAAACAAGAACCGTATTAATTGGACGCAATCCGGCAATATTTGCCTGTTGACGAATCCAGTCAGTTAATTTTGGCCGCCGCAGAGAGCGTGGTAACAGGTCCTCCTTGTTTCCAACTAATAGCACTGGATTATCACCAACAAAACGGTGTAAGCCCGGAATTAAACTCCCATTGAAGTCAAAAACATCAACAACATACACAATTAAAGCATTGGCATCCCGAATCTGATTTAATAGGCGCAGAAAATCATCATCCGTTAATGACACCGGAGCAATTTCATTGTAGTGCCGCAAACGGAAACAACGCTGACAATACAATTCTCCTGTCTCTTTTCCCTTCTCAAGGGCTGACTTAGGCGTATACCCCAAGCCATTAGGATCTTCTGTTTGGATAATACTCCCACAACCTATACAGCGTAATTCTTCAGTTTGTTGTTCTTGTTCAGTCATTCAAATCCTCCTGCCATTTTAAATCTGGATATTTTTTATTTAAACTCTTCCAAACACGGCGTTCAAAAAAGCGGTTAATACGGGTATCCCACTTATCCGTATTTAATAGTGGACGTACTAAGATACTTCGAATGCCCGCTTGGTTAGCCGCAGCAATATCGGTCAATAGCTGGTCGCCAACCATGACCACTTCATCTTTTGTTAAATTAAGTTTTTTTCGTGCACGATCAATCCCAAAACTTAAAGGCTTCAATGATCGCGAAACAAATGGAAGATCAAGGCTATTAACAGCTTTCCCAACTCGTTCCTTACTATTATTAGAAATAACAATTAGTGGAATATGGGCTTCCCGTAAAGCATCCATCCACTCCTTTAATTCTGGAGTTCCATCTGGATTGTTCCAAGCAATCAAGGTATTATCCAGGTCACTAAAAACAGCTCGCACTCCCTGCTCTTTTAATTGGGCAGGAGAAACAGAATATATTGTATTAACCATCCATGTTGGTTTAAATATCTCTAACAAAGTCGCACCTCATCAAATTTAATATTCCAATCGGTTAACCCGATTAAATGTTCTAGTATTTAATTATATCGTGTGCTTTACTCGGAAAGCAACTAATTAAAAAAAGCCGCTTATCATGCATACGCATCATAAGCGACCGAAGATTATTTAGGCTTAGTTAAGAGCTTTCTTAGCTTCGTCAACGAGTGCCTTGAATGCATCTGCATCGTTAACAGCTAAATCAGCTAACATCTTACGGTTAATGTCAATGTTAGCAACCTTTAAGCCGTGCATTAACTTGCTGTAACTAATGTCGTTCATACGTGCAGCAGCGTTAATCCGAGCAATCCAAAGTTCACGGAACTTACGCTTGTTGACCTTACGATCACGGAAAGCGTAAGTGTAACTCTTCATTACTTGGTCTTTAGCAGTCTTGAAAAGACGGTGCTTTGAACCACGGTAACCCTTTGCTAACTTCATAATGCGCTTGCGACGTGCACGCGTAACAGTTCCACCTTTAACTCGCATGTTGAAATCCTCCTACGTATATTAAATAGTTATTTTTGTGAAGTTTACTTAAATGGTAATAACTTCTTGTAACGCTTTACGTTGGTCTTGTCCATCATGCTCAAACCACGTAATTGACGACGTTGCTTCTTAGTCTTACCGTGGAAACGGTGACTAGTGAATGAGTTTCCACTCTTGAATCCACCATTAGCTGTACGCTTGAAACGCTTGGCAGCAGCACGGTTACTCTTCATCTTTGGCATAACTAATTCCTACCTTCTTAAATTAATTCTTTGCTTTATCAGCAGCCGGAGCAAGAGTCAAGAAAATACTCCGCCCTTCCATCTTTGGACGTTGGACAACAGTAGCGATGTCTGAAGTTTCTTCAGCCATTCGTTCAATCATGTCACGACCGATATCCTTATGGGTAATAGCACGACCACGGAAACGTAATGAAATCCGTACCTTATCGCCCTTTTCAATGAACTTACGAACACGCTTTAACTTAACGTTAAAGTCATTAGTATCGATTGATGGACTAAGGCGAATTTCCTTAACCGTTATCGTCTTTTGCTTCTTACGAGCTTCACGCTCTTTCTTTTGCATCTCGAAACGGTACTTCCCGTAATCCATAATGCGGGCAACAGCTGGGCGTGCCTTTGGTGCAACTAATACTAGGTCTAAGTTAGCTTCTTCAGCTAACTGTAGTGCTTCACGCTTAGACTTAATGCCTAGTTGTTCACCATCTTGACCGATTAACCGCACTTCCCGTGCACGAATACCGTTATTGACAATCATATCTTGTGCTATGGCAACGCACCTCCAATTTTTTTAGCGAAAGATCAAGCAAAAAAGCGAGGTACAAAAGTACCCCGCTTCATAACAACGACCTTATCCTAGTGGTCGATTATCATTCATCTCGTCAGCCCGGCGATCGATATCACCTAGGCGAGAAGCGGGTGCTTCTGCTTTTTCTTTCAACGTTTATTAGCTTACTAAATTCAAAGTTTAATGTCAAGAACTTTATCCCTTATCACGCAAATTCTTTCCTTCCATTTCAATTTCTCGTGATAAGTACTTAACTCTTTCCATAATTCGAGCTGCTTTGAGGGGCTCATTATCGCCCTGTGCGTTGATAGCAAGATGGTTATTTTGCAACTCCTCCATTGAAAAATTAGAACTAAAGAAGGTTGGTAACTCCTCTTGCATCCGATATTCTAAGATCACGCTTAAAATATCATCTCTTACCCAAGTTGTCATTGCACCAGCCCCAATATCATCAAGCATTAAAATCGGGGCTCGTTTAATAGCATCCAATTTTTCCCCTGTATTGTTTTGCTTAATTGAATTCCGCATTTCAACAGCAAAACTAGGGAAATGGACCATCGTTGTTGCAACACCTTTACTCTTAGCGAGTTCATTAGCGATTGCTCCAAGAAGGTATGTTTTTCCGACCCCAAATTGCCCATATAAGTAAAGCCCTGGTTGGAACTTATCTTTTTGATAATTATCCGTAAAGTCCATGGCTGCTTGAATTGCCTTTGTTCGTGTATCAGTTTGGGTATCTTCATTTAAATAGTAATCATCATATGACGCATTTTTAATGAACTTCGGCATATTAATTGAGTTAACTAGCCGTTGAATATAACGTTGGCGCTGCCGTTCCAATAATTGTTTAGTTGGAACATAGGTTACGTCAATCTGCCCTGCACTGATAACTAATTGTGGGGAATATCCTGGGGCAACAGTTGGCACGCCTTTTTCAATTAATTGCTTTTCATGAAAAAACTCATAAAGCTTTGACTGTCCCCGTTTAATTGCTTCTTTACTAAGATGGTCACGATTTTCGTTTAAGAACGCTTGAACATCTTTATCCGCATAGACCTGCTTCATTGTTTGCTGGATATTGTTTGCGATATTTTGCCCACGCATTAACTCTTGTAAAGTTTTATTTAGTGACTGCATGCTGCCACCTCCTTTAGTTGCTACTTCTTCTTCCGATTAGCGATCCGTTCACGCAATTTAGCAATTTCTTGTGAGGAAGCCTTTTTCATCAGCTCACTCGTATCTTTTTTGCTCCATGCTGGCATCGGTTCTTTAATCGTCTTGCGCCACTTATTTTTCTTTGGCGTCTTCGTTTCCTTTTTCTTTTCTTGCGACTGCTTGTTGAAGGTCTTTAATTGAACGATGGCTTGCTCTCCATTAATTACGCCATGCTGGAGCCAGTTATTGGCAATTGCATCGACAAAATTAGCAGTCAAAGTAGCATTTCCCCGATCACTAATCACATACCAAGTTAAGATATTAATAGCATCTTGGGTCAGCTTTTCTTGCGCTACTAAACCTGTCAGAATATGACGTTCACCTGAAGTTACATAACCACCCGTCTGACCTTTAAGAACCTGCAAAAATTCAACTGGAGAATAATCCTTAGCTGTCGTCAATAATTCTTGATCTTTACTGGTTAGTTCACTATTTTTATTTGTTACGGGCGCTTCTTTTTCCGCTACCTTTGTCGTTGAAGAGTAGACGATGTTATAGGTAGACGCGACAATTTGCTTAAATTTTTGAGGATGGAAATGATTGGTTTGGAGATCAATCGACCGCAAAACCAATGTCTTCATCGTTGGTGCATCAATCCCATATAATTGATGTTCTATTAATATTAGGTCTCGATTATTTTCAAGATCGGCACTGACAATTGGTTGATTAGCTAGCAAGTGGATGAGGGTTGACCAATCAAAGTCATCGCTCATCCCCGTTGTTAACTGGGGTTGCTTTTCTACTGGTGATTGCTTTCGCGCCGTTAAAATCGCTTGTGGCGTTTCAGTAATTGACTGCGAGTTAACGTGAAATTCTTCAAAAAAGTTGTGACTCACATTAGTTAATGAAGTATTAGAAGAAGCAAGCTTGTATTGCCGACTCTGCTTAATCAAACGGTCAAATGCTTCTTCTCCTACTTCTTCTAAAAGTAAAATACTCAGTAAATTATCAGCTAAAAATTTTTCCGGAGTAAGGGTTGGCTGTAATTCATAAACATATACATCCCCGATCTCATCGTGTTGAAAGTAAGTCTGAACTAAGCCAACCGCCTCTAAACGATGAAGAGCTTCCAGCACTTGTTGGCCACCAGCATTTATCTGGGCTAACAGGTCACTTTGCAAAGTCCTGTTGGCAATTGTAGGATTAGGCAGTAAGCGCGCTTTTAACGCATAAAAAAAACTAAACGCAACCGGCCCTAAAATCGGCTGATAAAATGTTGCAAAAGTCCGGTCATTAAAACTAATAAATGCAGTGCTGGCCGTAACAATATAACCGGCTTGCGGATCAAAAGCTGCTGCAGTCATTTTACAGCCCTCCTCAATTATTTTTTATGTTCTGCCTTCATCATTGTTTCAAGTTCGCTCATAAAGGCGTCAACGTCCTTAAATTGACGGTAAACACTTGCAAACCGAATATAGGCAATCTCATCGACGTCTTTTAATTCGTTCATCACAAATTTACCAATAATTTGACTGGAGACTTCGCTTTCACCAATGCTCCGGATTTGTTTTTCCACTTTATCTGCAATCTTGGTCAATCGCTCCATACTAACCGGTCGTTTTTCTGCCGAGCGCACAATTCCATTAAGAATCTTTTGGCGACTGAATTCTTGACGCGTGCCATCTTTTTTAATTACTAGTAGTGGCGTTTCCTCGTACCGTTCAAAGGTTGTAAACCGAAAGCCACAATGAATGCACTCACGACGACGACGAATAAAGCTTCCGTCTTCGCTTGGCCGGCTATCGACAACCCGTGATCCATTTTTGTGACAATGTGGACAGCGCAATGTGTCCCCCTCCTTTATAGTATAAGTACTTTATTTTACCACATTTTACTTTGCTTTTAGCTGCTTTATTAAGGATGCGACCTGTTTTTGCAAGGCAACCTGATCACCATTATTATTTATTTTAAAATCCGCCAACGCTTCTTTCTCTGATAACGGCATTTGGGCAGCAATTCGTGCTTGAGCTTCCTTTTTAGAACAGTGATCGCGAGCCATTAACCGCTTAAGCTGAGTTTGTGGATCAGTATAAACAACTATAACGTAATCACAATCTTCATCATAATGTTGCTCGAATAACAATGGTACATCTAACACCACGAAGGGAATTCCTCGTTTCTTCAAAGTATCAGCTTGCGCAAAGATAGCATCGTAAATCAATGGCTGAAGAATCTCATTGAGTTTTTTTAATGCTTCTTTATCATTAAAGACAATTTTAGCGAGGGCCGGTCGATTTAGCTCACCCGTTGGCAAAAGTACTTTCGGACCGAACACTTTGACAATCCTCGTTAGTCCAACCGAATCTGGCTTTTGAACTTGCCGTGCTACTTGGTCAGCATCAATCACCGGAATTCCCGCCTGCCGCAAAATATTGCTTACTGTTGTCTTCCCAGTTGCAATGCCACCTGTTAATCCAACTATCTTTGTCATTTTCTATTCCTTCAACGCTTGACAGTGGGGACAAAATGTCGTTCCACGTTCAGCAACCTTAATTTTAACCATTTTCGTGCCACAACGCGGACATTCATCTCCTGCATGACCATAAGCTTTTAAGCGATCCTGGAAAGCACCGGCATCACCAAACGCATTCGTAAAACTATGCACAGTGGTTCCCTTGTACTTAATCGCTGTCGCTAGTTCTTTGATGATATTTTCCCGTAATTCAGCAATCTGATTAGTCGTTAAAGTATTGGCTGGTTGCTCTGGATTTATTCCCGTCATCCATAGTACCTCATCAACATAAATATTACCCAAACCGGCAACGTGCCGCTGATTGAGTAAGAATGGCTTAATCTTTCCCCGACTCTTTTTTAATTCAGCTATAAAGTACGGCAAAGTGAAAGTATCTTCTGTCGGTTCAGGACCAATTGTCTTCAAACCGCCGATATTCATCTCATCACCGGTTTTTACCAATGTCATTCGGCCAAACTTACGGGTGTCTTGATAACATAATTCCGTGCCATCCGTAAATTCAAAGACAACATGGGTATGTTTATCAATCGGGCCGCCAATCGGTTGGTTGTAATATTTTCCTTCCATACGGAGGTGCGAAATCATCGTCAAATCATTAGTAAAACGGAAAAGAAGATATTTTCCTCGCCGATCAATATTTTCAATCGTCTGTCCAATCAATGCTTGTCGAAAATCTTCAACGTCATTGGTAATTGTTTTCCCATAGTAAACGTCAATCGCATTAATTTTACGCTTAACGGCAATCTTCAACAAACCGCGGCGAACAGTTTCAACTTCTGGTAATTCAGGCATTTAATTCCTCCAATCTATTTTTTAAGGTCATACCAGGTATCCCCATACTTACTATCTACTTTAAGTGGTACATCCAACTTAACGGCTGAATCCATTACTTTTGGCACTAATTCCGCTAAAACTGGAATTTCTTCCTTCGGGGCCTCAAAGACTAATTCATCATGAATCTGTAAGAGCATTTTTGCCTTTAGATGACGTTTTTCAAGTTCATCTTGCATCCGAATCATCGCAATCTTAATAATATCAGCAGCACTCCCTTGAATTGGGGTATTCATTGCTGTCCGCTCGGCAAATGATCGCTTGCTGAAACTTTTGGCATGAATGTCTGGTAAGTAACGACGTCGATGGGTAATCGTCTCAACATAACCATTTTCTTTAGCAAACGCAATCGTGTCATTGATGTATTTCTTTACGCCGGGAAATTCGTGGAAGTAATTTTGAATAAATTCATGAGCTTCTGCACGACTAACATGAATCCGTTGTGCCAGTCCGTAATCACTAATCCCGTAAACAATTCCAAAATTAACTGCTTTTGCCCGGCGCCGCATATTACGGTCAATCTCGGCATCAGGAGCTAGGTGAAAAATCCGGCGAGCTGTACTGGCGTGAATATCTTCCCCATTTTTAAAGTCTTCCTGGAGGTTCTTGTCACCAGTGATATGGGCAAGAACCCGTAATTCAACTTGCGAATAATCTGAAGAGAAGATTTGCCACCCTTCATGACTAGGCACAAATGCCTTTCTGATTAAGCGTCCTTCTGGCAACCGTACTGGAATATTTTGCAGGTTAGGATCGACAGAGGACAAACGGCCAGTTTGCGTCAACGTCTGTAAGTAACGCGTATGGATCTTCTGGTCATTTGAATGGATAACTTTCAGCAAACCAGTGATATAGGTAGATTGAAGCTTGGCAATTTGGCGATATTCCAAAATCTGCTCAACAATCGGGGACTTATCAGCTAGCTTCTCCAGCACATCAACTGCAGTGGAATAACCGGTCTTGGTCTTTTTGATCACTGGTAATTTCAATTTTTCAAACAGAATATGGCCCAGTTGCTTAGTGGAGTTAATGTTAAATTCCTCACCAGCTTCTTGATAGATCTGACTTTCAATTTCTGATAGCCGTTCAGTTAATTTACTACCCATATCTTTCAAAGTTTGTGCATCTACATGGACACCCGCGATTTCCATTTTTGCAAGAACCCGGGTTAGCGGTAATTCAATATCGGTATATAGCGGCGTTTGCTTATTTTCATCTAATTTAGCAAAAAGATCCTTACGCAGATGTTCAATTGCCCGCGCCTTCGTAGCCAAGTGACTAAAGAAGACCTCGTCATCATCAGGCACCGCGCGCTTAGCACCTTTACCATAAACTTCTTCATCTGTTCGGACATCATCATAACCGTGTTCCTGAGCTACTTGTCCCAGGTCGTTACTATTGTCATTAGTATTTAGAAGGTAAGATGCCAAAAGCAGATCAAAATTAATATTTTCAAGCGGAATACCGAGACGATGAAGACCAACGATTTGCGCCTTGGCATTGAAGACATTCTTCTTAACGCTATCACTCTGGAGCAAATCTTTGAGGGGCGCCTCTTTAAGCAGGTCCACATCTCGACTCGTAAACCAGTGTCCTTCATTGCCGATCACAAAACCAGCGAATGGTGACGTGTGGTAGTTTTCTGCTGGCATTTCAAGGTAAAAACTGACTTCACCCGTCAATTGTCCTAGTTTGTCTAAGTTATCCTTAGTTAAAACCGTGTAGTCAATTGGAGCAATTTCAGCTTCATCTTCGTCGCCGGCCCCATCGATATCCATCTTTTTCAAGAAAGATTTAAAGCCCATCTCTTTGTAAAACTTGATCAAGTCATCAGTTTGTGGGCCTTGGTATTGCAGATCATCTAAGTCAATCTTGAGCGGAGCATCCCGAAGAATTGTCGCTAACGTCTTACATTGGCGAGCAATCTCTTCATCCTCAATCAAATGTTCTTTCATCTTACTCTTTTTGAGGTCATCAATATGGTTATAAAGCTCTTCAACCGAACCAAACTGTTTCACAAGCTTGATCGCCGTCTTTTCCCCAATTTTAGTTACACCCGGATAATTATCGGAAGAATCACCCATCAATGCCTTCATATCAATTATTTGGCGTGGGGTAATTCCTAATTTTTCCTCGACATGTGCTGGCGTATAATGTTCCGTATCAGTAACTCCTTTGTGAGTAACGGCAACCGTCGTATTTTCACTTGCTAACTGGGTAAGGTCCCGATCTCCTGTTACGATCAACGTCTTGTAGCCAGCATCATCCGCCTGCTTAGCCAAAGTACCGATAATATCGTCAGCCTCATAGTTAGCTAATTCATAACTATGTAACCCAGAGTCTTTGATCAATTCGCGCACATAAGGGATTTGCTCGGTTAATTCATTAGGCGTCTTGTTTCGACCACCCTTATAGTCATCATACATTTTCGTCCGGAAGGTTACTTTTCCTGCATCAAAGGCTACTAAGGCGGCATCCGGTTTAAAATTTTGCAATACATGGTCAAGCATTAACTTAAAACCATAAATCGCAGCCGTATGCAAGCCGTCCTTATTTGTAAACTTGTCCATTTGGTTATGCATGGCAAAAAATGCCCGGAAAACAATACTATTTCCGTCAATTAACAATAATTGTTTTGTCATTTAATTCCCGCCCTTCTATCGCTAATAGTAATTGTACCAGAGAATATAGCAATGGTTTAGTTTCTTGACCAAAGATTTAAGTTATAATTAAAATGAAAAACATTAGATGTGAGATGAAATTTATGGATAAACTCATTAACTATCAAAAGCCAGCAGAAGCACGTCTCTTTGCCCTCCTTCTTACTTTCAGCGGTGGCTTCATCGATGCTTTTACATATATCAAATGCGGACGTACGATGGCAGCAGCCCAAACTGGCAATATCATTTTCCTTAGTGCCGCGCTAGCAAACCATAATTTTCTCGGTGTTGTTGATCGTCTGGGCTCATTGATCGCATTTATTTTTGGATTAGCAATGGTCAGTATCCTGCACGCTCATTTAAGAACTGATTATTGGCGAGTAGTTTGTCTGTTGCCGATTTTATTAGTAGGGGCCATTATCGGTTTCCTCCCGGATAGCTTTCCTGATTATCTGATGGTTCCAGCTGTTTCCTTTGGTTTAGCAATGCAAAGTGCCGCTTTTAGCAAAATCGAAGGACTTGGTTATAATAGTGTCTTTACAAGTGGCAGTGTCAAAAAAGCTGCTGTTGCCTGGAGCGAATATTATTTTCATCACGATCGTTCGCAACGATCAGCTGCCTTTAGTTATCTGATGATCGTGATTTGCTTTACGCTTGGCGCGATCATTTCTGCGCAGTTGCTTCCCTTTTTCCGAATGAAAACTATCTGGATTGCAACGTTTTTGATTCTCGTAACTGATAGTTCTTATTATTTAACAAAAAAGAATGCTAAAAAATAATCATTTAAAGTAGGAAAAAGGCTAAGAAAAAGTTTTTGCTTTTTCTTAGCCTTTTCAATTAATTTCGCTCACTCATTCCAAAAATTTGAAGAAGTGAGATGAAGAGGTTTACGAAGTCTAAGTACAATTGAAGGGCACCTAGAACAGCTAAACCATTCGTTGATACTTCACCACCATAGTTAATGTAGATTTGCTTCATCTTTTGTGCATCCCAAGCTGTCAAAACAGTAAAGATAATAACAGCGATAAAGGAGAAGATGTAAGCAACGGCAGGACTTTGTAAGAACATGTTGATCAGGTAAGCAATCATTAAAGCAATCAAGGCAGCCATTGCGTGAGCACCAAACTTACTTAAGTCACGCTTAGTAATGGTCCCGTACAAAGCCATCGTGACAAAAACAGCCGCGGATGATACGAAGGCTGAGGCAATGCTTGCTCCCGAATAAACACCAGCAATAATTGCAAACTCAACACCATAAATTATCGCCGTCAGCATCAGCATAATAAATGCCCCAACTGGGTTCCGCGTAGCACTAAAGCTTACCCCCATTGACAAAGCAATCGGTAGTAATAAGATAATCCAAACCATGCCAGGGTGAGCACCAAAAAAACCGAAAACAGCACTCCGGAATACCCCCATGGTCAAGTAAGCACTGAATGCAGAAACAAGAACTGCCAGCGTCATGTTTCCATACATTCGGGTCAAGAAACTATTCAAACCAGCTGCGTCAGTAACAACCCGACGCCCTGGTTCTTGAGAAAAGTTATTCATCAAAACTCCCTCTTTCTATTTAATTTGACTTTATTTGACTAATTATAAAAATGGTAGCAGAGGCCACCATTTCATTCAAGTAAATCTTTAATTATTTTAACAATTCTTTGTACTTTTCTTCGTACTTTTCAACGTCACCGGCACCCATGAAAACAACTACTGCATTATGGTATTGCAAAAGTTTGTCCATGGTATCCATGTCGATACCTTCACTACCTTCAATTCGTTGCTCCAAATCGGCACTAGAAACATTTCCAGCATTTTCACGAATTGAACCAAAAATTGGGGTAACAAAAGTCTTATCTGCCCGGCTAAGTGATTCCGCAAAGCCATCGATATAAGCGGCCAATCGTGAGTATGTGTGCGGTTGGAAAACAGCGATAACTTCACGATCTGGGTACTTTTGCCGTGCCGCATCAATTGTTGCTTTAATTTCGCTCGGGTGGTGAGCATAGTCATCAATAATGGTCGTATCCGCAATATCAGTCTCGCTGAAACGACGCTTTACCCCACTAAAGTTGGCTAGTTCTTGTTGAATCTCATCCATATTCATGTGTTCCATGTAAGCAACTGCTAGCACTGCTAAGCTATTAAGGACACTGTGTTCACCGTATAAGTGAATAGTGAATGTGCCAAGCTTTTGGTCGCGGAAGTATGCATCATACGTTGAGCCTTCTGGTGTCCGTTGAATATTTTCTGCCCGGAAATCATCATCTAGGTTAGTTCCATAGTAGTAAACCGGAACATCAACGTTTAAGTCACGAAGACTAGGATCGTCTCCCCAAGCAAAAATTGCCCGTTGAACTTGCTTACCGTACGTTTCAAATGAATCGCGGACATCTGCCAAATCGTTGAAGTAATCAGGGTGATCAAAGTCAACGTTCGTCATAATTGCATAGTCTGGGTGGTAAGCAAGGAAGTGATCACGGTATTCATCAGCTTCAAAAACAAAGAAGCGTGCGTCCGCATTTCCTTTCCCTACCCCATCACCGATCAAGTAGCTGGTTGGTTCTACCGCTGCTAATACGTGTGATAACAATGCAGTCGTACTGGTCTTCCCGTGTGCTCCGGCAATCCCAATACTAGTATGATTCTTAACCTCATTTTCAACAGCCTCAGGGTAACTTAAAATTTTAAGGCCTAATTCATGTGCTCGTTTAATCTCTGGGTGATCATCATCAAAAGCGTTTCCTTGGATAACAATCATCCCCGGTTTCAAATTGGCTGGATCAAATGGCAAAACTTTAATTCCCGCCGCTAACAATGGCGCTTGTGTAAATGTTTCCTTTTCAATATCTGAACCTAGTACTTGGTGTCCTTTGTCATGAAGGATACGTGCTAAAGAGGCCATCCCGGTCCCTTTAATACCAACAAAGTAATATGTATTTTGTTCCATCAATCCAATTCCTTTCAACAATTCAATTTAAAATAAATGCGAGGGGTAGATCAGCAACTATGATCCATCCCTCACTAAATAATAAAGCATTATAAAATTTTGGCAATAGTAATCAGCTGTTTTTTGTTAGTTTTCTGGGTAAGAAATTTTTCTTCTTCTATTATAAAACTAGTATTTTACAAATTTATCTCCATAGATATTTGTTACAAAATAATGTACAATATTAAGTACAAAAAGAAGCAAGGATGTGATTATATGCCAATTGCTACTACTCAAAGCGACTTCAGAAAACATATCAAGGATTACCTTGATCGAGTTAATGAAGACGAGCAAACTGTCTTAGTTGCCCGTTCAAACCAACGAACAGCTGCAATCATCTCCCAAAACCAATTGAATGCATTGCTTGATGCTGTAAATGCTAAGGAAGATTCATTAGACTATGCTATTGCAAGAGATAAATTAATTGACATGCATATTATTCCAGATGATCCTATTATTGACTCCAATGACAATTACTGGAATCAATTCAAGAATAGTGAGGAAAAGTAGGTCATGTCTTATTACTCTTTTCGGCCACGTAAAACATTTAACGCTGACTTAGCACGCCTTGGTAAATTAGACCCATCAATTATTGATGATATCCATGAGGCCATTGATATTTTACTCAATGGCGATGCTCTCCCCAAAGAATATAGGGATCACCACTTGCAAAGAAAATATGCTGGTTACAGAGAATTTCATGTCAGAGATACTCCCAAAGGCGCAAAACCTACGAAAACCAATGATGTTCTAGTAATCTATAAGATTGACCACCAAGATCTTGTATTAGTTGCTGTACGAGCATGTTCTCACAATAATCTTTTTAATAAGTCATATCGAAAAAACAAATAAGTTTTCGCAAGTCAAAGATAAACATCACAATCACAGTACAATAATGGCCTCTAGGATTCGTTAAAGTTGAACCCTAGAGGCCATTATTGCTTGCAGGGGCTTGCGTCGCTCCCATCAAAAATCACTTATCGCTTTTTTGTTAGTTTTCTGGGTAGAACGTATCAGCCTTGGCAAAATCAACTGGTTCACCGACTTCTTGCCAATCATCAGGGATAATGAACAAGCCCTTTTCATCAGGAGCGTTCTTAATCCGTAGTTCACGGAAACCACAAAGCATGCCGTCACTATCGACACCCATCAACTGACCAGGCCAAATGATCTTACCGTCTGGCATCATCGCACCAGGACGAGCAACTACGACTTTAATACCTTCCGCAACATTAGGAGATCCGCACACGATCTGGACAGTCTTATCATCAGCAATCCGTGTTTGCGTTACCTTTAAGTGGTCAGACTTAGGATGGTCAGTGAGCTTTTCAACATAACCAACCACAAACTTAGGATCTTCGTCAGCCGTTAAGAGCTTATCAAAGCCCGCTTCTTGTAACTTTACATTTAATTTTTCAACTTGAGCGGCATCTAAAAATACTTGCCCGTTTTCACTTGTTAATTCTGGTAAGATTTTGCTGGCGTTCATAAAGTTATAGCCAAGTAATGCACCATCTTTTTCAGCGGTGATCTGAGCTACATCATCAGCAATCTTAGTAATTTGGTCATCCGCATCCGGAGCGGTAATAACGACTAAAATGTCGCCTAATTCATTGGGATTGTAACTTGAAATTAACATCAAATATTCCTCTCTCTAATATAATCTACTATTTTATATTATTACATAAAAAGAAGACTATGAAAATCTAATTTAAAACTAAAGAAGGCTGAATAATTCAGTCCCTTTATTTTCACAGCCTTCTTATTTTACTTCAAATTGTTTAAAAAATCTTCAACTTGTTGCTTAGTTTTACGATCTTTATTGACAAATCGACCAATTTCTTTACCATTATTATATACAATGAAACTTGGAATTCCAAATACATTTAATTCAGCAGCAAGGTCGATGTTTTCATCGCGGTCAACTTCATAGAAAGTATAGTCACTGAAGTCTTGTTCGATCTCAGGCATTGCCGGCTTAATAAAACGGCAATCCGGGCACCAGCCAGCCGTAAAGAAAAGGACGACCTTGCCATTGCCGATAGTTTCAATTAATTGATCTTCTTTTAATTGTGGTAGTCTTTCCATAATCCTCATCCCTATATCATTTTAGCAATATTATACCATGCTTCTTATCTATTGTAAGTAATCTGCTTGCAAGGATTGGATATTTGGATTTTAATAATTAAAAATGATAGAATAAATGAGAAGTTAAGAACGGATTAAATTTAAATAGTGAAGGAAGCAATCATATGAATGCAAACAATAACTCCCTCAACCCCTGGCTGATTCCAGTCACATTAGGTGCATCCGGAATCGCTGGTTTTATCGCTGGCAAACTTTTTGGTAATCGCCAAATGTCTGCTGATCGGATCTTAAAACTAGTCAAAAATGATTTTGCAAGTGAAGGTTCGCTAACCGGCAGCTGGATCAATGATAAAGCAGTACCTTTCCAACGATTCGCGGTTAAAACCCAAGCTTATGAAGGCGGCGTTTCTCGGCTAGAAGATGGCGATGAAGTAGATTACGAGTTTGTTGCTGATGCATATACTGGTAGTCTATTGGAATTAAAACGAATTGAGAATAACTAAAGCAAAGGCTGGGGACAAACTTCCCAGCTTTTTTCAATGTAAAGGGAGAAAACATCATGAATCTTAATGACGCAATTCAAGAATGTTGGAGCAAAATTGACGAAGGACAGGTAGCAACGTATATTCCAGCTTTAGCAAAAGTTGATCCTTACCAACTTGGCGTTTACCTTTTTGACGTCACAAATGATAAAAAAGCAGAAGCAGGCGCATCTCAAGTTCGATTTGCCATCGAAAGCGTCTCGAAAGTAATCACCCTCCTCTACGCAATTGAACGTTTAGGCTTGTCAGCAGTTGAAGAACAAGTTGGAACACGCCAAACCGGCTTCCCCTTCGATACAATCCTTAACATGGAAATTACCAAAGAGACCCATCCTCTCAACGCTTTTGTTAACAGTGGCGCTATCCTCATCAGTTCATTAATCGAAGAACAAGATGGGCTTTCTCCCTTTGACCAAATCCTTGAATTTAGTCGTAAAATCTGCAATGACCCCGATATCACTCTCAACGAAGAAATTTACCAATCGGAGTTGCGAACCGGGGATATGAATCGGTCGTTAGCCTACTATCTCAAGGCCAAAGAAGTCCTCACTAATGATGTCACCCTTAGCCTTGACACCTATTTTAAGCAGTGTTCAATGATGGTCACTTGTCAAAGCCTAGCTAATCTCGGCGCCGTTCTTGCTAATGACGGGATCGCTCCTTGGAATAATGAACGAATCATTTCAAGCGAGGCCGCGACATATACAAAGTCGGTCATGATGACGACTGGCCTCTACAATGAATCAGGAACTTATTCCGTTAAAATCGGTGTCCCCACTAAGAGCGGTGTCGGCGGTGGTTTAGTTTCTGCTGCCCCAAATCATTATGGGATTGGGATTTTTAGTCCAGCACTCGACCATGCTGGTAATAGCGTTGCCGGGCTAGCCCTCCTTGAACTCATCAGTAAAAAATTAAAGCTTGATATATTTAGGTACTAACTGCAAATATCCGCCTTCTTATTGAACCCAACTTAATTAAATTTAACGTTCAATTCAATTTCGTTAATTTACTATTTTAATGCAATCTTTCGGTCCATCCTAAGGGTATTTTTAGTATAATTAAAGCAATTGATGCATGCGCTTTCACCCAATAAGGAGGTTTATCATGAAGTATCCAGTAACAATCGGTCATTCAGATGTTGAAGTAAATCCCCTCGGTCTTGGAACAAACGCTGTCGGCGGTTATAATCTCTTCCCGGATTTAGATGATCAAGCCGGCATTGATCTTGTTAAGACGGCTTTAGATAACGGAATCAATTTATTAGATACTGCCTATGTCTATGGCTTGGGTCATTCAGAGGAACTGATCGGGCAAGCCATTGAAGATTACGATCGGCATCAAATCATCATTGCAACAAAGGGCGCTCATGACTTTTCAACGGGTAAAGAAGTTATTAATAACGATCCAAATTTTATTACTCAGCAAGTCAATGACAGTTTACAACGGTTGCAAACTGACTATATTGATATTTACTATCTGCACTTTCCTGATCATGATACCCCGAAAGCAGAGGCAGTCGGTGCTCTTCAAAAATTACGGGAAGAAGGAAAGATTCGGGCAATCGGAGTTTCCAATTTTAGTCTTGCTCAAATCAAAGAGGCAAATGCGGATGGTTACGTTGACATTGTAGAAGATGAATTCAGCCTTCTTCATCAAGACCATCTAACAGAAGGAATGCTCGACTACCTGAATGAAAACAACATCAGCTTTGTCCCTTACTTCCCGCTAGCTTCTGGGCTATTGACTGGAAAGTATACCACTGATGCAACATTTCCTGCTAGTGATATCCGCAGCCAGATTGCCGACTTTAAAGAGCCACGTTACAGCACAATTTTACATGCTGTTGATCTCGTCCGTCCAATTGCTGATAACCATCACGCTACGATTGCCCAAATAATTCTCGCATGGTATCTGCAAAACCCACTTATTACTGCGGTGATTCCAGGAGCTAAAAATGCCCGCCAAGTCCTTTCTAATGCACAGGCAATGAAAATTGAACTTTCGACTGCTGAATATCGAACAGTTGAACAAGCATTCAATCAATTTAAGCAAATTAAGAGTGGTAAATCATTAAAAGATCCAGATTAAGGGATAAAACCACTAAATCGTTTGAGAAGGAATTTATCATGAATTATTTCATTACCAGCCGGCAGGATTTGCATACCTCGGCCATTGAACTCGCCCAGGTCAAGCGATTACGAATTTTCGATCACTTGAACGCCCCTGCCACTATCGTCACTATGCTATATAATTTTGACCATCAGACAATTGAAGAAAAACTGAATGTTAGTGGCCGCGTTCTTAACCTCTATCAGTTTTATCAACAGCTTCCTTACCACGCTGATCCTACAGTTGATCAATCCATTATCAAGCAGGCATTAGCTGTCCCCGCCTGCCAAGTTAAGGACAATTGTGCCCTGCGCAATGGCAAAGTACGGGTTCGCGTCAACTTCCGCAATGGACGGTTATACTATATCGACTATTTTGATCAGTATGGTTTTACCAATCGACGAGACTTTTACGATCAGGGATGTCGTACCTATACTGAATATTTTGAAGATAAGGGACGGTTAATTGCTCGCCAGTATTACGATCATAATGGACAGGTCAAGATAATCTATCATTATCGTGGTGGCGAAGGTAATGTCCCCATTCTCACCCTTATTCAGCTAATCGATCAAGGGCAGGAATGGCAATTTGATAATGAAGTCGAATTTCGGGCGCACTTTTTAGATGAGCTTGTTGGGGATGATTCCCAATCAATTCTTATCAGTGATCGTTCTAACATCGCATTAAAGTCGTTTACGCTAATGAAAAAGCCGGCAAGACGGTACCAAGTCTTTCACTCAGCTTTTACCGATAATGGGCAAAGCAATGGACCCATTTCAGCGATCTATCAGCCAATTTCAGCAATGCTTACAAAAGGTCAACTCACCGGGCTCATTTCGGCCACGGATCAAGAAGCTCAAGACGCTGCGAAACGGTTCCAAACCAACCATAGTTACGGCATTCCAGTGACCTATTTAACAAGCACAGAGCTCGCAAAAGAAATCCCCCTTGCCTATCGCCAAACCGGAAAATTCATCGCGGTTGCCCGACTTTCTAAAATCAAACAGCTTGATCATATTATCAATGCAATTATTCGGCTCCATCATGATTTCCCGCAAGTGACCCTTGATATTTATGGCTATAGTGATAGTTGGAATAAAAACCAAACTGCCAACGCCCTGAAGTCATTGGTTAAAGGGAATAACGCTGAACAATACATTAATTTCGTCGGCTATTGCGATGACCTTAGTGCTGTCTATGAACATGCCCAAGCAGAGATTTTAACAAGCTATTACGAGGGCTTTGCGATGGCTGTCCTAGAAGCACAGGGCCATGGCTGTCCAGTTATTAGTTATGATATCAATTATGGACCAGCTGACATAATCGATGACCAGCAGAGCGGTAAACTGATCCCCCCTAACGATCAAGAAGCCTTATACCAGCAACTGCGAAAACTGTTAGAAGATCCTAAACTTGCAAAGAAATATGCCCAAAACGCGCAAAAAGCAGCACAAAAATACCACTTCGATCATGTCGCGCTAAAATGGCAAAAGTTAATCAATAATAAATAAAAAGGAGTAATCCTTACAGCCAAGATGGCTGAGGGTTACTCCTTTTTAGCAGGAAATTAATCTTTCCGTTTCTTATTTACTTTTGTTAAGCCAAGTGCTGAGAGAAGACCAGCAAAACCGAGACCAATTAAGCTTGATGACTTTTGATTACCAGTTTGTGGCAATTGTTGAGCACCTTGCTTAGTAGTTGATTGAGCGGTTGGCTGCTCTGTTGGTTGAGCGGTCGGTTGACTCGTCGGCTGTTCCGTTGGTTGAGCGGTTGGCTGACTCGTTGGCTGTTCTGTTGGTTGAACAGTCGGCTGCTCTGTTGGCTGAGCGGTCGGTTGACTCGTCGGCTGTTCCGTTGGTTGAGCGGTTGGCTGACTCGTTGGCTGTTCTGTTGGTTGAACGGTCGGTTGGCTCGTTGGCTGTTCTGTTGGTTGGGCAGTCGGTTGGCTCGTCGGCTGCTCTGTTGGTTGAACAGTCGGTTGACTCGTTGGCTGTTCTGTTGGTTGAACGGTTGGCTGACTCGTCGGCTGTTCCGTTGGTTGAACAGTCGGTTGACTCGTTGGCTGTTCCGTTGGTTGAACAGTTGGCTGACTTGTCGGCTGTTCCGTTGGTTGAACGGTTGGCTGACTCGTTGGTTGCTCTGTTGGTTGAACGGTTGGCTGACTCGTCGGCTGTTCCGTTGGTTGAACAGTCGGTTGACTCGTTGGCTGTTCCGTTGGTTGAACGGTTGGCTGACTCGTCGGCTGTTCCGTTGGTTGAACGGTCGGTTGACTCGTCGGCTGTTCCGTTGGTTGCTCTGTTGGCTGCGTTGGGGTAGCTGTATATGTCACAATGAAGGTTCCTAAATCAGTAGTATCCTTATTTGGATCAATTGTACGTGCATTAATAAACTTAGTATCAACTTCATCATAACCAACTTCACTAGGCTTCTTGGAATCTACACGCCCCATAGTACTATCAGTAGTTGTCCATGGATCAGTTTCAAGAATTGTTACCTTACCATCTTTATTAGTAGTTGAGAAAACATTTCTAGTAAAGATTACAGTTTGCTTGTAAGTGTTCTTACCATCTGGTGAACCATTTACATCTTGGTAAGTCTTGCCACCATCTTTAGTACCATGGTAGACAACAGTTCTAGTGAAAGTCTTAGTTTCTTGTTTTACGTCAACCTTTGGTAAATCATGATCTTCATCTGGACCTGTTTCATGCTCGTTCTTTTCGTAAACTAATTGAAGGTCCTCAGGATTATCTGAAGTTGGTGTCAAAGTAATCTCGTCAGCCGTACCACTAATCCAGTGCCAAGTACCAACCATATCATCAGAAGTTGCGTACTTGTCGCCCTTCTTTAAGGTAATGTACTGACGACGAACACCATCCATAGTTTGAGTTTCATGGTTCCATTCAATCTTGCCAGCTTTAGTAGTTGCAACTTGAACGTTCTCACCATTAGCATTCTTGATAGTTTCTGGAGTAGTGGCTTGACCAGTTACCACATCTACATAAATATGACCATCAAATGTAACCTTTTGAGAAATTGGATCACTCAAAGTACTCTTATCATCATTATTTGCGACAAAAGTAATATTGCGAGTGAATTCCTTATGCAAATCACTTGGATCTACAGCTGGAGTACCATCTGGATTCTTTGGTACTTCTTTGGCTGGCGTATTTGGTGTAATGTTCTTAACTGCGTGTCTTAAGTATACATTGAAATGACTATCTTCTGTGCCATATTTATCACCATTGTGATAGTCAGTATCCACAAAGACATAACCTGCATTTTCAAGATCAGAGATACGCTTTTCATTATTGTTAAAGTGGATTAATTCGTTAGGTCTACCTTCACTATCACTTGCAGGGTCGGTATTACCAAGTTGAACCTTGTGATCCATACCGTCAGTGATGTCCCAGTAAGTAATATCAGCTTTAACGTCCTTGACGTATTCCAAAGTTACTTCACGATGTGCATCAAAGTTCTTGCTTGCTGGATCAAGATCAGTTCCATCTTGCTTAGCATTATTAGCAGTAGCTTTAGTTACAAGCCATTTACCTGCAAGCTTACCATCAGTAATTACAGGCTTAGTTACTTCGTTGAAACTTGCACCATGATCGTCAACTGTTGAACCATCGCCTGCTGTTGCAGTCCAAGTAATCTTGCCAGGAGTAGTAAGTGCAAGTAATGCCTTGCCACCTGTAAGAGCATCAGTGCCTTCTTCTGGCTGAACAAGCTTACCATTTACTGCATCTACATAAGCGGTACCTTCAAAAGTAACTTTTTGCGTAGTATCGTCAAGTAATGGAGTCTTATCCTTTTCAGTTACGTAGTGGATAATACGATCTGCGCTCTTGCTTAAGTCTTCTGGCTTAACACTTGAATTCTTTGGTACTTCATCAACTGGTGTATTTGGTGTAATGACCTTAGCTGCATGCTTCAAGTAAACGTATTGATCTTGAACATCATGAGTTAAAGTTTGCTTACCTAACTTACCATCTGTAGCATTATTAGATAAACCAACTAGAACATAGCCCTCTTTTTCGTAGTTAGTCCATAAGTTGTTAGTTGCATCAGGTGTATCACCAACATAATTAGCGCTACCAATATTAGAGATATGGTGATCATTAAGTTCTTTACCGTCTGTTGGAGTATAAACATCCTTACCTTCTACACCATTAACGTCAACATAGTGAATGTTGTATTGAGCTTTTTGCTTATAGATTAAGTAGCCGTCTGGTAATTCATCTTTCCAAGTAGATGCAGTAGGATCTCCGTAAGAAACCTCACCATTAGCGTCAGTACCAATCAAGTACCAATTGCCAGAATCGACACCACGCTTTGCTACTTGGCTATCAGTTAAGCTGATAGTTTCTGGAGTAGTTACAGCAGCTAAGTTCTTTTGATCGGCAGTTAAGCCTTGAGATGAATGTGCATCTACTGTCCAAGCTTCCTCAGCAGGATCACTAACCGAAGTATCAACGACCAACTCGCCATCTGTAGTAGTCTTAGTATGAACTAACTTAGTTGAGGTTGGGTCGGTTGCGTCGGTGTAGTAAACACCCCTCAAAGTAACCTTTTGGGTGGTATCGTCAAGTAATTGCTTACCATCCTTAGTATTAGCAACATAATGAATGGTACGGCTAGCGATCTTAGAATCAGTGTGAGGAGTTGCTTTATGAGTAAGATGAATTGTATATACATACTTAGCGTCTTCATCTGTTCCTTCACTGTGGTTAGCATTATCAGTATTATTAATACTAATACTACCAAAGTCATCGCTTACAACCGTGTATCCTTTACTCTTGTATTTATCAACTTGGTCATAAATACTTTGACGAGTCTTTTCAGCTCGATCACGCGTGTATTGATAATCATCTCCGGCTTCCGGTACCGGATTCTTTTTATAAGTATTTAATGTCTCACCAGTTACATCATCAATAATTGATACTTTGTATAAAGGACCATATGGATCAAAAACACTCATTCCACCATTTTTCGTTGGATCATTTGGGTAATACTTTACAGCCGGTGCATGAGAATACTGTCCATCGTATCCTTTAACCTGATAATTATCGTTGTAATTATATTCAGGGAAAGTATCTGTTGTGACAGGAATCCATTTACCATATGTCACTTGTCCATCAGTACCAACAGTCTTCGTACGCGTAAACTCAAGAGCTTGGCGGCCAGCATAGTGTTGCTTAGTTACATGATCGATGTTAACCCCTTCATCATTTTCATCGGTCATTCCATAATAAAAATAACGATATACCGTCTCTTTTGTCCCATCAGCTGATTCCTCTATATCAGTATTGTAATATAATTCATCATTAGGAACGTAATCGCCAATTTTTATTTTTGTATAGTCTACCTTATAAACTACTGATTGATTATCAGAAATATTTCCATTGGCAAATAATTTCCAATAATTAAGATCAGGTAATTTATCAAATGATTCCGTTGTTTCGACTACTTGAGGCTTCCATCGTTGTGACACATCCGGTGACATGATTGGATCAAAATAATCAACTACTAGCCGATTATTTTTACTAGCAATTGTATAAGTTTCGTCAGTAGTTAAATTCTTAACATTGAATATTCCATTTTTCACCTCATTGGTAACTAGATCGAAAGTAACCGTTGGCGTAATTTGATACTTTACTTTATAATCAGGAACTTCTTTTCCTTGATCATCTTGCATCGTTTTACCATCAGTTGCCATTGTATGACGATAGTGGATAGTTCTAGTAAGAGTAATTGGATCGTATTCTTTTTGCCGTGTTTGGTGTTTTAAATGAATTTGAAAGCTCATTTCAGGGCTTGTAAATTCTGTTGGAGCTTGATATGCACCAGCTGGTTTATAATTCCAAACACCTAAAATCTTCAGCATACGTTCAATACTCATCGTACCATTATTGTATGCTTTCTCATTAACCTTATCGCCAACTTTTCCGTACGCATAATGATGACCATTATTTTCGCTTGGTAAATATTCTGAATAATCTACTATCTTTCCGTTATCGTCATCATCAACAAACGTTAAATCAATTCTTGCATTTTGTTCGGTAGCAGCTTGGGAAACCTTACTTTCTTCAACTGGAGTATTTTGTGTGTTGACATTGTTTTTATTTAAATTAGCAATCGATTCATACTCGTTATCCTTTAACAATTCTTGATTCTTTTCATTGTTCAGTTGATCTGTGTTCTCATCACTTGTTTTATTTACTAATTGTTGTTCCTTTTGTGGATTACTACTAGTATTTTCGACTGAGTTTTGTTCTCCATTAGTTTGTTTATCAGCTTGTACAGCAGAAGTAGAAACTGGCTCAGTAATATCGGTATTTGCTGTTGTTGCTTCTTGCGCAATAGGTATATTATCAGCGTGTGCTACGGTACCCCCGACCATAAATGTCGTTCCTAATAAGACCGACGCAACACCAACACTGAGTTTGCGTAAACCAAACCGTTGCCGTTGCGGTTCCATTTTACGTACATATTCTTGTGTATTGTTCTTCGACATTCAATATCCCCCCATATATCTGTACGTCATAACTTATAATTTATTTTTCGAAAACATTCTAGCACATATTTATCGAATCATAAACACAAAATTATCATTCCATTTATGGCGGAATTACTTTTAAATACACTTTTTTATTTGATATCGCTATAAAGAAATCGATTTCTCATCCCCAACAAAAAAGCTAAAAAATACTAGTCAGCAAGTATTCGTCTACTTACTGACTAGTATTTTACTTAAAATTAGCAATTAGCTTATAGATTGGTTGGCCTTTCGCCGCAAATTTTTGCTCATACTCGGTTTCAACATTATGTTCATTTTCTTCGCTATGGTGCAGGTCTAACCAGACACCATCAAAGATCATTCCGTAGTTATTCATGCTTTCTAGTGAGAATTCAAAGAGACCCATGTTATCAGTTTTGAGTTCAATTGTGCCTTGATCTTGAAGGATTTGCTGATAGGTTGCTAAAAAGGTCTTGTAGGTCAACCGCCGTTTAGCATGCCGTTTCTTCGGCCATGGATCAGAGAAGTTAAGGTACATCTTAGCGACTTCCCCATCCTCAAAGTATTCTTGCAAGTCTTCCCCATCCCCACAAATTAATTGGAGGTTTGGCAAGTCTTCCTCAAGCGCTTTTTTGAGGGCGATTGCCGCAACGGTCCGTTGAATTTCAAGACCAATAAAGTTGATTTCGGGATGAGCCTTCGCCATGCCAATGATAAATTGACCTTTCCCCATCCCCACTTCTAAGTGGAGGGGCTGTTCTTTGGCAAACCGTGATTGCCACTTACCCTTAAATTGAGTAGCATCATCAATCATTAGTTCGGGATGAGCAGCAATTAATGGATCAGCCCACTTTTTATGTTTAACACGCATAGATTAAAATCCTCATTTCATTAGTTTTTTGACTCTGACATTGAAGTAGAAACGACTTAATAAGACCACTTCGACTGCCGCAATAATAAGATTAATTAGCATCTGACCGACATTCAGCTGCCAACTGATACTAGCAAGAGCGATCAATAGTGCTTCAAGCGCCGTCACCTTGGTTAACAGCTGCTTAAAGTCTGCCTGTTGCTGACTAGCTGGGATCGGATAGATGTGGGTAAAGACATTCGATTCATACTGGTCATAAAGTGGCATCAGCTGGGTCGCTATCAAGTAGATAAAGAGCACGACCACCACGGTACTAAGCCAGCCCGCTGGTAGTAAGAAGACAATCACCATTCCTAACAGGGTCAACCGACTAACGATCCCACTCACCTCCGTACTGCGGACAAATGCCCGAGCGTATAAGTAAGACCATGGTTGACCATCCTTGCTTAACCAGTGAATCAACCCATCTGCCCACTTCCGGCGTTTTGTATTTCCCTGAACACTTGGCACATCGGTAAAAAGGTTAAAGAAACGGTAGACACTATACATCCGATCTTGTTCTACCTTGACGGCAATGCGCCAATTGACGGCAAGATCACGATAATAGATAATTACCGCTAAGTATAGGAGTACTGCTACGACAAAGCCGACATAGGGGTTAACCAGCCACGTTGCGATTGAAGCAAGGAGCGGGTTTATCCAGTATTCTAACCGGGTCCGCCATTGTTGACCACCCCATCGTAAGCTCAATGATTTACGGGCCACATACATCCAATCAGCCTTATTGACAATGGCGACTAAAAAAATGGTCACAATCTCGGCACTGCTGAGTTTTTCCGTTGTTAACGCGAACGGTAGGGCGATAAAGGCGCCGACCACTGTCATTATTTCCGCTAAGATCAGACTATACCAGGTTGCCTGGTTAAGGTAACGATGGATTCCTTCAACTTGCGGCAAGAGAAAGACTGGGTCCGGCTTTTTGATCAGCGTTGCAAGCCGACCGATTTGGGCGATAACCGTAAACCAGCCGATCAAGATCAACCTGGTCCACCATTTATGCGGCCCCAAGGTTGGCAGCCATTGGGAGTAGCCATACGCCAAGGCTCCGAACAGGAAAAACAAGGCGATGACAAAGTGATCATTGAAGACTAGTCGCCAATAGCGCAGTAAGAGCATAAAGTGTTGACTGCGACGCTTGCTAAATAACTTATTCATCACGATCACCCTTTGCAAGATGCAAGTAAATCTCATCTAAGGATTCGCCGGCATAATCACCAGCTGCTCGTAGTTCTTCTAAAGTTCCATGTGCCCGGACTTTCCCATCTGCCAATAGGACAAAGCGGTCACAATACCGTTGCGCCGTATCAAGGACGTGGGTCGACATCAAAACCGCAACGCCCTCTTTCTTCTTTTGCTCAATCAAGCCCAGCAAGTCATGAACAGCCAAGGGATCCAACCCATAGAATGGTTCATCAATGATCAATAGCTTTGCCTTGGTCATAAAGGCACAACAGATCATTACCTTTTGCTTCATCCCCTTAGAGAAGTTAGCGGGGAACCAGTCAAGTTTATTATCCAGCCGAAAAAGTTTTAATAATTTTGTTGCCCGCTGCCATGCCTCATCGTGATCAAGCTCGTACGCCATAATCGTTAAATCGATATGCTCACGGAGAGTCAATTCATCATAAAGAATTGGCGTTTCGGGAACATAGGCGATCTGCTTTTTATACTCTTCCGGGTTAGCCTGGATAGTAAGGCCATCAATCTTGATTGACCCCGAAAATGGTCGCAATAAGCCAATCACGTGGTTTAGCGTTGTTGACTTCCCGGCACCGTTTAGGCCGATCAAACCAACCAGCTCGCCAGGTTGAACATCAAAGCTGACATCCTTCAACACGGGAATTTGCGAATATCCACCAACAAGTTTATTTATCTCTAAAGCCATTATTCATCCCTTCTTATTGATTGCTTAGTCATATCTTTTTATTATATCATAGGTTATTTCTTCTACTAAATCATGCACGAACGCGATTTTTTCGGTATACTTAGGATAAGTTTAATCTTCAAAAGGAGCGATTAATATGGACGATAATTGTATTTTCTGCAAAATCATTAACGGTGATATTCCTAGCTACACAGTCTATGAAGATGACGTCGTAAAGGCCTTCCTTGATATTTCTCAAGGAACTCCCGGCCACACCCTTGTCATCCCGAAGAAGCACGTCCCCGATTTATTTGCCTACGATGCTGATCTTGCTGCTCAAGTATTTTCCCGTATACCAAAGATTGCCCGGGCAGTCAAGGCTGCTAATCCTGCCATCAAGGGAATGAACGTGGTTAACAACAATGGTGAAGTCGCTTATCAATCAGTCTTCCACTCTCACTTCCACTTGATTCCACGGTACACTAGCGATGATGATTTTAAGATGATTTTTAAGGACAATTCTGGTAACTACAACGATGAAAAGTACAAAGAAATCCAACAATCAATCATCGATCAAATGAAAGAAGACTAGTTATGCAACGGCTAAAAGAAATTCAAGAGGAATTCAAACGGCTCAGCACCGAAGTCTCACAGCTAAAAAACGGCATTGATGAACTACAGTCTGCCATCCCTGGTGTGCAAAAGTTTATTAACGATGTTGAACGCGATGTTAAGAAGTGGAAGTTTAAAACCGAGCCTCGGCTGAACCGGATTCAGATTATTCTGGATGTGTTAAAACTTGATCAAAAAGAACAGCAAAAATAAGGGACTGTGACATAAGTTAAGTTACTTTCATAAAAAGCAAATACGCAGTACAACAATGGCCTCCAACGTCCGACAAAACCGAACGTTGGAGGCCTATGTTACTTGCGGGGGCTCCCAGAGGCTAGCTTCGCGTCGAAAAACGAAGTCACAAGTGACTTCTGTCTCGCTCCCATTTTTATACCCTATTTACTTGTTGAAACTACTACTGCTACTGTTGCTAGAGCTGCTAGTCGTTGTGCTGGAGTTAAGATAGTCATCAAGAATATTCTTAACATCGTTTTCCTTGATTGAAACGTTACCTTTCTTCAAGACGTTCGAAACAACCTTCCGCATAAAGTTTTGGTTGTTCATGTTTTCTTGAACGATTTGGTTCTTCAAGTCATTGATGTGTTGACTCTTCTTACCCTTAGCTGGGTGTTCGATCATGTAAATTACTTGGTAACCATCGTCAGTCTTAACAGGGGTAGTGGTGTATTCGCCAGTCTTTAACTTGAAGGCAGCCTTCTTGTAAGCAGAATCAAGTTGGTTGTCAGTATTATCAAAGGCTGGGAGCTTACCACCGTTGTTCTTGGTTTGACTATCAGTTGACTTGGACTTAGCAAGCTTCTTGAAAGTCTTATACTTGTTGCTGGAGTCATTTAATTGGTTAATGATATCTTCAGCATCAGACTTACTTCCAACAAGGATCGTCGCAGTTTGAACTTTAGGTTGGTACTTGGTCCATTGCTTATTGATCTGCTTGTTAGTGATGTGGGAGTAGTGACGAGCAGCAGCAGTCAAGAGTAAGTTTGACCGAATTTGTTGCTTCAATGACTTTTCAGTTAAGTTTTGACTTTGTAAATAAGCATTAAAGTCAGAACCATACTCACTCTTGTAGGTATTGTATTGCGCGTTAACTTGCTTATCACTGACTTCTTTACCGTATTGCTTTTCTAAGACCTTATCTAAGATCATTTGTTGAAGCACTTGCTTACCAGCACTAGTTTGCTTCATGCTGCTGTAGTATTCGCTCTCAGTGATTTTACCACCGCTAGTAGTAGCGACTGCTTTATTTCCACAAGCAGCAAGTGGCATCATCAATGCTGCCCCCGCGATAATAGCAATTAACTTTTTGGATTTCATGTAAGAAACACATCCTTAAACAAAATATTTTTTCGATAACTTCACTCATCCAATATACCACACTTATTTTTTCGTGCCAGTCTCATAAATAAATGTTTATACCATCTTCATAATTTATTCACGTTTGAACGCTTGCAAGTCAAGAATTTTAACGTCAAGATCCTTAATTCGGTCATCAGCAGTAAAATAGATAACCTGATTCTTCTCAGCAATTTTTTCTAGCAAGGCCAGCATTCGTTGCCGCCGAATGTTATCAAAATTAACGAATCCATCATCAATAATTACCGGGAAGTTGGCTTGATCACTCATCACAGTGACAAAGCCAAGCCGAAGCGCAATATACAGCTGTTCAGCCGTTCCTTGCGATAATTCTTCCACTAAAAAGACTTCTTGATCTTTCCGCACAACCTTGATCCCGTCCGTCGTTAAGTCAATCTGGGAATAACGGTGATCAGTTAACAAGGCAAAATATTGCTCTGCCTGCCGAATAATTGCGGGATAACGATCAGATGAAGCTCCTGCAAGAGCCTTATTAACCCATTGTATCGCCAATTGGTACCTTAACCATTCTTGTACTTCATACCAAATCTTAGCGGCTAGATTAGCCCGTTCCTGTTCAAGGTTACTGAGGGTTCCATCTTCAACTAAGCTATCAATTTCAACTTTATCTTTTTGCATCTCCTTGTGGGTTTGGGAGATTGTTAGGTTGAGCTGGTCAAGCTGGCGCCGAGTCTTCGATAAAGTCATCGCTAGCTCATCCCTGTTCGCGTATGCAGCGAGGGCTTGGCGGTCTTCTGCGGTCAATTGTTGTCCGTAGACATCGGATGCCAAGGCTTGGGATTGCGCTGCAGAACGGTTTGCTAAGTACTGGGTAAATTGGTTATCATCATGCACCCCAGCTTGCTGATAAATCGCCATTTTTTGCTGATTAATTTTACTGTAGTCTTGATTGAGCCGAGCTAAATTATTAGCAATCGTTGCTTTTTCCCGGGTATTTGCTTGAATATCCTGACGAGCTTGTTGCCCTTGTTCCAGCAAATCATCTAATTTAGCCCTAACAGTTGCCAGTGGCAGATTTTGCAAAGCCGGTGGCAATTGTTGGTTAAAGATGGCAAGCTGGTGGTCATATCTTTGCTGATCTTGTCCGGCAGTTTGGAGTTGGGCAGCTAATTCGGCGTTTCGTTGTAAATCCCCCTGCATTAATAGCCATTGATCAGGCGGAAAATCCTGTAAGCCGTATTTTTGACCAAATGCCATGATCGCTTGGGAATCGGTCGTTACTGGAGTAGCATGACTTTCTTGGCGTTGATAATAAAGATACATAACTGTCGCAAAGGCCGCAATTGCCCCGATAACGGTAATAAAAGTAGCATTCGCTAACAACCCGATGATAAAAAGGATAAAACCGCCGACAATTCCGATTATCGCGGTTCGAGAAGGGTCTCCGGTTGACTGGCTAGCGGTTGCCCGAGAAAGCGGTTGGACATTAAGGAGCCGGGCAAGTTCTGCTTTTTCCTGTGGGGTTAATGGCGCTGGCAAGGGATGGTGGTAGCGAATTTTAATTGCAGTTAATTCCTGCTGCCACTGATTAGCCTGCGTTTGTTGCCGGTGTTGCAAAGCCTCTTCCGCTTGTAATTCAACTGCTTGCTCCTTAAGGCGGCGAAGTTCCGGCATGCTGTGTGGCGAATGCTTAGTTGCTTGTGGAGACTGATGATCGATACTTGCCAAGCGCTGTTGATAGACCTGTTGTTGGCGGCGAAGTTCCTTTTCCCTCACTTGTAGCTCTTGGGCCGTTGCAACTTGCTGATCAGTTAAATAGTCAGCAAGCGGCCGAGTTTGGTGGCTATGTTGCCATTCATGGTAAACTGGCCACAACTGCTGTAAATGTTCTAATTTTTGCAAAAGCGGCTGTTGTTTTTTCAATTCTGCCTGTGCTTGTCGTAATTTTTCTTTGTTTGCTTGCAAATTTGTCTGCAGGTCTTGATATCGTTTAAATTTATTTCGTGCTCGATTAATTTTATCCGTTAAATCCGCGTATTGATGGAGGTCTTGATTGAGTGGCCATTTCCGTCCCCGTGGCTTATAGAGATGGTCAGCTTGTTTCTGGTATTGACTGATTAACTGCTCCCACTGTGCACTGCCAACCGCCCCTAGTTGCTGCAAATGTTGTTGCCATTCATCCCGATTAAGTTCATCTACAACCGTTAAGTCCCGTTGACCAAAACTAAAAAGTGCTTGATAGAGCGACCGATCCATTGTGCCAAGCAGTTGTTTTAATTCTTGCTCACCACCTTGACGACCTTGTGAATCAGTCACACTAACCTTACCACCGTTCCGCCCGCGTTGCCGTTTAATCAAGTAATCATGACCATTGACCTCAACTAATAAACTTCCCCCATAACTAGAAGTAGTCTTCGGAATATACTGGGCAAACCGGTTCTTTCCCCGCCCATCCGCAAAGCCGAATAAAATACTAACAAGAAAGGCCATCAAGGTTGTCTTTCCAGCTTCATTAGGGCCATAGATTATTTGGGGATTAGCTGTAAAATCGAAATCTTGATCATGCCATTTGCCAAAGCCATCGATATGGGCTTTTTTTATTTTCATCTTCTAATCCTCCCGCCGCAATAATTGGGTCGTTGCTTGCTTCAATTGCTGAAGATCAAGGCTTGTCAACTTAGCTGCTAAATCAGCATCCCGTGCTAAGCTTTTCGTTAATTCTGCAATATTAGCAGGGGTAAATACTTTTTGGGCGGCTTGTTGCCAATACCGTTCATCTAGATCAGCCATTGATGGCAACGAATTTTGCTGGTGGAGCAAGAGGTCATAGACCCACCATTTATCATTAGCTGCATTTTGGTCCTGCAGGTGTTCAAAGACATCCCCATTTGCAAGTAAGTGCCGAATCGTTGGTGAAAGTTGCCTAATGTTAGCAATCGTAAGTTCTACCAGTTGAAAAGGTTCTTTTTTCAGCTTACCATCAATTACTTGTGACAAGGATCGCTCCATTTCGGCAAGATCATTAGTTGGTAAAGCATTAACAGTTAGACTGGTCCATTCAATTTCTGCAACTGGTTTAAATTGCGGCACAAGTTTATTGCCCTGACTTTCTACTAAATAGTAGCCATGCTGCCCGGCTTCATTTTTATGCCGGCCCTGTGGATTACCGCTGTAAACGATAGGCGGTTCCTCATTCAAGATTTGGTGCTTATGAATATGGCCAAGTGCCCAATAATCATAATTTTTAGCGATTAATTCATCAATCGTAAACGGAGCATAGTGATTATCTTGACTTTGCCGGACTGCCCCGTGAAGCATCCCGATGTGCCAGGTTTCATTTCTTTTAGGTGGATATTTCTTCACTTGATCTTCTTGAAGCCATCGTTGATCATAACTAAAGCCCGAGATAGCCACAGTATCGTGATTTGCCAAAGTAAGGGTGGTGGTCATTACGCGATTACCAAAGACATGAACATTTGCGGGAAGTTCTCCTGCATCTTGGACAATTTGATAATCATGGTTACCGTAAAGCAAATAGACTGGGATATGGGCTTGATTAAGTCGTTCACACTGTTTGATAAAAAAATCAGTAGCGGCAATGCTTTGCTGATCACGATCATAAATATCCCCGCTAATTAAAACAAAATCGACTTTTAAGGCAATTGCATCGTCAACAATCTTTTGAAAGGCAGCAAATGTCGATGAATGGACGCGTTCCCATAATGGTTTTGGCATCGAAGCCAATCCTAAAAAGGGACTATCAAGGTGTAAATCGGCTGTATGAATAAATCTCATAGTTTGTCCTCTTAACAATAAAAGAGCTGAGAAAAATTTTGCTTTCTCCCAGCCCCTTACTCGTATCGTAATAAATTAATTATTCTTGTCCTGGCATCTTTGGCATTACTTCACTGTAAAGTTCTTGAATTGGACTTGTAATTGTCTTATTCAATTGTTGAAGCATGCTATCAACTTGCCGTTCTTGGTTCATCAAGTCTTGGACAACCTTCTTGCCACTTACTTCCTTGGCAAGGTTTTGAATGTTTTTAATTTCATCATCAGTTGGTTGTTGACCAGTCATTTGCTTGTGTTGAGCATCTGCTTGAGCTTGTTGGAACTTTTTGAAGGTGTCAAAAGTTTCGCTATCAGCCTTTAATGCTTCAAAAGCCTTTTGTAATCCTTGATATTCTTGAGTTTCGCGCAATTGGCGACTAAGTTCATTTGCAGTATCATAAATATTTACAACCATGTAAAAGTCTCCTTTATTTCGTTCTTAGATTAATTGTATCATATTATCCTAGAAAAGCGATCGAACATTACTCCACCATTGACTCGCCTTATTACCAAAGTTATTTACTGATTGGTTGAAGTTATTTACAAAGTCGCCTCCATCTTTGAGGAATGATCCCCAACCTTTAGAGGAACCCTTTGTCTTTTCATTTGCCCGTGTTTGAGCATCTTCAACCGTGAATTTGGTTCCAGCAGTGTTTGGCAAAATCGCACTCATTTCATTCTTGTAAAGGTAGTTAATGCTCCGTTCAGAAATATCGTTTAGGGTATGGCTTTGATTTGTATCATCATAGCCTTCCCACGTTGCAACCACTACATCGGGCGTATAACCGACGATCCACTTATCACGATCATTGGAATCATCGCCTTTTACTCCTGAGTTTGTGGTCCCAGTCTTACCAGCAAGCGTATAGCCACTTGGTTTGGCCGTTTTACCAGTTCCGTGATCAAATACGCCAATTAGCATACTAGTCATTTCTTTGGCTGTCTTACCTGAAATGATCCGCTTATTCTTGCTTCCATCATTTTTGGCGATCACCTTTCCAGAGGCATCTTCAATCTTGGTAATGTAGTGCGGGGATGGCATTAACCCATCATTAGCAAAGACTGCATAGGCACGGGCCATTTGTTGCGGTGATACTCCCCGCGTCATTCCACCGAGGGCTAAGGCAAGGTTCTTATCACCTTTTTCGACTGGTAAGCCAAATTTCTTTGCCATGTCATAACCACGATTGACCCCGATCTTATTTAATAACCAGACTGCTGGGGCGTTAAGACTCTCATAAAGGGCCTTATACATCGGCACTGTCCCACTATAGGTATCATCGTAGTTCTTTGGCGTGTAATTATTAGTTCCATAAGATTGTTTCTTATCTTGAAGCGTTGAATCATAGAAATATCCATGCTCTAGGGCGGGCGTGTATACAACAATCGGTTTAATCGTCGACCCTGGCTGCCGCCGCATCTGCGTAGAGCGGTTAAAGCCACGGAATACATGTTTCCCACGTCCCCCAACGACCGCGGTAATTCCCCCATTTTTCGGATTCATCGCAATCGAAGCTGATTGAACCATTGTGCCATCAGCTGAGTTCTGCGGGAAGTTATCGTCATCGTCATAGGTTTGCTGCATTGCTCGTTGTTGGTCTTGATCCAGCGTCGTATAAATCCGATAACCATTATTCATAATATCTTTTTCGGAAATATGATAGCGACTCTCTGCTTCCGCAATGACCGCATCAAAGAAGTACGGGTACTTATAACTGTCATTTGGCACGTAGCCGTTGGTAATATTCAACGGTGTCTGCTTATATTGATCTGCCGCACTTTGACTTAATTTATGATTTTCCACCATCAACTGAAGAACCATATTCCGTCGTTGCTTCGTCGCTGTCGGATGTTCTACCGGATCGTACATCCCAGGTGACGTCAGCATTCCGGCCAGGGTCGCTGCTTGGGGTACTGTTAGCTGACTGGCATTTTCATTGAAGTAACGCTTTGCCGCATCTTGAACTCCCCAGACCCCATGGCCAAAGTAGGCATTATTGAGGTACATTGTTAAAATTTCATTTTTGCTATATTGGTTTTCTACCTCAACCGCAATAAAGATCTCCCGGGCCTTACGAGAGAAAGTCTGTTGTTGCGTTAAGAAGGCATTCTTAACCAGTTGTTGTGTTAAAGTACTACCCCCACCAGAGATATAATCCCGGTGAAGAAGTTTATTTTTCACTAGTAAGAAGCCAGCCCGACCTAACCCTTTGACTGAAAAACCGTGTTCATGATAGAAGTTCCGATCTTCAGTCGAGAGGACCGCGTTAGGAACATTTGAGGAAATATCTTTTAGTTCCACATAAGTTCCCTTTTGAGCATAGAGGCTCCCGGCCGATTGATTGCTACGGTCATAAATCATTGTTGGTCGCTGCAACCGGTTCTTAAGATTTTTAACATCTGCAGTTTTTGCAACAAACGTCAAATGGATACTGGTAATTAAGAAAATTCCCAGAAAAATAACAATGATCCATCGCGTTAATTGATAACGATGCCAGAATTTTTTCAGCATCGCAACAAAGAGCTGCCAATAGTGTTTAAACCAAACTCGGAATGATGCCCAAGTCTTTTTTAACCACTTTATGATTCGCTCTTTCAAATCTGAATTAGATTGTGGTTCACGATTCATTAATAAATCTCCATTTTCATTTCAAAAAGCTGACAATTATTTTATCACATTTTGATAAATGGTAAGCTATTTTCTCCGTCAGCTTTACCAGAAATTAAAAGAAGAGACTGGAGAAAAACTGATTCTCTCAAGTCTCTTCACAATAATATTTAGCTGCAGTAACGATTACATTTCATCTGGTGCCTTGATATCAAGTAAATCAAGAGCTGATTTAAGCACATCACTAACTGCTTGAGTAAGAGCTAACCGTGCTGGTTGAGCTTCATCCTTATCAAGAATCCGAGTGTGAGCGTAGTATTGGTTAAATTTCTTAGCCAATTCAAGGGCATACTTAGCGATTACTGATGGATCGTAGTTTAATGCAGCCCGCTTGATTGCTTCGCTGTATTGACCAAGGAAGCTGATTAATTCCCAAGCTTCAGCACCGGCCTTTGTCAAGTCAACATCGCTAAAGTCCCGGATGCCACCCTTACGTAAGATACTCTCCGCACGAGCACGAGCATATTGAACATAAGGACCAGTTTCACCTTCAAACTTAACAACATCTTCAAGCTTGAAGTTAACAGCATTCCGACGGTAGTTTTTTAAATCGTGGAAGATAACGGCACCAACACCGACTTCTTTAGCAACTTCATCAGCGTTTTCAAGGTCAGGGTTCTTTTCAGCAATTTGCTTCCGCGCTAAATCAATGGAATCGTTCAATACGTCTTCAAGGGAAACAACATTACCCTTCCGCGTAGACATCTTCTTACCGTTTAAGTTCATTAAACCAAAGGAGATGTGTTCAATTTGATCCCACCAGTTGAAGCCCATTTCCTTTAAGGCCGCACGTAATTGCTTAAAGTAAGTTTCTTGTTCGGCACCAACAACGTAAAGGGACTTAGCATGGCCATACATCCGTTTCCGGAAAAGCGCCGTTGCCAAATCACGAGTGATGTAAGTTGTCGTTCCGTTACTCTTGATGATTAGTAATGGTGGTAAGTTATATTCATCAAGGTCAACAATTTCTGCACCCCGACTAGGCTTCAGTAAGTTCTTATCCCGTAACAATTGGATAGGTTCTTCCATCTTTTGAGCAGAGAAAGCTTCACCATTAAATGAGTCGAAGTTTACATCTAGCATCTTGTAAACACGTTGGAACCGTTCAAGAGAAACTTCACGGAACCAGTGCCAAAGCCGCCATGCTTCTTCGTCACCATGTTCAAGCTTAGCAAACCAGTTACGACCTGCTTCAGTGTATTCTGGATGTTCGTCAGCTTCGTTATTGATCCGCACATAGTACTTAAGCAAAGTGTTAATAGGATCCTTCTTAACTTCTGCTTCGTCTCCCCACATCTCATAAGCCGCCATTAACTTACCAAATTGCGTACCCCAATCACCAAGGTAATCAATTCGAATTAAGTTGTAGTTAACTTTTTCAAGAATCCGAGCAACGGCTTCACCAATCATGGTTGAACGAAGGTGCCCCATTCCCATAGGCTTAGCAATGTTTGGTGATGAATAATCAATCGTAACGTTAGCTTCGTGCCCAAGGTCAATCTCACCATAATGTTCAGGATTTGCTAAGATCGTTTGCAAAATCTTAGCACCAACTTGCGCTTTATCAAGGAAGAAGTTGATATATGGACCAGCAACAACTACCTTTTCAAAACCGTCTTGGTCAACCTTTTCAACTAATTCACTTGCGATCATTTGCGGTGCTTTACGTAAGGTCTTAGCTAAAAAGAATGTTGGGAAGGCATAATCCCCGTTACTAGAATCCTTTGGCCGTTCAATCTTAGCTTCAATTTCTTTAACATCCATCTCTGGCAATGCTTGTGCCAATGCAGCTGCAACTTGTTGCTTATCGCTCATATATATTCCTCCTTATACTTATAAAAAACGCCCCTAATAAGCATTACGCTTACTAGAGACGAGATTTACCCGCGGTACCACTCTAATTGAATTAGAATTCCACTCATTCATTAATTTAATTGAAATATCTGAGGCACGCCTTCACAAATCGAAAAGCCCCTAACTCTCATCAACAAAGGGTCGCTGTAGATTTCAAAATGCTACTACTCCTCAAATCCTATTTTCATACTCAACCATTATAACAAATTTAGATTTAAAAACAAGGACTGATCTACGAGGTTAAGTTATTACTTTTCTCTTACTTATTATATGTTACAATTATTATCATTAAATAATAATGAAAGGTTGATGAGTTATTTATGACAAACCCTACAATTCAAGCTGTTACAATTGCAGGTCATGATTCGGACGGGAGTGCTGGAATGCCCGCTGACCTTCATGCCTTTTTTGCGGATGGCGTATATGGTCACGGTATTTTAACTGCCGCTGTTTCCGGAAATTCTTACGGGATCACCTCTTCTCAAGTAATGCCGCAAGAATTTATTGCCGAACAGTTTAAGGTATTAAGCGAAGATTTTGACATCAAAGCAGCCAAAACTGGAATGCTTGCTAATGAGGATGTAATTAATGTCGTTGCTGATAACTATTCGCCTAAACATTTTGGTCCGTTAGTTGTTGACCCTGTGATCATTACTAAACACGGTGCAATGTTACTTGAACAATCAGCCTATGAACTATTTCGTGAACGAATTATTCCCCTTGCAACTGTCATTACCCCTAATTTCTATGAAGCACAAAAATTAACAGGCATTGAAATGACCACAGATGAAGAACGGGTTAAAGCAGCTCATCATCTTCAAGACTTAGGGGCAAAAAACGTGGTGATTAAAGGCGCGCATAATGATGATAGCCAAACAACTGTTGATGACTTTGTTCTTCTTGAAGACGGCGATAGCTTCTGGCTTAAAAAACCTTTTGTTAAGACTGATCGGTTGAATGGAACTGGTGATAGCTTCTCTGCAATTATCGCTGCCGAGCTTGCGAAGGGAAATAATGTTAAAATAGCAGTAACAAAGGCTAAAGATGCCGTTTACGCAGCAATCGCAAATCCATTAACGGTTGGTCATAAATTTGGGCCAATCAATCATTGGGATGCGCAAAAGGAGCTGCATTAGGAGGAATTTTTGATGCTTGATACGTATAGGCACAAAGTTGTATTAATAGGCGACGGGGCTGTCGGCTCATCATTTGCCTTTTCATTATTGCAGTCAACAAATGAGGTCGATGAATTGGTACTGGTAGATCGAACAAGGTCAAAAGCAGTTGGGGATGCTGCTGATCTTGCTGATATTACACCCCTGACAAACCCAGTAAAGATTTACGCGGGAACCTATGAAGATGCTACTGATGCTGACGTGGTTGTTATTACAGCTGGGATTCCCCGTAAACCTGGTGAAACACGGTTAGACCTAGTTAATAAAAACACTACGATTCTTAAATCAATTATTGAACCAATTGTCAAAAGTGGGTTCACTGGCGTTTTCGTTATCTCAAGCAATCCCGTTGATATCCTTACAACAATTGCGCAGCGAATCAGCGGTTTCCCTAAAGAGCGCGTCATCGGCACCGGAACTTCTCTTGATTCAATGCGGCTCCGGGTCCTCTTAAGCAAGAAATTACACCTATCCGTCAATGTCATCGATGCCTTAATGCTTGGCGAACACGGTGATACTTCTTTTGCGGCTTTTAATGAAATCACAGTCAGCGGAAAAGCCCTCAACACTATTACTGCCCTTTCAAACACTGATAAAAACGAAATTGAAAAAGCAGTTCACGAAGCTGGCAGTCAAATAATCACCAATAAAGGGGCTACTTTCTACGGAATTGCTAAATGCCTCTCGTATATTACACGGGCAATCATCGAAAACCGTAATCTTGTCCTGCCAATTTCGGCTCCACTTGAGGGACAGTATGGAATTAATGATCTGTACTTAGGAACACCTGCCATCATTAATAGTCAAGGAATCGGCCAGGTCGTTGAATATCCGTTAACGTCAGATGAAGTTAAAAAGATGCAACAATCTGCTGAAGCAATGCATCAGGTTTTAGCTAAGATTGAAGTCTAAAAAAGCTGAGGCTGGGAGAAATAAAATTTCCTCCTAGCCTCAGCTTTTTATAAGAGCGGGTAACGAGAATCGAACTCGCGACGCAACCTTGGGAAGGTTGAGTTTTACCACTAAACTATACCCGCATTAACTAACTAAGTTCAACACTTAGTTAGTATATACCTCTTCTAATTATTTGTCATCTTTTTTTAAGATTTTTTTGAAGATTTAGCATCTTCTGCTGTTTCTTCGTCATCCTTTTTTTCTTCACGAGGAACAGCCTTTACCATCTTAGCTTCTTTTTGGCGAATAACAGCGCGGCCATTTAATTCGTTAACCCCGCTTTTATCAGACGGATCAAAATCTTGGATAGATACCATAATTGAATTAGTATAAACCTTTTCAACGACACCAGAAAATTCATGTTCGAGGGGACCGAATTTCTTTCCTTTTACAATATCGCCAATTTCAAAATCTGCCACTTGATTTCACCTCAAATATTATTTATTTTTACGCAAGCAATATACGTACCATACACTTTTTTTATTATATTTTCAAGTCAAATGCATATAGTCAGTTTCTTTCATTAATGCTAAAATCAAAGCCGAAAGGAGTTTACCCATATGTTAAAAATAATAGTGGCGGTCCTAATCATTATTTTGATTTTCACTACTACCACTGGTCTCCATGCCAAAATTGAACGGAAAGTGACTAACTGGCTTGAACTAAGCCGTTTATTCTTTTTCCTTTTATTAACTGCTTCGATTGTCCATACCTTTCTTCATTTTAAAACTCAGCTTTTGAGCAACCTAGTATGGATCATTTTTTTAATTTTAATCTATATCTTAATGGAAACTGCTTTCCGCCTTAAACGGGAAACATTTGGCAAGCCCTATCTAACAGCCTTACTTTTTATTGCCCTTATCATTGCCTTGGGGATTGGCTGTTGGTGGATCTAAACCAGTAACTATTTTCAATAGTATCGATCATTTTCACTAATTGACTGGTTTCCTCAACATCATGAACTCGTAAAACACGACCGCCTCGCAAATACATTGCTGTCTCAGCAATCAATGTTACGCCGAGACGGTCTTCTTTTGCTAGATTAAATAATTTTTGCCCAAAGCCCTTTCGTGAGATCGCAACCATAATCGGGCGATGGAGGTAATTAAGCTGATCAATGTTACGCATCATCGCATAATCCTGGTAACCGTCAGCCACCTTGGCATACCCAATTCCTTGGTCTAAAATCACCCGTTCAAGATCAATCCCAGCAGCTGCTATTGTCCCAAGATTATGTTCAAAAAATTTCTGCATCGCTACTGTGAGATTATCGTAGTCATGAGTTCGGCTACTATGCATTGTTACCATTCCAACATTTGCCTTAGCCATCAAAATTAGTTTTTGTTTTGAGTTAAACGCCTGCACATCATTGATAATATCTACCCCAGCCTTAATTGCCGCTGCCATTACTGGGAGTTTATATGTATCAACTGCGATAGCAACCTGGGGATAGTTTTCACGAAGAAGCTGAATGGCCGGCATAATTCGTGAAATTTCTTCTTCCGGATCAACTTCCTTAAAGCCACCCGGTTTCGTAGTTTGACCACCAACTTCAATTACGTTTGCACCGGCTGCTACCATCTTATCAATTTGGCTAGCCATAGCGGAGTGAGATTGAAATTTGCCCCCATCATAAAAGGAGTCAGGAGTTACATTTAAAATCCCATAAATCACGGGGTGGGCTGTCAGGTCAAAAGTAAACCGACCTGCGCGCCAAGTAATTTGGTGACGGTGGTAAATTTGATCGAGTGAAGAAATTAATTCTTGGTCTTTATTCCACCGTTCTTTCACCCGCGCTATTAGTTCTTTTAGGGAAAGGAGCGGCAAAGAAAATTCGACGCGTTTTTCAACACAAGCTACAGGGATATCGAAATGACGAATAAATTGCTCCACCATCCCAGCCATCTCCACATCTGGACAATCCCAGGTTAATAAAAGCTGCTGGTGCCGATTAACTTGGTCAGCTAAGATTGCGGATACTAATTTAGAATGGTCTTTGGTAACTAAATTTTCAGTAACTTTCATTTGCTTCTCCTAATTGATCTAATAAGTTCTTAACAGCCCGTGCACGATGTAAATAGGAAATGCGGGTCGGCTGGTCCATTTCGGCAAGTGTTTGTGATTCGCCAGCTGGAATAAAGATCCGATCAAAGCCCGTCGCATTGACTCCGCGTTCGGTATGAGCAATCGTTCCCTTCAATTGACCGTGACCAATTTTAACCACTTGATTATTTATCGCCAGGGCAATCGTTGTTTTCATTATAAATTGTCGTGATTTACCATCGACTAAATGAATCAAGTAATCATTTAAATCACCATCGGGAACTTCTTGCGTCAATTCCCGCGCTGTCTGTACCCCATACCTTCCTGGAAAAGCTAAGAGTTCTAAGCCGGAATCATCGGCAATTATTTTTGCTGCTGGTAGCTGTTGACTGATAAAGAGGGCCTTAGCCTTTGCATTTTTTTCATAGCTCTCTGTTGATTCAGGCGGAAAGGCTTGTTGAGGCAACTTTTTTCGGTATCCCACACCGTGTTGGTGGTAAAAATTTAGAATGGTTTCGATTTCTTTAATTTTATGAATATTATGGGTTGCAATAATAAAATTATTTTTCATCTAAATCGGCCTCGATATCTTTAATCGTATAAAAAGAACCCGTTACGACAATTAAATCATTCGGCTCCGCAATCTTTTTTGCCGCCACTAACCCTTTTCGTGGATTATCAGCAATAATTGCTTGGGGCAGAACTGATTTTAACTTCCTTGCTGCGAGAGCACGGGTTGGATGATCAGGGGTAGTAATTATTATCTCGTCTGCCATTTGCTGATAAATTTTAACCATCTGCCTAATATTTTTATCAGCGAGAAAACCAAGAACCATAATTATTTTATTATGGGGGAGCTTAAAGATAGTTTTGGTAAGTTGCTTAGCTGCATCAGGATTATGTGCTCCGTCCAGAATAACAAGAGGATGATCCGCAATTTTCTGCATTCGGCCAGCAATCTTCACCGTCGCAAGTGTTGATAGTAAAGGTTGCCAAGATGTAACAAGGCCCTGCTGGCGAAGAAAGGCAAATACACTGACAACGGTTCCCAGGTTTTCACTTTGGAAAGTCCCCAATAAATTAAAAGGAACTTTGTAAATTTCATGATTAACTTGCAGGGGCGCCTGCCCATCAACGATTGACTGGGCATCCGCTTGCGTTAACCCTACTCTTTGTTGATAAGCCTTTTCCTTAATAATTGTGAGGGCGTCTTTTTCTTGGTGTGGTGCTAAAAATACTTGTTTAGTCCCGGTCTTGATAATTCCTGCTTTCGCCTGAGCAATTTGGGCAATCGTTGAGCCTAAGATCCGCGTATGGTCAAGGGCAATATGGGTTATCACGGTAATAAAAGGTGCGCTGATAATATTGGTTGCATCATCTTGACCGCCTAAACCGCATTCAATGACTGCCCAATCAACTTTTTGATCTGCAAAATATTGAAGCATTATCAAGGTCCACCACTCAAAAATGGTAATATCATCAGGCGAAAGATCAGCTGGTAAGTGTTCGATGATCTTTTGGTAAGTGATCGTAAAGTCTTTTTTACTAATCAAATGGTCATTAACCTTAATTTGCTCCCGATCATCTACCAACGCCGGACTGCTAAAATAGCCGACCTGGTATCCAGCATTTTGTAACCCTTGTTCTAACATTGTCCCAGTCGAGCCTTTTCCGTTTGTCCCCGCAATATGGATAATTTTGAATCGCTGGTCAGGATTTCCTAAACGAGTAAGAATTCGTCGCAAAAATTTTACCCGATCTTGTTGTCCCCCAAGCATTTGGCGGTTAAGACTCGCATTAATTTGTTCATAGGTCTGCACGATAATTCCTCGTTTGATTTAGAAATTCTTGTTTCAAATCACGGTCAGTCTTAAATTGACCAGTAAACTTATCGGTATAAGTAAATTGACCAGCCTTATTAACGCCCCGCATTTCCATACAAAGGTGGCGAGCCGCGATAGTTACTGCAACGCCGGCTGGATCAAGAATTCGCTGCAACTCAGCGACTAAGTCTGTTGTAACGCGTTCTTGCATCCCCGGTTTTTTCGTTACAAAATCTAACAACCGGGGAATCTTACTGAGACCAATAACTTTCTTATCTTTGGGAACATAAGCCACATTCGCGTATCCAAAAAAGGGCAGTAAATGGTGTTCACACATTGAATAAAAAGGTATGTGCTGCACTAATACCATTTCCGGCACATCATCAACATGAAAAACCTTATAATTAGCTATTTCTTCTGGTTGATGATTAAGAGAGGAAAAAACTTCTTGGTACATTTTGGCAACGCGCTGGGGTGTTTCGGCTAATCCTTCTCGTTTAGGATCTTCACCGATTGCAATTAGTAAATCTTTAACAGCCTTTGCTATTTTTTGTTGGTCCATGAAAACACCTCTCGTCCATATATCTTTCTAAGCCAATTATGATCTGGAGTCTCATTTAACAAGTGATCCAATTGTTGATAATAAGGATCTTTTTGATTAGTAATTTCGCGCATTGGCAATAAAACAAACTGCCGGTTAACCATTTCTGGATGAGGAATCGTTAACGTTGGTGTTTTAATATGTTGATGACCAAAATCAATAATATCAAGGTCAATTGTCCGTGGTCCCCAATGGATGAGCCGGCGTCGATGTAACTCCTGCTCAATATTGTGAAGGTGGTTGAGGAGTTGCTGAGCCGTTAAAACGGTTACGATCTTAATTGCAATATTGTAAAAAGAATCTTGTTTCACCCCACCCACCGGCTCTGTTTCATAAACGGAGGAAATCGCCGTAATATCAATCTTAGGTGGCACATTTAACAGCTGAATCGCTTTTTGAAGGTTTGCTAACCGATCGCCGACATTACTACCAACACTTAGGTATACTTCAGTCATAATTACTTGCTCCCTGCTACTTCAATTTCGACATTATCAAAAATCCCGGCAATCGGCACACTATATTTACGGATGCGAAGGCGGATCCCATCAAGCATCGGGTATGTCTTGAAAAGCTCGCGCAGTAAGTTATTAGCGAGGCTCTCAATCAAATTATAGTTGTGGTGGGCAACAAACTCCGCAATTGTTTCATAAACATCAGCGTAACTGACGGTCTCATCTAATTCATCGGTTCTAACCAGCGTTTCAATTGGATAGTCCATCTCACAGTCAATCTCAATTTTTTGGCCAAGCTTTTTCTCTTCCGCAAACACACCATTGTAAGTATTAAATGCCATGTTGTTAATTCTAATCTTTCCGATAAGCTATTGCCCCTTCATTTTTTATTTTCTATCATAACGCATAAGTTAGTTGGTGAAAATATCTTAATAGATTAAGGGAGCAATCTTTTCCTGGTACCATTGCTCACCAGCTTTTGACAAGGGGTTAGTAAATGGCGCAGGTTTAATCAAACGATCATCGACGTTAAACAATTTTAACTGTCCCTTAACTTTTAATGGTTCAATCCAATAAGAGCCTCCCTCCTCAAAGGGCGCAATTACCCATGCGTAGTATTTTTGTTCACCATCATCCCGTTCCTCAATTCCAGTGATCTTAGCAACACATAACGCATGACCAGCTACAGCCCCACGCGTTTTCTTAGCACTATTACAAATTAAGAGGTCACCACGATACTTAGTTGCCCATGTCCGGTATTCCTCTGTTTTTGTGCCATTTAAGATTTCCATTCCATATTCGGGATAAATTGATAAAGCTTTCATCTTGACCTTCCCTTGCAGTTTTATTTCAATATAAAGAAAAAAGCCCGGCAAATCAATGTTTACCGAGCTTTTCAGATGCCTCAGGCAGGATTCGAACCTGTACATGGATAACCATACAACGACCTGAACGTTGCGCGTCTGCCAGTTCCGCCACTGAGGCACTAACTATTTTGTAACATTATTAAGTATACCGAACTCATCAAAAATTACAAGTATTTTTATTAGCAATCCTCAATTTGTTCTTATTTAACGAATTGAATCATTGTTCCATACGCGGTTAAGACCAAGAATTTGGGTGCAACCTGCATATTGGCAACATCTGTAGTAAATCGAACTCCAACAACACCATCAGCACCCTTTTCACTAGCCCGCCGCTTTAATTTTTCTTGAACATCACTAAATAATTGGTCCATGGACTCAAATGAATCAATTGCTTCGGTCGGCATTGCCAAATGACTAGTGGCGTTAACAATCCCTAAAATGCGGTGGGCTTGAGGAAACCCCTCAGTTGATAAAAACATGTGTTATCCTCCCTAAATTCTTTACCATTTAAAAATAACAAAGAGACCGGAAGATTTCCAGCCTCTTTGTTTATTGCGGAAAGAATCTGCTACTTTGCTCGGGAACTAATTATTAATTCATTTTTGATTCTAACTTCCGCAAAGTCGCATTTATATCATCAATCTAGTGCACCCTGGTGACCTTATTACATAAATATTCAGTCTAAGATTTCATGTCACACTTATGTTGCTTCTAGCCTACTATTAATTTCTTCGGTGCTGGATTGATATAGGGGATCTTACTACTCTAATCTTTCCACACTTATAATGTACCATTAATTGTAAGCGATTTCAAGGAGTAACTTTAGATAACTTGAACCAAGAGGACATACATTGCAATCGCATTATTAATCATATGAATCGCAATCGAATTTCGAATGTCGTCCGTTCGCAAATAAACATATGCCAAAACCATCCCCATATAAGCATAGATCAAGAAACTAATGGGATTAGTGCTCATATGACCTGTAGAGAATACTATCCCTGAAAGGATAACTTTAGGCCAGATGTTACCACGCTTAAAAAACATATTTGTCAATGTACCACGAAAAATAAATTCTTCAGCAATTGGACTTAAGACAACTGCTGAAAAACAAAATACAATCGTAATCACTTCATTATGACCAAGCATGCTTTCTAAGGCCGCATTGTTTGCTGTCTCAGTTTGATGATAGATAAGTTGGTTGAGATAGCTAAGGACATCCATTCCCAAAATAATCGCTAGGTACCCACCGATAATCCAACCAACCTTTATTCCCGCCGGCTGCCCTAATTGGTTATAAGCTTCATATGTCCGGTGTGCCCACCAAATAATCGCTAACATTAAACCGATGAATAAGGCCATAAATCCGTCCACGATAAGCTGATTGGTTTTTGAATAACGTAAAGCAAAATTAACTGCCATCGGGGGAACTTCAATTGCAATTAGCATCAGTGCAATTAAAATCACCTTAGATGTCCACTGTCTAATTACTTTTATCATTATTTTTCTCTTCCTTTGCCCGTTTCTCACGCATTCGTTGGATACTCCACCGGGTAGAAATTTTTGTCACAATGATATTTGCAACTACGAAACCAATTACCCAGAGAAGGTACATCACCCAACCAGAAATATAATTTTCAGCAGTCAACCATACTAAGAGCGCAAAGATGATAAACGGCGGAATGACCACCTTAAGAATAAATTCTGCTTTCACAAAGAAAACCTCCATTATTATTTGTCCAACAGTTTACTAAATCAACATGTAAAGTGCAAGAGTACTAAGAAAGCTGAGAAAAGTTTTCGCTTTCCTCAGCCTCACCATTTTTAATTTATATTTAACTAAACTTAGTTATTCTTTGATGCAGCAACTACTTCGTCATAAGTAGGAATTGATGGTAATGCACCAAGCTTTTGAACAGCTAATGAACTTGCCCGTTGAGCGTAAACAATTGCCTTTTCGATGTTGCTCATATCAGGCTTTAATTGGGATGAAAGAGCACCAATGAATGTATCACCAGCGGCAGTAGTATCAACAGCATTAACCTTAAAGGCAGGAATGAAGTTGTAACCATCTTGAGTACAGTAGAAGGCACCCTTTGCTCCAACAGTAATAATTAAATTACGGACACCCATTTGAGCAAACTTAGCGGCTGACATAAGCATTGAAGTTTCGTCTGTAATAATAATTCCTGTTAAAGCAGCACTTTCTGTTTCATTTGGAATGATTAAGTCAGTTAACTTCAATAAGTCAGGATTAATTTCATGAGCAGGAGCAGGATTCAAGATTGTCTTTACACCATTTTCCTTTGCAATTTGGAATGCCCGTAAAGTAGCTTCTTGTGGTGTTTCAAATTGGGCAATGACAAAATCGGCGGCAGCAATTTGATCGCGAGCATCTTCAACTTCCTTAACGCTTAATTGTTGGTTTGCTCCTCCGTATACTAAGATACTGTTTTGGCCACTTTCATCAAGTAAGATGGCTGCAGATCCAGTACCTGTTTGATCGTCAACATGGATCCCAGTTGTGTCGACGTTGTTATTCTTGAGGTCATTGATCATCATCTTACCACCAGCGTCATCACCAACTTGACCAACAAATGCTGTTTCAGCGCCTGAACGTGCAGCAGCAACAGCTTGGTTTGCACCTTTTCCCCCGGCAGCATTAGTTTTACTTAAAGCGGCAATTGTTTCCCCAGGTAATGGCATCCGCTTAACCTTCATTGTTGTATCAACATTTAAACTACCTACAATTGTTACATGATTTGTCATTTGTTTATTTCCTCCTTAAACAATTGGCATCTAATTGATAATATCATCATACCATATTATTTTGGACGATAGGAACTTGTACTATCTCGTTTAATTAATTTTACTGGAAAGTTTTGCACACGGGCTTCAGCACTACTATGACTAATCTGTTCAATGAGCATTTTAGTAGCTCCCGCACCGAGGTCAAAAATAGGCTGTTGCACTGTAGTTAATCGTGGATAAACATAATCATCCCAGTAGATGTTATCATAACCGATCACAGAAATGTCTTCGGGAACCTTAACGTCTAATTCATGTAACCCTCGCAACAACCCAATTGCCATTTCATCATTTGCTGCAAAAACAGCAGAGGCGCCAGTTGCTAAAACATCTTTTGCCGCTTTATATCCGCCATCCTTTGTCAAGGGTGCCCGAATAACATCGTGAATAGGATCGAGGCTTAGATTATTTTCTTTAATAATATTTTTAAATCCATTCATTCGGTGATTTAAGTTTTCAGTAGGATTATCAGAAGTAAGAACGGCAATATGTTTGTGACCAAGTTCAATGAGGTGCTTAGCCGCAATTTGACCACCAAGGTAATCATTGGTTTGTACCCGGTCACCTTCCTGCGTATGATTCTGGTCAAATAAAATATAAGGAATCTCATTAAAAGAAATGACTTCTTTAATCGTCTCGGTAGTCATCGTCGCACTAGCAATTACTAATCCACTAATTGATCGTTCAATCATCTGGGAAAGGTAATATTTTTCCAGCTTTGGATCACGGTTGGCACTAAAGACAAGCGGAATAAATTCTGCTTCACGGGCAATACTCTGTACCCCTTCAACAAAAGTACCAAAAAACGGATTGGCAATATTAGGAACTAGTACCCCAATTGTCTTAGCACTCTTTAAAATTAAGTTACGAGCATTAAAATCAGGAACGTATTTATACTTATCCCGTAATGCCAAAACTCGTTCTTGAGTTGCTGTACTGAATCGATCACCTTTATTATTCAAAATTTGCGAAACAGTGGTTACAGAAACACCAGCTTCTTTTGCTAAATCACGAATTGTTATTTTCTTTTTCATGGCTGTTCAACCTCTTTAGTAAACAGTTTTATCTAGTTAATAATATTTAACTAATTTAAACTATCTCGACTCATATTGCAATCACATTTCGTTAAAAATATCATTAAAAATCTGTTTCCCGGTTGCCATTTGAGTACCACGAACACGGAGATAGTCAATCTTTGCTCGCAAAATATCATATTCCCATAATGAGGATAGGTCATGGTCATTATAGTAATGAATCGTTACTTTAATGGGCGTGAGATCAATAATTATTCCTGTAAAATCATCACTCCCCTTATACTTTTCAGTGCCAATGACAACTGGAAGGCGGTTCTCATAGGAATCATTGAGAAGGTTTGACAATAAGTTTCCTTGGGTAATTTTTGGATGGTTATCAATAAACTTTTGCACTTGCCAAATATCAAAATAGTTGTGATCATGGGCAACTTTAGTTTTTTCAGAAACCGTCATTAAATAGTCACTATGGCGTTCCGTATAAAGAATGCTCTTGATCCGAATAGCAATTAATCCATTAATTTTACCATCCCAGTCAATGCTAATCATCAAACAAAATACTGGATCGAGGGCAACAACAAATCCGACATTAAAATAATCATCATTAGGCAAGTTATGAACCTCAATCAATGTTCCTTGCTGCTTTGCCATTGTTAATTGAACACGATTCTCACTTTCACTTTCTTTTCTCATCGTTACATCCTTACTATTAATTTTTCACATGATTAGATTTTTAAAATTTAATCACATCTCTACTTTTATTATAATCGCTAACAATGTGGATGTGATAACTTTTACCACGATAAGTTAAATCTGGTAACCACCAAATATTGTAAAATTGGGTGTGTCATTCCACAATATTTTGTAGTAAGATATTTTTTGTGACAAAAAAGTAAAGAGGGGCCATTATGGTGATTATTACAGCAGGGATGATTGGTGTCGGTAAAACAACTTTAACTGGGAAGATTGCCGAACACTTACATACAAAAGCATTTTTTGAACCAGTCGGAGAAAATCCAGTTTTACCACTGTATTATAAAAATCCAAAACAGTACGGCTTTTTACTCCAAATTTATTTTTTAAACAAGCGTTTCTCAATGATTAAACAAGCACTTACTGATGATAATAACGTGCTTGACCGTTCTATCTACGAAGATGCCTTGTTTACGCGAGAAAATAACGCCGAGGGGAACATCACTGATACTGAATTAGAAGTATACTTAAAGCTTCTTGACAACATGATGAGTGACCTCCAACAGTTACCTAAGCGCGCACCAGATTTAATGGTTTATTCTGAAACAGATTTTGAAACCATCTTATACCGAATTAAAAAGCGCGGGCGGGATTACGAGCAAATTGATACTAATCCAGAGTTAAAGGATTACTATTACAAGATGTGGAGTGCCTACAAGCAATGGTACAAGGATTACGATGCTAGTCCAAAAATGAAAATTGATTTAGAGCGTTATGACCTTGAAGATCCTAAGAACGTTGATGCGGTCTTAGCAATGATTGATGAACGGTTGAAGTCATTACGCTAAATCATAACCACCCGTCAAACGGGTGGTTTGCACATCGGCTATAAGCCGATAATAAAAGCCGGCGTCTCAAGACGCTGGCTTTCGCTTTGCTCAAGCCAAAATGCTCTGACTACTTT
>NZ_JACIVH010000067.1 GCF_014145615.1 Limosilactobacillus balticus | reverse complement strand
CCAGCGAAAGCACATCAGCATCTGTAAGTGCAAGTGAAAGTACCTCGGCTTCAGTAAGCGCCAGCGAAAGTACCTCAACATCGTTGAGTGTGAGTGAAAGTACCTCCGCTTCAGTAAGCGCCAGCGAAAGTACTTCGGCTTCAGTAAGTGCAAGCGAAAGTACCTCTACTTCAGTAAGTGCGAGTGAATCAACTTCAGCTTCGGTAAGTGCAAGTGAAAGCACATCAGCTTCAGTAAGCGCCAGCGAAAGTGCCTCAACATCGTTGAGTGCAAGTGAAAGTACCTCTACTTCAGTAAGTGCGAGTGAATCAACTTCAGCTTCGGTAAGTGCGAGTGAAAGCACCTCAGCTTCAGTAAGCGCCAGCGAAAGTGCCTCAACATCGTTGAGTGCAAGTGAAAGTACATCAGCCTCCGTAAGTCCAAGTGAAAGTACCTCAGCTTCAGTAAGCGCCAGTGAAAGCACATCAGCATCTGTAAGTGCAAGTGAAAGTACCTCGGCTTCAGTAAGCGCCAGCGAAAGTACATCAGCCTCCGTAAGTGCAAGCGAAAGTTCAAGTATTTCCGCTTCAACTAGTGCTTCAATATCTGCTTCGTTAAGTGAGAGCGTATCAGTATCGCAAAGCATTAGTGCTAGTCAATCCCTTTCAATTTCGGAAAGCGATAGTGCATCAATTTCTGAAAGTGCAAGTGGTTCTACTTCTATTAGTGATAGTGGCTCTACTTCATTAAGTGCTAGCGACAGTACTTCTATAAGTGGTTCTTCATCTAATGGGTCAGAATCTACTAGTGGTAGTCAATCACCAGTAACGCCAATCCCTGACAATAGTGGTTCTACTTCGATGTCAACAAACGGTTCTGGAAATGGTTTAATTTCGTTGAGCTTGAGTATCGCTAACAGTACAAATACTTCTAATCTTGAAAATACAAGTGCTTCCGTAACGGATAAGCACATGACTGTTGACTTAACTGCTCAAAACTCTGTCGAAAATGGCAATGCAAATAAGCCAAGTCAGCAAAACAAGTGGCTTCCGCAAACGGGTAATGCTAGTCAAACAACGGCTGAGTTACTTGGTTTGATGTCATTAGAAGGAGTCTTACTCTTGCTGATTGCTAAGAAGAAAAAGAATAGTGCAGACAAATAAGTTAATCATCTGCGTCCAAAATAAGAACAGCTCCCAAGTTGGAATTCCGGCTGGGGGCTGTTTTTTTGTGTAATAAGCAAATATTATTTGGCTTATAATTTAAATAATATTACATTAAATAATTATCACTTGATTATAAATTGAATTATTTAAAAATCTCTTGATTTTATATAGTTTTAACTGCTAATTATTTTATTTCTTATAAAAATGTTGTACACTTTCTTATGAAAATATTATTTATAAATTATCATTAGATTTATATAAAGTATTCGAAGAGGTGGATTAAGCATGACTAGACATAATAAAGAACAAGAAGATAAGAGTAAGGTAAAACTATATAAAACAAAGCATGGTTGGTTTAGCGCATTGACGCGTTTTTTTAAAATCTTTGCGTTTAAATCAAAGAAAGAAGTTAAGCCAACTAATTTTAATGATTTAGATTCGTTAAAGTATAATCAATCAGATTCAACGGATGCTTATAAAAAGGGTGCTGCGACCATAGCGACATTGTTTGGCGTCGGTGCAGCGGGAGCAGTTAGTCCTACTGAGGCCCACGCGGCAACTACCACTGTTGATCAAAAATCACAGGTTATTGGATCAAGTTCAATCTCTGGGAGTACTTCGGGTAGCACCTCCACGAGCCAATCGACTACCTCAACTAGTGGATCAACTATTAGTACGTCAGCAAGTACTTCAACCACGTCAACCTCTAATGTGAAATCTACATCTGGATCGACCTCTACTAGTAATTCCACGACTACTAGTACTTCGGGTTCGACTAGTCAGTCAACTGTTTCCACTAGTGAATCAGTTCTTAGCCAATCAAATAGCACTTCAATGACATCAGGGTCAACTGAAAACGGAGCATCTACTTCAACGACAACGAGTACGGTAAATAGTACTGACGTTAGTCAAAACACAAGCAATTCTGGGGCCGCATCAACTACTATTCTCAATGATGACACCTTTAACAACTCGCTTGATGCGGCCGCTAGTTCTGTAAATACTAAGGTCAACGTAACAAATCTTACGAATGCGGCGATCTTAACTAATTTAAAAGCAAACTTTGTCCAAGCTAATGCTGAAAATACGGCTGAAGTAAGTAATAGCAGTGAATTTCAAAATGCTCTTAATAATTCAAACATCAGTGTTATTCAGTTAACAGCTGACATTGATTTAGGTCAGTCTGGAATGGGTGATCTCGAAATTCCACCTCGTGATCTTACGATTGATGGTGCCGGCCATTCCCTCAACTTAGGCAATAACTGTATTTGGCTAAACGCTTACACGGGTATGAAGACCACGACAACTGTTAAATCCCTTAATCTTTATACTGCTAATAATCGTGGTGGTTTTGCTCTTACTAATTCAGGAGCCGAGACTCTAATTTATGATGATGTTCATGCGACTGGTGGGGCTGCCGTTTTCGCAGATACTTATTCTGCTAGTGGCTATTTAAAGGTCTTTGAAATTCAAGGACATACTACAATTGATGGAGTCAGTTCATATCAATATAACGGCAATACTTATTCAACCAGTTCAGCTAGCTTTGTTGGCTATAGCACTTTGATGTATGCCGGAAATGACTTGATTATTGATGACAATGCAAGTCTGGTTGTTAATAATAGTATGTCCCCATATGATGTTGCAATGTTAGCCGATAACGGCGAACATGCAGTTAAAGTTGGCGAGAATGCGACATTAACAATTAATAATACTTATAGCTATTCTGGAGGCCAAATTTGGAATAATGTTGGGAATATTGCCCTAACTAATCAAGACGGTAAATTTATTGCGGGGGTAAACTCCCATATCAATTTGCGCACTAGTGGAACGAATGTTTATTTTGCTGATGGTTGTGATAATAACACTGTTAACTTTGAACAAGGGACTAATACCACATTTTCTGGCAACTTAAACTTCTACTTCGGTGGATCTGATAATACTGTTAATATTAATGATCCCGCTCACGTAATTTTAAATACAACCACTGGTACTACCTATTCTTCAAATTCTTCTATTGTTACGATAAACGCTAATAATACTAACGTGATTGTAACGAATGATGGAATAACAACAGCATCGAATTACTTTGAAAATAATCAAAGTACTGTTAATGGCACCAGTTATGCAATTGGCGCCACTACTGGTGAACAAAATAATGGAAATGCACCAGTACAAACGGTAATGGCAGATATTAATCAGAATGGTACTACTAGGG
>NZ_JACIVH010000066.1:5000-131439 GCF_014145615.1 Limosilactobacillus balticus | reverse complement strand
ATCACATCGTGATTGAAGACCCTACACATTTGATTCGTCGAAACTTTGTTCAGTTTTCAAAGGTCTACCTGTTGGCTAACCAAGCAGCCAATCAACATATTTATTATAACATGTATCAGATTAGCTTGTCAAGAAGAAATTTTAATTAATTTTGAATTTCTTTTGAACGATAACTCAACCAGCAACTTTATTAATATATCATGTCGTCAATCAGATGTCAATAGTTATTTTTAACTTTTTTGTTAAACCATCTCAACAGCACTTAACTGTTTTGACAACGATAACTACTATACATGGATTTCATTCTTTCGTCAACACCTTTTTTCAACTTTTTTGAATTTTATTTTCATTACTATCTATTAACTTCTTAAACCCGTTTTTCTTTTACCTAAGTTTGTCCGTACCTCCCTATGATTCTTGCCAATTAGTATTTCTTTACTACCCCTAAAGTTACTATTAATTAATATGGGGTACTAATTTGCAAAGTATCGATATTAAAATCAGTTGGTAACACAGTGTATTTGCCTATATTATTTTCGATAATTTTACTTCCTCAATTATTCTCTTTTCCTATTTCTCGGATAGATCGTTACTCCTTCCCATTAGGAGGTTCACAAGAATTAGAATAATATAGCAAGAAAGGACTTCGCTCTTCTTTACGGATCGGAGCCTTTCAGTCAAGTTGCTGATTTTCTAATATTAAGGTAATGCAAAATACTATTACTATGGTAAGCATAACTGATGCTAAAATAAACGGTTCGAAATTAATTCCCACCAATAAAGCTAATATAGAAATTACTATCGATGAAACAAAATAAATCCTAGAATTATACAACCAACTATATGGCAGTAAATGAGCACCAAATATTATCGCTAACACCATTAACATTTTATCGGGAATAGTCGGATAAATCCACATTGTAATTAAAAGATACAAAAGCTGATTCATCGAAAACAACATCCCTAACTTAGTTAACGGATTTGTCTTATTTTGAATAATCCACATTAATCAATCGAGATATGAAATAGGATATTGGTAAAAATAAGGCCGTACAGACAAATACGAATAAGTTTTTAGTAAGGAGGGGAATATTAAGTAGTTCTACGGCAAGAATACCGCCCCATACTACGATCGAAGCAATTATTATATGCAGCCCTCGCTTTTGTTTTACTATACAGTCTTACTTTAACTTTTCTAATTCACCCATCAATCTCCCTCATTTCTCCTCTGAATTAATAGTTATTCTATCATAACAAAAAACTCGCACCCCATAAAAATGGAATCCGAGTTATCTGTTTATGCTAATTTTTCAAAGACTCCTTAAAGCCTTCATCAACTATTTAGCTTACTTCTTCTTGTTCTTCTTTTTCTTTGAATCGTTCTTAGTTTCCTTTTCCGGACGCATTGTTGGGAAGAGGATAACATCCCGAATAGATTTAGCATCAGTAAGGAGCATTACAAGACGATCGATTCCGATACCAAGTCCCCCAGTAGGTGGCATCCCGTATTCAAGGGCTTGAACATAATCTAAGTCGACCGGTTCAGCTTCATCATTACCGTTAGCTTTTTCCTTTGCTTGCATTTCAAAACGTTCCTTCTGATCAATTGGATCGTTTAATTCGCTAAAGGCATTTGCCAATTCGCTACCATCAACATACAATTCGAAACGATCAGTCATCGCAGGATTATCAGCATTCCGCTTTGCCAATGGTGAAACTTCGACTGGGAATTCATAGACAAAAGTTGGTTGAATAAGCGTATCTTCAACAAACTCTTCAAAGAACGCATTCAAGATATGCCCCTTTGTCCAGTACGGCTTATATTCAACCTTGTGTTCGTCGGCTAACTTCTTAGCATCTTCGTCCGTCATTGATTCATCGCTGAAGTCAATGCCAGTCTTTTCCTTAACGGCATCCACCATCGTGATCCGTTTAAAGTTTCCTCCAAGGTCAATTTCATGTCCTTGGTAAGTAATCTTTCCATCATCTGAAACAACTTTAGCTGCTGCCTTAACGATTCCTTCTGTTTCATCCATAACATCTTGGAAGTCAAAGTAAGCAGCATAAGTTTCCATTGTAGTAAATTCAGGGTTATGGTGAGGGTCCATCCCTTCATTCCGGAAAATCCGGCCCAATTCGTATACCCGTTCAAAGCCACCAACAATTAACCGCTTGAGGTACAATTCGGTAGCAATCCGCAAGTACATATCAATATCAAGCGCATTGTGGTGAGTGATAAATGGACGCGCATTAGCACCACCAGCTTGCGTGTTCAAGATTGGGGTTTCAACTTCTGTAAAACCATTATCATCCATGTACTTCCGGACAGCCTTGATGATCGCTGTCCGTTGGTGGAAACGCTTGAAACTTTCTGGGTTAGAAATTAAATCAAGGTAACGCTGACGATAGATAGTTTCAGGATCAGTAACCCCATCCCACTTATTAGGAAGCGGACGCAATGCTTTTGACAAGAAGGTAATTTTATGTGCACGAACAGTTAATTCGCCTGTATCTGTCTTGATAACATCCCCTTCAATTCCCAGGAAGTCACCAATATCTGATCGCTTGAAAACATGGTAAGGTTCATCTCCTACCATATCCTTACGAGCGTAGACTTGAATCTTGCCAGTCCGATCAACAAAGTCAGCGAACCCAGCCTTACCACTACTCCGCTTTCTTGTCATTCGACCCGCAATAATTACTTTGGCGCCCATCTCGTTTAATTCTTCTTTATCGTATTGATCAAATTTATCATGCAAGTCTTGAGCAAGATGGTCTCGTTTGAAGCGGCGGCCAAATGGTTCAATTCCCGCTTCTTTTAACTCTTCCATTTTTTCACGCCGAACGCGCATTTGATCTAGTTCTTGTGACACTTAAGTTCTCCTCCTCGTAATTAAGCTTGCTGTCTTTTTGCAGCTCGTTCTGCAGTTTGTTCAGCAAAGCGGTCAAAAATATCGTTCATTTCATCAAGTGTTTCAGCCTCGACTAGCGCTACCTTAGTCCGGGCAGCACGTGGAATACCCTTGATATAGTACGTAGATAACCCACGGAACTCACGAACTCCCACATATTCACCCTTTAAATCAACTAAACGATTAAGGTGGTCCTTGGCCATTTCAATCTTTTGTTCTGGGGTTGCTTCTGGAAGCAACTCACCGGTCTCCAAGTAATGTTCAGTCCGCTTTAGCATCCATGGGTTACCCATCGCTGCCCGACCGATCATTGCGGCGGTTGCGCCAGTCATATCAAGAATCTTCTTTGCATCTTCTGGTGTCTTCACATCACCATTAGCCATGAACGGAATTTTCAATTGACTCGCTACTTCTTTTAGTATATTCCAATCTGCTTGTCCCGTATACATTTGTTTTCGAGTTCGACCATGCATCGCAATTGCGCTAGCTCCTGCACGTTCAGCTGCTAAAGCATTTTCAACAGCTAAAATATGCTTGTCGTCCCAACCCGTTCGCATCTTAACGGTAACTGGCTTTTTAACAGCATCAGTAACATATGACACCATTTCATAGACTTTATTAGGATCCAGTAACCACCGTGCACCCGCGTCAGTTTTAACAACCTTATTAACAGGGCACCCCATATTTATATCAATCACGTCAGCTGCTGTATGTTGATCTACATACTTAGCAGCCTCAACTAATGTCTCTTTGGTTCCACCAAAAATTTGAATTCCCATTGGATGCTCTTCTGGGTCGACATCCATCATATTTAAAGTTCGTTGATTATGGTACATAATGCCACGGTCTGAGATCATTTCACAGACAACGTAGCCAGCACCAAATCTTTTACAGATAACCCGAAAGGCGGAATTGGTTACTCCAGCCATTGGTGCAACAACAACTTGATTAGGAATTTCAACGTTACCGATCTTCCACTTCATTTTTTCACCTCATTACTGCTTAAGAAACTGTGCTGGCCATCCAGTTTCATTTTTAATTGTCCGATAACTCAACTATCATAGCATATCAACGCGCTTAGCACCAAAAATTACTTTTCATCTGTTGATTTTTTATCATCATTCGCCGTCATTTCCGCGTAGATCTTCTTTAATTCGTCTTCGTTAAATTCGTACTTCTTCCCGCAGAATTGGCAAACAGCTTCTGCATGGTGGTCTTCGTCAATCAGCTTCTTCATGTCATCTTTAGAGATACTTGCAAGGGCGTGCGCAAAACGTTCCTTTGAGCAATCACATGCATAACGAACTGGCATCGTTTCAAGGATCTTTAAGTCATCACCAAAAATCTTCTTCAAAATATCTTCTGGCGTATCACCATCACGTAACATTTGTGATACCAATGGCAAGCCCTTCAATGTCTTTTCAAGTTTGCTGATTTCTTCATCACTAGCACCAGGCATTACTTGAATCATGAAACCACCAGCAACATCAATATTTTCATCAGGGTTAACGAATACTGAAAGGCCAACCGCTGAAGGAATTTGTTCAGATTGAGCAAGGTAGTAAGTAAAGTCATCACCAAGTTCACCAGAAACTAAATTTACTTCACCGGTATATGGTGTCTTGTCGCCTGGAGCCATCTTAGTGACAGAAAGGGTCCCTTGATTACCAATTGCCTTTGCGACATCAATCTTTCCCTTATCATTTGCTGGTAAAGAAACGTGTGGATTACCCATGTAGCCTTTTACAGTTCCTTCAGCAGTTCCATCCGCAATAATAAAGCCAACCGGACCATTTCCTTGAATCTTGACCGTCATTCCTGCTTCTCCTTGTAAACTAGAAGTAGCCAAAAGAATCGTTCCAATTAACGTTCGACCAAGGGCAGCAGAAGAAGCACTCCATGTATCATGAATTTCATGTGCCTTTTGAACGACTTGGGTAGCATTTACAGCGTAAGCCCGAAACTTTCCATCCTTAGTCATTGACTTTACTAAATAATCTGTTGTTTTCATTTTAAATTCCTCCTTAAAATTTAACCTAAAGAAAAGACGGAAGACCACCACCTACCAATCAGGTTTTGTATCTTCCGTCTTTTCAATAGTTTACTTGTCTTCAGAATTGTCTGAATCATCACTTGATTGTGAATCATTTGAGTTGTCACTCTTAGTATCAGATAAATCATTTTGATTATCTTTTGCTTCATCGTGACGCTCATTTTCCAATCGTTCAAGTTCACGCTTGGATTCTTCAAAGGTTTGTGCGCGTGCCTCTTCGTCTTCAGCAGCGACATCCTTATCAGGAACTTTTCCAGTCTTATAAAGACTAAGGATTTGTTTTTCATCAAGCGTCTCGTACTTGAGTAATGCTTCAGCGATTTGCTTATGTTGCTCACGGTGCGTCTCAATAATGTGTAAGGCAGTTTCGTGCCCTTCAGTTAAGATTCGACGTACTTCTTCATCAACTAAAGCAGCAGTCTTTTCGGAGTAAGGCGATTGGTCATAGCCTTGACCTGTAAAGACCTGACCAGAACTTTGCAGTTCTACTGGACCAATCTTATCACTCATTCCGTACTGGGTAACCATTGAACGAGCAATTTGGGTTGCTTGTTCAAAGTCATTCGAAGCTCCTGAAGATTGTGACTTAAAGACAAGCTCTTCAGCAGCCCGTCCACCCATCAGACCAGCAATTTGTTCCATCGCATTCTTTTTCGACATTAACATCTGATCTTCACGTGGAAGCATAATAGCATATCCACCTGCACGACCACGTGGGACAATAGTAACCTTGTGCACAACTCGTGCGTCATTTAATACAAGACCTACAATTGTGTGACCTGCTTCGTGGTATGCAACAGTCTTTCGTTCTTGTTCAGATTGGACACGGTTATGCTTAGCTGGTCCAGCAATTACCCGGTCTTCTGCTTCATCCAAGTCGGCAGCATCAATTTCAGTTTTGTCTCGCCGCGCAGCTAATAAGGCCGCTTCGTTTAAGAGGTTAGCTAAGTCAGCCCCCACAAAACCAGGAGTCTGTTTAGCAATTTCCTTTAAATCAACGTCGCTTGCCATTGGCTTGTTCTTAGCATGAACTCGCAGAATGGCTTCACGGCCCTTAACATCTGGACGACCAACCAAAATCTTTCGGTCAAAACGTCCTGGACGCAAAAGTGCGGGATCCAAGACATCTGAACGGTTTGTAGCTGCCATTACGATGATTCCTTCATCACCTTGGAAACCATCCATTTCAACTAACAATTGGTTCAAGGTTTGTTCACGTTCATCGTGACCGCCGCCCATGCCATTTCCACGGCGCCGACCAACGGCATCGATTTCATCAATGAAGATGATTGCTGGAGCAGCTTTCTTAGCTTGATCAAACAAGTCACGAACACGACTAGCACCAACCCCGACGAACATTTCAACAAAGTCAGAACCAGAGATTGAGAAGAATGGTACCCCTGATTCACCGGCAACCGCCTTAGCTAGCAAGGTCTTACCAGTACCTGGAGGCCCCTCTAGTAAAACACCAGAAGGAATACGAGCACCAAGCTTAGTGAACTTCTTTGGATTCTTCAAGAATTCAACGATTTCAACTAATTCTTGTTTCTCTTCTTCTTCACCGGCAACATCTGAGAAACGAACTTTGTTTTTCTTAGCATCAGATGGCTTAGCCTTGGTCTTACCAAAGCTCATCACTCCACGGCCGCCACCACCTTGACCAGCTTGGCCCATCATCATGTAGAAGAAGAAAATCATGATGACTAATGGCAAGACAGTCAACAACAGGTTCATCCAGACACTGTTAGATTCTTCAGCACGAGTACTAATCTTTACATTATGACGGTTAGCATAGTTTTGAAGTTGACTAACAGTTACGTCACTTTCCAAAACAGAACTTTGGAATTGGGTTACCTTATTGTTTCGTTGTGGTGTAAGAGCAAAGCCAGTATTGTTGGCGGAATTGTCATTATTTGACTGGGGTTTACGGTAAGTACCCGTAACCTTATATACACCACCATTTGGCTGAAGCTGAACGCTCTTAACCTTATTACTCTTCAGTTCGGAGATAAACTCGCTTTGGGAAACGGTCTTACTTTGTCCTGTTGAGGTATTGCCCCCAAAGAAGAAGTAGGCGATTCCCATAATACACAAGAACATCACGGCATAGAAGAGAACGTTATGAGTAAAATTATTTTTTTTACGATTGTTGTTCATAACAACCTCCTATCTACCAGCAACGATATTTTATAATTGTAGTCACTATCATAGCATATTTGACAAATATTGACCATTAATTTCACAGAAGAATTAATAGTTTTATCACCAATGTTATTAATAATACATACTACATATTTACGGATCCATAAAAATGGACGTTAATTAAGAATATCTTTAAAATACCGTCCATTTAATATCGATTTTTCCGTCATCCTAATTATCTAACATTTTTAGTCATTTTGGTATACAGATGGCTTCAAAATTCCCACATATGGCAAATTTCGGTAGAATCCCTTGTAGTCCAGACCATACCCAACCAAGAATTCTTTAGGAACCGTAAAGCCAACATAGTCAGGTTCGACATCTACTTTCCGACCTTCTGGCTTATTTAATAATGAACAAACCTTGATGCTCTTTGCTCCCCGGTCAGCCAACAGGTCCATCAAGTATTTCAAAGTACGACCAGTATCAACAATATCTTCCATAATTAGAACATGCCGATCTTTAACGTCTGTTTTTAAATCATGGATAAGTTTAACTTTTCCAGTCGAACCTAATCCACCAAAATAACTAGAAACATCAATAAAGTCGATTTGGGCCATAATATCTAGCCGTTCAATCATGTCAACAGTAAATAAAACTGCTCCGCTTAGAACGGAAATGATAATCGGCCGTTTATCCTTATAGTCTTTTGTTAAGTCCGTTGCTAATTCGTCCATTCGTTTGCCAAGCATTTCTTCACTATATAAGACACGCTCAATATCGTTATTCATTTACCTTCTTCTCCTTATTTTTTATTCCAATAAAACATGGCTGCCATGTCTGCCGATAGTCGGTCGGCCGTTCAAACCAACTCCACTTTCGATTAACTATCCAGACAACCTCATCATGAGCATCGACCAAGACCATTTGCTGATCACGTTGTTTTTGGGGAACTTTTTGATCTATTAGTACCCGTTTAACTAACTGGTGATGACCTTTTTTTAAGCGAATACGATCTTTTTGTCGCCATTTTCGTAGACCTAGTGGAAATTGATCAGGAGCAAGCCATTGAAAAACTACCTGCTCTTCGCCCTTGAAAAATGACTCTTCAGCTGACACCGCCATTAAGCTTATTGAATCTACTTGATACCATTGTTCCAATTTTATCACATGATCTTGGGGCTTTTGTAGGTTCTCAAGCGGATTCTCAAATTTTTTTAGCGCACAAGTAGCGTAGTTTTTTTCAAGAATGTACTGGTGAGGTAACCCAATAGTTTGCTGCGGCTTTTTCTTGTTTTCTAAGGACTGCAAAAGTTCATCAAGTTGCTGGTCCTTAATATCATATATTCCTTGTTGATTAAACCATTGTCGTAAAATTTCTTTTCGAATAATTTCCTTGTTTTTCGCTAGCCTTGCCAGGATCATCCTTCCTTGTTGATCAACACATGCTGCTAATTGATCTGCAACTGCTTGATCACGCCAAGCAAGGAGATCTGTTAACTGTTGATGATAGCTTTCGAGGTGAGAAAGCAACTGGGGATTTTCCTCTTCAAGTATTGGAATTATCGCATGCCGAAATCGATTCCGTTGAATGTTCAAGTCTTTATTCGTCTTATCCTCATACCACTTAAGATGGTGCTGTAAAGCATATTTCTTTAACTGCTGTTTGCTAAAGGACAAAAGTGGTCGAATTAAGCTACCAGAAGCAAATGGTCGCCGATCCCGTATCCCTACTAATTGACTCAGCTGCCCACCACGAGTCATCTTCATCAGCATTGTTTCTGCTAGATCATTTTGGTGGTGTGCCGTTAGCAGGATCATTGCTTGATTATCTTTCATCACTTCCCGAAAAAATTGGTAGCGTGCTTCCCGGGCAGCGTTTTCAACTCCGGTCTGGGGATGAAGATTTTGTGGCCAGTGTGCAACTGCTAGTTTTAAATCATTTTGTTTACAATATTGCCGAATAAACCGTTCTTCAAGCTGGCTTTGCTTTCGTAATTCATGGTTCATATGGGCAACGATAATCTGGGGGCGATCCTTTAACGGCAGGTGCTGCAAGAGATCTAAAAGAACCATCGAATCGATCCCGGTTGAAACGGCTACTACTACCTTATCTTGGGTAGCAAAAAAGCGACTCCTTACTAGGTGTCGCTCAAATGCTTGTTGTAAATCCGTCATATTAACTCCGACGACCGCCACGGCCACCACGTTTACCATCAGTTTGCCGCTTCAAAGTAGATAAACGTGATTCGCTTTCTTTTAAGTAGCCAGCTAACATGTCATTAAAGTCTTCGTGTTGGTGACTATTATGGTGACGACCATTAAAACCACCACGGAAGTTATCATTGTGACCACGGAAATTATTATTCCGTTCGTGATGAAAATCCCGGTGATTATTTTCACGATGATGGTTATTTTCATGATGATCTTGATGTTCACGAGGAGCTGCAGCCTTGATTGAAAGAGCAATCTTACCGTCATCACCAATCCGAGTTACTTTTGCTGTAACTTCATCCCCGACAGCCAATACATCATGAACGTCCTTGATATATTTATCAGAGATTTGACTGATATGTACTAGCCCTGTCTGATTATCATCTAAATCAACGAATGCACCAAAATTAGTGATTCCTGAAACTTTACCTGAAACCTTTGCTCCAACTTCAATTGCCATGAAAACTATAGATCCTCCTGAACCATCTCATATTTTTGTATTTGAGTATATCATAACTTCATCTTGAAAACGTATGAAAATAACTAATCTTCTCATTAAAAAATTAAGCTGAAAATCACCCAATTACATTCTTAATTTTAACATTTAAAATATTCTAACCCTACTAAAAACATCTTATTGAGCTAATTTTGTGATCATTAGTTCAAATTGTAGATCGTCTCGCCTTTTTTAGAGTAATTATACTTGGCACGAATAACCTGTTGGATGTATTCGGGATTATGTAACATCTTAATCTGACGTTGTAATTGTTGATTTTTTTGTTTTTGTTTTGTTAATTGTGATTGTGCTTGTCGAATATTACCATTAATATCCGCTAATGTCCGTTTGCTTTGAAATATCTGAATTCCAAAGATTAAGAATATAACCAAAAAAACAGCAATAATCCGCTGACAACGGCGCTTGTGCACATGCCGATTATATGTTTTTTGATTCGAAACCTGGCGGGCATATGGGGTATTTAATTGTGAAATTTTGCTATCAGATCGTCCTTTCATCTGACATTCCCCTCCATTTTAACTTATCACGCTTTAAGTATAGCAAGTTACCGCAGAGAATGTCTATATAATTATCAACTTTTTTATATCTCAGAAGACATTATAGTTGGTCAAAGGATTCCGCATAAGTTTCATCGACAATTTCATACATATCTTCCGCTTCACTCTTTTTCGTTGTTTCAACAATTCGATTAATTTTAACCGTTTCTGTCTTATTACCAAACTTAATTGTTAAAGTATCACCAACCGCTACCCGACTAGATGATTTTGCTGGTTGCCCATTAATTAAGATCCGTCCTTGATCCGCGATTTCCTTAGCGATTGATCGACGTTTAATAATTCGTGATACTTTTAAAAATTTATCTAATCTCATTTTTCCGCTCCTTTTTCATCGGCTTGAATAACATTTCCTAAAGCCGTTATAAATTGTAGTAACTGGTGAAGCCAATCATCAGTTGTCATTTTAGGTTGGATAACCAGCCGAATCGTTAGTTGCTGATCATCCTCACCAATTGTCGCTTTAAACCGCGTATTAGCTAACTCTTTAATTATTGCGGGGGCTTTAATCAAGCGACTAGCCCGTTCGGTAAACTTAATATTAATATTATCTCGTTGTCGTTTAATCTCAGCAATCATTGCCAGGTCAGCATGATTCTTCAATTGGCTTACAAGTAACAGTGTCCCAACAGGTGCCGGATAATCGCCAAACCGATCAATCAAGTCACCTTGAATATCAATAACTTCTTCATCCGTCTTAGCTTGGCGAATTGTCTTATATAATTCGATCTTTTGCCGTTGATCAGCAATATAGTCCGTTGGTAGGTAAGCTTCAACCCCTAACTCAACTTCCGCATCAGAGTGAATAGTTTGCTTCTTACCCTGCTTTTTAGCTACCGCATCACTAAGCATCGCTGAATAAAGGTCATAACCAACAGAATCGATAAATCCATGCTGCTGTTTTCCCAAGAGGTTACCAGCTCCCCGAATAGCAAGATCGCGCATCGCAATCTTAAATCCAGATCCCAACTCGGTAAAATCACGAATTGCGGCCAACCGCTTTTCTCCTAATTCTGTTAAGACCTTATTAGGTTGATACATAAAGTAAGCATAAGCCACCCGATTACTACGACCAATCCGTCCACGAATCTGATATAACTGTGCTAACCCCATCCGATCAGCGTTTTCAACAAAGAGAGTATTAGCGTTGGGGATATCAACCCCCGTTTCAATAATAGAGGTAGTTACTAACACATCGTAATTTCCTTGAATAAACTCATAGAGGACTGTCTCCAGTTCATTTTCACTCATCTGACCATTAATATAGCCAATCCGTGCTTCAGGAACAAGTTCTTGTAACCATGCCACTGTCTCTTCAATGTCATGAACGCGATTATGAAGGTAATAAACCTGTCCGCCACGTTGCATTTCACGAATAATTCCATCACGAATCGCACCACTATTTTGCTCCATTACATAGGTTTGGATTGGGTAACGGCCAGCGGGCGGTGTTTCAAGAACTGATAAGTCCCGTACGCCCAGCATTGACATATGCAAGGTTCGGGGGATCGGGGTTGCTGTTAAGGTTAAAACATCAACATTATTTTTTAATTGTTTTAGCTTTTCCTTATGCTTTACCCCAAATCGCTGTTCTTCATCAACAATTAACAGCCCAAGGTCCTTGAATTCAACATCTTTTGATAGGATTCGGTGAGTTCCGACAACGACATCGACACTTCCATCCTTTAGCCCTGCTTCTGTCTCTTTGAGCTCTTTTGGCGTCTTAAAACGTGACATCAAGGCAATGTTGATTGGGAATCCCTCAAACCGGCGCACGAGGGTGTTGTAATGTTGCTGGGCAAGAACAGTTGTTGGTACCAAGAAGGCAACCTGCTTCCCACCAGTAACTGCCTTAAAAATTGCCCGCATTGCAACTTCGGTTTTACCATAGCCGACATCTCCTACCAATAGTCGATCCATCGGCTTTGGCTTTTCCATATCTTCTTTAATTTCATCAATACTTCGTAACTGATCACGAGTTTCATTATATGGGAAATTAGCATCAAATTGTTTTTGGAGATAATCGTCTTTCGGAAAAGCATACCCCTTCTCCGCTTCTCGCTTAGCATATAAGTCAACTAATTCATCAGCGATATCTTCAATTTTTGAAGAAACGCGCCGTTTAGTCTTTGCCCATTCGTTACCGCCAAGCTTGTTGATATGCGGAGTCTTCGATTCTGATGAGACATACTTTTGAACAAGGTTTAGCTGGGTTACTGGAACATATATCTGAGCGTTGTCCCGGTAATTAATGATCATGTAGTCTTGATGAACATGATCAACTTCCATCGTCTTAATTCCACTAAAAATCCCAATTCCATGATTGACATGAACTACATAGTCCCCCGGTTTAAGGTCAGTATAATTTTTTAATCGTTCGGCATTGGCAAGTTTTTGTGGACGATGATGAACTTTCTTTACTTGCTTAAACATCTCGCCTTCCGTAATAACAATCAGCCCAGCAAGCGGCATTTCAAATCCATTGTTTAAATTAGCAGCAACAATTTGAACAATATTCGGCTTGATGTTTGTTAATTCAGTTTCTGTTGCGGTGATCTCAAAGTCAGCAAGCGTTTGGGCAATTTGCTTTCGTCGTTCTGGACTATTAGCCATCAGGACCACCGTTTGCCCTTGATCAATCCACCGTTGAAGTTCGGCTTTCAGTAGTGGCATTTGTCCAAAGAAACGTTGCATGGTTCTGCTTTTTAGGTCGGTAATTTGGCTAAGTTTAATATTACCGAGACCTTTTTTAAATAGGGCGCCATAAATTTGCGGATGCAGGTCTTTTTTTATTATGGTCGATACGTCATTGCTAAGATCTGGAACATCTGTTAATTGATGGTGAGCAACCTTATCTTTAAACCAGCCTACATCTTCTTGGGTCATCTGCTTGGCAAATTGCTTTATCCGCGTCAAATCATCAAAGTAAATTGTCCCATCATCAGGAAGATAATCAAATAAGGAATGCTTAGCCGGATAAACCAGGTTGCTAAATTCTAAAAGTTCATTAGGCAAGTGCTGGTTCTTAAGCGCGTTCAATAATGGTTCAAAGCGGTTAGCCACCTGCTGTTTAATATCAGCATCATCAGCACTTAATTCTTTCACTACCTTTTTGTATTCAGCATCAAGCGCTTTAGCCACCCGCGAAAATTCAGTCGATGGGATGATAAAGTCTGTCGCTGGCAGTATTTGAACTTCTTCAACATTATCAATACTTCGCTGGGTACTAGCATCAAAATACCGGAGCGAATCAACTTCTGTATCAAAGAGATCAATTCTAACCGGATTATCAGTATTTAAGGCATAGATATCAATAATCGACCCACGAATTGCAAAATCACCAGGACGCAAAACCATTTTTTGATATTGGTACCCCATTGCGCTTAACTGCTGCCGAATTTTAGCTGGATCCACTTCCCCGCCAGGCTTAATTTTTAACGAGGACTGAGCAAAGTATTCCGGTGAAATAATATTGCGCCGTAATCCCGCGGCAGATGCAACCACAACTGCCGGTTCTCTATTAATCAACGCATTTAAAGCCAGTACCCGCTGAAGACGATAGTTAGGAGAACTAGTTGCTACTTCTGCCGCTAAAACCTCCTCAACCGGAAACTGGTAAACGCGATTAGCAGGAAGAAGGTTCTCTAAGTCACTAGCTAATTCCTGCATATGGGAAATTGTGTCGGTCACTACCAGAATTGGTTGTTGCCCTTCTTTAGAAAGAGCACTTAGTAATTCAGTTCGTGCCGATCCAGAAATCCCCGTTATCAATTGATGATGCTTGGGTTGGAGGTCAGCCGTAATTTGTTTAAATGATGGCGTCTTCTCGATTAAATTTTCTATCTGCACCATCAACGCCACCTTTCTATTTTAATTGTAAGTATTCATTAACTTGGCAAAGTCTTCTCCATTAATCCAGTCTTCTAATGCATGCTCAGCTTGTTCAACTGCTTGATCAAATTTTGGTCGTTCATCTTTAGAAAATTTACCTAAGACATGACTTACCACCGTTCCATGTTGGGGATGATCAATTCCTACTTTTACTCGGTTGAAGTTCTTAGTTCCTAACACGCTGATAATACTTTTAAGTCCATTATGGCCACCAGAAGCTCCATGTGTTTTTAAGCGTACTTTGCCAACTGGCATATCTAAGTCATCATTAACAATTACAAGATCATCCAAATCAATATCATAATAATCTACTAACGGTCCGACTGCTCGTCCTGAATCATTCATAAACGTCGTTGGCTTAACCAACATTACTTTTTCACCATTAATTACTCCACTGACTGCGACCGCTTCTTGTTTTAGGTGCGTAAATGCTCCCAGATGATAATCTCGTGCTAGTTGATCAACTACCATAAAGCCAGTATTATGACGGGTCTCATCGTATCGCGTCCCAATATTTCCTAAGCCAACAATCATTTTCATTGTTCTTTCATTCCTTTCACGCAAAAAAGCTGCACGGTCACTCTTCCCGTCCAGCATAAATTTTAATTAGTATTATACCCTATGTTACTTTTTTCAGCATACTGATTTGAATTAACAGTATAAAGTTTCTAATCTTTTTCTAATCCTTTTGATAGAACTGTGTTATTATAATGAGTGCATTTAATCGATAAAAAGGATGTTAATTATGATTTTCAATTCATTAATCAAACCAAAATCAACCTTAACAACTCTTCCAGAAACAGCAACATTGGATGAGGCACTGACTGTCTTGGAGGATACCGGCTATCGGTGTGTACCGGTTTTGGATAAGTCGGGGAAAATTTTTCGGGGAAACATTTATAAAATGCATCTTTACCGGCACAAAGCACGACAAGGGGATATGCATTTACCAGTAACTGCATTATTAAAGAATGCCACAAAATTCATCTCAATTAACGCGGCTTTCTTTTCCATCTTCTTTGCTATCCGTGATCTTCCATATATTGCAGTCCTCGATAAGGACAACCAATTTTATGGGATATTAACTCATAATAGTCTTTTGCGAATGTTAGCTGCTGGCTGGAACGTGAATAATGGGAGTTATGTTTTAACTGTTATCACCCCTGACGAACGGGGCGCTCTGGTAACTGCTGCCAAAGAAATTACTCGTTTTTGTCAGATCGTAAATGTCATTTCACTCGATCCAAAAGATGAAACAATGAAACGGGTCTTATACACCTTGCCTGCTGATGTTACTAAAGAAAAGATGGAACGAATTGTTAAACGACTTGAGAAAAAAGGGTTGGAAGTTTCGGAAATTGAAGACTTGCACCAAAGCTATTAAATTAAAGAGAGTGGGAAATAACCCTCTCGACAAGGCGGTTGGCTAAGCTAGAACGATGATTAGCACGGCACGGGCTGATTATCGTTCGTACTTAGAATTGAGTCTTGTGGTTATTTTTCACGTTATCTTACTATTGTTTATAAAAGCGATTGAGGCTGAGAGAAAACAAAAGTTTTCTCCCAGCCCCTTTTAATTCTCAAAATATTAATTTCCGTTGGCGATTCCTCACCCAATTTTCCCACCTGCTTTCAACACTTATTTTGCATTAACCAAAACGTTTCCTAAACCACTATCGAACTCAACTTCCCACTTACCAGCAGTGAGCTTAGGTGGTAAGACAAATGTTCCGGATGATACCATTTGGCCCTTGGTAAATGCTTTTCCTTGTTCAGCTAATTTTTGTACTAACCATTGAAGAGACTTAAAGGGATTGCCCAAAACTTCTGATGATACCCCTTCTTTTAATTTCTCACCATCTTTGAATAAAACAGCATGAACATTAGCAGCATCCTCAACGTTTTCAAATACACTATCTGCATCATGTTCTTCACCATATACAACAAGACCACCAACAGCACAATCAGCCATTACATTATATTTTCCTAAATCTGGAAACCAGTCGACAAAACGTGCATCAGGTAATTCTAAGGCACCCGCAACAGTTACCTTATGAAATAAATCTTCTAATGTATCACTAGGATGCAAGTCTTCTTTTGCGCGGAAGGTTAATTCAACCTCTAATAACGGTTCGTTTAACATCTGCAAGTCAACATCCGCTGGTGACTGGAGGAATCGTTCAGCAACTTGTTGTCCGTACAATGGTGAATCAGCATCAAACATGTCTTGAGTTTCTTTACTAGTTAACGAAACTTTATAGCCTGCAGTTGGCTTTCCTTTTAACTTTACTACCGCATCTTGAACTGCATATGCGGTTTCATCATCAGTAACAACATCTTTCCATTCTTCCTCGTTTAACGGCGTATTAGTGTCATAAGCTTCAAAAAGAGCCCTAGCAAATTCTTCCTGTCGTGCGTTTAATTCAGTCATAATAATTACCTCCAAGACAAAATATTTTCTTAAAATTTAGAAAGAAAAAAGCGTCCTTACATTGCTTTATCGCAATTGTAAGAACGCTTCTGCGCGGTACCATCCTACTTTGATCAACTCGTAGTCAATCCTCTCATTCACAAACAATCATTTGTGGCCAAAATAATGGATGGCAGCCAACCTCAGCTTACTTGGTTTCAGCCGGTAACTCAGGAACGATTAACAATTAGAAATCTCGATCAGCTCACACCACCCGCTAATTCTCTGTCACCAATTTCAAATCGTTATTTCCTTCAGCGCTTTTCTAATCTAAATTTAATCGTTGGATATAACATACCGGTCATTCCCTAACTTGTCAATAACTATTATGAGTTTTTTTTAATTTTGTTTGATATTAACTTTGGTTTCAGCTGGTTTCGTCTCGGCAAGGACCTTCCCATGACGAATATTATAAAGAACTTCAACATGCTTATTAAGGGCATTATAGAAGTCATGGGCATTTAATAAGATACAGTTTGCCGGTTTTCCTACTTCAATTCCATAATCATCACTAATATGCAATGTCTTCGCACCGTTATAAGTTACGTAATTAAAGGCATCTTGCAGTTGGTGGTAACCCATTAAGTGAGCAATATAAACACCCATCGTAACTGCATCTAACATATTACCATCACCGAGCGGATTCCACGGATCTTGGATATCATCCTCCCCAAAGGACACATTAATCCCCGCTTCTGTTAATTCCTTAATCCGGGTAACGCCGCGACGCTTTGGATAAGTATCGAAGCGGCCGCCAAGGTGAACATTAACTAATGGATTAGATACAAAGTTAATACCACTCATCTTTAATAGACGGAATAATTTATAAGTATAAGCATCATTATATGATCCCATCGCTGTCGTATGACTTGCCGTAACCCGGTCCTTCATCCCTCGTTCATAGGCTTCAGTCGCTAAAACTTCAAGGTTACGCGAAGCAGGATCATCAATTTCATCACAGTGAACATCCACTAAACGATCATATTTATCTGCGAGGGCCATTAAGAAATGGACAGATTGCCAACCATATTCAGTTGTAAATTCAAAATGGGGAATGCCACCAACAACATCTAATCCTTCCTTAACCGCCTGCTCCATTAATTCACGGCCATGAGGATAGCTGAGAATACCTTCTTGTGGAAAAGCAACCAACTGCAAGTCGATTTGGTCTTTTAATTCTTCACGCAGTTCAAGGAGAGCACGGGCGGCAATTAAATGGGGATCGGTCACATCAACATGGCTTCGGACGTGTTGAATTCCATGACCAACCATATTTAGTAATGTCTTTTTCGCACGCGATTTAACATCTTCCTTCGTTAAATCTTGTTTCCGTTCACTCCAAATCCGGATCCCATCAAATAAAGTCCCAGTTTCATTCCATTCTGGCTGACCAGCAGTAAGCGTAGCGTCTAAGTGAACATGAGAATCAACAAATGGTGGTAAAAGTAAATTTTCTTTACCGTCAATAACTTTTTCCCCGTCATGGGGTGTTAAGTTAGCTTTAATCTCACTAAATTTTCCATTAAGAATTCGAACATCGACTACTTCTTCATGATTATCAACATGGACATTTTTTAATAGCATAATTCATCTTCCTTTCGGTCAACCAGCAACATAATTCCATAATATAGGATACCACTCAAACACATATCAATAAATGTGGCCCCAATCGTATTTACGAAGATTGGCAACTGATGAACGCCTAAGAAGAAGGCAACCCCAATAGCAAAGACAATAATTGCTACCCAGTTGACGCCTCCCCGATACCAATATTTTCCACCAACTTTACCTAATTCAGCAACATCGTATTGCCGATGAGCGCGGAAATAAAAATCCGTACAAATAATAGCAATCGTAGGTCCTAATACCATCCCCACATAGTCAAGGAACGATTCAAAAGCACTCAGGAAACTACCGACAAACATCGGAATAAAGGTCACAACTGTCGCAAGCAATACTACGATCCATAATGAATACTTTAATTTGAGTTTTGTAAAGATATTTGAAAGAGCTGACCCTGCCGCTAATAAGTTAACAGCATTAGCCGTCATTGACGTTAAAATAATAACAAGGAGGGCAACTACCCCCAAGCCTAACTTACTAGCAATCGTTGACGGATCAGAGTTATTTGCGTTATATACCCCACTTGAAATTGCAATACTAATTGTTGAAATTAGGCCGATGAAAGCAAACCATACAACCCCTAGTAAAGCACCAAGGAACGGCGTCAAAGTTGCATTCTTTTCTTTAGCAGTAAAGCGGGTGAAATCAGCACCGGCAGTTACCCAGGCTAAATTAAAAGCTGCTACATAATCGACCGCCGCACCGACTGCCATTTTTGATTGCGCGGGAACATGCCAATTTACAATTTGACTAAAGGAAACAGTGCGAAAAACAGCTACTGACTCCCAAATGACGAACACAAGAACAAGGATTATTCCTAAGCGTTCAATCATTTGAACTGAACGTGATCCACTAGAAACACTAATAATGTGGAGCACGCTCATGATAATAATCCCGACTATTAACCCTAAATAGCCACCATGCTGTCCCCACACAGGCCATCCTAACAAGTCATGGAAAAGAATACTTACTGATTGGGCCGCGATAAAAGTATTAACTGCTGTCCAACCAATAAATTGGGTAATATTAACTAATGATGGGAGATAACTGCCCCGTTCACCAAATGAAGCTCGACTTAAAGTCATCGTTGATACCCCGGTCTTATAACCAATATAACCAACTAAACTTAAAAATACATATGATAAGGCGGATGACAGTACTAAAACCTTCATAGCAACCGCAAATCCACAAGCGGCGAGAACCCCGCCGACAAACCATGTTCCATTATTGGCATTTGCGCCGACCCACGTTGCAAACATATCCCAAGTATTAGTCTTTCTGTTCTTCATTGGAATACTAAAAATTGTTGTCCCCTTTTGCTCTTTCACAAGATGTCCTCCTTAGACTTAAAAAAGCTCTAGTCCCTTTAATGGTCCTAGAGCTTTACAAAAGAGGAAGCATAGTTTTTGTGCCCACTATGCTTATATTATTTTGTCTTTTGTAGTCTCTCTGGGCTACATTAAAAGAACCGTGGTTAATTTAATAGTGAGTATAAGAGTTCTAACGCAAATTGTCAAACTCATTTATTTTCATCATAGGCAGCATTTAACCCTACACTAATTGTTAATGCTTTATCCACCTTTGCCATTGTTTCTGGCGACAAATGAGCAATTCGGTCTTTCAATCGTTGTTTATCAATCGTTCGTAATTGCTCCAACAAAATGACCGAATCATGAGTTAAAGGTAACGACTTACCTTTTAATTGGACATGAGTAGGCATCTTCTTTTTTTGCATTTGGGCAGTAATCGCAGCAATGATTACTGTTGGACTATAATGATTTCCCACGTCATTTTGAAGAATCAGGACTGGACGAACGCCACCCTGTTCCGATCCAATTACCGGGGATAAGTCAGCGTAATAGATGTCACCCCGTTTTACTTTTCGTTTTGTCATTACCTTCGCTTCCCTTAATTATTTACTTTGGCGATAAATGCGATGAACCCGATTACTAATATTAGTTAGGATTTCATAGTTAATAGTTCCGGCCTGTTCAGCTAAATCAGTTGCTGTAATTTCTTGATCGCCGGACTTGCCCATCAATACTACTGGAGTGCCGACTGGGTAATACTTAGGAAGGCGAATCATCATTTGATCCATACATACTCGTCCTGCAATATCACAAAATTGACCGTCAACTAATACTTTATAACCAGTCATACACCGTGGATAGCCATCAGCATAACCAATGGGCAAGGTGGCTAACCATTCATCTTGCTCCGCCGTATAAGTAGCACCATAGCTGACAGATCTCCCAGCTTTTAATTGCTTAACAAAAGAAATTGATGAAACTAATGAACTAACAGGCTGTAAGTCAAGCGTCAATTTTAAGTCACGTCCAGATGGGTTTTGTCCATACATTGAAATACCCATTCTAACTGTATTAGCCGTGATTGTCTCCCGATGCCATAAACCAGTCGCCGAATTTGCCATATGAACATATGGTGGCAATTCGTCAAGACTAGCAACAAATTTATGCCAACGTTGGACTTGCTGATTAAAGTAATTTTCATCAGGACTATCAGCAGTTGCAAAATGGGTGAACATCCCCTCAAATTCAAATTCAGGATTATCAAGCAACTTAACAGCTTGCTTAAATGTATCTACCGCTGTAAAACCAATTCGTCCCATTCCTGAATCAATCCCAAGATGAACCTTTAATGGTTTCTTAGGCTTGGCAACTTGTGCTAGCCGATGATATTGTTCAAGCCAATCTAAGGAACCGACTGTTAAAGAAACTCCGGCTTGAGCAGCAATCAACGCATCTTCAACTGGTGTAATCCCAAGAACAAGCGTCATCGCTTCAATACCATTATCCCGTAATTCTAACGCTTCATCTAATATTGCCACGCATAAACCACTTGCGCCACTGGTCATTGCTGTTTGGGCAATTGGAATCAATCCATTGCCATAAGCATTTGCTTTTACAACGGCAAGGATTTTACTATTTTCCGGCAACACTTTTTTCTGTTCTTGAATATTATGACGTAATGCATCTAAGTTAACTATTAATGATGTATCTCGCAAACGTCCATTAACCATTTATTTATTCTCACTTTCTAAAATTACTTCTGTCATTACTAAGGTAGCAGTATGACTCACTGAAGCATGAGCATTACCATTATACGGCGATTTAGTCACAATCGGCGCCCCATATTGGTTATCAATGATTTCAATATCATGAAAGCCTAGTTTAGCACCAATCCCCGTTCCATATGCTTTAGCAAAAGATTCTTTTAATGACCACCGACCAGCAAGATATTCTACTGATCGCTGACCACTAAATTGACTATACTGTTCTAATTCAGGCGGTGTCAATACATGCTGGATGAATTGAGAATGCGCTGTCGCAGCTTTCTTAACTCGTTCAATCTCGGTTATATCAATTCCAATTCCCTTAATCATCGAGCGTTCGTCTCCTTAATTCTCACTATTATCTACCGCTTAATCTTATCGAAAATGAGCGCTTCTTGCAATTATTGTTACATTAGTTCATCATTGTCCTGTTATATAAAATTATAAATAAAGTTTATGTTTTTCTAGTTACAATTAGCTCAGAAAAAGTTATAATTTTAAGGCAATAAGCATTCTTATTTTTGAATATTTCATTAATTTTTTCTTAAGGATTTTATAGTAAGGTGAAAGTAACTCACCCTATTAGCCGAGATACATAATTAATGGTATTCTTGATATGAATGCCAATTACAAATTTACAAAGATGAGAGAAGGAGAACTATGGCTCAGATTATTCAACGCCATCCTGCATTACGATTCATCTTAAAAACATTATTTTACTTTGTAGTGCTTCTTTTATTAATCTATCTTTATGGTTATTATGGAGCAGGCCAAGAGCCATTTATCTACAACGAATTCTAATGCGGAGGAAATAGATAATATATGAGTAAGAATATTATTACCGTCTTTGAGCAAATCGCCAAAGACAACTCAACGCGGATCGCATATGATGAAATGGGCAAAACGACCACTTATGCGGACTTAAGCTCAGCGGTTGATACTTTAGCGGCGTGGCTTAGTACTCAATCTTTGCCTGATCGTAGTCCGATTCTTGTATATGGTGATCATCAAGTTGAAATGATTATTAGCTTTTTAGCAGCACTAAAAGCTGGACATACTTATATTCCCGTGTCCAACGATTCAGCAATTCCACGGATGCAATCAATCCTAGATACTGCTAAACCGGCGATGATTATTGCTGTTAATGATTTTCCAAGTAATGATCTTCAGTTTGATGCCCCAATTGTCGATCATCAACAACTTGAAAAGATTTTAGCAACACCACAAACTTTTGATACTTCAGCAATGATTAATGGTGACGAACTAGCTTATGTCCTCTTTACATCTGGAACTACTGGTTCACCAAAAGGGGTTGAAGTTAGTCACGATAATTTTATGACCTTTGTTGACTGGATGTTAAGTGACGAGTTTCAAATTAAAGAACATGCTAATTTCTTAGGTCAACCACCATACTCATTTGATCTTTCAAATATGTACTGGTTACCGGCATTACTTAACGGTGGGACAATCAAGGCGCTTCCTCACGAAGTTGTTGAGAATTTCGGTCAGATGTTTACTGCCTTACCAACCCTTGATCTGGAGGTATTTGTAGGGACGCCATCCTTTGCTGATATGTTAATGCTTAGTCCGGCATTTAACCAACAAAAAATGCCAAGTTTAAAGACCTTCCTCTTCTGTGGGGAAGAATTAACAGTAAAGACTGCTAAAGGTCTCCATCAACGGTTCCCAGATGCTAAAATCTTCAATACTTACGGCCCGACTGAAACAACAGTCGCCGTATCAGGAATCGAAATTACACCGGAAATCATTGAAAATAATGACCGCTTACCAGTTGGTTATGCTAAGCCAGGGGTCAAATTATCCATTTGGAATGGCAATCAAGAAATCACTACTCCTGGTGAACAAGGTGAGATTGTAATCAGTGGTAATAGTGTGGCACGGGGCTACATGAATAATCCAGAAAAAACAGCCAAGTCATTCTTTAAGATTGATGGTGTGCCTGCTTACCGGACAGGGGATGCAGGAACCCTTGATAGTGATGGCTTACTTCACCACAAAGGCCGCATGGATTTCCAAATTAAATTACATGGTTACCGGATTGAACTTGATGAAGTTCGTGCCTCTCTTGAAAAAAGTCCTTTAATCAAACAAGCAGTTGCGGTTCCAAAATATAATAAAGACGGCAAAGTTACGCACCTGATTGCTTATGTTATTCCAACTGAAGCGACAGACGATGAGGCGGGATTAACAAAACAGATTCGTGAAAGCCTAAATGGTTTAATCATGCCATATATGATGCCTACCCAATTCATTTACCGTGAATCATTCCCAATGTCTGCAAATGGCAAGATTGCAGTTAAACAAATGATTGCTGAGGCTAACAAGTAATGATTGATTGGATTTCAAACCTTCCTAATTTCAGTGCTTATGGAACCCCGGTATACTTCTTCTACTTACTTCTTGCTATTTTGCCGTTGGGAATCGGCCTTTACTTTGGGAAGAGGTTTAGCTGGTATGAAGCATTAATTAGTTTCATTTTTATCTTCTTAATGTTCGATGGTTCAAGCTGGCAACAAGGAATTTCATTAATTGCTTATGTTATTTACCAGACAATTATTGTGATGGCTTATCATCGCTACCGGCAAAATAATAATTCGAGTGGCGTTTTTTACTTTACTGCCGCCCTATCAATTTTGCCGATTGTAATTGTTAAGCTTTCACCAGCAATGGTTGGTCATAACTCCCTCCTTGGGTTCTTGGGAATTAGTTATTTAACTTTCCGGGCAGTCGGAACAGTAATTGAAACGCGTGACGGAATGATCAAAGAGATTTCCCCATGGAAGTTCATTCGTTTCATTCTCTTCATGCCAACCATTACTTCTGGACCAATTGATCGTTATCGGCGTTTTGAAAAAGATTATAAAAAGGTCCCGACTAGAGAGGAATATTTAAATCTTGTTAATACGGGAATCTTCTACTTATTCCTTGGGTTCTTGTACAAGTTTGTCATCGGTTATTTCTTTGGTCAGCGTTTTTACCCCTTCTTCGAAAAAGCGGCCTTGGCTGATCCATCATTCCCTTCTTGGAACTTAGTCGGTGTCATGTACACTTACGGACTTTACTTATTCTTTGACTTTGCTGGTTATTCATTGTTTGCAGTTGCTATTAGTTACTTTATGGGTGTACGCACCCCAATGAACTTTAAGCAACCGTTCAAATCGAAAAACCTTAAAGAGTTCTGGAATCGTTGGCACATCAGCCTTTCTTTCTGGTTCCGTGATTATATCTTTATGCGGTTCGTCTTTCTTGCCACCAAAAAACGATGGTTTAAGAATCGAAATGCCTTGTCATCAACCGCATATATGCTTAATATGTTACTAATGGGCTTTTGGCATGGAATTACCTGGTACTATATTCTCTATGGTTTTCTCCAAGGTCTGGGCCTAGTAGTCAATGACTGGTGGCTGCGTTTCAAGCGTAAAAACTTAAAACAGCTACCGCATAATAAGTTCACTACTGGAGTTGCTATTTTTGTCACATTTAACTTTGTAATGTTTACTTTCTTAATCTTCAGTGGGTTCTTAGATACTTATCTATTCAAATAATTTTAGGAGGATTTTAATTATGCAAGAACAAATCATTAATATTTTAGCTGATGCAACTGGTCGGGACACTGCAGACTTTAGTGATGCAAGTCAAAATCTTTTTGAAAGTGGTCTTTTAGATTCAATGGCAACTGTTAGCCTTCTGCTTGGTTTACAAGATGCTTTTGGCGTTCAAGTACCGGTTTCAGAATTTGACCGTAGCCAATGGGATACTATTGAAAAGATTGAAGAACGGGTAAAGGAGCTCCAAAATGCATAATGGCAAAAAGCTGTGGTCAATCTTTGGCCCGCTGATTGTCGCTTGTCTATTAGTAGTTCTTTTGTTTTCACTGCCGATTAGTAAAAAGCACTCAGCGGCGATTGAACATAAAGCTGCAGTATCACTAAGCCCCGTTGTTTTTAAGAATCAATCAATCAAACAACAAGCGCTCAGTGATAAGCATACCCACTATGTTCCATTCTTTGGTTCTAGTGAATTACGGCGAATGGATCGCTTCCATCCTTCTGTAATGGCTGCTCGTTATCATAACTATACCCCTTTCCTTTTTGGTTCACGGGGTACCCAATCTCTTCCGCAATTCTTTAACATTAATTCAATGGAAACGCAGATGAGAAATAATAAGGCAGTCTATATCATTTCACCACAATGGTTTACCAAGCAGGGTGTTCAACCACCAGCTTTCAAGTACTACAATGGTGAACTCGCTAACCTTAACTGGCTTCAACACGCTAATCCTAAATCACCATACGATCGCTACATTGCAACACGATTAATTGCAATGCTTGGAAAAGATGGGACTGTTTCTTCATATGCCAAAAAGATTGCAGAAGGAAAAGCCCTGAGCAGTTTCGACATGGGAATTATCCGCTTCCGGCTTAACATGCTGGTTCATGAAGATGCCATTTTCTCTGGTTTTCAATTGAATAACAACTATGGCAAGCATATCCTCCCAAACGTTAAGAAACTTCCTCCGCGTTACAATTACAATGAACTTTATGATGATGCAATGAACGAAGCCGCACGTGATACTAATAACAACCGTTTTGGTATTAAAAACAGCTTCTATACCCAGCGTGTGAAGAAAAACTTAGCGAAAACAAAGGGATCACAACGGAATTTCAATTATACTAAGTCACCAGAATATGGCGATCTGGAAGTAGTTTTGAATCAGTTTAAGAATACCAATTCAAATGTCCTCTTTATCATCCCACCGGTTAATTCAAAGTGGGAAAAGTACACGGGGATGGATATGAACATGTATTACCAATCTGTTGAAAAAATTAAATTCCAACTTCGTCAACAAGGATTCAATCATATTTTGGATCTTTCTCATGATGGTGATAAGCCTGGATTTATGGAAGATACCATCCATATCGGTTGGGCTGGTTGGGTAAAAGTTGATAAAGCTACTAATAGTTTTATTTCTAACAAGCAACCGCAACCACATTATCAAATCAATAGTAAGTTCCTTTCACCTGAATGGACTAACTTAACTCCAACTCCTGACAACTTACAGAAATTCCAAGAAAAATTACATTAATAAAAGCGAGACTTGAAGAATTTTCTTCGGGTCTCGCTTTTATTAAACTACTAAATCTAATTGATCGACAACGTCTTGCAATAAACTCATTCCTGCTAAACTATTGCCATGTTGATCAAGAGCTGGACTAAAAACACCAATACCACATTTTTGCGGGGCACAAGCCAATAAGCCACCGCCAGTACCACTTTTAATAGGGAGTTCAATTTTAATTGTGTATTCTTTGGATTCTTCAAACGAACCAACTGTTGTTAGCAATTCTTTTACCAACTCGTTATCTTCATGACTAATAAGACGCTCATGATCCCAAGGTTTAATTCCATCATTTGCCAAGACTGCTCCTAAGTTAGCCAGACTTTGCGACGTCACCATCATTGAGCTTTGCATAAAATAAGTTATCAATGTTTGATCAACAGTCTCTAAAATATCCTTATCTTTCATATAGTAAGCCAGTGCATGAAGGTCTTTATCATTCATAATTGCTGACCGAAATAAACGCTCATTCAGGCTAATGCATGGGTCATTGCAGATCTCACGGCAGAACCCGAGAAGGGCATTAAAACTATTCTGCCCCATCAACTGGTCAATTAAGGCTGTCGTTAACAAGGCGGAGGAATTATTAAGGTAATTTACTCGGTGTGCTTGCTCGGTCAACTCGTCATCCAATAGTACCGAACTTAGGCTATAATCTGCTGAACCATTTTCCAGTTCTGCTAAGACACGTTTATGTCCTAATCTCTTAATCGCTAATATTAAGGCGACGACCTTCGCAATACTCTCGATCGCAAATCTCGTTCCAGCCATTCCAGCGGTCCCAATTTCATCCTCGTCAACGTCATAAATGGCAATGCCCAGTTGCTGCGGATCAACAATTCCTAATATCGGAATATAGTTTGCAACCTTACCATGAGCTGTTTCAGCAAAGTTTTTATCAATCAATTGCTCTAATTTTTGCATCGTCAAAACCTCTCTCACGCAAGGCATAAATAACCCTGCAGCTCCTCAAGTACCAAACAAGAAAAATTAGCCCCCCTTTACACTTAATTTGCATGATGAAATAATAGCCGAATATCTACATGAGCTCATCTTCTCAGATACTAATCATCATAATAATCGTAACAAATCCATTATAAATAAATCAAATAATCAGCATAAATATTTTTATAAAAAGATAACGAAATACCCCGCTCTTATTTACACATTCCTAAATAAGAGCGGGGTATTTTTAATTTATCCTAAACCAGTTTAAGTTTATCAAACGACTAATTAATTTAATCGCGTTTCTTACCTAATCCTGAAAGTCCGAATAAGCCTAATAGACTGGCAATTGCTAAACCAGCAATGCTTAAGCCACGTTCTGTTTCATTACCTGTTTGTGGTAATGTTTCCTTGCTATTTGTATCAGCAGCTTTTTCTGTCTGTTGACCAATAGTAAGGTTCGTTCCATGACTTCCCGTTAGGTCGGCTTGGGTATTGTTACCTTGAACCGAAGCTTGAGTTGCATTGTTATTATCTTGGCTAGCACTGTTACCTTCAGTTGGCGTTTCAGTATTAGTTTGGTGGTTAGAAGAATTATCAGATTCAGTAGGAGCGTTTGAAACCTTAATATTTTCAATTGCCGCAATTCCAGCTGCCTCTGCTTCACCAATTGCACTAGCAGTAGTAGCATTGTCAATCGCTGTCCGCGCATTTTCTGCTGCTTGTTCAGCTTCATTAATCAACGCTTCCTTCGCTGCTGGGCTTAGGTTAGAATTGTTGATTTCTTCCTTCTTAGAATTCAAAGCATTATCAATGTTCTTCTTCGCTTGATCACGAGTCTCTTCAACAGTTGGTACTTGAATATCTAAGATTGCTTGTACGCCATTCTTCGCAGCAAGTTCAGCCGCGTCATTAGTTGTTGCCGCATCAATGTTCTTGTTTGCAGCAGCAGCTTCTGTTTGTGCTTGATCAATTAGCTTTTGTTTTTCAGCGGCGGTTAAGTTTTGAGCGGCGTTAATTTCAGCCGTCTTAGCTGTTAATGCATCGGCAATAGCTTGTTTAGCATCACTCTTTGCTGCATCCAGAGTTGGGATGGTTACATTTAAGATTTCGTTGATTCCTGCTGTTTCCGCATCCTTAACAGTAGCGTCAGTGGTTGCACTCTTAATATTATCAATTGCCTTATCTGCAATCTCGTCTACTTGGTTCTTCAATGCTTCTTTTTGCGTCTCAGTCAAGTTCTTAGCTGCTTCAATTTGAGTCTTCTTAGCATCCCGAACTTGTTCAACTGCTGTAATTGAAGCATCTTGAGCATCAGTTAACGTTGGTACTGTAATATCAAGAATTGCTTGAACACCGTTATCCCGAGCAGCATTGATTTCCGCACTAGTTTGGGCGTTATTTACGTTGTCAACAGCGGTCGTGTATGCTGCCTGAGCCTGTTGCTTAAGATCTTGCTTAGTAGTTTCAGAAAGATTATTAGCATTATCAATTTCACTGACTTTATCAGCTAATGCTCTATCAAGGACAGCAACGGCATCCTTTTGTTGATCTTCTCGACCAGGAACCTTAATGTCAAGGATTGCTTTAACACCATCAGTCTCAGCGTTCTTAACTGCTTCATTAGTTGTTTCCTTCGCAATATTATCCTTAGCGGTATTAGCCGCAGTTGTAGCGTCCTTAATTAAAGCATCTTTTTCAGTATTAGAAAGGTTAGTTGCAGCATTAATTTCTGCCATCTTTTCTTTCAATACCTCATCGATTACCTTAGTTGAAGCCTTCTTAGCATCATCAAGACTCGGAACAGTTACATTTTCAATTGCTTGAGCACCATTGTCTTCTGCAGTTTGAACATCATTATTGGTTGTAGCATTATCAATATTCTTCTTCGCTTGATCCGCTTCGTCTGTTGCTTGATTAATCAAGTCTTGCTTTTGACTATCTGAAAGGTTTTGCGCATTATTGATTTCATTCTTCTTTTCGTTGAGAACATCATCAATCAGATTCTTTGCTTGGTCCTTCGCGGTTTCAAGACTTGGGACTGTTACATTAGCGATCGCGTTAATACCATCTGTAGTAGCTGTTGTAACCTCACTATCAGATGTTGCTTGATCAATATTATCTTTAGCTGTATTAGCCGCGTTATTAGCTTCATCAATTAAGTTGGCCTTTTCCTCAGCAGTAATATTAGTAGCATTGTTGATCTCATTAACCTTATTAGTTAAGGCATCATCAATTGCCTTGATCGCTTCATTCTTAGCAGCTGATGTTGTTGGAACATTAATAGCGTTAATCTTTTCAATCCCAGCATTCTTTGCCTCTTCAACACCTTGGTTAGTAGTTGCGTTGTTAATAGCATTCTTAGCATTATCGGCAATGCGATTTACCTGATTGATTAGACTTTGCTTTTCATCAGAAGTTAGTTGTGAGGCGTTATTAATTTCTGTTTCCTTTTGTTTAAGGGCATCATTAATGGCATCAATGGCACTTTGCTTAGCATCAGCAAGAGTTGGTACTGCAATGCCTAAAATCTTATCAACACCTGCTTGAGATGCAGCTAATGCTTGATCATTGCTGGTAGCTTGATCAATCTTTTCAATGGCTGTATCTGCTTCTGCGTTAGCACGGTTAATTAATTCTTGCTTAGTAGCAGAATCGAGGTTTGAAGCAGCATTGATCTCATTAGTCTTGCTTTCTAAGGCATCCGCAATTGCTTGCTTAGCATTAGTCTTAACTTCATCTAAGCTTGGCACTTTAACATCAAGAATATCTTGAATACCCTTGTTTTCCGCATCCTTAGCTGTTTGATCATCCTTTGCTCCATTGATTGCATTAATGGCATTATCAGCAATTTGATCAACTTGCTTAGTCAACTCGTCCTTTTCATCTTGGCTCAAGTTGTTTGCGTTCTTGATTTCTTCCTTCTTCGCCTCACGTACTTCATTAAGAGCATCGATACTATCTTGCTTCTTTTCATTAAGACTTGGAACAGCAATATTAAGAATGGCTTCTACACCGTCTGCACTTGCTTTATCAGCATCGTCATTGGTTGTTGCCTTATTAATATTATCAAGGGCCTTATTGTATTCCGCATCAACTTGTTGAGTTAAGTTGGCCTTTTCATCTGCAGTTAAGTGACCTGCTTCATCGATTTGGGCAAGCTTAGTAGATTTAGCCTCGTCTAAGGACTTGATTGCATTCTGTTTATGATCTTCTAAGCCAGGAACCTTAGTATCAACAATTGCATCGATACCCTCTTTTTCGTCCTTGGCAACTTCTGCATCATTAGAATCATTGTTAATCTTATCCTTTGCCTTATCAGCAATATCAGTGATTTGGTTGATAAGATCATTCTTTTCTCGGTCAGATAAGTGAGTTTGCTCATTAATTTCCTTCGTCTTATCTGCTAAAGCATCATCAATTGCCTTCGTGGCTTTATCCTTAGCATCATCAAGACTTGGAACGACAATATTGGCGATCTTTTCTGCGCCAGCATCTCTTTCCGTAGCTACATCGTCATTAGTTGTAGCTTGATTGATCTTGTCTTTGGCTTCGTCAGCGGCGTTTTGTGCTTGGTGAATGAGGTCTTGCTTCTCTTGATCAGTCAAGTGGGAAGCATTATTAATCTCATCTTCTTTTTGCTTAAGAACGTCATCAATTAATTGACTAGCATCTTTCTTCGCATCATCAAGACTTGGGACAGTGACATTTGCAATAGCATCTACACCATCTGTCGTAGCCTTGTTGACTGCTTCATTGCTCGTGGCATTCTTAATGTTTTCCTTCGCCTTTGCTGCTTCCTCGTTGGCTTGATCAATCAAGTCTTGCTTTTGTTTATCAGATAAGTTGGTTGCATCATTGATTTCTTTAGTCTTGTTAGCTAAAGCATCATCAATTGTTTGGTCAGCTTGATCCTTGGTTGATGAAGTTGTTGGAACTGCAATATCGTTGATTGCAGCAACTCCGGTATTCTTAGCATCTTCAACCGCTGGAATGGTAGTAGCTGAATCAATTGCCTTCTTAGCTGCCTTTGCTTCTTGGTCAACTAAGTCATTCAAGTCCTTAGCTTCATCGGTGGTTAATGGTGCCTTTGCAATTTCAGCCTTCTTACCAGCAACTGCATTGTCGATAGCTGCATTAGCTACATCCTTATCAATGGTTAATGTACCAGCATCAGCTGCCTTCTTAACATCATCATCAGTCTTCGCATTATCGATGGCTTCTTGGGCCTTCTTAGCATCGGAATCGATTTGATCCTTCGCAGCTTGCTTTTCGGCATCAGTCAAGTTGTTATCTTGGTCAATTGCCTTCTTAGCATTTTCAACTGCTGTGTTAAGGTCAGTGGTTGCTTGGTCCTTAGCTGGTGACTTAGTTGGGATTTCAATACCATTAATAGCTTTAATACCATTGTCTTCTGCTTCGGTTACTGCGACATTGGTAGTTGCGTTATCAATTGCAGTATTAGCAGCGTTTTGGGCATCAGTAACTTCTTGCTTCAATGCAGCTTTTTCTTCGTCAGTTAAGTTTGAAGAATCGATTGCATTGTTCTTTGCTTCGGCTGCTTCTGCAATAGCTTTCTTAGCTGCTTCTTTAGCTGTTGACTCAGTTGGCACTTCAGTATCATTGATATTCTTAATACCATTGTCTTGCGCAGTGGTTACAGCTTCTGGGGTAGTGGCATTATTGATTGCTTCTTTAGCAGCTTGAGCCTTTTGATCGACTTCATTATTTAAAGCAGTCTTTTCTTCATCAGTTAATGGTGATTTAGAAATTTCGTCCTTCTTACCAGCAACTGCATTATCGATGGCGGCATTAGCAATGTCTTTATCAATGGCAAGCTTACTATTATCAACGGCACTGTTTACCTCATCATCAGTCTTCGCATTATCGATGGCTTCTTGGGCCTTCTTAGCATCGGAATCGATTTGATCCTTCGCAGCTTGCTTCTCTTCGTCAGTTAAGTTGCTATCTTGGTCAATTGCCTTCTTAGCATCGTCAACTGCCGTATTAAGGTCAGTGGTTGCTTGTTCCTTCGCAGCTGACTTAGTTGGAATTTGAATGTCTTTAATTGCAACGATGCCGTTTTCTTTAGCAGTTGTTACTGCTTCATCCGTTGTTGCACTCGTGATATTTAATACTGCGTTACTGTATTCTGCTTGAACTTTATCCTTCAAAGCATTCTTTTCATCAGTAGTTAAATCAGCAGCATTATCAATTGCGCTATTCTTAGCATCACGGGCTACATTCAACTCTTCAATCGCCTCTTGTTGCTTCTGAACTAGAGTTGGAATAGTGATGTTATTAATACTATCTAAACCTGCTATTTCTGCATTCTTGACTGCATCATTAGTTTGAGCAGCCTTAACTTCCTTAGTTGCATTATCAGCGGCTTCATTGGTTTGATCAACTAAAGCTTGCTTTTCTTCATCAGTTAAGTGAGCAGCGTTATTAATGTCATTTAACTTAGCATTCTTAGCACTTTCAATTGCATTAAGAGCATCAGTTTGCGCACCGTCTAGAGTTGGAATAAATAGATCAGTAATTTGCTTGATTGCGTCATCACGGGTTGCAGTAACTGCATCATTGGTAGTAGTTGCTGCATCATTAATCTTAGCAATTGCATCGTTAGCAATTTCGTCTACTTGATCAGTTAATTCTTTTTGCTCTTCAGCACTTAAGTTAGATGCAGCGGAGATTTGCTTATTCTTAGCATCTTGAACTTGTTTAATTGCATTAATTGCATCTTGTTTAACTTGATCTAAACTTGGAACAGTCACATTAGCAATATCTGCAATCCCCTTGTTTTGTGCTGCAGTTACAGCATCATTGGTAGTGGCATTGTTGATATTGTCTTTTGCATTTTTAGCTACTTCACTTGCTTGAGCGATTAAGTCTTGCTTTTCTTCAGTACTTAAGTTAGATGAATTATTAATTTCATCTGTCTTAACTTGTAAAGCATTGTCAATTGCAGTGTTTGCTGCATTTTTAGCATCTTCTAGTGAAGTAAAGCTAATGCCTTTAATGTTGTCAATTCCTGCATTGGCTGCATCGCGAGCAGCATCATTGGTAGTGGCATTTTCAACATTATTCTTAGCAGTAGTTGCTGCATCATTTACCTGATCAACTAATTTTTGCTTTTCAATATCATTCAAGTTAGAAGCATTGTTAATCTCATGTACTTTAGACTTCAATGCATCATCAATAGCTTGGTTAGCATTCTTCTTAGCATCATCAAGAGTTGGAATAGTAACATTTTCGATGTTTTGAACACCAGTAGTTGCAGCAGCTTTAGCATCATCATTTGTTTGAGATTGGTTGATGTTGTTAATTGCTTCAGTTGCGGCATTAGTTGCATCATTGATCAAACTTTGCTTTTCATCTTGAGAAAGGTTAGAAGCATTATTGATTTCGTCAGTCTTGGCATCTAAAGCCTCGTTAATGAGATCAATGCTTTCCTTCTTAATATCAGACAAGTTTGGAACTGTTACATCAGCAATTGCTTTTTCACCGTTGGTTTGGGCAGTCTCAACATCAGCATTAGTAGTGGCATTGTTGATATTGTCCTTAGCAGTATTTGCTGCTTCAGTTGCTTGATTGATTAAGTCAGTCTTTTCTTGGGTATTGATGTTAGAGGCATTGTTGATTTCATCAGTCTTCTTTTGAAGAGCATCATTGATGGCAGCAATTGCCTTATCTTTGACTGAAGAAGTAATTGGAATTTCGGTATTCATAATTTCATTTACACCGTTTGTTTGTGCAGTAGTTACTTCTTCAACAGTAGTCGCGTTAGCAATATTTTGTTTTGCATTATTTGCTTCAGAATTAATTAAATCAGTGTAAGCTTGCTTTTCTTCAGTAGTTAATGGATCTTGGATTTCCTTAAGCTTACCAGCAACTGCATTGTCGATAGCGGCATTAGCAACATCTTTTTCAATTGAAACCTTACCGCTGTTAACTGCATTGTTGACGTCATTGTCAGTCTTGGCATTGTTGATAGCTTCTTGAGCAGTCTTAGCATCAGAGTCAATTTGGTCTTTAACTGCTTGCTTCTCTTCATCAGTTAAGTTGCTATCTTGATCGATTGCTTTCTTAGCTTCATCAACAGCAGTATTAAGGTCAGTGATTGCCTTTTCCTTATTTGCCGATGTTGTTGGAACTTTGATATGGTCAATTGCACTAACACCATTGTCTTTAGCTTCAGTCACTGCAGCGTTGGTAGTTGCATTATCGATCGCTTGATCTGCGGCATTTTGGGCTTCAGTAACTTTTTGCTTCAAGGCAGCTTTTTCTTCATCTGTTAAGTTTGAAGAGTCAATTGCAGCATTCTTTTCATCAGCTGCCTTAGCTACAGCTTCCTTGGCCGCTTGTTTTTCAGCGGATTCAGTTGGCACTGAAATCTCATTGATATCCTTAATACCATTGTCTTGGGCAGTGGTTACAGCTTCTGGAGTAGTTGCAGTGTTAATTGCATCTTTAGCATCTTGGGCTTTTTGATCTACTTCATTGTTTAAAGCGGTCTTTTCTTCATCTGTTAATGGTGATTTAGAAATTTCAGCCTTCTTGCCAGCAACTGCATTGTCGATGGCTGAATTAGCAACATCCTTATCAATGGTTAATGTACCATCAGCAGCTGCTTTCTTAACATCATCATTAGTCTTTGCATTGTTAATTGCTTCTTGTGCATTCTTAGCATCAGAATCAATTTGATCTTTAACGGTTTGCTTTTCTTCATCAGTCAAGTTGTTATCTTGATCAATTGCTTTCTTAGCTTCATCAACTGCTTTATTAAGGTCAGTTATTGCTTGTTCCTTAGTAGTTGATGTAGTTGGTACTTTAATACCGTCAATTGCATTCACGCCATTGGTTTGAGCTTCAGTCACTGCAGCGTTGGTAGTTGCATTATCGATCGCTTGATCTGCGGCATTTTGGGCTTCAGTAACTTTTTGCTTCAAGGCAGCTTTTTCTTCTGCTGTTAAGTTTGAAGAATCAATTGCATTGTTCTTTGCTTCTGCAGCTTTTGCTACTGCTTTCTTAGCTACTTCTTTGGCTGCTGACTCAGCTGGTACTTCAGTATTATTAATATTCTTAATGCCACTTTCTTGTGCAGTACTTACAGCCTCTGGAGTAGTTGCATTATTGATTGATTCTTTAGCAGTATTTGCCTTTTCATCTACTTCATTGTTTAAAGCAGTCTTTTCTTCATCAGTTAATGGCGAGTTAGAAATTTCGTTCTTCTTACCAGCTACTGCATTATCAATTGCTGCATTAGCTACATCCTTATCAATGGTTAATGTACCAGCGTCAACGGCCTTCTTGACATCATCATTGGTCTTAGCATTGTTGATGGCATCTTGAGCGTTCTTAGCATCAGAGTCAATTTGATCCTTAGCAGCCTGTTTTTGTTCATCAGTCAAGTTGCTGTCTTGATCGATTGCTTTCTTCGCTTCATCAACAGCAGTATTAAGGTCAGTGGTTGCCTTTTCCTTATTTGCTGATGTTGTTGGAACTTCAATGCCTTCAATTGCACTGACACCATTGTCTTTGGCTTCAGCCACTGCAGCGTTGGTAGTTGCCTTATCAATAGCTTGATCTGCAGCTGTTTGTGCATCAGTAACTTTTTGTTTCAATGCAGCTTTTTCTTCATCAGTTAAATTTGAAGAGTCAATGGCATTGTTCTTGACTTCGGCTGCCTTAGCTACAGCTTCCTTGGCCGCTTGTTTTGCTGCTGATTCAGCTGGCACCTCAGTATCATTGATATTCTTAACGCCACTTTCTTGAGCACTAGTTACAGCTTCTGGAGTAGTTGCAGCATTGATTGCTTCTTTAGCAGTATTTGCCTTTTGATCTACCTCATTGTTTAAAGCAGTCTTTTCTTCATCAGTTAATGATGAATTAGAAATTTCTGCTTTCTTACCAGCGACTGCATTATCAATTGCGGCATTAGCAACATCTTTATTTATTGCTAATGTACCAGCATCAGCTGCCTTCTTAACATCATCATTAGTCTTTGCATTGTTGATGGCATCTTGAGCAGTCTTAGCATCCGAATCAATTTGATCTTTAGCTGCTTGTTTTTGTTCATCAGTCAAGTTACTGTCTTGATCAATTGCTTTCTTAGCATTTTCAACTGCTGTATTAAGCTCAGCGGTTGCTTGGTCCTTAGCATCTGATTTAGTTGGTACTTCAATACCATTAATTGCATTCACGCCATTGGTTTGAGCTTCAGTCACTGCAGCGTTGGTAGTTGCATTATCAATGGCTTGATCTGCAGCATTTTGGGCGTCAGTAACTTCTTGCTTCAAGGCAGTCTTTTCTTCAGCTGTTAAGTTTGAAGCGTCGATTGCATTGTTCTTTGCAGTCGCTGCTTCGGCTACCGCCTTCTTCGCTGCTTCTTTAGCAGTTGACGTAGTTACTTCAATACCATTAATTGCTTTAATACCATTGTTTTGAGCTTCAGTTACTGCTGCATTTGTCGTTGCATTGTCAATTGCTTGATCTGCGGCATTTTGGGCGTCAGTAACCTTTTGCTTCAAGGCAGCTTTTTCTTCATCTGTTAAGTTTGAAGCATTAATTGCATTGTTCTTTGCTTCTGCAGCTTCTGCTACTGCCTTTTTAGCTGCTTCTTTGACTGCTGATTCAGTTGGAACTTTAATGCCATCAATTGCAGTAACTCCATTATTTTGTGCTTCAATTACAGCATCATTAGTCGTTGCCTTAGTAATGTCTTCCTTTGCTTTATCCGCAGCCGTATTAGCTTCTTGTATTAACGCAGTCTTTTCATCAGTAGTTAGATCACTAGCTGAATTAATTTCTTTTAATTTTTTAGTTAAAGCATCGTCAATTGCTTTATCTGCATCAGATTTCACAGTATCTAAGCTTGTTGGAACAATCTTCTTAATTGCATCCACACCATCTTGGCCTGCTTGAGCTGCTTCGTTGTTTGTCGTAGCAGTTTCAATATTGTCTTTAGCCTTATTGGCTTCAGTAGTTGCTTGATCAATTAGATCTTTCTTTTCTGCATCACTAAGATTATCAGCTTTATTAATTACCTCAGTTTGAGCAGTAAGAGCATCATCTACTGCTTTATTAGCTGCCTTCTTGGCATCCTCTAAGCTTGGAACAGTAACATTATTAATATTAGTTGTTCCTTCATCTTGTGCAGTCTTAATTGCATCAGCTGTGGTTGCTTTATCAATGTCTTCTTTAGCATTATTAGCTGCATCGGTTGCTTCTTTGATTAATTGATCTTTAGTTGTTTGATCAATGTTAGTAGCTTCGTTGATTTCTTTGGTCTTAGAGTTAAGAGCATCATTAATTACATCTTTTGCAGCATTTTGACTATCAATAACGCTTGGTACCTTTACATTGTTAATTGCATCCACGCCAGCTTGGCCTGCTTTAGTTGCTTCGTCATTAGTTGTAGATTTTTCAATAGCATCCTTTGCGGTAGTTGCTGCATCAGTTGCTTCTTTAATTAACTGAGCTTTAGTTGTTTGATCAATATTTTCTGCGTTATTGATTTCCTTGGTCTTATCAGTTAATGCTTGATCAATTTCTTTGGCTGCGTTAGTTTTAGCATCATCTAAACTTGGAACAGTTACATTGTTAATGTTCGTAATTCCTTCAGTCTTAGCAGTATTAACTGCATCGGCATTAGTTGCTTGATTAATAGCAGTATTAGCATCCTCTGCGGCTTTCTTAGCATCGGCAATTAATTGATCCTTAGTAGCTTGATCAATATTAGTAGCGTCGGTGATTTCGGTAGTCTTAGTATTTAAAGCCTTTTGAATATCTTCAGTAGCAACATTCTTTGCATTTGCAAGGTTAGTATCACCATTCAAGCCATTGATTGCATCAGTAATAGCCTTTACTGCATTGTCTACTTCTGCCTGAGTTGCATTAGTTTTATTTAAAACTGTTTGTGCAGCTGTAACTGCACTATCATATGCAGTCTTTTGAGTTTCGTCTGCATTAGTATAGTTATTGCTGTCTTTTACAGTTGCAGAATTGTCAACTACTTTTTGAAGCACTGACTTATTAGTTGCTTCACCCTTAAGATTACCCTTAGCAGTATTAATGGCATTTAAAGCATCTGTAATTTGAGTAGCAGTTGCATTTGAGTTATCTAAAACTGCTTGACCGGCACTGATTGCATTATCATATGCAGTTTTAGCTTCATTAGAACCATTGTAGTATGCCGCATCATCTGTTCTTATAGTCGATGCTTCACTAACAGCTTTTTGAAGGGCTTCTTTGCTTGCAGCTTTTTTAGTATCCCCGTTTAGGGCTTCTTTAGCAGTATTAATCTTGGTCAATGCATCATCTACTTCAGTTTGAGTAGCACTATCGTTACTTAAAACTGTTTGACCTGCGCTAATTGCATCAGTGTAGGCTTTTTGTAAATCAGCATCCGCATCAATGTAGTTATCGCTTGATTCTACTGTTGATGCTTGGTTAATAGCATCTTGAAGTTCAGTCTTGTTGGTAGGTTCACCAGTTAAAGCTTTTTGAGCATTTTGAATGGCAGTTACAGCAGCATCAATATCACTTTGATCATAGTTTTCTGTACTATTTTTAATGTTATCAAGAATATTTTTACCAGTTGAAATTGCATCAGTATATGCCTTTTGAGCTTCTGCAGTAGCGTTGTAGTAACTTGACTTGGCTTCTTCTGTTGGAGCATCATCTACTAATTCTTTAAGAGTAGTAGTATTAAGCGCACGTAATGCTGCCACACTTTCAGTTTGAGCTGATTCAACGAAATCTTTTGTGGCAGTTACAGTAACATTTGTATCGTCAGTCAGGCTGCTTGCAAGTTTTGATAAATCAATCGAGAAGTTACCACCCGTTGAACCAGTTTGTGCAGCATAATCAACAGTGTCTGAAGTTACTGTACCATTAGTATTAGTGTACACAGTGTAGTTTCCGGCTACTGGAACATTAGTGCTTTTGCCGCCAACGGTAACAGTTACATAAATTGGATTGTCACTACCACTAGAAGCGACAGTACCAGTTAACACATTGTCCTTGCTTAAGTGGAGGTTAGAGAGAGTAACATCTTCACCAGCTTGAACTAGGTTAATCAAGCTCTTGTTAGTAAGTCCATCAGCTACTTGCTTAACAGTATTTTCATCTTGAGCAGTAATAATATAGGAAGTAGCATTACCATTTTTATCGTAAGTTACATCAATCTTACCTAATGGCTCAGAAATTGTTCCATCCGTCGCAACTGTCTTAACACGCTTAAAGTTTATAGTACCGTTTTTAATCAATGATTTACCCGCACTGGTATTAGCTGAAAGATCAATGGTAAATGCATCTGGTTGATCTGAAGTAAATGTACTACCGCTGGAAAGATTAATTGCAGTTACAGGACCGGTACCATCACCACTAAGCTTGAAAGTAGAATGTGGATCAAGTTTAACAGTTCCTGTACCAGAGATTGTCATTAAATGACCACTATATGAACCTAAATTTGTTGATTCTAAAATAAAGCTTGCGCCATTACCGACATTAATAGATGCATCCCCATTAATATAAACTGGATCATCCCAACCATCTGAACGATAATATGGAGAACCATCTGAAGTAATTTTTAAAGTACCATTGTTGTTAATAGTAGCACCAGAGTTTAAATCCAAGGCACTTGATAAACATTTATCACCACTATCCATCGTTAATGGAATATTAAGAGTGGCATCTTTTTCAATATTTAATGTGGTTGTACCACTTGATGCAATTCCACGGCCAATTCCATTTACATTCATAAAGTTAGATTCTGGGCCAGTAGTAGTGTGGGGTTCTAAGGTTACATTTGAGCCTGTTTTCACATCGATGGTGGTAGTTCCGCCATCAATTTCAATAACGTTACTATTAACTGTCTTTAAATGAACATTACTGCCTTCGTCAAAAACAATACTATTGGTACCATTCCTAAACTGAAGAACTTGTTGGTTACCATTATTACCTTGTGCAGAACGTGTTTTTTTATCAATTGGTCCTACATAACTTGCTACCGAGGTAGCATTCACCGTATTTTTAAAGGTTACAGTTGCACTATATCCACTATCGGTATAGACAAGTTGTGAACCAGTATAGTTAACATTATCAAAAGTATATGAACCAGCACTACGAACGATACCGAAGTAGCTTTGACCATAAAGATTAAGGTCTTTAAATGTTACACCGTAATCACTACTGTACATATTGAATCCATATCCAGCAAAATCAATGGTGTGTTTTGTACCAGGAGTAGCAGACTGAATAGTAATGTCGCGTTTATTTGAAATGGAAGTATTAGTATAGTTACTAGTTGTCTTTGTGCCTAAATTAATATCAGCATCAATATTGATGGTAGTAGCTGTACCTTTTTGAATAGCATTGATCAATCCATCTGCATCACTAACTGTTACTACATTAGGATCTTCTGCTTCCGCTGTTACATTTAATGCAGCTACATTAGACGAAGCAGGAACCGCAGCAAATGACGTCAAATAATTTGCTCCAGGCATCGAATTTCTGTTAGTAATCGTATTTAGGACTTGCCGAGTTGCATCAAGACTCGCATTCGCATCCTTAGAACTATTTTCTTGGCCCACTGGTTGTGCTGGTGCTGGAGTTTGCACTTCTTGACTAGTACTTGATTGATTTTCTGACGTAGATTGATCCTTAGTTGCTTCTACAGCTGAAGTTGAAGCGGGGGCATTATTGCTAGCAGTTGCTGCTGGTTGACTATTAGCTGACGCTTGACTTTGAACTGCACTATTAGCACTAGTTGCTGATGTGGATGATTGACTAGCATTTGCAGCAGCACTGCTTAAAGCGACTGCTGACTTATCGGCTAAACTGTTATCATCCATATTACTTGCAGCAACTTGGTCACTAGCATTGGCATTGGTAGTATCAGCGTGTGCTACTGCTTGCCCACCACCGTAAATACTAAAAGTAATTCCAAGCAAGACTGATGCGACACCAATATTTAACTTACGAATTGCAAATCGTTGCTTTTCATTGCGCCGATTCTTTTCCGCAATTAATTTTTTATTATTTTTTGATACCATTCTAGCTTCCCCCTTGTGTTATTAAAATAGGTTGCCCTTTATTAATGTATCCAACTAAGACAATAATTAATCAACTTATTAACAACTATTGCGAAAAGTGTCTAATACATTAGGAAAAAGCAACCTAATTACTCTTATTTTTGTAGTATCTAGTAACAGATTCCGCTGATAACGAAATTCAAAGAATCCGTTTAAATATAAATACATGATAAGTATAACTGAATTACAATCAATAAGCAATCAAACAAAAAAGCCCTTGGTCAAATCTCAACCAAAAGACTTCTTAGTTAATTTAATTTTCTTTCCGATGTCGGATGTTAAATGAATGACGACTAGAATGGCTCTTACCATGGTTATCGTTCCGGTGACCACCATGTTGGTGACGACGGAAATTCTTACGCCGGTAGTGGTTACCACCATGTGAGTTATTTCGGTTACCATTACGGTTATTCCGCTTGTTGCGCCGTGGAAGAGGACGTTCAGGGGTTATCTTGACGGGAACCTCACTCGCTGCTTCCTTCGTCATGTTATTTAACAATGCTGCTACTAAATCAGTTGCATTATGAGTTTCTAATAACTTTTCAGCTGCTTCTTCATAACGATCAGTTGAATCTTGCGCGATTAATTCATCAATGTCATTAAAGGCTGAGGCAACCTGGCCCTTAAAGGCTTCTTCAGCTGTTGGTGGCTTGAGTGGCAACATCCGTACTCGGGTTAATTTTTCAATCTCATGAAGGTAATCCATCTCATTTGGGGTCACAAAGGTTAAAGATACACCGTGATGGCCGGCCCGACCTGTTCGGCCAATCCGGTGAACATAGCTATCTGGGTCAGACGGAATATCGTAATTATAAACATGCGTAACCCCCGAAATGTCTAAACCCCGGGCAGCCACATCTGTCGCGACTAAGATATCAAGTTCATTGTTCTTAAACTTCCACATGATCTTAGAACGCTTATCCTGAGTAAGATCCCCATGAATACCAGCCGCATTATATCCACGTGCAATCAAGCCCTTCGACAATTCATCTACCCGCCGCTTCGTCCGACCGAAGACAATTGTTAAGTCGGGATCCTGTACATCAATTAAGCGGGTCATAATGTCAAACTTTTCATAATCACGGGCGCGAACATAGTACTGATCAACTAAATCAGTAGTCAATTCCTTGGCCTTGATCCGGACAGTTTCTGGATTAGACATAAATTGAACCCCGATTCGTTTGATTTCTGGTGGCATGGTTGCTGAGAAGAGCAATGTTTGCCGATCATCCGGTGTTTCCTTGATGATTGATTCAATATCTTCTAAGAATCCCATATTTAGCATTTCATCTGCCTCATCGAGAACCAGGGTCTTAATGTGGTCAAGTTTAACTGTATGACGGTTAATATGGTCCCGTAACCGTCCAGGAGTTCCCACGAGAATTTGGGGGTGTTGTTTCAAGCTCTTAATTTGGCGCCGAATATCTGCCCCACCATATACTACTTGCACGCGAACATGTTTATCTTTACCAAGACGATAAAGTTCTTCTTGGGTCTGGATCGCTAATTCACGTGTTGGTGAAATGATAATTGCTTGAATATTTGGATTTTCAGTATCAACGTTTTCAATAATTGGCAATCCAAAAGCAGCCGTCTTACCAGTCCCAGTTTGTGCCTGGCCAATAACATCCTTACCTTCAAGAACCATTGGAATCGTTTGTTCTTGGATTGGTGTTGCTTCTTCGTATCCGCTCCGTTTGATTGCTTTTAATAGGCTCTCTGATAAGCCTAATTCACTAAACTTCAAAAATTTTCCTCCTAAAAATGACCAGTCGATTCATGATATAAGCATCAGTAATCGACTGGCAAATATATTAACTATTCTGCTTTTAATGCCGTCAAGACTTCTTCTAGGTGAATGCCATGGCTTGCTTTCAATAGAACAATATCTTCACCCGTCAAAGTAGCCGTAAGATCAGCAATTAATTGTTGAAGGTCACTGGCAGCATAATGATGGATATCTTCAGCTGGATAACCTTCTTGGATCAACTTATCTTTAAGATTTTTCATTTGTTCGCCTACAAGGTAAACACTAGCAATCTTTTGGTGGTCAATCTCTTCTGCTAAGCTCGCATGCAACTTTGGCGCAGCATCCCCTAATTCTAGCATGTCCCCTAATACGGCAATTCGGCGACCATCTACTGGCGTTTCCGCGATTGTTTTAAGGACTTCTTTGGCAGCGGTTGGGTTTGAATTGTAAACATCGCTTAAGATCTGTTCACCATTCTTTCCTTTAACCCATTCAGCACGATTTTCCGTTAATTCAACGTTGGCCAACGCTTGCTTCATATGGGCGGGAGTAATATGCAGAATCTTACCCACTTCCATAGCCGCTAACGCATTATTAATATTGTATTCACCAACCATTGGAATAGTGAATTCTTCATCTGGCCATTCGTTGACGGTAAATGATAACTGTCGTGGTTCATCGTGGACACTTGTTGCATACAAATTATTGCTTAGTTGCCGACCAAAGCGCATCTGTCGTTGGGTAAGATCTTTTACCCGTTCCTCTAATAATGGTTCATCCCCATTAAATACTAGTGTTCCATCTTCCTTTAGGCCATGGGCAATTTCCATCTTTGCATCAGCAATCTTATCACGAGTCCCGAAGAATTCGATATGTGCTTCCCCGATCATTGTAATAACGGCAATGTCAGGATTTACAAGCTTACTCAAGAAGTCAAGTTGGCCAAAACGATCCATGCCCATCTCAACCACCACTGCTTCGGTATTAGACTCCATGTTAAGAAGCGTTACTGGAACCCCAATCTCATTATTAAAATTAGCATATGTCTTTGTGACATTAAACTGTGTACTTAAGATTGACGCAATCATATCTTTAGTCGTCGTCTTACCATTACTTCCCGTAACCGCAACGACAATCGGATTGATCTTATGCAAGTAGTATTTACCTAGTTCTTGAAGGGCCGCTAGTGGATCATTAACGACTAATAACGGGTGCGTCTGATCTGTTATCTCATGGTCACTAGCCCATAAACTAGCTACTGCACCATTGGTAAAAGCACTCGGCACGTATTGGTGGCCGTCTTGAACACCTTGCAACGGAACAAATAAGCTCCCTTGATCTAAGTGGCGACTGTCAAATGACACACTAGTCACTTCTACGTCCTTCCATTGTTCAATGTCATTTTGTGCGTTGATCGCCTTGGCAATTTCCGCTAATTTCATTTTCATGAAAAAGATACCTCTTCTTTTGATACTTTGGTCTAGCTTTTTAATTATATCACCCTCACTGATATAAGGCGATTAAAAACGATGAGTCATGACTAAAAATAGCAGAGACTGAGAAAAAGCAAAAGTTTTTTCTCAGTCTCATCTCATTTATAATTTTATTACATTTGACGCAACCGTTCAATTCGCTTATCTAGCGGTGGGTGGGTGTCAAATAGATTTGAAAAAGGATGGTGCTTAGCGTTCTTTTCTGGATCGCTAATATATAAAGCTGAACTGCTTGGGTCCACATGTTTCATTGGTACGGCAGTTTTTAGCTTTTCTAATGCACTGATCATCCCTTGTGGATTACGTGTTAATTCAACAGCCCCAGCATCGGCTAAGTATTCCCGATTACGTGAAAGGGCCATCTGCGCAATGGTTGCTGCTAATGGCGCTAAGATAATCAAGAGAATCGAACCAAGGATTGCGAAAACACTTGATGGATTATCCCGGTCATCACTACTGCTCCGGCCACCAATCCACCAGAAATTTCCAGCAAAATTGACAAGCATCGCGATTGCTGATGCTAAGGCTAATGCAATTGTTTGCAGACGGATATCATAATTTCGAACGTGAGTCATTTCATGGGCCATTACCCCTTCTAGTTCCTCACGATTCATTTTTTCCATCAAACCAGTAGTAGCGGCCACGGCAGCATGCTCAGGATCATTACCAGTCGCAAAAGCATTGGGACTTGGGTCATTGATGATATAGACTTTCGGCATCGGTACCCGTGCAACCAAGGCCATATCTTCAACGATATGCCAAAGTTCTGGCGCATCACTCGCTGACCGTACCTCTGTCGCATTATTCATCCGCATCACTACATCAGTCGATTGACCAATGATTACAGACATATAGATCACCGCAATAATCGCCGCAATGATCATACCGCCAATTGCTGTCCGTGCAAACAAATATCCAATCGCCGCGCCGATTAAAGCAAGCAACACAAAGAACCCAAACATCACCAAAATTGTTTTTCGTTTATTACGGGCAATTTGCTGATATAACATGCTTAATCACCTAAATCATCAAATGAAACTTTTGGCACAGCCTTGGCTTCTTCTGGCACTTGTAAGTAATCCATTTGTTGGAAGTGATGAATTTTAGCCACAATATTGCTTGGGAAAGATTGGATCTTAGCATCTAAAGCCGCCACAGTACTGTTGTAAAGCTGCCGTGAGTAGGCAATCTTGTTTTCAGTATTGGTTAATTCTTCCATTAATTTTTGGTATTCAGCGCTTGCTTTTAAGTCTGGATAATTTTCAGCAACGGCAAACAATGTCCGTAAAGTTCCCGTTAACTCATTGGAAACTTCCATTTTTTTAGCATGATCACTGTCTGGAATACTATTTAATTCCGTCCGCAGCTTTGTTACCTTTTCCAAGGTCCCAGCTTCATACTTGCTGTAGCCCTTAACTGTTGAAATTAAGTTAGGGATCAAGTCGTTACGTCGTTGTAATTGAACATCAATTTGACTCCATGATTCTTGTGCGTGTGTCCGCAATTGAATCAAACTGTTGTAAAGTCCTGCATAAATAGCAATCAACAAGACAATGACAACAATTACAATAATAAGGGTCATTTTTGTTCCTCCTCTAAAAAATATTTGTCCTTAATTTTACCAAAAACTTAAGGATAGTGTTAGGATTACCGAATATTTTAGCAAAATATTATCATTTTCGGTATGATAGAAGTATAAATGAGGTGATTACATGAACGTTTTATTTGTCTGCTTAGGAAACATTTGTCGGTCACCAATGGCCGAGGCAATGTTTAAGCAAATGGTTGATGAGGCAGGATTAAATGGCAAAATCAATGTTGATTCTGCTGGAACAAGTAACGAAGAAGAAGGAAATGGCCCCCACCCCGGTGCCGCAAAGACAATGCACGCACACGGGCTATCAACGGATGGCTTAATCTCACGCCCAATTACACGACAAGACTTCGAGTGGGCTGATTACATTATCTGCATGGATAATATGAACAAGTACAACTTGCAACGCATTGCACCAGCGCAAGATCGTGATAAAGTCCATTTAGCATATGAAGTAATTCCCGGCAAAGAAGATCAAGAAATTCCTGATCCTTGGTATACTCACCGCTTTGAAGATACTTATAATAGCCTAAATGAGACATTACCACTATGGCTGGATAAAATTACTAAAGAATTATCATAATAACAAAAGAGGTTTGGAAAATAATTCCTTGCCTCTTTTTACAGTTTAAATTGATTGTATCCGGTAATTTCAACATCCTTAGCTGTTAGCTGAACCTTCATCAGCGCGCCATTATGTAAGTTTTCGTACTTATATCCAGGTTCGCCATACATCCCCGCAATATATTGGATGATCGATCCATGAGCTACTACAACCACATTACTCTCGTCAGGTAAGCTTTGCAAAAAGGCAATTGCCTGCTCTACACGAGTATTTAGTTCATTACTATCTTCTGCAAGATGGGCAGGATCGGCGGCTTTCAGTAAGTCATGCGCTTTTTCAACACCAAATTCATCAACTAATTCACCAATGCGCCGAAATCGCTTGCCTTCAAGATAGCTTGCCCAGATGGCTCCTTCCTCATTACTATGACCTTCAAAAGACCCATAAAATACTTCGCGGAAGAACTCCTTTTGAATTGGTTCCTTCATCGTCGCGGTTGGGTGATCCGCAATTAAAAGCCGTGCAGTGTCAACCGCGCGTTTTAAATCACTGGAGAAAAGGTAATCGATCCTTAAATCAGCTAAAACTTGCCCAATCTTTTTAGCATTCATCTTGCCTTTTTCTGTAAGCGGGGTATCTGACCATCCTTGCAAGCGGGCAAACTGGTTAAAGTACGTCTCACCATGCCGGACAAAGTAAACTGTGATTGCCATTCCATAACCTCCATTATAATTAGGCAACTGCTGGCGTGCCTAACCATTCAATCATATCTTTCATTTTAGCAGTTATCGCATCTGTTCCGGGAAGTAATAATTTCCGTGGATCATACCCTTTTTGCGCTTTATTGAGGTCTAATTCATTTTCAATATACTTCCGGGTTGCATCTTGGAACGCTAACTGGAATTCAGTATTGATATTTACCTTTGCAATCCCCATTGAAATTGCCTTTTGAACCTGTTCTCTAGGAATCCCTGAACCACCATGAAGCACTAGTGGAATATCAATCGCATTCGCAATTTCTTGAAGACGATCAAAGTCTAACCCTGGCCAGTTAGCAGGGTAAATGCCGTGGATATTACCAATCCCACAAGCAAGACGGTCCACCCCCATTGCGGCAAACGCCATTGCATCTTCAACGTCAGCGAGTTCTCCACTACTAGTATCCTGATTTTCTCCCACTTTACCGATTTCGGCTTCAACTGCAATGCCGCGTGAATGCGCTAATTGGACAATCTCTTTGGTTTTGGCATAATTTTCTTTAATCGGTAACTTATGGCCGTCAAACATAACTGACGAATATCCTAAGTTAATACATTCAATCGCTGCATCATAGTCACCATGATCAAGATTCAGGATAACGGGAACTTTAATTTCCATTGCATCCATCTGATCTTCAACCATATCTTTGACAAATTTATAACCACCCATATACTTGGCGGCTCCCATTGAAACTTGGATCAGTACTGGGGTATTAGTCTCAGCTGCTGCCCGCAAAATTGCCCGTGTCCATTCAAGATTATTAATATTATATGCCCCAATTGCATAGTGATTCTTCCGGGCATCATCAAAAAGTTTATTTCCGTTATCAAAGTAAGCCATCATTTTTCCTCCTAAATTACCTGTAACTTCTGCTTGCTCGCTAATTCGATATAATTGATCATTTGTAAAAAGCTTTCAATCTCGAGACTTGCACGTCCGATTAATGCCCCGTCAACATTTGGTTTACTCATAATTCGGCCAATGTTTTCGGGATTAACGCTGCCACCATAGAGTATTCGGACTTGCTCGCCAATTTCATTACCATACATTTCCACCAGGCTTTGACGAATTGCTTGACAGCCCTCTTCAGCAATGTCCGGATTTGCTTGGTGCGTGCTCCCAACGGCCCAACTTGGTTCATATGAAATAACAATCTGTGATAGCTTGTTAGCTGGTACCCCTTTAAGGACGCTTTTTAGTTGACGAAAGACATAATGAATTTGACCGTTAACTTCTGTTTGGACCATCTCTTCATCTGTACAAATGATTGGAAGAATGCCGGCATTGAGGGCTGCTAAAACTTTTTGATTAATCGAATCATTACTTTCATTGAACAGGCGTCGGCGCTCTAAATGTCCTAGCATCACATATGTCACACCCGCATCTGCCAAACTCCGCATACTAATTTCTCCAGTATACGGTCCCTCTAACTCAGCTGATGCATTTTGGGCAATAATTTGTAAGTTGGAAGATCCCGCCACTTTTTTCATGTTATATAGCGAAACTGCTTGTGCTGCGATCCCGATTTCTTTATTTGCTGGGAGCTTTTCTTTAATTGCTTTAACAAATGCGACGGATTCATGAACGTTTTTATTCATTTTCCAATTCGCAATAATAAACGGTTTGCGCATTCCTTTACCTCCTTAAAACAGTAGCCTAAATAAGCGTCGACTGTATTCTTCTTTTACATCAAAAGGTCCAGCTGTTACGCTAATTCCTTCACGATGGTTCCCCAAGAAATCCGTATCAAAATCACGGGCAGTCTCAGGAGTCGTACCAACTGCGATCACCCGACTGGTATCTTCGTTCAAGTAGTCGCAAATATTACTATCAAGAAATACCCCATCTTCATTTGAATTGATGTCGATTTTAACGTCTTCTTGTTCATTATTCATAAAGATATTTCCTGCTTTATTAGCTGGAATATAGCTTCGTTGTCCACTGGCAAGACCAACATAAGCGGCATTATCATCACTAATATGATTATTAACTGGTTGTTCACTTGCCTGTTCGTGGGCAAATGCAATTAATTTTGCCATTTCACTCTGGAGATTCTTCCGGATAAAGACATTGTTATAGAAACAGGAAGAATCGTAAGGAGCACTTTCTGTCACATTTTGTTGATGAAGGCGGTGGTAGTAAGGGTCTTTTTCAGCAACATTCGTATTGCTTAACCATTCCACACTACCATTAATTAGGTTATGAACGAGAAGGATACCCTTAGATTCGAGCTTAAGCGCACAATCTGATAATAAGAAATTGTTATCAATCAAGGTCACACCCATTGAATCTTTAATTTCAATATCTTCCCCAAGAGCTGTAACTAAGTCCTCGCGATTTTCATCTGTAACCTCGAATGAATCTGGCAGTGAATTGTTGTAGAACACATTCCGTGAAATTTGGGTATCTTCAACCTTGCCCCCAAGCCAAATTCCGCGCGTGCAATCATGAATGCAGTTGCGTAAAATCTTAGCCCCAATCGCTGGTGAAAGGTTGATCGCACTGACATCATCACTGACAAGGTTTTGCCGGACGTTAATGTTATAAATACTATTGTGTTCAATAATCGGTGATGGGTTGCCTTCAACACCGATTATTCCGGTCTGCCCACAATCATGAATCGTATTATTCTTAATCTGATGTGAATAAACCTTATCATCATCAAGTGTTGGAACAATATTTCGACCAAGGGAGATCCCGGAACACTTAGCGTGAGAAATGTCACACTTAGCAATCTTCCATCCTTGACCACGATTGGTACCAAGAATCCCCTTATTATATTGCGAAGATGCCCACCGACAAGCAGCTTTAGTCATTGTAAAGCCCGATAGGATAATATGATTAAGTCCCGCTTTTTCTGGGTAGAAACACGTCTCCCGGAAAGTTAGTTCAACATATTCCTCATTAGGATTTTGCGCTCGGAAGTTCGCATAGATTACGGTTGCATCTTCTGCTGGCAACTGTTCGGTATACCAGGTGTAACAGGTAAATTTCCGGTCTCGTGAAAGTTTATTTTCGCTTGGTGTTTCAACTTTTGCTAACTGATCAACCTCGTACATTGCTTTATTATTTAGGAAGATTTCACCAGCATGATTAAAAGTTTGATCGACTAAAACGTTGTATGGATTATAGTTACCAAAGTTGGCATTAGGGAGTTTTAATTGCCATACCGGACCAGCAACATGTTGCCAGCCAGTAACACGGTCAGCTCCCGTGATGATTGCCCGATTTTGCTTAGCGGATGCATAAATAATCGGCTTATCACTAGTTCCAGAATGTTGCGGATGAACTTCTTCATGATATTCACCCGGCATTACTTGGACATAATCCCCTGGTTGAGCAATATCTGCCGCTTGTTGGATGTACTTAAACGGAAACTCTTGTGAACCATTACCATTTTCAGAAGCATTAATATCAACAAAAATTTGCATTTTATTCAATCCTTTCTACCATGCATAACTTTCCACAGCTTGTCGTCCCTTGCCAGTCGCGTTATCCAGGATTATGCGCTGTTCAATCCTTGCCACATTCTGTTTTGTTTCTTTAACCATATCTGGATTAACTGAAATATAATCAATTCCTTGTTGAATTAAGAAAGATGCTAATTCAGGATATTCAGACGGTGCTTGCCCACATATTGATACCGTCTTGTTATCTTGGTGAGCAGTCTTAATAAGGTGACTAATCGCCCGTTTTACCGCAAGATTGCGTTCATCAAAGAGGTGAGCCACTGTATCATTGTTCCGATCACAGCCTAAAATAAGCATTGCTAAATCATTGGACCCAATCGAATAACCATCAACGTACTTGTTAAACTGATCCGCCAAGATGATATTACTTGGAATCTCGGCCATCATGTATACCTTAAAATCAGGCCCACGGTGTAACCCAGCCGCTGCCATTAATTTTGTAACTTTATCCGCTTCGGCAACGGTACGAACAAACGGAATCATTACATTGAGGTTCTTTAATTGAAATTCTTGACGCACCTTTTTTACCGCCGCCAGTTCTAGCTTAAAAGCTTCGATATATTTAGGATCATAGTACCGAGAAGCCCCACGCCATCCCAATAAGTCGGCAGGTTCATGCGGCTCATATTTATCACCGCCCGTTAAATTACGGTATTCTCCTGACTTAAAATCAGAAAAACGTAAAACCATCGGCCGCGGAGCAATCGCCCGGGCCACTTTAGCAATCCCATCCGCTAACATATCAACAACTTTTTCGGGATGACCAGTTTCAATTAAATAAAGGGGATGGTCATGAATATAAGTCGTCCAAAGAAATTCTTCTCGCATTAAGCCAATGCCATCAACCGGCAGTGCAGCATATTTATCTGCTAGTTCTGGATCGCCTAAATTCATCATGACTCTGGTTGCTGTCGGCGCGTAATATTCTGCACGGTGACATTCCGTTGTCTCTTTTTCGCCGTTAAATTGTTCTGCGAGATCACCTTGATAAACGACCCCATTTTTAGCATCGACGGTTACCTGCTCACCATCTTGCAGCATTTCAGTAACTGCTTGCCCACAGCTCTTAGTTCCAACGATACAAGGGATCTGCATTTCACGAGAAACAATCGCGGCATGGCAGGTCATTCCACCATTATCGGTGATGATTGCGGCTGCTTTTTTCATTGCCGGTACCCAGTCAGGGGAAGTCATCAACGTTACTAATATTTCTCCTGCTTCAAATTCATCAATATCTTTAGGATCTGCAATTACATGCACCTTTCCAGTTGAAACACCTGGACTTGCTGGTAACCCTTTGATCAATATTTTTTCGGTTTTGTTCATTGAGACAGTGGACTCCTTTGTTGCTTGCTTATTATTTTTATTTGACCAAACTGTTTCGGGACGCGCTTGCACTAGCCATAATCGATCTGTTCGTGCGTCTAACGCAAATTCCATATCCATGTAACAGCCATAGTGCTTTTCAATTTCTTTTGCGTATCCCGCTAATTCATGAATTTGGTCTTCGGTTAATGCTGGCTGGATTGCCCGGTCTGCTGGTACTGGTTCCTCATGCACTCCGCCACCAGGGGTTTGACACAATTCAATTGCCTTTGGAACTACAGAACGTTCTACTACTTGAAGGTTATCTTTATTAATTACAAAATGATCCGGTGTTACTTTTCCTAAAACAATGTATTCACCTAATCCCCAAATCGTATCAATAACAATTTGGGCATCATTTCCGTTCGCCACGTTAACTGAAAACATAACTCCAGAAGCTTTTGAGAAAACCATCATCTGGATAGCCGCCGATAAAGCCACTTTTTCATGAGGGAAATGTTGCTTATGCCGATAATAGGTTGCCCGATCGGTAAACAAGGACGCATAACATTCCTGAACCTTTGCTAATACCATTTCAGCACCACGCACGTTCAAATACGATTCTTGCTGCCCCGCAAAAGAGGCATTTGGTAAATCTTCAGCGGTCGCACTTGACCTAATTGCCACAAATGGTTCAGTTTCACCCATTTTTTCTGATAAGGCTGCATAAGCTTTTTTGATTGTCATAGCGATCTCACTTGGCATCGGTGCTTCGACAATCATCTGCCGAATATGTGAGCAAACTCGATGAAGTTCGTCAGCATTTTCATAGTCATTAATTTCAGCTAATAATCTATTAATTTGGTCGTTTAATCCCGTTTCCGCCATAAATTGACGATAAGCGTGAGTGGTTATTGCAAATCCATATGGAACTGGAATTTTCATTGCAGAAGTCATTTCACCTAAGGAAGAGGACTTCCCACCAACGAGATTAACGTCAGAGCGATGCAATTCATCAAACCATAAAACATTCTTTTGTTCGCGTTTTTCCATTACTGCATCTCCTTAAATTCAATGTATCTCCTTCTTAGGTGGTTCTTGAAAAAGAGTCAAGAAATTTATTTGCAACAAAAAAATGAGCAAACGGTGGCATTCTTGTCCGTTCGCTCATCTGTTTACTTAAAATTTATTTTAATTTGGCTGTTTTTTACCGTCATTGTGTTTTTCTTAATTTGGAATGGATTACAAATACAGGCAAAATCCACAAAATAAAAAGAGGATAGGAGAAAAAACTTTTGTTTTTTCTCTCAGCCTCAACTACTTTTATGAACAATAGAAAGATAACGTGGAACTAGCTTCGCGTCGCCACAAGGCTCGAGTCTAAGTACGAACGATAATCAGCCCGTGCCGTGCTAATCATCGTCCTAGCTTAGCCAACCGCCTTGTCGAGGAGGTTATTTCCCACTTCTTTTTAACGACCTGTTGTATATTTCTCGCTAAAATTCTTTTGCACATTTTGTGGTGCCTGCGTAAATGGTTCTGATTTAACAAATTTACCACGGATCATCAACCGATTGGCCCCGGTAGCGTCACAGGTAATCAAAGTAATAATCTTTTCCGGCGTATTATCTACCACATCAACCCGGGTCGCCGCAATGAATTCACGTTGATAAATCTTATATTCATAAACGCGATCCATGTTAGTGATATAAATCATCTGCCCCACCTTAGCATGATAGTACAATGGCGAAAATAAGATTTTACTCCCATGGGCCATATTATGACCAGCTAACGCATAGTTACCTTCCCCCATTTTCATGTCTGGACGAAGGGTTCCTGCTGCTAACGCGAGGGTTGTATTATCAACCCCATTAGCAATTGGAATCGTCATGTTAATAGCCGGAACCGTAATTGCTCCAATGGTATTAATCGATTGCTTATTTGCGCGAGCTTTCGCAGCCGTTTGTAAGTTAAGGTCTTTAACACTTTGAAAATCATAGGTTGCTTTTTTCTTTTGGTTGCTTTGAACTGTCTGACGGGTAATCTCAGGTTTATAACTACCTACTAAGTAAGACTTAATCTGTTGGTTAAAAATTAAAACAACTGAAATCAATAACAGTACAACAACCGCTGTCCACCGTAACCATTCAAATGATCGCTTTTTATCTTTTTTCACGATATTGAACTCCTTACTTCTTATTATGAACTTAGTATAACCTGCTTAATTAATTTTGAGTAGCCCCCTGCTTATTTTGTGAATTAGGATTACCGTTGTCATTTGGATCAAGCAGATACTCTTCAATCAACCGTACAATCTGTTTATTTTGTGGCAAGTTAGAGTGTTGCGCATCTTTCCCCGTGACCGTCATACTCGTATAATGGGCAACTTGTTTTTGGTAAATATACTTACCGGCATCGACGCTTCCTTCTGGGACGAGACCATCCGATGTATAAGTTTCTGTCCCCGCGACCGAATAAACTAATAGGTTTTTAGGAATCCTACTCCGATACTTTACAAAATCAGAAAACATTTGCGTTGGATGGCTAACAGAAGATTCCGCAAAGTTGTATGGCGTTCCCAGTGTCATTAACCTTTTAATTGTAATCGCATCTTTATATTCAGAGTAGTAATGTTCCAACCAATAAGTCCATACTAAGCCCCCATTGGAATGGCCAAACGCCTTAAAGTTATTAAAGTTGTACTCTTCCGTCAATCGTTCAAAAACCTGGTTAACCATTTGCGCTTGCTTCTTTATATTTTGATAACCATCACGATTATTTTCAAAGCCAATTACGATAATCGGTTCGTTATCGTCTCGATTTATCCATCCCTGCGAAACAATTTTACCATTGTTCTTTACTTCTAATCGCAACACACTATGCTTCTTAGGGCTATCTTCGTTAAGCTTACGAATAAGCGGATTAAAACGGTTTTGTGTTGCCGAACTTCCAGGAATCATAATTATCGGTGACATTCTAGAATTATGCTGGGCTGCTAAATATTTATTTGTATCTTTCATCCAAAAATATGCTGGAATTGCCATTAGGACTAAGATTAACATTAAGCCAATTAATACCAAACGAGTATGAAGAATTGGTTTAGTCATTCTTTTCATGACTAATCACGTCCTGTTCTGCTAATGTTAAGCGATTTTCAACTACTAGGGCCATTTTTACAAAGGGGATATAAACAACAATATCGATTAAAAGCAATACCAAGGTAAAAATCAAAATTCCCCAATTACCATTTGTCCCCAAAAAACTAATAAGCGGTCCTGGGGTCCCCTGTAAAACCGGATAAGGAGTTGAAGGGATTAAGTGAATCGTGATCGCTAAACTAGCAAGGAGAATGTTTACAATCGGTAAGAAGACAAAGGGGATAAGAAATAATGGATTAAACACAACCGGTAAGCCAATCATTGTTGCATAGTTAAAATTAAATAATGTTGGTAAGGCCGTCCACCGCGCAACACGATGCATATAGGAGCCATTAGAAGTTAACAAAATGGCAACTATTAAGGCCAGGATCAACCCATCACCCCCGAAGTTAGCAAATGAATTATAAAGAGAACTGCCTAAAAACTCATACGGTACATTCCACGGCGTTCCATGGGTGAGTGCATAGTTCAAGTTAGCAGTAAACGAATCTCCTGATGTTAATGCCATCGAAGTGTATGGAACACCTAATCCTAACCAATCAAATATTGTTAGACCCATCGTAGCTAATAACGTCAACCATAATTGCCGATGTTCTTGGGCGGTCGTAACTAAGGTAGAGTAACTCGTCGCCCAAGCATGATAAATCGTGTTGGAATTTAAGAAAAGAGCAACCGCCACTCCAAAAATAAGACTAATTGTCATTGGCAGCATTGAACTAAATGACCGTTCTTGTAATAACGGCAGTGCATTAGTATTCTCACCATCTTTTGGCGGAGTTAACCACCGATAAAGCTGGCCGATTCCATAACCAAGGATCAAAACGATTAACAGACTATTGCCGCTAAGGAGCCGCTGATAAAAGCTGAGTGAAAATTGTGGGGATGACTTACCATAACGATACGACATCAGTAAGAGGGTTAAAATAGCTGTTATTCCAGCAAATTTACCATCCCGGCGATATCTTTTGGCAGTGAACTTCGCTGCCATATAGACGGTATAGATCCCCAAAATTCCTAACGTCAATTGACTAATACTAGTTAATACAAATTGAATAACCCGTAACACGTTCTGTGGTATTACATCAAGAAAAGCAATATTATAAATAAACCCATCTGGTTTAAAAATAGTTTTCAAAATCATCTTTGCCATTGTTCCAATAAAAACAATGGGGAAAATCATAATTAATGTCTGCCGGGTTATCCGAACAAAAGAATAACGATGCAGGGCAATTATCTGATTAATTATTTTTTCATGCATAGGTAACCCCCCACTTTCTCAATTATCAATATTATACGCAGAGAAAGCTTAATACTTATAAGACACAAAATAACGTTGATAATAATTTATTGGGCTAAATGCAAAAAGCCGGGAAAAACTTTCGTTTTCCCGGCTTTTTTGCATAATAAGAAGTTCGATTACTTGAGACCGTACTTCTTGTTGAACTTGTCGACAGCACCGTCGGCTTGGGTAAACTTTTGCTTACCAGTGTAGAATGGGTGTGAATCTGAAGTAACTTCAACCCGAATTAATGGGTATTCATTACCGTCTTCCCACTTAACAGTTTCACTTGAAGTGGCTGTTGAGCCAGAGAGAAACTTGTAACCAGTAGATGAATCTTCAAAAACTACTGGATGATAATCTGGATGAATTCCTTGTTTCATAATTTATTACGCTCCTTTTGCCATGAATCATTGCCTGAAACATAGATAATCAACTTTAACAGGATACCACGATTTAAAGAAGTACGCAACTTCTAACCAATTTTTACTGAAGAATCGTCCTCAATAGAAACATTGGCATGAAGGCGGTTAAGCTTCCATACAATTCGATCGTAACCACGTAAAATATTTCCGGCATTATTAATTACAGTTTGTCCATCTGCCATTAATCCAGCAATGGTTAAAGCCGCTCCTGCACGAATCTCACCTGCAGAAACCTCTGCGCCATGAAGCTTTTCTGTATGTTTAACGACGATCATCCCATCATGCGCTTCAATCTTCATCCCCATTTTTTGTAATTGGGAAATATGTTTTACACGCTTGGGATAAATAGTATCAACAATCGTACTATCACCATCAGCAAGTGACATCAACGGGGTAAGCGGCTGTTGTAAATCAGTAGCAAAACCAGGGAATGGCATCGTCTTAACAGTAACTGGATGTAAATAACTGGATTTTGGTACATAAATCTTATCGCTATCAATTTGAAGTTCAACACCCATTTCAATCATTTTACTTGTAAATGATTCTAAGTGTTCAGGGATAACATTGTGGATCATAACACCATCGCCAAGCGCTGCTGCCAATGATAGGTATGTTCCTGCTTCAATTCGATCTGCAATAATTGTATGAGTATTCATTGACTGAAGTGTCTTTACTCCAGTGATACGGATAGTATCAGTTCCAGCACCCCGAATTTTGGCGCCCATATTATTTAAGAATGTTGCTAAATCAATAATTTCCGGCTCACGAGCTGCATTTTCAATAATCGTTGTTCCTTCAGCGCGAACAGCTGCTAAGGTAGCATTAATCGTTGCACCAACTGATACCATATCTAAAAAGATCCGAGACCCATGTAAGCCATTCGGCGCATCTAAATGAACAGTACCCTTTTCTTCGCTAACGGTTGCTCCAAGTGCTTTAAATGCTTTTAAGTGTTGGTCAATTGGGCGGGGGCCGATATTATCGCCTCCCGGAAATGTTAATGTCGCGCGATGGAAACGACCTAATAATGCACCCATAAAGTAATAGGAAGCCCGAAGACTTTTAATTGCCTTGCTTGGAAGTTCAGCTTCTACGATTTGTGTTGGATCAATATCTAAAACTCCGTGACTAAACTCGGACTTTACATTCATTGACTCCAAAATAATCATCAGATTGTGAACATCCAAGATATCTGGAACCGTGTCAAACTCTACAGGGGTATCCGCAAGAATAGCAGCTGGAATTAATGCCACTGTACTATTTTTGGCACCACCGATCGTGACTTCGCCAGAAAGACGGTTTCCTCCTTGAATGATCATTTTCTTCATTTCTGCGTTTCCTCACTTAAAAATTTTAGTCTGTTTTTCATTTAAGCTAAGTTAATGATTATTTCAGTTACAAAACAGTCAACTGTAATGATAATGAAATATCAAGAGAATTACAACCTTTTATAAACAATCTTAAAAAAAATCATAAGGTCAGGTCAAAAATTAGCATATTTAACTTAAAATTTAACAATTTTACTAAATAAAAACAAGAGAAGTGACATTCTTGCCCCCATCTCTTGTATTAAATATATTATACACTTTAAATTTTTATTTGTCCTCAGCGGCTGCTTTCACAAATGCAGCAAATAATCCTTCTGGGTGGTTAGGACGAGACTTGAATTCTGGGTGGTACTGAGCAGCCACGAAGAACTTTTTATCAGGAATTTCAACTACTTCAACTAAATTCCGATCTGGGTTCACCCCAGAGATAACCAAGCCATGGTTTTCCATTTCTTGACGGTAGTCGTTGTTAAATTCATAACGGTGACGGTGACGTTCACTGATCATTGATTGGTTACCATAAGCCGCTGCAGCAACTGTTCCTGGCTTAAGCTTACATGGATATGCACCAAGCCGTTGTGTTCCTCCCATATCTTCAATGTCCGCTTGGTCTGCCATCAAGTCAATAATATTGTGTTTAGTGTTTGTATCAAATTCAGTTGAGTTTGCATCAGTGTAACCTAATACATCTCGTGCAAATTCAATACATGCTGTTTGCATCCCTAAGCAAATACCGAGGTAAGGAACATCATTTTCCCGAGCATACTTAATTGCAGTGATCATTCCTTCTACTCCCCGGTTTCCAAAACCACCAGGAACAAGAATCCCATCGTAATCTTTCAAGGTCTCTTCAACATTTTCTGGAGTAATGTTTTCAGCATTAAAGTGATCAATCTTTACCTTTGCATTTACAGGATAACCAGCATGACGTAATGATTCATTAACTGAAATATAAGCATCCTGTAAGTCAGTATACTTACCAACCATCGCAATCTTAACGGTCTTAGTTAAGTCATGTTCGATATGATTTACCATTTCTGTCCATTCTGTCATGTCAGCTTCTGGTACATCTAAACCAAAGTGGTCGACAACCAATTGATCCATTCCTTGCTTTTGTAAGTTTAACGGAATTTCGTAAAGGGTATGAACATCCATTGATTCAACAACGGCTTTAGGATCAACATCACAGAATAAGGCAATCTTCTTCCGCATATCATCAGTAATTGGTTGCTCTGTCCGCACAACTAAAATATTGGGTTGGATTCCTAAACCACGTAATTCGCGAACACTGTGTTGAGTTGGCTTAGTCTTCATTTCACCAGCAGCACGAAGATATGGGACTAAGGTAGTGTGGATGTACAACACATTTTCACTACCCACTTCTTCTTTCATTTGGCGAATAGCTTCCATGAATGGTTGTGATTCAATATCCCCAACTGTCCCACCAATTTCAGTAATTACAACTTCAGCATCAGTACTTTCACCAGCGCGCTTAATCTTATCCTTAATGGCATTAGTGATGTGTGGAATAACTTGTACTGTCCCACCAAGGTAATCCCCACGGCGTTCCTTACGAAGAACTTCAGAGTAGATTTTACCCGTTGTAACATTTGAATATTTATTGAGATCATTATCGATAAAACGTTCATAGTGACCAAGGTCCAAATCAGTTTCTGTGCCGTCATCAGTCACAAAAACTTCACCGTGTTGGTATGGACTCATCGTACCGGGATCAACATTGATGTAAGGATCGAATTTTTGGATCGCAATCTTTAGGCCCCGATTTTTTAATAATCGTCCTAAAGAGGCAGCAACGATTCCCTTTCCTAATGATGATACAACTCCACCGGTTACAAAAATGTATTTCGTCATTGTCGTCTACTCCTTTTTTATATTTGCGGGTGTGATAATAGAAAAAACTCCCTATTTCAAATAAAACACTGAAACAGGGAGCTTATTTATCTACGAACTTATTGGCCTGTCTTTACAGGCGCCCAAGAAAGATAATACAGGGTCAACAAATAATAGTCAAGCACAAAGTTGAAAATTATTCGTCATCCTCGTCTTCATCTTCTTCATCATGTAATTCTGATAGCTGACCTTCAATACCATCATCAAGATCATCATCGTCGTCACTGAAGTCATCAGTGTCGTCATCATAATCATCTTCAGAATCGGCATCATCGTCAGTATCAAGATCCTCATCTTCAGGATCATCATTGTCATAGTCAATTACATCGTCATCGTCATCGGTGTCTGCGAGGAAGGCATTGACTTTACGCCGCTTCTTCTTTGGACGATCATCCTCTTCATCTTCTTCGTTTTCACCAACTGTGGCTTCATCGATAGATTCGAATGGATACCAAGCACGCAGACCCCAGGTGTTGTCACCAAGGGAAATAAAACTGCCATCAACATTTAAGTCAGTATAGAACTGTGCAAGACGTTCACGAATTTCCTCATCACTCTTACCCAGATATTGCTGAACCTCGTTGGTCAAATCAACAAACGCCATTGCTTCTCCATGGTGAGCTAAAATAGCGTGTGCGACTTCAATCATTGAAAGTTCTGATTTGTCCTGACCGTCAAAAACCTTTAAATCCAAATTGGTGCACATCCCTTCAAAAAGTCTAAACTACATCATACAATATTAAGCAGCAAATTGCAATTCTAGTTGGTAACTCCCTATTAATTGTCCCGCTTGTTTTAGTTGATACTTAACAGAAAGGTGACCAGCCGGGGCCTTTACATCAACGTCTTTTTCCAAACTTTCTGTTAACACATCAATTTTAATCATGCCGTATTCTGTTTGATACCGCATGATGGTTTCTTGTGTTGGGTCTAAAAATAGGTTTGTTTCGACATTTCCACGCCTTCTTAAGCGAATCAGCTCATCTTCAAATTTAATTTGCACCGGCGTTTCTTGACCATCTTGGTGTTCAATGTACCGTAAATAATACTTGCCATTCATTTCAACAAAAGTACCTTCTTCAGTAAAGGTAAATTTTTCTTGCTGTCCATTCTGATCAATGATCGTTGAGAGATCCACATGGACAGGAATTACACTTTTGATAATAACCTCCTCCTTTCACTTTCTTCATCGTCATTATTATACTCTTTTTACTAATAAATACCCCGTGAAACGTCCATGTTCTCACGAGTTCTTGTATAATATAGATATATTATTTCACAGAAAAGAAGAAGTACGATGCCTAATTTTAAGAATCAATGTTTTCAACAGTTTATTCAACCTTTATCTCCCGCAGACAATCTTTCGTCTTTCATCTATACCAACGCTTTGTTACGTTCAGCCAACGACCTTAAATTCCCCCTTCTTCATTTTTGGACATTAGAAGATACGGTTATTTTAGGATTAAAAGATCAACGCTTGCCACATTTATCAACTGCCCTTACTACACTTACGCACCATGGTTTCCACTATTTCATGCGTAATTCAGGGGGATTGGCAGTTGTGAGCGACGACGGTATTTTAAATCTGTCAATTTTCTATCCCTGGCACCTTGAAGACCATGAATTAACTATTGATGAAGCATACCAGCGGATGGTTGACCTAATTCAGGCAGCTTTCCCTAACCTAGCAATCGCTACTAGGGAAATCACTCATTCGTACTGTCCGGGAAGTTTTGACATCAGTGTTAACGGCCAAAAGATCGGCGGAATCTCTCAACGCCGAAACAAATTAGGCGTTACAGTAATGCTCTACTTAAGCGTCGGTGGTAATCAACAAGATCGGGGTAAGTTAATTCGTGACTTCTACGATACAGGATTGCAACAAAATCAAAACAAGTGGCATTTCCCAGATGTTTGGCCGGGGGCGATGACGACTGTTTCTAAAGTACTTAATACGCAATTAAGCGTTCACGATGCAATTCAGCGAATCCAATCAGTCGTTCAAATTACTACTCCTAACAGCCTCAATAACTTAATATGGTCACCTAATTTTATATCAACCCTCAATAAAGAACTAATCAGCATGGAACGTTTACAAGAACGTTTAGAGAAAGAAGATTAATATGAATCACTTTTATGACGAAAAACTTCGCCGTGAAAAGGTTTTTCGGGATCCAATTCACGGACAAATTATTGTCGATAATCAAATTATTATGGACTTAATTAATACTCCTGAGTTTCAACGATTACGACGAATCAAGCAACTAGGAACATCCTCATTTACCTTTCATGGTGCCGAGCATTCCCGCTTTGGCCATTGCTTAGGAGTCTATGAAATTACCCGCCAAATGTGCAACTATTTTCAACGAAACTATCCTAGTCAGCAGCCTGGCGATGGCCTATGGGATGATCATGAACGACCGGTTGCTTTATGCGCAGCCCTCCTCCATGATTTAGGGCATGGGCCTTATTCCCACACATTTGAACATATTTTCCATACAAACCATGAGCAAATTACACGCCAGTTGATCACTGATAGTAGTACTAATATCAACAAGATATTACAACGGGTTTCACCTGACTTCCCCCATCAAGTTGCCAGTGTAATCGATCATACTTATGAAAATCCTCAAGTAGTTCAAATGATTTCAAGTCAGGTTGATGCGGACCGGATGGACTACTTACAGCGAGACGCGTATTACACAGGAACAAACTACGGAAAGTTTGATCTTGATCGTGTTCTTCATGTTATGCGACCGGTTAAGAGAGGGATTGCCTTTGAAATTTCGGGGATGCATGCGGTAGAAGATTACATTATCAGCCGACTTCAGATGTATCTGCAAGTCTACTTCCATCCCGTTTCCCGTTCAATGGAAGTTATCTTGGACCACCTCTTGATGCGGGCAAAACATATTTACCAGCATCCAAATGACTTTGAACCTGACTTCACCCCTCATATGCTGATGCCATTTTTTAATGGTAAGTTCACCCTGGATGACTATTTGGCGCTTGACGATGGTGTTTTAACCACTTATTTTATTCATTGGACCCATTCTCGTGATGATATTTTAAGTGACCTTGCTAGTCGTTTTCTTAATCGCCGTCCATTTAAATCAGTCATTTATGATCAAAATACACAAAAATTTTTACCTACTTTGCGCAAACTCATCCAAACTGCTGGATTTAATAGCCAGTACTACACCGCAGTTAACGATAGCTTTAAACTCCCATATGATACTTATCATCCACAAGATTCTAATACCCAAACGCAAATTGAGCTTCTCCAACCTAATGGCGATTTTATTGAGTTATCCCAAGTTAGTACCTTAGTCGCTAGCGTATCCGGACGAGAAGCCGGAGATCAACGGTTCTTTTTCCCAAAAGAGATGCTTGAAACGCGAAACAATATTGAAATTTTCGAACCAATCTATGAAGAATTCCAAAGCTATATCAAGAATAATCATATTATTAACCCAAAGGAGCAAAAATAATGCCAATTAAATTAGTCGCAATCGATATCGACGGAACATTAATCAATGACCAGCGTGAAATCACACCACAAACTGTTGCCGCAATAAAAAAAGCCAGCGTACAAGGAGTAAAGATCGTCTTATGCACTGGCCGCCCAATGACTGGCGTAAAAGCATACCTTGACCAATTGGGCTTAAATGATTCAGATAACGAATTTGTTATTAGTTTCAACGGTGCACTAGCCCAATCAACTAGTGGCAACGTCTTGGTAAATTACACAATGTCTTTCGATGATTATGCCGACTGGCAAACTTATTGTATTAAAGAAGGCGTCAAGTCCCAAATTGAAACGCGAGATTACATCTACACAATTAATCGAGATCTAAGTCCATATACCGTCTACGAGTCAGATCTTGTAAGTATGCCAATCCGTTACCGCACCTTTGAAGAACTTTCCAAAATGCAAGATCAATACGTTATAGCCAAAGCAATGATGGTTGATACTAAAGAACAAATTGACAAAGCATGGACAGAGCTTCCGGCAGAAATGCGTGATCGCTTTTCAATTGTCCGCAGCGAAGACTTTTATTTGGAATTCATGAATAAACAAGCAAGTAAAGGAAATGCCCTTCAATTACTTAGTAAAGAACTAGAAATTAAAAAAGAAGAAGTAATGGCTCTCGGTAACGCGCAAAACGATGATTCAATGATCGAATTTGCTGGCTTGGGAGTAGCAATGGGAAACTCAATTCCTGGCACCTTAAAGATCGCTGACGTAACAACCGCTGATAATAATCATGATGGGGTTGGCAAAGCGATTGAAGAATATGTTCTTAAGTAAAACAGAGATAAAAAGCAAGAAGCGTACTTTCGAAAAAGTTACACCTCTTGCTTTTATTTTTTGTCATCTTTTATATATTAAGCGATCTTTGTTACCGCTCCAGTTTGGCTATTGTATTGGTAAATACCGATTAAGTTAGCAACAGTGTTATCACTATTGTTTTGACGTACTTCAAATTTGTAAACATTACCAGTCTTACCAGTTGGCATAATTTGGTAACCTTGGGAGCCACTAAAGCCCATCTTATTAGCAAATTGTTGTACTACATTATCACTAGTTGCATCGGATGCAGCTTGGTTAGCAGCAGAGGATGATTGTTGGGTTGCTGAGCTTGTAGAACCAGACTGCTTATTTGTTTGCTTGCTATTAGTAGATGATGAAGTTTGAGAACTAGTAGAACCTTGTGCAGAACTTACTTTACTTTGTAAGTCAGCGTATGCATTGCGCATTGCCGGACTAGTAGACTTTTGTGATTTCAAATTGTTCTTAGCACCATCATAATCGCCATTTTCATATGCTTTTTGGGCATCCATATAGCTTTGTAAATCATCAGCAAGTGCTTCCGTTTGAGCATTATGATCGTTTAATTGGCTTAATTGTTCATATGCTCCTTCATAATTATGATTTTGGATAAGCTTATTAGCTGTACGATAAGCCTTTGAAGCTTTACTTTCGGAAGAACGGACAGACGACGATGTGCTGGAAGAACTTGTATCACTACTTGACGCAGATTGTTTACCACAACCAGCTAGGGCAAAGATAGTAGCGACTGCAGCTGTTCCAACCATTGCTTTTTTGAAAAACTTAATTGTTGTCATTTTTCTCCTCCTTATTTCACATCGTATTATAACATGAATTGATAATGACTGTTTGTCTTTCCTAAATCTTTATCTTCTTTTAAACACAGAAATGGGAAACAAGAAAGGCCGAAAGAAAACGAAACTATTTTCCTTCCGACCTCACTTTATTTACTAAATTCAGTTTACTTTAAGTATTATTACTTTTCCAATTGTGCACTTTGGAATACTTGCTTAAATAATGGACTAACAGGACGATTTTCGTTAATCCGTTTGATTGCATCCCCAATTAGTGGCGCAACTGATACCTGCTTGATTTTATCGATTTGTTTTTCCTTTGGTAATTGGATTGAGTCCGTCACAACCACTTCTTTAAGCGGTGCATTACGTAAACGTTCAATTGCTGGGCCAGATAATACCGCATGAGTACATGATGCGTAGACTTCTTCTGCTCCTGCATCTATCAAGGCTTGCGAACCTAAACTAATAGTTCCTGCAGTATCAATCATATCATCAATCATAATACATTTTTTACCCTTAACGTCCCCAATAATATTCATGATTTGAGCAACGTTCGCCCGTGGACGCCGCTTATCAATAATCGCAATTGGCGACTTTAAGAACTCAGCAAGTGCTCGTGCCCGTGTTACTCCACCATGATCAGGAGAAATAACAACTGCATTTTCAGCAACACCCTGGTTGATAAAATACTCTGCTAAAAGAGGAGCACCCATCAAATGATCGACAGGGATATCAAAGAACCCTTGAATTTGTGCGGCATGAAGATCAAGTGCAATAATCCGATCAACACCGGAATTTTGCAACATATTAGCAACTAATTTAGCAGTAATTGGTTCACGGCTCCGTGCTTTTCGGTCTTGACGGGCATAACCATAGTATGGCATCACCACATTAATCGTCTTGGCACTAGCACGTCGAAGCGCATCTACCATAATTAACAACTCCATTAAGTTGTCATTAACTGGGGCAGAAGTCGACTGGATGACATAAACATTGTCTCCCCGCACACTTTCCTCAATATTAATTTGGATCTCACCATCACTAAAACGATTAACAGATAATTTTCCTAAATCAACACCGACATGCTTAGCAATCTTTTCTGCTAAGGGACGGTTTGAATTTAACGCAAAGATTTTTAAATTTTGATCAAAATATTGCTGTGTCATTAGGTCCTCCGCTGATTAATAAAAGTTATACTACTACCACTTACATAATATAAATTAGTGAGGCAAAAAGCAAGTTACCACGGGAGCTTCTTAGCATAATTTTCTTTATTAACCTGCCGTGCCCGCGCAATTGCCATATCATATTGTTCCGTACTATCTGTGATGGTCGAACCTGCAGCCACAAATGAATCTTTAGCAATATTAACTGGAGCCACTAAGTTACTGTTACTACCGATAAAGGCATGGTTACCAACATTGGTATGGTGCTTATTTGTCCCATCGTAGTTAACAAAGACTACACCACAGCCAACATTAATATTCTTACCTAAAGTAGCGTTACCGATATAAGTCAAGTGACCAACCTTTGTTCCTTCACCAATGTAAGCCTTCTTGACCTCACAGAAGTTACCAATGTGAACATTTTCGCCAATTTCGGCTTCTGGACGGAGATGGCTATTAGGACCAATATCACTGCCATTGTGCATTTCTGCTTCTTGAAGAGTAGAAGAAATAATTTTAACCCCATCGTGAATCTTGGAATCAGTGATCCGTGAACCAGCACCGATATAACAATCGTTACCAATTTCTGTATGACCCTTGATTACAACGCCACCTTCAATAACGGTATCACGACCAATCTTAACATCAGCATCAATATAAGTTGTTTCAGGATCAATCATTGAAACTCCTTCACGCATCCAATGAGTATTAATCCGGTTACGCATTACCTTGTTTGCGCGTGCAAGAGCAACTCGGTCATTTACCCCCATTGATTCATCAAAGTTATCCATCTTGTAGGCTGTTACAATCTCATTTTCTTGTTTTAAGATGCCAATAACATCAGTTAAATAATACTCACCCTGCGCATTATCATTCGTAATCTTGCTAAGGGCTGCAAATAGTTTCTTGTTATCAAAACAATAAACCCCAGTATTAATTTCCTTAATTGCCTGTTCTTGAACAGTGGCATCCTTTTGTTCGACGATGCGTTCAACGATTCCAACATCATTTCGAACTATCCGACCATAACCAGTTGGGTCAGGAGCGATAGAAGTTAAAATAGTGGCTGCCGCATGCCGTTGTTCGTGATATTCGAAGAGCTTTTCAAAAGTCTCAGCGGTAAATAATGGAGTATCACCGCTAACTATAATAGTTTCACCATCTTCATTTGCAAGAAGGTCTTTCGTTTGCATTACGGCATGCCCAGTTCCAAGTTGTTGTTCCTGAAGAGCATACTTAGTACGATGTCCCAATTGTTGTTCAACTGTCTCCGCTCCAAAACCAACAATCGTAATAATATTATCAATCTTGGCCTTTTCCAATTGGGTTAAAACATGCTCAACCATTGTCTTACCACAAACTTGGTGTAAAACTTTGTATAACTTTGAGCGCATCCGTGTACCTTTACCAGCAGCTAAAATAATTGCATTACGTTTTGTCATTTCCTAATTCTCTACTTTCTTATCAAACACGTTTTCCATGAAGCTTCCTGCTTGTGCTGCAATTTTCTTCTCCGTGCCATCTTTAGTTTCCACTTTGATTAATGAAGTACAGTTATCGACTAACCGTTGTCCGTTTACTGGACGCCCTTCTGCAAAGACAGTGATTCCAACCAAGTTAGCATCAAATTCTTTAATCAAAGATTTCATCCCATTAATCGTACCGCCGCCCTTCATAAAGTCGTCAACAACCAAGACATTCGCCCCAGCTGATAATGTACGACGGGACAATTCCATCTTCTTTATCCGTTGAACGGAGCCAGAAACATAATTAACACTTACAGTAGGTCCTTCAGTAATGTGCGAACTATTACGAACAATAACGAATGGTTTATTCATATACATCGCAACGCTTTGCGCAATCGGAATTCCTTTAGTCTCAACTGTCATAATAACATCAACATCAGCATCAACATATTGAGTAGCGATTAACTTACCAATCTGCCGTAAGATTTCCGGTTGGCCGATTAAATCCGATAAGTAAACATAGCCACCTGGTAACAAACGTGAATCATCATTAACCCGGTCAACCAAGTTATTAATGGCCACTTGAGCATTTTCTTTAGAATAAAATGGTGTTAATACTGCCCCACCACTTGCACCAGGAATTGTCTCTAATCGTCCTTGTCCCCAAGTTTGGAAGGTATGTTTAACAATCCCTAAATCTTCACTGATTGATGACTTAGCTGAGTCGTAACGTTCTCCGAAAAACTTCAACGATACTAATGATCGCGGATGTTCAAGCAAGTAACGTGTCATGTCCACCAATCGGTTACTCCGTCTAATTTTCATGTTCTTTCTCTGCCTTTCAAAAAGGATTAATTAACATTGATTTTAACATAAAATGTTCGGTTTTTCGGCAAAAATTTAGCATTTACTGAGAAAAAATGGCGCAAAGGAGAAATCTATCGCAGCTTCATTTTTCGACGCAAAACTAACCTCTAAGAGCTCCTACAAACAAAAATAGACCTCCAACGTTCGGCTTTACCGGACGATGAAGGCCATTATTCTATTGTGCTATTTTAACCTACCAGATGCCACAGCTTTCTCCAATAAAATCAATTTGATTCAATAAATTTACTATAAATCAAAGCTACTGCATAAATAACAACTTCAATTACTGCGATAAAGAAGCTGACCGGCCATTCTGTCAAATAACCAAGAAAGAGACCGAGCCATGTTCCTAACAGTGAAAATAAAATTGCTAAAACGATCATCCGCGCGACGCCATGCGTAAAGTATTTAGCGCTAGCAGCAGGTAACGTTAGAAGAATAAAAATTAGCAAAGAACCAACAATCTGAGCAGCAACACTAACACTTAGAGCAAGCAGTAAAAGAAAAACAACAGAAATCACTGTTTGATTTATCCCACTGACTTGCGCACCAATCGCATCAAAGGAGTCAAATTTAAGGCGGCGATACATCAACAACAAGATGATCAAAACAAGAACGGAAAGGTAGACAAGCTGCCAGACCTCATTCGAACTAATTCCAACTACACTACCAAATAAAATACTCGTTGCTGAGCTAGCTGACTGACTGCTCAAAGATAAGAAAAGAATCCCTAAGCCAATGAATAGTGCCGAAACAGCACTAATAACGGCTTCTCGTCGTGATTCTTTTATACTCATTTGTCCAACAATAACTGAACTTAACATGGTAAACAAAATCATTCCATTTAGTGCTGGCCATCCAGCAAAAACGGCAAAAGCACCACCAGCAAACCCAATTTCAGACAAGGTATGTGTTAAAAATGATAAATTTCGTGCAACGACAAAGACTCCAATAATCCCGCAAATAATCGCAATAAACGTACTAGCGATAAATGCATGACGCATAAAACTTAAAGTCAACATTATTTTTTATCCCCCTTTATCGGACTGGGTAACTCATTAATTGGCCCAGTGGAATAAGAACCGGGAGAAAGGTACAAGAAACGTGTCCCGTATTGTTCTGCTAAATCCCAATCATGAGTAATAAACATTACGCTTAAACCATTTTGTTGAAAACGGGTTACAAGATCTAGCAATTCATACTTCATTTCATTATCCAGACTCGCAGTCGATTCATCCAGAATAAGGAGGTTAGGATTAGGTAATAATGCCTGAGCAAGATATGCTCGTTGTTTCTCACCACCTGATGCTAAGCCAAGAGGACGTTCAGCAATCTTTGTTAGATTATTTTCACGAATCATCTGTTCAACGCGGTTTCGTTCGCTTTTAGTTAGCCATGGTAAAAGGCGTGGTTTAGTATTTAAAGCAACAAAATCGCGAATAGATAGTGGGTATTCCTCATCAATATTACGAAACTGAGGAACGTAGCCAAGGCGTGTACTTTGCGGAATAGTTATTGTCCCGCTTTTCGGTTTTAAAAAACCAAGCATCGAGCGAACAAGAGTCGTTTTTCCGACCCCGTTTTCACCAACTACGACGAGAAAATCCCCTTCATTAATGGAGAAGCTTAAATGATCGATTACAGTATGGTTTCCGTAAGCGATCGTTAAATCATCAACTGATACAACTGCCATTATCTTCTTAATTCTCCTTTTGTTGAATGCGAGACAATGCTTGGTATTGCTTGAGCATCCACTGCATATAGTCATCCCCATTCGGCTTTGTTTCCGTTACCTTTAATACTGGAACATCATGTTCATGGGCAAGTTTAACTAAATTATCAACAACTTTATCACTTGTCTGTGAATTATCAACAAAGAAGGCAATTTGGTGATTAATGATTGCTTGTTGAATTTCTTCAATATCTTTTGGTGATGGATCATTCCCATCTTCAACAGCTTTTTCGAAATGCTTGTCCATAATTTGATAACCAGCATTTTCTAAGGCATAATCAAAAACTGGTTCACTGACTGCAACGCGATTATTATTAGGATTTACCTGGCGCTTTACTTTCGCAATTTCTTCATTAAGCGGTTGAAGAGAAGCTAAATATTTGCGTGCATTTCTTTGGTAATCCTTAGCATGTTGCGGATCAATTTTACCATATTGAGTTGCAAGATCATTTGCTAACTTTTCGACTGTCTCAGGTGCGTACCAAATATGCTCATTGTCACCAGCTTTCTTGCCGGCTAAAGATGCTACATTAATTACTTTAATCTTGTTATGGTTACTGCTTGATTTAACAAGTTTGTTTACCCAGCTATCATAGCCGAGACCATTTTCAATTACTACATTGGCTTTAGCAACTTGTTGGGCTTGCTTAGTATTGGGTTGATAATCATGAGGATCAACCGAAGCACTATCAATAAACGAAATCACTTGGCCATGATCGCCAGCTACTTTCTGCGCTACTTCACCATAGAAATTCAATCCGGTTACCACTCTAATTGGCTTTTGATTTTTCCCCATCGATTTCCATGGAACGAAGGATAAACCAAGTATTATAACTAACAAAGCAATAATGCTACTAATACCGATAATATATTTTTTCATTCTTTCCCTCTTTTAATCGTAATCATTACTATTTAGAACAATGAATATAATAGCGAACTTTATGCGGGATTGCAACTATAAAAATAAAAAGGACAAGAGAGAAAGCCTTTTCTTCCTATCCTCTTGTCCTTAAATATAATCAGAGCAAAGTTACAACATGAACGTCGCGACAAAATCCGCGAATACTATTTTGAATCCGTTTTGCTCGCGATTCTGTATGACAGATTGCGAAGACAGTTGGTCCCGTCCCACTCATCTGTGCAACATCAGCCCCCAATTCTTTCATCTTATTCTTTAGACGACCGATTTCTGGATAAAACTTCATCGTTAAGGGTTCTAAAACATTTCCCATATATTTTGTTGCTTCTTGCCAATCCTCTTTTTTTAGATTTGCCAGTAAAGCTCCATTGTTAAGATGATGAAGCCTTTCATAATTAATTTGCCGTAAAATTTGCGGCGTGGAGACACTAATCTTTTGCTTTGCAATCACGGCCCAATAGTGAGGCTGTGATGGTAATAATTCAATCTTTTCACCATGCCCAGTAACGTGAGCTAATTTGTTGTATATACAATATGGAACATCAGAATCAATTGTTAATGCGATTTTTGCTAACTCTGATAAACTCAAGTCCAACCGCCAAATACTATTTAACGCTCGCAAAACTGCCGCTGCATCCGAAGAGCCACCACCTAATCCGGCCGCGACTGGAATTTGCTTCTTAATCCGAATTGTAACACCATCTTTACAATGAAAACGACTGCGTAAAATATGAGCTGCTTGGTATGCTAGATTACGTTGGTCATTAGGTAAAAAGCCACTATTTGTATAAACTTTAATTGTTGTCGGGTGTCGGTGGGTCTCAACAGTTACATAATCAGCCAGGTCTGCCGAAACCATTACCATATCCCATTGAGGAGAACCATCAAAATATCGCATCGGCGTGTCTAAACTCAAATTCAATTTTGCTGGTGCTTTTTCTGTAACTATCATCCGGCAACCCTCCTTATCTGTAATAATTTAGTTAGTTAAATTATACTAACGGAACTATAATCCATGCAACTACTGTTTCCTAACTATTCCTAAAGCAAAAGGAGTGGGTAAAAACTGCCTTCCAGTTGAAAGGTATTTTTTACTCACTCTTATTATTTTATAAATATGAATTTTAATTTTTATCAGCTTATTCTGCTTCATCGAAGGCAATTGAAATATTTCGTGTTAACAAATCAGTATAACTATAGGAAACTCGATCCAATGTTCCTTGTTCATCATTCAAATGAATAACAAATACTGCAGGATAAGTCTTACTTAAAATACCGTGATGGGTGGTAATACGTTTACGTCCAGCTTGCGCTTTTACTAAAACATGCTCGCCAATCCGTTCATCTAGCTTCTTCTTAATTTCTACAATGCTATTAGGCACGACTCCTTCACCTCACTGTAGACTAGCATACTCTTTTTTTACACAAAAAGCAAAATTGTACCATAATGTTTTATAACGGTCAACCATCTTTTACAAGAGATTCTGTTGATGAAGAGCATTCGCGAGTTCAATAAATTGTTCAAGGGTTAGCTTTTCTGGACGAATTTGCGGTGAAATATCCAGCTGGGCTAAGACAGCAGTCATTTTCTCTTTTACTGCTGGATCTTTACCAATTACACTTTGCAAGTTATTCCAAAGACTCTTGCGACGATGAGCAAAACATCCCCGAATAAAACCAAATAATTTTTGCTTATCAAAAGGCTGAACTGGAAGCGGATTTGTCCGTGGCGTTAATACAACAATTGCTGAATCAACATTAGGTGACGGCACAAATACTTTCCGTGAAACATCAAAAGCAATTTTAGCTTGCATTTGGTATTCCATCGCTAATGTCAAAGCACCATATTGTTTAGTTCCTGGTTTAGCTGTGAGTCGCTGAGCAACTTCCTTTTGCATCATTACACAGATTGTTGCCCACTCAACAGGACTAGCCAGTAAATTCATTAAAATGGGACTTGTAATGTAATAAGGAAGATTAGCAACCACCTTAATTGGTCGACTAGGATCTTTAAATTCCTTTTTGATTAATTCTGGCAAATTAGCTTGAAGGACATCTTGATTAATCACCTTTACATTATCATATGGTGATAATACTTCTTTTAGAACCGGAATTAAATCCTGATCTATTTCTAAGGCTAAAACTTCTCCTGCAGCTTGTGCTAATTGCTCCGTTAAAGCGCCAATACCGGGACCAATTTCAATTACATTGTCATTATCTGTAATATCCGCCGCCTCAACGATATTTTTTAAGACATTCAAATCAGTAAGGAAATTCTGACCGAAACTTTTCTTTGTGCGGATCCCGTACTTTTCCATTATCGCGCGGGTACGTGTTCGACTACCAATTTCTGGTGAATTACTCATGATCTTCCTCCTGATTTATTTGCTTAATTGCTTGTTCAAATGTTGCGCGGTCAACTTGAAACATATTTAGACGGTGAATCAATTGCTTTCCATTTCCATAGCCGATTCCAAGTAATTGCCCTAACTTTTCACGCCGTTTTCGTGAATCTGCTTGACCTGTTAATCCCCATTTTTGCAAATCTTCGCGCGTAAAGACTTGCTGGGGTGTCGCTGCCTGGGTATAAAGGTGCTCTAAAGCTGACTTTATAACTGCTGGCATTGCATGCTCAACTCCTAAGCTACCGTGAGCCTCAGTTGGCACACCATCTTTGCGTTTAATAAAAGCATGCTTAACTCCAGGGATGGCTTCACTGATTATTTTTCTAATCCGCTCACCGTTAAAGTCCGGATCAGTAAAAACAATTAGGCCCCGGCTTGCTTGTAACTTTTTCAACTTTGCCAAGTCAGCTGTTGAAATTGCAGATCCATTTGTTTCGTATGTATCTGCATCAACTGCTTTTAAAATTTGCTTAGTATCATCTTTACCTTCAACAACTATAACTTCTTTTATTCTAATCATAGGCCTCTTTCTTCATTTTCCAAAAATAAGCGGTGGGCGTTCGTAAATGTTTTATATGCCACTTTACCAGCATCAATTTGCTTTAAATCCGCAATTGCATCCACCGTAAATTTAGTAAAACCGGGTTCATTTTGCTTTCCTCGATATGGGAGTGGCGTTAGGTAAGGAGCGTCTGTTTCAACCATCATCTTTTCCAAGGGTACAACTAATGCGGCTTCATGGACTTCTGTCGCATTTTTGAAGCTTACGACACCACTAAAAGAAATCATCATCCCGAGATCCATAAATTTCTCTGCCCATTCTGGTGTCCCGTTAAAACTATGCATAACACCACCAAATTCATCGATGTGAGCATTACGCAAAAGATCATACGTATCAGCTAATGCATCCCGGCAGTGAATTGAGACCGGTAATTTAAGTTCTCGCGCCCATTCAAGCTGTTCAGCAAAAATTTCTTGTTGCCGCTTGTGAGGAGAATGCTCATCATTATAATAATCTAAACCAATCTCTCCAATCCCTACGACTAAGGGATCCGCTAATTGTTGACGTAACTCTTTTTTAGTTTCGTTATTCCAATTAGCAATATCTTCTGGATGCCAACCAATAATTGGATGAAGGTGATCATATTGGTGTCCCAACTTTAAAGCACGGGTATTTAACAGCTGATTAGAGCCAACAATATTCATCTCCGTCACGCCATAATGAGCAGCACGGTTAATAAATGCAGGCACATCATCATAAAACGCATCGTCATTTAGGTGGGTATGGGAATCATAAACCAGCTGCTGGTGTTGATGATTGCTCACTTTATTCAACGCCCATTCCAGGCACTAAATTATCAGGAACAGTTACTACTTGCACATTACCGTCCTTTTCAGCAGACAAAAGCATTCCTTGGCTTAATTCGCCCCGCATTTTCCGTGGTTTCAAGTTAGCAACAATCAAAACTTTCTTACCAACTAAAACAGAAGGATCTGGATACCATTTAGCAATTCCAGAAAGAATTTGACGGCCTTCTTCTGTTCCATCATCCATATGGAATTTTAGAAGCTTATCAGCACCTTTTACATGGTCGGCAGCAGTGATTTGAGCCACTTTCAATTCAACCTTGTCAAAGACATCAATCCGAATTGACTTTTTACCATCGTTTTTCTCTTCTTGCGCTGTTTCTTGAGCTTTTTCTTTTGCTTCAGCCATTGCCTTTCTTCCCTTCTTCTTTTCATTTGCTGTCATCTTACTCTTAATAAATTCAACCTCAGCCTTTACATCCAAGCGTGGGAAGATCGGAGTTCCTTTAGCGACAACTTGAGCCTCTGCTGGGAAATCATTAAATTGAAGATCAGTTAATGACAAGTTAGTTTCTTCAATTCCAAGTTGTTCAACAATTTGTTTTGGTGCGTTCGGCATAATTGGTTGAATTAAGGCTGCAATAATTCGCAAACTCTTTGCTAGATGGGTCATCACATCAGATAATACAGCCTTCTTACTGTCATCTTTTGCTAATACCCATGGTTCAGTTTCGTCAATGTACTTGTTAGCACGACTAACTAGCTTCCAAATAGTTGCCAACGCTTCAGCAAATCGTGTTTTATCCATTAATTCTTTGTACTCAGCGATTACATCACTAGCAGTTTGTTCTAAATCAGCATCAAAATCAGTGGTTGCATCATTAGCGCCAACCAATTTACCGTTTTGATACTTATTAATCATCGCAACAGTCCGATTAAGCAAGTTTCCTAGATCGTTAGCAAGGTCATAGTTTACCTTATCAACAAAGTCTTCTGGACTAAAGACGCCATCATTACCAAATGGCATTGCCCGCAATAAGTAGTAACGTGTAGCATCGAGGCCGTAGCGATCAACAAGAGTTTCAGGATAAATAACATTTCCCTTTGATTTCGACATCTTACCGTCACGCATTGTTAACCAGCCATGACCGATGATATGTTTTGGCAATGGTAAGCCAAGTGCATGAAGCATGATTGGCCAGTAAATCGTATGGAAACGAACAATCTCCTTCCCTACCATATGGACATCAGCAGGCCAGTACTTTTTGAAGAGACTATCATCATCACTGCCATATCCTAATGCAGTAATATAGTTTGATAATGCATCAATCCATACGTATACCACGTGCTTAGGATCACTAGGTACCTTAACGCCCCAGCTAAATGATGTCCGCGTAACTGCAAGGTCTTCTAGTCCTGGTTTTAAGAAGTTATTGATCATTTCATTCATCCGTGATTGTGGTTCGATAAAGTCAGGATGTTCCTTATAGTAGTCCATTAACCAGTCGGCATACTTGCTCATCTTAAAGAAGTATGATTCTTCCTCAACTAATTGAACCTCATGACCTGATGGAGCTTTTCCACCGATCACATTGCCGTCTTCATCACGGTAGACTTCTGCTAACTGACTTTCTGTGAAGTACTCTTCATCATCAACAGAGTACCAACCAGTATACTTACCCTTGTAAATATCCCCTTGGTCGAGCAATTGTTGAAAAATCTTTTGGACAGCCTGTTCATGGTAGTCGTCGGTCGTCCGAATAAACTTGTCATTTGTAATTTCAAGTTTATTCCATAGTTCTTTAATTTGGGCAGCCATTTGATCAACGTATTCTTGTGGCTTCATGCCAAGCTTTTCAGCCTTTTGTTCAATCTTAAGGCCATGCTCATCGGTTCCTGTTAAGTAGAATACGTCATAGCCCATCAAACGCTTAAAACGTGCTTCTGCATCGCATGCAATTGTTGTGTATGAATTACCAATATGGAGTTTACCAGATGGATAGTAAATTGGTGTTGTAATGTAATAAGTTGGTTTTTGTTCAGCCATATGAGGCCCCTCTTTCTAAGATATTACTAATTAAGATTTAACATTTAGTATAGCATTTTATTAGGACTTGCTCCATCCTAAAACAGATCAAGCTGTTCTGGCGATTTAGGTGCCAGCCCCTCGAATTCAATATTCATCATTTTTTGCAGACTCAATGCATTGGGTGCTGCATCCTTAGCTGAGTTATTGTTGAAGATAACACAGAGTTCTTTAGGTTGCGGCTCTAAAGACTCAATTTGTTCTTTAAAGAATTGAAGTTCTTCCGACGAATATCGATACAAAGTCCGCGTTTTCCGCCATTCTTTTCCTTGATTTTCCCATCCTTTTCGATTACGGCCATGAAGGCGCAACATCGCTAAGTCAGGATTAGTTGTTGCAAGTACAAATGGTACTGATGTTGGTGTATTATGGGGTTCATCAGCGGCCACTAATGTAAAATTGAGTTCACGACAAAAATCTAAGACTGACGGTAAAATTTCTTCCTTATACCAAGTTTGGTTACGAAATTCGACTGCAATTGGCAGATTTCCTAACCATTCTCGAATTAATCGTAAGTAGGAAAAGTCACGCACAGTTGCATCAAAATATGGAGGAAATTGAAACAATATCGTCTTTAATTGACTAGCAGCTACCAAGGGGGAGATTGTCCGACGGTATTGTTGAAAGACCTGTTCTAGTTCGCCACGTTCTTGATTTCGCTGATGCAATGTCATTTTCTGGTTAGCCTTAACGATAAACTGAAAAGTTGGTGGAACAGTAGCAAGCCAGTTTTGAATTGTTGATATCTGAGGTAAAGCGTAGAAAAAAGTATCAACCTCAACCACCGGAAAATGTTGAGCATACTCATCAAGCCTTACAGGGCGTTGTTCATCATGAATGAGTACTGGATGCTCTGTCCACGTTGTCATCCCCATTGTTATTTTCATCTTTAATCCTCCCTTTCATGCCTAAAAATCCGCCTCAAATTACTTAGCAAATTCTTATACACTGCAAAATAAATCTATATTCATTTTTTAAGGACCTCAATCCCCATTTTTATCACTTTTATTCATTTTGATAGTAAAATACGAACGGATTATGCATTATTCTCACGCCTTAAAATGAAAGCGCTTCTCATACTTCATTATTTCTCTAGGAAAAGCGTTCAAAACATGTTATTTTACAAGTGAACAATACGAAAGGAGCGATCAGAAATGCTACTAAAGAACAAAGGTATTCGTCACATTTTTTATCAAGAAAAGGATGCTACTAAAAAGAAGGGTTCTCGTTTAGTAGCACTCCCATTCAAAGTTGATGGGAAGGTCGTTTTCTTTGAATAGACACTGGAGCAAAAAGAAGCTGGAAATTGTCCTCAGACAACTGCAGCTTCTTTTTTATACTTTTAATTCGTCAAAGAATTTTGTTGCATCGTCTTGAACCATTTGAAAATCAAAGGGAAATTGCAATAACTGCTGATTAACCGCAATCACCTTTGCATTGGGATTGCGATAATCTAACAAGCCCGCAAATGGGTATACTTTCATTGAAGTCCCCACAATCACAACTAAGTCAGCTTGTTGCATTGCCTTGACAGAATTGACAATATCTTCTTGCCTAATCCCTTCATCGTATAGCACAATATCTGGACGCAAGGGACCATTATCCTTTTGATGCAAGCGACTCTTCAAATATTCACTCACCGGAACTGTTTCATGACACTTTTCGCAATAAACGTGGAAGAGATTCCCATGAAAATCAATCAAGTGTTTCGTTCCCGCTTCTTCATATAAGTTATCAATATTTTGCGTTATCACAGTCGCACGATCCTGTTGTGTCAAAGCTGCCTGTTTTTGATGAATTACATTGGGCTTTGCATCTGGAAAATACAACTTTTTCTTGCAAAATTCATAAAAGCCTTCTGGATCGCTAACAAAATAACGATGACTTAAGTAATATTCAGCATTCTGATTCTGCGTATATAAACCGTTTGCTGACCTAAAATCAGGAATACCAGAAGCGGTTGAAACACCAGCTCCCGTTAGAAAGACAATATTTTTTGCGTCGTCAAATGTTTTTTGAATCGTCGCATCCATCTAACTCACTTCCTTACGATGTATGGAATGCTATTCTGTTCAAGAAATTCCTTCACTGATTGATCATATATCTTCTTGAATGCTTCGGGCGCATTTTGAGTTGGTGCCGGAAGAGTAAATGAATTTTGTCCATCACTCCGCCGAAGACCAACGTAGGCGCGCTCATCTGTCCCTCGTTCTTTCATATCAGAGTGATAGATTTCAAACACTTGGCGCATTTCTAAGCGCAATTGACGAGCACTTAGCACCGGTGAGAGGGTTGTGTATTCGTTATTATGTAAGGCTGGTAAGCCCCATTCCTGCATCTGTTGATCAAATAAAGAATAAATCTTAACAATTGACCGGCGCATATCGAATGGTGACTTAATTGGCTTCTTTGTGATTTCGGCATACATCTTTTTTGCCGCAGCCAGTGCAAGCGGGTACTTTTCTTCTAAAGTTTTTTCATACTTTGAAATGTGGTCACCGTAAAAGACCAAAGCATCCAAAAGGGTTAATAACCGTAACGTCCGTTCATCATCTTCCTCTTTTTCCGGAGTTAATGTATGTTCAATCCCCTTTAAATACTGCTCTTCAATCTCATCAGTAATAAAACCATGCTTACGTTGTTCTGCCACAACTACTCGATGCATAGCGATATTATACAAGTCAGTTGACATAATCATCATCTGTTCATCAAGTTCCTTATCCCCAAGAGATAGTTGGAAAAAGATTTGCGGAAAACCTTTTAACAACATCAAAAGGTGCAATAATTCGTGTGAAGCAGTGTAATTGGGAGCAGTCAAGTCAGTCACAATTATAACCAAGGCACCAGGAATGGTTTGCTGCGTTGCTTGGTCATGGCGAACGTATCCTGACTTGTCACCATGAAACTGAACGAAGACACTACCTTCAGGATATAGGCTATTAACCTGATCAAGGAGTGCTTGATTTTCTTTATTTAGTGTAATTCTCTCTTCAGTCATTAACTTGGTCCTTTCTGATCGTTGATAATATTTCCTTAGCAAGCGCTTGATCAACATGTGAGCGTTGCTTTAACCGTGCTACTACTAATGGCACTTCTGCTGGGGTCGCGCCGACGCTTGCCGCTAACGAACGGTATTGGAGTTTCATATGGCCAGCTTGAATCCCGGTAGTTGTCAATGCTCGTAAAGCAGCCAGATTTTGCGCTAATCCGATACTTGCTGTCACTGCTGCTAATTCTTCGGCACTTTTAATTTGACTAATATGATAGTTTATCTTTGTCATCTTATTTAAACCAATTGAACCACCAATTACACCGACCGGTAAAGGAAGAACAATTTTTCCTACCAAATAGTCATCCTGAATTTCCCAAGTACTTAACCCTCGATATTGTCCGTCACGAGCAGCATAGGCATGTGCTCCGCTTTCAATCGCCCGCCAATCGTTTCCACTTGCGATCATGACCGCATCGATTCCGTTCATTATTCCCTTATTATGGGTAGCTGCTCGGTAAGGATCAACTTGTGCAAGATCACTAAGACGGGCAATTCGTTGAGCAACCTCTTTACCATCCATCTCCAGAGTTGCTAAGTATCGAAAATCAACTTTACAGGTAGCGGTTTGCAAACTCTGCGTTGCAAGATTGCTTAAAATTGCGGTAATAACATGGAAGCCTTGATCCGTTAACCATTTTCCAACCGCTTCTGCCATCGTATTGACACTATTAGCTCCCATCGCCTGACAAACATCAATCCCTAAATCAACGCTAATGAAGTCACCAGGAGTGCGAACTTTCATCGACTTTGCACCCCCGCCTCGTGCCTGCATTGAGGGATGAGCCTGGTTAGCGATTGTTAAAATCGCATCTTGGTGTTCGAAGAGCCATGATTTAACTGCTGTTTTATCGGTCACGCCGTCTAAAACAACTTGGCCCACTAATTGCCGGTCTTGCTGAGGGGCAGTAAATCCTCCTGACCTACTTACCCGATGCGCGCCATTGCTAGCAGCGGCAATGACTGATGGCTCTTCAACCACCATTGGTACAACATACTGACGATTATTTACAGTTATATTTAAGGCTACTCCTTCAGGCAAAGAATAATCTGTAATATAATTTTCGACTAACTCATCCCCTAAATCTGAACTTGTATTTGCTAATACTTGCTCTTCTAGCGGGGATAGTTGACGAGCTTTTGTCAATTGTTGACGTCGATCATGGGCAGATAATTTATAAAAACCGTGTTGCCAATCAGTCATGGTGTCGCTTCCTTTGATTTACATATTCAGTGATAATTCCTTCACGAACACCACTCTCTGAAAAAATAACCCGACCATCACTATTGCGTTGCAAAAGGGTTACAAGAGGCAGCATTCCGCCAATGATAATGTCTGCGCGTTCTGGTTCTAGACCAGTCATACGTTTACGCTGGGCTAAATTACGATTTAGCAATTCACGATAAGTAGCAAATACTACTCGTGAAGAAAGCTGATATCCATGAATCGAACCATTTCGGCGATGACGGTGATGATAGGATTGAGTCATCCGTGCTAAAGTCCGGTTCGCACCACCTAATAAAACAATCGGCACACGTGTCGCATAACGTAACCATGGAATTTTTGTCAATCGTTCATTCATCGCTACCTGAGCACGAAAAAGGTCAGCTGAACGAACATAACCATTTAAGTGGTATTGCTCTGATAAATTAACAGCTCCTACCGGAATCGAAATCAAGTTACGCGCTTTTCGCTGCTGCACTAATATCAATTCACAACTTGCTCCACCAACATCTAGAATTAAACAGTGGTTAAGTCGCAATGTCCGAACAACGCCTAAGTAATCATAATAGGCTTCTTTTTTACCAGATAAAACTTGTAGATGAATACCAACTTCCTGTTGGACACGATTCAAAAACTCTTGGCGATTTCGGGCCTGCCGAACTGCAGCAGTTGTAATCGCACGAACCTTAATATTAGGAATCTCTTGGTAGATTTTTTTAAATCGTTTTAGAGCCGCAATCGTTCGTTCAATTGCACTCTCTTGTAACATTTTTTCTCGTCCCATTCCCTCAGATAAACGTGTATTTTCTTTTACACGTCGAATTTCACGAAATCGTCCATCTGGAGCAATTTCCGTTATTGCCATTCGGGCCGAGTTTGAGCCGAGGTCTACAATCGCGAGGTTTTCCACCATTTTCACCTCCGCTTTAATTAATTATTTTTCGTATAAATACATCTCTTTTATGTTACCATGTTCTGCTATTGGAGACACGAAAAAAAACGGGGCTCAAGGAAAAACTTATTTTCCTAACAACCTCGCTTTTTCAGCTCATATTTTTATCCAAAGTAATTAATCCCGATTGCATCACGAACTTCTTTAAGCGTTTGATTAGCGACTTCATTTGCTCGTGCTGATCCTTCTTTAAGAACCTGATCTACATAATCAAGATTAGCAGCATATTCTTCGCGCCGCTTGCGAATTGGTTTAAGTTCAGCTTCAAGGACTTCATTTAAGTACCGCTTGATTTTAACATCGCCAAGACCACCAGCTTGGTATTGTTCTTTCAATTTAGCAACCTGCTCTTTGTCTGGATCAAAGATGTCAAGGTAAGTAAAGACAGTATTACCTTCAACATGACCAGGATCACTAACTTTGATATGTGTTGGGTCTGTATACATCGACATTACTTTCTTTTGCACTGTATCAGCATCATCAGACAGGTAAATTGCATTGCCAAGGGACTTACTCATCTTTGCGTTGCCGTCTAGTCCTGGAATTCTTCCTTGGCCCTTTGGCGGAAATACTCCTTCAGGTTCAACTAAAATATCTTGTTGGTAAATGCGGTTGAACGTCCGTACAATTTCACGGGTTTGTTCAAGCATTGGTTCTTGATCATCACCAACCGGTACTGTATCAGCCTTAAATGCCGTAATATCCGCAGCTTGGCTTACTGGATAAATAAAGAATCCGGCTGGAACACTTTCACCAAATTTCTTTTGCTTAATCTCAGTCTTAACAGTTGGATTTCTGCGTAAACGCGCAACAGTTACTAAGTTAAGGTAGTGCATCGTTAATTCATTTAATGCTGGAATTTGTGATTGAACCAAAATTGTTGATTTCTTTGGATCAATTCCAACCGCCAAATAATCAAGGGCAACTTCATGGAGACTACGACGGATTTTTTCAGGATCACGAGCATTATCAGTCAATGCTTGTTGGTCAGCAATCATGATAAAGGTATCATATTTACCCGTATTTTGTAATTCAACCCTATTTTTTAATGAACCTACATAGTGTCCAATATGCAACTTACCTGTTGGTCGATCACCAGTTAAAATAACGTGTTTTTCTTCTGCCATTTTAAATTCCTCCTAAACTATAAAACGCCCTACTTAGCCATATAAACTAAATAGGACGCTTTTCGCGCGGTACCACCTAAATTGCAATCATCATTGCCGCTCATTATATATTTTGTTGTGACCATTTCGCACTTTGGGAACCTTTTCACCAACCGTCCCTCGCTAAGACTCGCGCTACTTAATATAGTTAATTTTAATCCAACTCCTACTAAAAAGGCAAGACAATCCTGAATATGACAAGTATAATAATACTAAACGTCGAACAGGAGTGGTCAATATGCGCTCAAAAAGAAATAAAACAATTGATTTCACGCTTGAGGAGGCTTCACCTGAGCTCCTCAGCCAGATTATTCACCCAACTGATAATCTCCAGACAATATCCAACAAGATTATCAACGGGGATTCCTTCAAAGTAATGACTCAACTAGCACCACACCAGGTTGATCTTGCCCTTATTGACCCTCCCTATAATCTTAACAAACAATATGATGGTTTAAACTTCAAAAAGATGTCTACGAGCCAATATCAGACTTACACGCAAAAGTGGATTGATCTCTTAAAGCCATTACTAAAAGAAAATGCTAGTATCTATGTCTTTTCTGATTGGGCAACTAGCATGGCACTTGCGCCGATCCTCGAAAAAAATTTTACAATTCAAAATCGGATTACTTGGCAACGGGAAAAAGGACGCGGCTCACAGAAAAATTGGAAAAACGGGATGGAGGATATTTGGTTCTTGACTGCTAACCCCAGTGACTATACCTTTAACGTCGACCAAGTTAAACAACGACGGCAGGTGCTAGCCCCTTATCGTCAAGATGGGGTCGCTAAAGACTGGCAAGCTACTAAAAACGGTAATTTTCGTGATACAATGCCCTCTAATTTTTGGAACGATATTTCAATCCCCTATTGGTCAATGCCAGAAAATACTGGTCACCCTACGCAAAAGCCAGAAAAATTACTGGCAAAAATTATTCTGGCTAGTTCTAATCCCAATGACTTTATTTTCGATCCTTTTGCCGGTTCCGGTTCTAGTTTAGTGACTGCTGCTAAGCTCAATCGCCACTATCTTGGAATCGAGCAAAGCCTCTTATATTGTGCATGGGGCCAGTACCGGCTTAATCAAGTAAAGGCTGATTCTAGCATTCAAGGCTATACTGACGGTGTTTTTTGGGAACGTAATACCCTAGCAGTACAACGGAAGATTAAACGCCAACAAAAAACAAATGGAAGATAAAAAGACTGAGAGAAAAATTTTTTCTCTCAGTCTTTTTATCTTCTACTGCTTATCTTTAATATCAAATTCTGGGAACCAAATACCAATTTCGCGAGTAGCGCTATCAACATTATCAGATGTATGAATGATATTTCGCAAGTTACCATCAGGCCATTCACGACCGTAGTCACCACGAATTGTTCCCCATTCAGCTTCACCAGGGTTAGTAGCTCCTGCCATATTATGAATTGCTTGAATTACATTAGTGCCAGAGACGACAATTCCTACAATTGGTCCTTCTGTCATGTATTCTAACAATTCAGGGAAGAATGGTTTGTCAACTTTATCAAAATAATGCTGACGAAGCTTTTCTTCTGATGGGTCAATCATCTTAAGAGCTTCAATATTATAACCCTTTCGTTCAATACGGGTAATAATATCTCCAATATGGCGGGTCTTTACCCCATCAGGTTTTACTAGTACAAGTGTGTATTCGTCTTTAACCATGGCGAAGCATCTCCTTTTTCTATATCTACTCCATTAGATTATCATAAGTCACCACTTCTTGAAAGCGTTTTTAGTCAATCAAAGAATTTAATTTTTATTTGGTAATTGATACTCAATTGTCAAAAGGCGACCAGCTTTCTCATTAATTGCCTCACTAACTGAACCATTGCTTAAAAGGACCAGTTCGTGCATTGCTCGTGATGCCATCGTATAGATCATGCCAACTTCATCAGTATTCGCTAGATTTTTAGCAGAGACATCGGCAGCGAGAACCGCATCGAATTCGAGTCCTTTTGCTAAGTAAATTGGAAGAATTAAGATCCCCTTTGGCAATTCACTCGCATCCTTATCTAGCAGATGAATATTTTCAACTTTTTGCCGATGAAGTAATTGATAAATAGCAGTTGCTTGCTCTTGATTCTTGGTTAAGATCGCTACAGTTTCATGTTCGTCAGCTAGTTTAAGTGTCTCATCTAGCAAACTTTGCTGACTCTCTTTATCAGAATAACGGACTAATAAGCGCGGTTTCTTCCCATGACGAGTGAAGGAAATTATCTTATCACCATCCGGCAACAAAGCCTTTGCAAAATTAGTAATCTCTGTCGTGGAACGATAACTCCGCCGTAAAGCAATCAAATTAGGGCGCTTAGCCTTTAATACCCCACTAAGTTTGTTTAATAACTCTTCCGGTAACTGCAATGGCTTAAAAAGAGCCTGTTCACTATCACCAAGGACGGTAAACTTAGCTTGCGGAAAGGCGTGTTTTAAGTATATTAACATCGCTGTTGAATAATCTTGCATCTCGTCAATAAATACATATTGAAAAGAACGATTTTGCCCTGTACCGGAAATCAAATCACGTAGATCCATCAACGGTGCCGCATGCATTAATTCGAGCCGATGATATTCAATCTCATCTTGAAAGGCAAGAATCATTGTCGCCCATTCCCGTTGACTAATTGTCTTAGGCACTTCAACCTGATGCAAAAACTTATTATATTGATTATAAAAATCAAGAAAATAATTATTGTAGATTGCGTCTGCAATAACACGTAAGCGTCGTTTAGCTAAGCGCCGTGAAAGGTAAGCATATTGTTCATCTTCATCCTTAAAATCATCAATTGTTTTCTTACCATAAAGGTTGTGCAATTGTTGTAAATCAAGTGAATCTAACTCTTTAGCTACCCAGTCCTTTTTAGCCTCATCTTTAACACGTCGCTGCAATTCACGAATTAACTTATTTTTTAAGTGGACTAACTTATCAGCAGGAGCCATCGTCAAAGGTAATTCTTTATAAAGATCCTTGACATGATCAGCCGAAAAGAAAACTTGACCATTAAAACGAATATCAGCAAATTGCAAATCATCAATTGTCATTTTTTCGACGTAATGTGCAATCGATGTCATAAAAGACTCACTTTCAATAAAGTCGGCAACAACATGAGAAGCATTTTCAGGTTGTTGTCGTTCTTCATAGCGATCGAATAATGTTTCTACTTGCAAACCTTCAAAACGTCGACGAATAAATCCCTCTAATGTTACTTGTCGCATATTTCTTTCACCAAGACTTGGCAAAACTTCAGAAATATAGTGGCTGAATAAATTATTGGGACTAAAAAGGACAATCTGGTCAGCGTTCAATTCCGTTCGACTGTGATAAAGCAAATACGCAATTCGTTGAAGGATCGCTGAGGTCTTTCCCGAACCAGCCACCCCTTGTACTAGTAAAAGATCACTATGCGTATCACGGATAATATCATTTTGCTCTTTTTGAATTGTCGCCACAATATTATGCATATACTGGTCATTTTGCTTTCCAAGAGCCGCTTGTAGAACTTCATCACCAACCGTTTCATTGGTATCAAACATATTAGTGATTTTACCGTCCTTAATAGTAAATTGCCGTTTCTTTTTTAATTCCGTGGTTTGCATCCCAGCCGGAGTTTCATAATTGACTTTCCCAAGGGTACCATTATAGTAAACTCCCGAAATTGGTGCCCGCCAGTCGTAAATCAAAAAGTCTGTTTTATCTTCATTCATTAAAGATGAAGTACCGATGTATAGCGTTTCGCTCTTATCTTCACCAGGATCTTGAATATCAATCCGGCCAAAATACGGTGACCCTTTTAAGTTTTTCAAAGTTCTTAACTGGTGCTTGAGAATTGATTCACTTTCCGCTGCTCGTGAAACCAATTGGCGCTGCTGTTCAATCATTGACCGAGATTCGGCAATATCATCAACTTCATAACGGTTAATAGACGCATTTTCACTATAATTACGTTCAACTGCTCGTGTTTCACGATGGGCATCTTCAACAGCTTTAGTGGTTGCAGCTACTTGTTGGTCAATTTGTTTCTCAACATTATTGACCCGTGCTTGCTCCGTTTCTCGTTCATGATTTTCCATCAAAAGTCTCCTTTACTCAAGTTCGTTGGCTGATCGTTTCAATGCATTCTTTAAGATAAATGGCGCTAATACAGTTGCAATAATAATCACGGTAATTACATCTGAATAATACATTGGTGAAAGAAGATGGGCTTCATAACCAATCTGGGCTGTAATCAATCCCATTTCACCACGGGCAACCATCCCACTACCGACAACATAAGAACTTGGCATACTAAAGCCAGATAGCTTAGCACCGGCTCCACATCCAAGTAGTTTTGTTAAGCATGCAAGAATTGTCATCACAATAACAAAGACAAACGATTCACCAATATTGTCAAAGCGCATGTTCAACCCTACGCTGACAAAGAATAGCGGAATAAACATTGCGTACCCAATCGGAATAAAACTCCGATCAACAACTTCTTTATGCTTTGTATTAGCCACTGCAATTCCGGCAAAGAATGAGCCTACCGCCCCACTTAACCCAACATAATCAGCAATTGCGGCCATCCCTAAACAGATAATCATCGCCATTACTGATGTTGAAGCAACTGTTAATAAGCGATCACTCATATGAATCAGGTAAGGTGCTAACCAACGAATCAATAGGTAAGTACCACCAAAGAATACTAACTGCATCAAGAGGACAATTCCTAAAGGCTGACCATTACCGTGACCACTATTATTGCTTCCATTAATTACACTAATCATCACACTTAATAAGATAACACCAATAATATCATCGGCAACCGCTGCTCCAAGCACCGTTGCCCCTTCTCGGCTATCTAGCCGATTAAATTCACGTAATACTGCAACTGAAATGCTAACAGATGTTGTTGCGAAAATAACCCCGATAAAAAGCGATTCAAGCTTAGTAAAACCAAACATATAACTTACTGGACCCATAATTACAATGGGAACAATAACTCCCAAAAGCGCCACAACAACGGCGGGCTTCAAATATTTTCTTAGTAAGGATAGGTCACTTTCCAATCCTGCAATGAACATCAAGATAATAACCCCAATTTCCTGAAATTCATTCATCATTGAGTTTAAATGAACCCAATCTAAAACAGCAGGTCCTGCAATGATTCCTACTAGGATTTGCCCAATTACTTCCGGAATCTCAACCCGTCGACATAGGTGTGCTATAACTTGTGTTGCTAGCAGTAAGCCTGCTAAAACTGCAATAAATTCCATTTCTTTTCCTCCAAGTTAATTACTGTGCAATATATATTTTTGATTTTACCATATCAACGCTAAATATTATTGAGGGCGTGTATAATGTAAGTTAAATAACCTTTAAATTTTCGAAAGGCGGAATTGTTGTGTCCAATAGCCAGTCTAACATTAAACGTGCCCGTGATGTCTTATCAAAACCGATATCAACAGCCTTCATTTCATTAATTGGTAAAGCCATTATTGTTGGAGCTTTGACCGGATTTATTGTAAGTATTTTTCGGTGGATTATTGACCATACGTTAAAGTTATTAATGATTATTTATCCAATGATGACTCAACATCCCCAATTACTTATCCCTTATATTATTATTACAATTTTAATTGTTTTCATTCTCAGTAGAATCCTTAAGCCCTCTTTACTCGATCTAGTTGGATCAGGGGTACCACAAATTGAAGCCATTCTATTAAATGAACATCAAATGAATGCCTGGAGTGTCCTATGGCGTAAATTTATTGGTGGATTATTGGCAATTTGTCCAGGGCTCTTTCTTGGTCGCGAAGGTCCCTGCATTCAAATGGGAGCTTGTATCGGTCAATTATTAGGGGAAAAATTTATGATAAGTAAAGAAGAAAAAAGATTCCTCCTAGAATGTGGAGTTGCTGCTGGTCTTTCGGCTGCATTTAGCGCGCCGTTAGCAGGAGTTATCTTTCTCTTGGAAGAAATTACCTTCGATTTTCATCCCCAAGGTTGTATTACTGCCCTCGCAGCAGCAATTACATCTGACTTTGTGACAATTTTATTCTTCGGAGTCCGTCCTTGCCTCTATATTCCAGTACATACAAATGTACCTAAAGATTGCTATGGCTGGTTAGTTCTCCTTGGTATTTTAATTGGTTTACTCGCTTTTGGCTATCAATATACTCTCTTAAACTTGCGTTGGTGGTACAGTAAGATTAAGTTCCCCCATATTTATCACAGTGTAATCCCCCTACTTCTTGTGATTCCAATTGGATTGTGGAATGCGCGTATTTTAGGAGGAAGCCATGATTTTATTTCTTACATTGTCAGCCTTAATCAAACTAAAAATTTAACAAGTCTTTGGGGAATTTTCATTATCTTCTTCATCATTCGTTTTTGCTTTTCCATGATTAGTTATGGTGCTTCTGTTCCTGGTGGGATTTTCATGCCAATCCTTGTATTAGGGTCATTAATCGGCGCAATTGCAAGTATAGTTATGATCCATCAAAATATCATTCCGGCAACATGCTATCTTAATTTTGTAGTTATCTCAATGGCAGCCTACTTTGGGGCAATTGAAGAGGCTCCTTTTACCGCAATTACCTTACTAACAGAAATGGTTGGGTCTGTTGATCAGATTTTACCAATGACAATCCTAACTTTTATTGCCTATATCACTAGCAATTTATTAGGCGGACAACCTATTTATGCATCGTTACGTAAAGAATTATTTCCAAAATGAATAGCAAACAACATGCTTGATAGGGCGATTACTAAGCTTGAACGAGATTAGCATAATAAAAGGAGGCTAAGAGAAAAATTTTTGTTTTCTCTTAACCTCCTTTTAGCTACTCTAAAGCCATCTAGCGGGTTCGAACCGCCGACCTCATCCTTACCATGGATGTGCTCTACCTAGCTGAGCTAAGATGGCGCTTAAAGTATACCCGAAGATGGTCTTAAATTGCAAGAGTTACCAACCTAACTCTTCTGCATTTGCGGGAGCCGCTAATTTGCCAGCAGCTAATTCCGCAAATGCTTGATCAATCATCGCAAAAGCTTGATCTAATTCATTTTCTGTAATAACCAATGGTGGCTGGAAACGAAGAATGCTTCCCCGTAAGCTAATGATAATCGCCCCTAATTCAAAGATGCGATACATTAACTTGGTTGTTGCTTCTGTATCACCTTTTCCTGTCGTTGGATCGATGATATCAATACCACCATCAAGCCCATACATTCGAACATCACCCACGAAGGGATATTTTTGCTGTTCAAGCTTAAAAAATTGAGTTGCTTTTTTACCAAGTCGTTGTGAACGCTCTAAAAGGTGCTCATTCTGAATAACATCTAAGGTCGCATTCGCTGCCGCAGTCGTAATCGGATTGCCGGCTGTAGTATAAACATTAGCTGGCGCACCTAGTGATTCCAGAATCTCTTTACGACCAATCATTGCACTAAGCGGCATTCCGGATGCTAAGGACTTCCCAACAGACATTAAATCCGGCTCAATCCCAAAATGTTGAATAGACCACCACTTACCAGTACGGCCCATGCCCTGATTAACTTCATCAACGGCAAAGAGAATTCCATTAGCTTTAGCAAACTCATATACCTTTTGCATATAAGCAGGCGGAGTTTTTACAATTCCCCCATCACCCTGAATTGGTTCAATAAGAATTGCCGCTACTTCATCCACCGGTAAATAAGTTTCAAAAGGTAACATAAATTGATGAAACATCCGCTCAACAAACGCTTCGTCACTTTCATTAGTCAATCGTTCCCATGGACTAGGGAATGGCACCTTTACTACGCCTGGTAGCATTGGACCCATTTTTCTTGTCATATTTAATGAAACACCTGATAAGCTCATTGAACCGTAAGTTGATCCATGATAGGCCCCTGTAAAGGAAATAATATATTGACGACCAGTATATGCTCGGGCAAATTTAATAATTGCATCGTTAGCATCCGAACCAGAATTACCCCATACCATTTCAACTGGTCCACTTATCGGCGCCAATTCTGCTAATCGAGGTGCTAACCGCGCTGCTTGCGAATTAGCAAAGTACGCTGGAGTATACTGAATCATTTTAGCTGCTTGGTCTTGAATAGCCTGGACTACTCGCGGATGTGCATGGCCAGTATTAGTTGAACTAGCACTGGCAAGCAAATCGATATAATTATTACCTTCAATATCAGTAACTGTTGCGCCCTGTCCATGATCTAATACAATATCATAGTACTTAATCCGGGCAGCAGTCGCAAATGCATTTTCTTCTTCTAATAAAACATCTCTATTCGTCTTCTCCTGCTTCAGTTTCGTTTTTAACATTTTGTCCATCTTCTTTCTTTGCCAGTGACGAGTGACGCATTCCATAAGCAAAGTAAATAATTAAGCCAAAGACAAACCAGATACCAGCATAAAGTTTTGCCTGGTAATCTAACCCCATAAACACAAGTAATGAAGCAAGAAAACCAAGAGCTGGTAATACTGGATAGAATGGCATCTTAAACGAAGGGTCTGGAATATCTTTTCCTTCACGACGACGTAATGCATAAATACCAAGTGAAACAAACATAAAGGCAATCAATGTACCGGCTGAGATCAACTGAGAAAGAAATGCGAATGGAAAGAAAGCACCGATTAAAACCGCACCAATTGTAAGTGTCCAAAGTGCACGGTTTGGTCGATTATCTTCATCAAGTTTTCCAAGCCATTTTGGTAGCATTCCATCACGACCAAATGAGTAAATCAACCGCGAACCAGCCATACTCATCCCAATTAAGGCGGTAAACATTCCTAGAACCGCAATTGTTTGAACAACAGTTGCTACACCACTATGATAAGCTGCACGTAATGCAAGTCCAACCGGTTCAGCACTGTTAGCATATTGTTGATATGGTAATACCCCAATCAATACAAGACTAACTGCGATAAAAAGCACAACCGCGATTACTAAGGAACCAAGGATTCCACGTGGCATCGTTTTCTGTGGATTGATTGCCTCCGCTGAATTAGCAGCAATTGAGTCAAATCCGATATAAGAAAGGAAAATCATCGATACCCCGGCATAAATACCTTGCCAACCACCAAATGCACCATTAGCTGTTTCGTGATATTTTGGGATAAACGGCATAAAATTGCTTGCTTTTATAGCTGTTAAGCCAACAACAATAAAAAGTAAAATTGCAAAAACTTTGAGGATAACAAGGAGGTTTTCAACACGAGCAGCTTGGGATACCCCACGTGAAATTAAGAGGGCTACTAAAATAATTACAACAACTGAAACAATATCAACAACTCCGCCTTCTGTACCAAAAGCATTTGATAATGAAGCTGGCAGTTTCCAGCCAAGCGGAACAAACAATGCCCGGAAGTTAGCAGAGAGACCAGACCCAACAAAGGCCAAAGCAATAAAGTATTCAGCTAATAGTGCCCAACCAGCGATCCAACCAAAAAACTCTCCAAACACGACGTTAATCCATGAATATGCTGAACCGGCAAACGGCATTGCAGCAGCCATTTCTGCATAGGCGAAGGCAACTAGTCCCGCCACGATCGCAGCAATTAAAAAAGAGATAACTACTGAAGGGCCGGTATGCATTGCGGCCACTTCACCAGGAAGAGTGAAAATGGAAGTGGACACAATCGTTCCAACACCTAAAGCTAAAAAATCCCGCACCTTCAAAGATCGAACCAAATGACCGTCTTTATTATCGTAAACACGCGGGTCTTCTTTACGTGTAATTGTTTTCCAAAAACTCATAATCATCCTCCTTTTTTGAATAATTAAATTTCGATTAGAATTATAAGAAAATCTTTAATACATTTTACCAAGGCGCCTTCCCTAGGTCAATCGTTTATTTAAATTAATCAAAGAAAGCGTTTTCTACAATTACATCATTATTAAACATTTTTTTCTTAACCTAAATTGGTGTCATATTGTTAAACTCAAATTTTACAAATAAGAATTTAATGAGTATAAAATGTAGTTATTCTTCTTCGCTATTTTAATCATTCGGGTTAAAATGGTTATAATCATATTCGGAAAGAGTGATTTTATATGTTATCACCAGATGAAATTCGTTACTCAATTAAAGTCATGCGGCAAACATTTCCTGAGGCAGGAACAACCTTGACTGCTGACACAAACTTTCACTTTCTCTTAGCTACAATCCTAAGTGCACAATCAACAGATCGATCTGTCAATGAGGTAACGCCAGCGTTATTCGCTCGCTTTCCTCTGCCAGCAGATTTAGCAGGCGCTGAACCCGAGGAAGTTGAATCTTATATAAAAAGATTAGGGCTTTATCGAAATAAAGCTAAATTTTTAGTCAAAACGTCACGGCAAATTGTCACTGACTTTAATGGTGAGGTTCCTCACACTCTCAAGGAGCTAATGACCTTATCTGGGGTCGGTAGGAAAGTTGCTGACGTTGTCCTCGCAGAATGCTTTAATATTCCTGCTTTCCCAGTTGATACCCACGTTAGTCGTGTTGCCCGTCGCCTAAGAATGGTAGATCCCCAAGCATCCATTCTTGCAATTGAAAAGAAATTAATGAAAACTATTCCTCCTGAACGCTGGTTAGATGCTCATCATAGTATGATTTTTTGGGGTAGGTATGTCTGCACGGCAAGAAATCCTAAGTGTCAGACTTGCCCACTACTATCACTCTGCGTAACAGGCCAAAATAATGTAATTTAACTCAAATAATTATGGATATTAAAATGAGAGAAATAGAAGAAAATCAATATATTGGAAATGGCTTTAGTGCCTATGGTGGTGAATTAGAAGTTTTATTAACCTACCAAGACGATAAAATTCAAAATTTACAAATAATCAAACATCATGAATCTGAAATGGGTCAATGGGCTTTGGATGAACTTCCCGGCAAAATTATTGCAGCTAATAGTGCAGACGTGGATGGCATCACTGGGGCCAGCGCAACAAGTCGTGCGATTAAAGAAGCAACCAAGGATACACTGCAACAGGCACAACAAAATTAAGCATAAATACAACAATAGCGAGAAATTAGAAAAATTTTATTTTTCCTAATTCCTCGCTATTTCATTTTCTTAATTTAAGAATAAAAACATTAAACGTTTAGTCGTTAGTAGCTGCTTTTCTTTCCCGTCCTAAAACAAGTGTTATTACCCAGGAAATAATTAGGAATATCGATACAAACCAATATGGATATTGATAATTTACATCTAATAAATAACCACTAATAAGGGGACCAATAATATTTCCCACACTTGTTAATGACATATTTACTCCGTTCAATAATCCTTGATTTGTCTTGCTCATCTTAGTTAATAATGTAGTAATTGTTGGGCGTAACATATCGAATGCTTCAAAAACAAACAAGGTTGCAATAATAATATGCCAATGATTATGATCATAAATCACCATGATCGTTCCAACTAAACTAAGGAAAAAACTGTATCGCATTAGTCGAACTTCTCCCAGCCAGCGAACTAGCCGATCAAAGAAAAATACTTGCAGGATAAGTGAAATAATCCCATTGAGCGTTAAAACAAGCGCAATTGCGTTTAAGTCAAAATTATGAACTTCATTGACATATAAACTATAGATACTTTCAAAGCCCGCTAACCCAAATGAAGCTACAAAGATCATTCCAAAGAGCGTAATTAGTATTGGGGTCATAATTTGTTTCAATTGACTCCAACCACCAGTCAATAATTCATTTTCAGGATTTTTAGTTTCACTCTTGAATAGTTCATCCTCATCGTGAGGTAAAAAGCGCCAAGCAACAACCGTACTAATCAAGCCTAGAATACCAGCAACCCAAAATGGAAATTTATAATTTACATGCGCTAACATTCCACCAAGCCCCGGTCCTAAAATCAATCCTCCACTAAAAGCCGCTGATAACCAACCAATAACTTTGGCGCGGTCTTTTTCACTAGTAATGTCCGCCGCTAATGCCATTGACGTTGGTACAAACATAGCTGCCGATAATCCATCCACAGCCCGCGATAGGTCAAATAACCATAAATGCTGTGCTAAGGCAAAAACGAATTCAGCAATCGCAAATATCAGCAATCCCCATACTAACATTGGCTTTCGTCCAACCTTGTCTGAAATCCGACCAACAATGGGAGAAGCAATAAATTGTACAAACGCAAATAGGGAAGACATCACTCCCATGTCAAAGGCAGTAAAGTGATATTCATTTTTAATGAACGGTTCAACTGGGAAGATAAGACTCATTCCAAGACAAATCAAAAACTCACAAAAAAGAACTACAAAGATTATACGCTTTACTTCTTTTGTCATGATATATTTCCTTTCTATATTTTTACAGAATAAAAGTGGTGCCACCAAATTTATTTGATGACGCCACTTTTATTTGTTAAGTATAGAAGCAACTCTACCATGCATAAATTTTTTATGCTAGTCTATTTTCTTTATTTAAATTTTCCTTAATCTTTTGCTTGCAAACTTTCTTGATATTTCTCCTTAATGAAATCCGCTGATGTTTGCAGCTTTTGTAGCTCTTCATCTGTCAAATCAAGTTGAGCTTGTTCTACAACTCCATCACGCCCAACCACTGCTGGGTAAGATAAGTAGACTCCATATTCTTCACGGAAATTTGATACCGGTAATTCAGTTAATGAATCGGATAAAATTGCATTGACAAGCTTAACAGCTGCCGTTGCAACCCCATAATTAGTATACTTCTTTCCTTGGAAGACGGTCCAGCCGCCCATCTTAGCTTCCTTATCAAGCTCTTCTAAGTCTAGTCCACGCTTATCTGCTAATTCAGTTAAAGGACGACCAAGAACGCGAACGGTAGACCATGCTGTGAATTGAGAATTACCGTGCTCACCAAGATTATAGCCATCCACAGAACGCGGATCCAAATTAAGTCGTTCAGCCACTGCCCGCTTCATTCGTGCAGAATCAAGCAGCGTTCCTGTTCCTAATACATGGTTCTTCGGAAGACCAGTTATTTTTTGATAAAGCGAAGTAATAACATCAACCGGGTTAGTAATAGCCACAATCTTGCCCTTAAAGCCGCTTTCCTTAATCTTTTGCGCAACCTCTTTTACCGCTTGCCGGGTAAATGGAAGTTCCGCAAAACGATCAGCATTAGGGTTATCTTGGAGTTTGATATTTCCTAATGCAGATACAATTACATCTGCATCCTTCAATGCACTGTAGTTATTAACAGTAATATTGGTATGGAAAGGCAAATTAGCCATCGCGTCTTCAAAATCAAGTGCATCTGCCTTAACCTTTGCATCGTTTTTGTCAATCAGAACTAGGTCATCTGCAAATCCCATCGCCACAATATAGTGCGCAACGGTTGAACCCACATTACCCATTCCGATAACTCCAACTTTTCGTGTCATTACTAAGACCCCTTTCAATTATAGGTTAATGTTTTAATTGTTTTCTAATATTAACATAATCTTTTTTTAATTACCAGAAGTGCTAAAAATAAAAAAAGCAGGTGAGAACACCCACTTAATGATATTTTTACTCTCTTACCAGGGAAAACAAGTTAAGAATGTTGCAAAACTAAAGAAAATTCCAGGAAAGCTCACCCAAAACACTGGCCAATCACGATTCGTCTTGAAGTAAGCATAGATACTCCACAAAGTACAGTTTATTCCAGCGACAAAAGGTTGGAGAGGTGCCGCATAGTGCCCATGCAAATTATTATAAATCTGAGCAATATATGAAATATACATTAAGACAGCAATTACACTGGCAATTCTTCCTAGCCAAACGATAAATTTTTTCTCATCCATTTGTCTCATTCTCGCTAAATATATTATTCAGTTGCAGCTTTCAATGCTAAGGCAAAATCACCGATTGTTGCTGAACCATTATTCTGAGCTAATGGCATCGTAATGTATTCGTCAACATTACCAACATTAACGTAATCATTAAGTAACTTCTTAAATTCACGGCGTACTTTCTTTAAGAATTCCTCACTAACTACTCCTCCCCCAAAAACGATCTGTCCGGGACGGAACATTAAAGTAGCATCAAGGGCCGCTTGCGCAACATAGTAAGCCATAATATCCCAAACATGGTCAGTTAATGGAACATCGCGCCCACTCTTACCTAATCGTGCTTCAAATGTCGGTCCACTTACAAGACCTTCAAGACAGTCCCCGTGATATGGACAAATTCCTTTAAAATCAAGATCATCAGGATGCCGCTTTAACCGAATATGCCCCATTTCTGGGTGACCTAATTCGCCAACAAATTTACCATCAATTACACAGCCAGCCCCAACACCTGTACCTATTGTGTAGTAAACCAAGGAATGGATCCGTTTGTTAAATAAGGTTGATAAAACATATTCTCCGTATGCTGATCCGTTTACATCAGTAGTCCAAGCAATTGGAACATCAAACGCCTTCTTTAGGGTGCCAACAAAATCAACATCTTGCCATCCTTTTTTCGGGGTATTAGTGATAAAACCATATTTTGGTGAACTGCGACGAATTTCAATCGGACCAAATGAGGCCACCCCAATTGCACTCAGATCATCAAACTGCTTAAAGAAATCAATGCAGTTTTGCAACGTCTCTTCAGGGGTAGTGGTTGGAATATGAATCGCCTTCTTAATTTGGTAATTGATATTTCCAACCGCGCATACAAATTTAGTTCCACCCGCTTCAATGCTTCCTAACAGCATATAAGTCACCTCATTTTTACTAACCATTTACATCACTATGATATTTTTAACGCCTTTATGGTATCGCTTTCATTTATTTATGTCAACCGGTTGACATAAATAAATGAAAAAAGAGTAACATTAAGCTGTTACCCCTGTAATTAGCTTCACTGGTAATTGAACAGAATCTTCAATTACCTCTCCCTTAATCTGCTGTTCAAGTAGTTCAACTGCTACCTTAGCCATTAAATTGATTGGTTGCTGAATTGTTGTTAATCCCGGAAAAAGAACTTTAGTGATATCGGCACCATCAAAGCCAATTATCTTTAAATCTTCTGGAATCTTACGCCCATACTTTTGGGCTACCTGCATAATTAATGCCGCATTGGTATCATTATCAGCAAAAATTCCATCAACTTCTGGATGTTCACTAAATATCTGTTCAAATACTTTCTTTTTCTCTTCAACTGGCCAATCAAAATCAACTGCATAGGTAATCGCTGGCAATCCCTTTTCCTTCATTACATCTTCATATCCCTGCCGTCTTTGACCATTTGTCGATTCTTCATGCGGAGGATAATTAGTATGGATAATATGGCGACAACCGATTTCTACTAAACGCTCCGTCGCTAACCGTCCTCCTTCATAATTATTTACACCTACCATTGGAATATGAGAACTCACTAACCGTTCAATTGATACAATGGGTAAATTCTTTTCCTTATATTGGACGTCTTGATCATTATGGGCCCCGATAATTAACCCATCAATCTGGTGGTTGAGCAAAAGTTGTATATATTCTTGTTCTTTTTGCGGGTTGTTTTGACTATTTCCCATCAGAACTTTATAGCCAGCCTGATATAGTTCTGTATCTAACGCTGCCTCCAATTGACCAAAAAATGGATTATTAACCGTTGGAAAAACTAACCCTACTAAATTAGTTTTTTGTTTAAAAAGCTGGCGGGCAATAACATTGGGACGGTATTCCAACTCTTTCATTGCGTTATGAACTTTCTTAATTGTTTCTTCACTTAAATAGCCTCGCTTATTTAACACCCGCGAGACAGTTGTTTTAGATACGCCGGCTTTTTTAGCAACATCCTCAAGTTTTACTGGTTTATTCATTAATTTTCGATCCTTACTATCTTTAATAAATACTATTATAATCTCATGTAAAACGATTGATGACTCAAATAGAGTAAAATTTAAATTAAAAAATGCGTTGACAAAAATGAGAGAACCATTATAATGAAACACATAATAATTAATTGAACGTTAAAACATATCGAAAAGCAGAGTAAGTAGCGAGGCTTACAAGAGAACTTCTGGGTGGTGTGAAGAAGCAAGCGTAACTACTGAAGATGGGCTTGGAATGGTATCGATGATTGTTAGTCGATAACGGGTTAGCACACGTTATTAGTGCTAGGTAATTCTAATTATTTTATTAGAGTAACCTACTGAGGCTGGGTCTGTGAAGATTCAGCAAATAAAGGTGGTAACGCGAGCACTCGTCCTTTGAATAAAGGGACGAGTGCTTTTTTATTTACTAGCAATCTAACGTTTCAATTAACCAACGAAAATATTTAATTGATTGAAAGGGAGCTTTTTACTATGAAGAGAAAGAAAAGAAGAAATATCATTATTTGGTCAGTAGTTGCACTTATTGTTGTCATTGCCGGATACTTTAGTTTTATTCGTCCGCAACAACAAGCAAAACGAACTGTTACTGTTGGGATTATGGCTGGTTCAAAACAAGACGATGAAATTTGGAATTCAGTAAGTAAAACCGCTAAAGATAAGTACAACGTTACTTTGAAGTTCAAGCGGTTTACTGATTATAACCAGCCAAATAAAGCCTTAGAAAATGGCGATGTCGATTTAAACTCATTCCAACACAAGCTATTCTTACAAACATGGAATAAAGCACATAAGACAGATCTTGTTTCTATCGGTGACACCTACATCACACCAATCCGTCTTTACTCTAAGCAATACAAGAGCGTTAAGGAAATTCCTAATGGGGGAACAATCGCAGTGCCAAACGATGCTTCAAACGAATCACGGGCATTATTCGCATTAAAGAATGCTGGTTTGATCGACCTAAAGAAAGGCACAAAGCTTGCAACTGTAAATTCAATTTCCAAGAACCCGCGCGATCTTAAAATTAAAGAATTAGCCGCTGATCAAACAGCTCGGTCATTAGATAACGTCGATGCCGCGGTAGTTAATACTAATTACGCTCAAGCAGCTGGTCTTAACTACAAGAGTGCAATTTTTGTTGAACCAATTAATAAAGATTCCAAACAATGGGTTAACGTAATTGCTGTTAAAGGTAGTGAAAAGAATAACAAGATTTACAAAGATGTTGTACGTGCTTACCAAACAGAAAAGACAAAGCAAGAAATCAAGAAGCTTTACGGTACTGCTGAAATTCCAGCATGGGATCTTAACTTCAATAAATAAGGAGGATTAATATGGCGAACCCAATTATTGACTTAGATAATATTAGCGTAACTTTCAAACAGCGAAAACAAACTGTTCATGCGGTAAAAGATGTTACCTTAAAAGTAGAGAAAGGCGATATTTATGGGATTGTTGGTTATTCTGGAGCTGGTAAATCAACATTAGTTCGAACAATCAATCTCCTACAACTCCCCTCTGCTGGGTCAGTAACAGTTAATGGAACCGTCTTTTTCAAAGACCATCAACAGCAAATTAGTAATAAAGAGTTACAAGAAAAGCGGCGAAAAATTGGAATGATTTTTCAACACTTCAATTTACTAAATGAAACTTCAGTAATTGAAAATGTCCTTTTTGCTCTTAAACATACTGACTTAGACGATGACGCAAAAGAGAAAAAGGCGCTTGAACTTTTAGATTTAGTTGGCTTAAAGGATAAAGCTGAATTCTATCCTGTTCAATTATCTGGCGGTGAACAGCAACGAGTTTCAATTGCCCGGGCATTAGCTAACGATCCTGAAATCCTAATTTCTGATGAAGCTACTTCTGCCCTTGATCCTCAAAACACTAATCAGATTCTAGATCTTCTTAAACGGCTCAATGACAAATTAGATTTGACAATTGTCCTCATTACCCATGAAATGGACGCTGTTAAACGAGTAGCTAATAAGATTGCTGTCATGGAATATGGACAAATTATTGAGCGTGGTACCTTACAAAAGGTGTTCCTCCAACCACAACAGGACCTAACCCGGCAATTCGTGGGAGGATCCTTAGCCGCAGTCGATACCCTTAAAGCATTCGATCTTGGTCACCTTGATGATGACGAAGAGTTACTGCAATTAGTCTACGATGCAAATAACGTGACTAAATCAATCATTATCGAGTTATATAAGAAACTCCAGGTTGAAGCAAGCATGCTTTATGGAAACATTGAAGTCTTAGCCGGCTCCCCAGTCGGTACCCTATTTGTAGTTATCAAGGGCGATGCTGATAAGCGTCAACAAGCTATTGACTTCTTAAAGCAAAATGATGTTACTGTAACAAAGATTGATGATCGGAGGATTTGGAATGAATAATCTTATACCAAATGTAATTCAACTTGGCTGGGGTGGTGACAATGGTTGGGGTACCTCAATCGTCCAAACCATCTACATGACTTTCTGGCCTGCTATCTTCGGTGGAATTTTAGGATTAATCTTCGGAGTAGCGCTTGTGGTTACTGAGCCGGGGGGAATTTTAGAAAATCGAATTGTTTTTAGTATTGTTGATAAGGTTGTATCTGTTTTCCGGGCAATTCCATTTATCATTTTGTTGGCCTTCATTGCCCCCTTCACCCAATTGATTGTTGGAACACAGATTGGAACGACCGCCGCATTAGTTCCCCTTTCATTAGGCGTATTTGCTTTCTATGCTCGTCAAGTTCAAGTTGCGCTTGAAAGCGTTGACCACGGTAAAATTGAAGCTGCCCAAGCTATCGGTGCTACTAACTGGGATATCATTATTGACGTTTACCTTCGTGAAGCACGTTCTGAACTTGTCCGTGTCTCCACCGTTACACTAATTAGTTTAGTTAGCCTTACCGCAATGGCTGGTGCAATTGGTGCCGGCGGTTTAGGTAATACCGCTATTTCATATGGTTACGACCGATTTAATAACGACGTAACCCTTGTCGCCACTATCCTCGTTCTTTTATTTGTTTTAATTATTCAAGTAATTGGTGATATTTTAGCTAAGAAACTTAACCACCAAGATCGTTAACATATAGGAGGGATCACTATGGAAGTCAGTGAAAAAGTCAAAGTACTGCAGGATTTAATAAAAATCCATTCTGTTAACGGAAATGAAGTTGAAGTGGCCCACTACTTACAAAAACTTTTAGCAAATCACGGAATCGATTCAAAAGTTGATGAATTCGGTGACCGTCGTGCAAACCTGATTGCGGAAATTGGGACTGGTGAAAGCAAAAAAATTCTTGGGCTCACTGGACACCAAGACACCGTGGCAGTACCTAATCCAGACCGCTGGCAACATGATCCCTTTGGTGGTGAAATTAATGGTGATTATGTCTTTGGTCGGGGAGCAGCTGACATGAAAAGCGGACTGGCTGCTCAAGCTATCGTATTAATCGAATTGAAAGAAGCTGGGCAACTGCCATCAGGAACGGTTAGATTTATCGCTACTGCTGGAGAAGAACTTGGTACTCCTGGAGCTTATCGTTTACAAAAGCAAGGGATTGCCGATGACCTTGATGCATTATTAGTCGGCGAGCCAACTGGCGGTAATGTGATTTTTGCTCACTCGGGGAGTATGAATTACCGCGTTACCAGTTATGGAAAATCTTGCCATAGTTCTCACCCGCAAAATGGTATTAATGCAATTGAAGGGCTGCTAAAGTTTATCGAAGAAGAAAAACATCTTTTTGATAACACCAAAGATGATCAATACCTCGGAAAAGTCCAACATAGCATTACCGTTATCGACGGTGGATCGCAAGTTAATACCATCCCCGACAGTGCTAGTTTGCAAGGAAATATCCGTCCTACGGCAGCATTTAATAATATTAAAGTCACAGATCGATTAAACGATGTGCTTGAATATATCAATCACACAACTCCCTTCCAATTAGAACTAAAAATTATTCAGGATTTCTATCCAATTGCCACAGAACCTAACAATGATTTTATCCAAATTGCCCTCAATGCCGCCCAGCGAAACTATCCAAATGATACCAAGCTTGATATTATCAATGGTGCAACTGATGCAAGTGTATTTACATTAAATCGTCCTGACCTTCCAGTTGTAATCTTAGGATGTGACGATTGGAACGTTGCTCATCAAACTGATGAATATACAACCATTTCTAGTTACGTTGCTACAATTAAGGCTTACAAGCAAATTATTCGCGACTTTTTCAAAGAATAAACAAGATGTTTAAATAAACACTTTAATTAGTAAAATAAGAGATGCTTTTTAATCAATTCTAGCTAACTAATGTTATAATGTAGTTGATGAAAGCGATGTCAATTTTATTAAGAAAGGGTGTTTACCATGATGTCATTATTGAGTAACGTAATCGCTGTTGTAAGTTTTTCCGTAATTTTATTAGCTTCAATTATAAGTTTATTTGTGGATGGTAAACACCAGCATAGATTTTATTAGTTTATTTCATCCTTCGTTTCGGTGGCACTGGTGCTACTGTCCCAGGTGGTATTTTCATGCCATTATTCGTTTTAGGAACAGTTATCGGGGCATTGACTGGAACCATCCTTATCCATATGGGAATAATCCCAGCCAGTTGTTATGTCAATGTCATTATAATTTCAATGGCTGCGTATGACATTAATTACTTTAGTCGCCTATTATGCTAATCGTTTATTAGGTGGTCACCCTGAACTTTATGATGCCATATTTAGAAGAAAAATAAACTTTAAAACGAAAAATGAGGATAGGAGAAATTTTCTTCCATCCTCATTTTTCTATTTATCAAACAAATTTAGATATTCTCCGTAGCCTTCTTTTTGCAATTTATCAACTGGAATAAACTGCAAAGCTGCTGAATTAATGCAGTAGCGCAATCCTCCGCGATCAGTTGGACCGTCATTAAAGACATGCCCGAGATGCGAATCAGCTTCCTTACTTCTTACCTCGGTCCGCTCTATTCCAAATGATTGATCGCGTTTTTCTGTAAGAACACGCTTCTTAATCGGTTTAGTAAATGCTGGCCAGCCGCACCCTGCATCGTATTTATCTAATGATGAAAATAATGGTTCACCACTAACAACATCAACATAAATGCCTGGTTCATCAAATCGATCATATTTACCACTATATGGTTTTTCAGTAACCCCCATTTGAGTCACGGCATATTGCATTGGCGTTAATTTCTTTAATTCATTTTTATCCATTTAGCACCCTCCTCGTTTTCGTTATCTATTTTGATTATACGAATTCTCAGTGAATACTACTAATTTCTTGCTCAGTTATTTAATACTCCTTTCCATCGATGCAACAATGTCCACGAAATCAATTGAACAATTCCTGCACACACTAACGTTAAAGCCATTGTCAAAACTGTTCCCCACAAAATTGGCACTACCTGTTGCCCCTGTAGTCCTTCAAACAATAATTGACCAAGCCCACCGGCATTGATCGTTGCCGCAATAGTTGCCATTGCCATTGTCGAAGCTAGTGCCACTTGGATTCCACTAAAAATTGCTGGTAATGCTAATGGCAATTGAATTTGGCAAAAAACCTGTCGAGATGTCATCCCCATCCCAACACCAACTTCGATTAATTGTGGATCAACACCACGAATTCCCGTAATGAAGGAACGCAATAAAACATATTCAGAGTAGATTGTTAAAACAATAATTGCCGTCTTCATCCCTAACCCAGAAATTGGTAAGAGTAAGGCAAAAAATGCAAAACTTGGAATCGAATATAAGAGCGAAAAGAAATAGATCAAACTGTTAAGCCACTTTTCACGGCGCAAAAACAATAAGATTATTATAACTGCAATCACTAAAGCAATTGTTAATGAAGAAAGAACCATCGTTGCATGTTGCCGCATATCATCAAGCATTATCGGCCAATTCTCAGTCCAATACTCAGTCATATTGTTGCCTCCACAAATCTTGGTTTTGGCGAATCGTTCCTAAAAGCTGCTTAACAAATTCAGTTGCTGGATGGTGAACAATTTCTTCCGGCGTAGCAAATTGAACGATGCGTCCTTCATGCATGATCATTACTCGTTGTCCCAAAAATAAGGCCTCGTTAATATCATGAGTTACAAACATAAAAGTCTTTTCTGCTAATGATTCATGAATCTTTTTTACTTCTCGTTGCAATTCCATTCTCGTTAAGGCATCCAGCGCGCCAAAGGGTTCATCAAACAACACATACGGCGGATTAGTCGCTAAGGCCCTTGCCACTCCCACTCGCTGTTGCTGACCACCAGATAATTGTTGGGGATACCGATTTATATATTCAGTGGGGTTTAGTTGAACAAGACTTAGTAATTCGGTAACACGGTTATTAATCTTTCTCTTATCCCAATGCAGCATTTTGGGCACAACTGCAATATTTTGACCAATCGTCATATGCGGAAATAATCCTATCTGTTGGACAACGTACCCCATGTGCCGCCGCAATTTTACAAGATCAAGGTCCCGAAGGTTTTGTCCATCAATTAATATCTCACCCGCACTTGGCGTTATTAGTCCATTGATCATTTTTAAGGTAGTAGTTTTTCCTGAACCAGATGAGCCAAGAATCGTTATAAATTCACCCTTGTTGACCGTAAAATTAAGATCAGAAATCACCGTTTGATCGTTAAAACGCTTCTCAACATGCTTAAATTGAATAATTGGTTCTGTCATGCTTTTGTACCTTTCTAATTAAAAAATCAAAGCTAATCATTGCTAGCAAAGATAAAATAGCAACACTTACTGCGCCAATCACCACATAACTCATATCGTATAAGCCTAAGCCAGTAAATATTAGAGTTCCCAATCCACCAGCACCAATATAAGTCGCTAAAGTTGCACTGGCAATGATTTCAACCAATGCTAGTTTTATTCCGTTTAAAATATAGGGCAATGCAAGGGGAATTTCTATTTGTCGGCGTAATTGACGCTGATCCATCCCTAGGGCTATCCCAACTTCCTTATACAGTGGGCTCACTTCATTAAAGCCAAGAATTGTATTGATTAGCAACGGCGGAAGCGCTAAAACAATTAAAGCAATTAACGCAGGGACAACCCCCGTTCCAATAAATGGAATTAATAAGAACAGTAATGCCAAACTAGGAATGATCCGTAACAGTTGCGCAAACATCACACAAAATTGAGCAACCGGTTTAATTTGCGAACCAATATATCCTAATGGCAGTGCAATGATCATTGAAATCACAAGCGTTACGACAGTCAGAACAATATGCTGACCAACATATTGCCAATATTGTCCGCTATTTGTTTGAAAATATTGAATTATTTGCCCTAGCAAGCTACCACTCCCTATTTATTGCCTATAACGAAGGAGCAAATACCTAGCAATAAAAACTAGTTATCTGCCCCTTTGGCACTTATTTTATATTTTGATTATACCAATTTTTAGCCACAGTCTTATAATTCTGCCCGTCGACATTAACTTTTTTATTTAAATCTGTTAATTGCTTAGTTGTTAACTTCGCATCAACCTTATTTAAGGCTTGCTCCATTTTGGGATGACTTTTGGCAGCTTTTTTATTTACGACTGGAACTAAATTATATGGTGGCCAAATATTCTTATTATCCTTTAGTAAAGTAAACTTACTAGTTGCTAATTGACCATCAGTTGTTGAAACCGGGGCTGCTTGAGCTTTTCCTTGTTCCATAATCTTATAGAGTAAATTTACGTCATAGTCCTTAATTGACTTAAAATCAAACTTACCATAAACTTTATTCATTTCTGGAAGGGCATCAGCACGTTTTTCGAACTCACCCTGTGAAGCAAAGTTAATCTTCTTTGCATTCTTTTGTAGTTCACTTAAATTAGTAATGTGGTACTTCTTCGCATCCTTAGTTGGCATTGCGACACCTTGACGATTATCACCTGGTGCGTATTTAAATGTCGTTAAGCCGTCTTTTTGAATACCATCGTGTGCTAGCTTAGCCATTTGACTAGCACTCTTGCCAGTCCCCTTCTTTTTGAGATATGCTTCCACGATTGTTCCCGTATAATCAGGATAAACGTCAACTTCGCCTTTTTGCGTTGCACTAAAAATTACATTATTTGAAATATTGGGTTTCCGAGTAACCTTATATCCTTCATGCTCAAGCGCAAGCGCGTAAATTTCACTGACAGTCTTACTTTCTGAGACGTTTTTTGACCCCACAATAATTGGTTTATTGCTAGCAGCACTTGCTACCGCCGGCATAATAGTCCCTGCTAGTAAACCAGCAATGCTTAATAATGAAAGAGCAACGATTTTCTTAAATCTCATTTATTTTCTCCTTACTTGTAACTCAAAAAGTTTCAATCAATAAGCTAATACTATATCCCAGAAAAACAATTGTCAAGGCAACATAAAATTTAATCTCTTGACATCATGTAACTACATAAATTACAATCACAATTAAAGGAATGATAATATGAAAATTTCAACTCGTTTTAGTGATAGCATCCATATCCTTGCTTTCATTAATATTTATCAAGGAATTATTCCGTTAACAAGTAGTAATATCGCTAGCAGCATTGAAACTTCACCAGTTGTCGTCCGACGTTTGATGAGTGCGCTCAATAAAGCGGGATTAATCAACACGGTCCACGGGGCAGCAGATCCAGTGCTTGCAAAATCACCCGAAAGCATCTCACTCTATGATGTTTTTCTTGCGATCGAAGGGGATGCTCATCTATTTACGATTGATGAACGAACAAATCCACAATGCATCGTTGGCGGAAATATTCAAGAGACACTTAACGGATTTTACCAGCAAGCAGAAATAGCGGCGAAAGCTAAACTTGCAAGAATCAGTTTACAAGATGTAATCGACACTATTCGTGTTAAACAGGCAATAAAAGATGCTGAAAAAGAAAGAAGGAACTAATAATGAAGTATATGGTTACTGGTGCAACCGGGCACCTTGGTCAACACGTTGTTAAGCAATTAAGCAAACTTACATCTCCAGATAACATCCGCGTCGGCGTTCACAATCCTGCCAAAGCTTCCCAATTCAAAGATGCCGGATATGAAATTGCCGCAATTGACTATCATGACGTCGCTAAGATGACGGCAGCTTTTAGCGGAATCGATGTTGTTATCTACATTCCAAGCATCACCTACTTAGTTAAGGATCGAATTGATGAATTTGAAAACTCATTAACCGCAATGTTTAAGGCCGATGTTCATAATTTGGTTGATGTTAGTTTTATTGCAGATCAATATAATAACCCATTCCAAATGGCTGGTTACTACGCATACTTACCTGCCCGGCTTGCCAGTTCCGGCCTTAAATATGCTGTTGTTAAAAATTCGCTATATGCTGACCCACTCGTTCCTTACCTTCCAGAATTAATCGAACGACACAACATCATTTACCCAGTCGGTGACCAGGCAATGAGTTTTATTTCCCGTCAAGATAGTGCTGAAGCTATCGCCAAGGTAGCAGTCAAACCATACTTGCGAGATAAGGGTCAAAATTATCTCCTTACCATGAGCAAGAATTATACAATGCCAGAACTTAGCTATATTATGACTAATGTTACGGGTGAAAGAATCGGCTATGACCCTGTTACTATAAAAAAATTTGCTGAAATTTACGCTGCTGAGGGTGACGGAAACGAACTTGCTTCTATGTACCAAGCAGCTGCAATGGGCTTGATGAACCGCGTTACTGACGATTTTGCGCATATCACTGGACATCAACCAACAGATATGAAAGAATTCCTTATAAAAAACTACTAAGCGCTTAAGTAAATTTTGAAAGGGTGTCTTTTCTATGTTTACTCTTCCCCTTGGTATTGGACAAATTCATGCAATGCACGAATTATTTAAAACAAACCCACGTCTTGCTGCCCTTGTCCTTCTTTTGATTATGGGAATTGCTATTTACTATAAATTTCATCGTTAAAATAGATAAAAGAGGATGGAAAATCAGAATTTTTCCATCCTCTTTTATTGATATGCAGAAAATAATTCTCTTAAAAAACTATTACCAACTGGCAACTTATCTCCCAAATCATAATTATCAAGAATTGTTGCCCCAATATCGCTAAAACTTTTGCCACCAAGAGAAATATTTTGCTTAAGATGCGGAGATGTTACAAGCAACGGTACGTATTCACGCGTATGTTTTTCACCAGGATAAGTAGGATCATTCCCGAAGTTCCCCGTCACAATCAGTAAATCATCATTTTGCAGTTTATCGATGACTTTTGTAAGTTCGTGATCAATCCGCATTAATTCCGTTCCAAAGCCTTCAGGATTACGCGCTTTACCAAATTGCTCCATCTCTCCTACTTCTGCTATACAAACACCTGTAAATCTTTTGTCGATTAGCTCTTGTAGCTGAACAAAACTCTCCTTATTATTCCCAATTATTTCTTTACGAGCTAAATCAAAGAACTGGGCACTTTTTCCGATTAATTTTACCGCATAGCCTTCTTTCAGGAGACAATCAATAACTGTTGGACTTGGTGGAGCTAAGGGAAACTTATAAAGTTCTTGGGGATAAAAATTAGTCGGCCGGTTGCCACTAAAAAGAAGGCCATTTACATTTTCAATAGTATACGGAGAGTTATCGAGCATTGTTCGCAAAATCTGACAATCTTCTTTTAATTCGGCAACCGAAATAGTATGTTCATGTGCAATTAGCCAAACACTCGAAGAACTAGCCGTTGCTAATAACAGACCACCTGTTGCCAATTGCTCAAGGCCGTAATCTTTCAATACCGTCTGAGTATTCAGTAGCGAATTACTTAAAAGCGGGCGCATGGCTTTGTTCGCAAAAGCAGTCGCTATTTCCAACGGCACACCATCAATAAAAATGTCAGGTTCAGCGGTCGTTGCCAAGCCCATCATCTCCCACTGGCTTTCACGATCACTTAGGCCCGTTGAGATTGAACTTATTTGCCCATAAGCAGCGTGAGGATTTTCAAGCGAAGGCATCCCCATAATTGGGTGCAGGTTTCCTAGACCCAGTTTCTGAAAAATCGGCAATTGCAACCGCATCCGAAAATGTTCCCCAACATGACCTAGTGTATCAGCCCCTAGACTCTCAAAACGATTGGCATCAGCAGTTGCTCCAATTCCTAATGAATCAATTATCAACACAAAAATTCGTTGATAAAATCGGCTATTTTGCATTATTTTTCACCAGTTCCCCTTAATATTTCTAATTTTTTATTATATCACTGCATAAAAACTCTATAATTAAAGTGTAGAAAGTATTAGGACTAAGCGGGGGTATTATGAAAAAACTATCTAATAAGCAAAAATTAATTATCATCTTAGTAATTGCCGCAATCGCAGTTGTACTCCAATTTGGATTCCATTTACACCTCTTTGCACAAATTTTGGTCACTGTCGTTGGGGCAATTGTTGCTTTTTCAATGTTTGTTGGCATGATAAAAACTATTCGTAGTGGTAAATATGGCGTTGATTTACTTGCCATTATGGCTGTTGTGGCAACGCTAGCTGTTGGTGAATACTGGGCAGCCATGGTTATTCTTGTAATGTTAACCGGAGGAGATGCCTTAGAAGATTATGCCGCCAAAAAAGCAAGTACTGAATTAAAAGCATTACTTAATAATTCACCGCAAACGGCACATTTAATCACCAATGGTAAAACTAACGATATCTCAGTTAACGATGTCAAAGTTGGCGATCAGCTTATTGTTAAACCTGGAGAATTAGTACCAGTCGATGGAATTATTAAAAATGGTGAGGGCTTGTTTGACGAATCTTCATTAACCGGTGAGTCACGGCCAGTTTCAAAAACGGCTGGTGACGAAGTGATGTCCGGATCAGTTAATGGTGATAATGCCACTACTTTACAAGTCACCAAGCTAGCAAAAGATAGTCAATATCAGCAACTCGTTAAATTGGTTAAGGAAGCTGAATCAACTCCTGCCCACTTTGTTCGATTAGCTGACCGATACGCTGTACCATTTACAATTATTGCTATTATTATCTCTTCACTTGCATGGGCACTTTCCGGACATCCTGAACGATTTGCGGAAGTTCTCGTTGTCGCTTCACCATGTCCGTTAATCCTCGCAGCTCCTGTGGCAATGGTTTCTGGAATGAGCCGAGCTTCACGAAACGGAATTGTTGTCAAAACAGGGAGCGTACTGGAGAAACTAGCGGTTGCTAAAACTGGTGCATTTGATAAAACAGGAACTATTACAAGGGGTCAATTGACCGTTGATAAAATCTTACCAACAGGAAAAATTGATTCAGCCCAGCTTCTCCATTACGCAGCAAGCGCCGAACAACAATCATCACATATCCTAGCACGCTCACTGCTTTCTTACGCCACTGCGTATAACATTCCCTTATCAACCGTTGATCAACTTAAAGAAATAACCGGTAAAGGAATTTTAGCAACTGTTGATGGACAGGAAGTTAAAGTAGGAAAATTAAAATTCGTATCACCTGAAAATCTTGACCAGATTTTGGCAGTAACAGCTATCTATGTGAGCGTTGATGGGCAATACTATGGCGCAATCACTTTTATCGACCATATTCGTCCTGAAGCAAAGCAAACAATGGACCAGTTAAAACAGCTTGGTGTTACCAATCTATTAATGTTAACTGGCGACCAAGCTGTTATTGCAGATAAAGTTGCTCAACAAGTAGGGATCACCCAAGTTAAAGCCGATCTTCTTCCACAAGATAAAATCAATGCACTCAAAGCCATTCCAACAAATGAACATCCTGTTTTCATGGTTGGCGATGGCGTAAATGACGCACCTTCTCTTGTGACAGCTGATGTTGGAATTGCAATGGGGGCTCACGGATCAACTGCTGCTAGTGAATCTGCTGCAGTTGTCATCCTAAAAGACGACCTTTTGCGAGTCGCAAAAGCCGTTAGCATTTCTCAGGAAACTCTGCGAATCGCAAAACAAGCGGTCCTAATCGGAATTGCAATCTGTACTATCTTAATGCTTATTGCTAGTACCGGAATTATTCCAGCCTTTTTCGGCGCCATGTTACAGGAAATAATTGATACTGTTTCTATCCTGTGGGCACTAAAAGCGCGGAAAATGACAGACTAAATATAATAGCGAGGCTGAGAGAAATTCACTTCTTTCAGTCCCGCTATTTTTATTTATTATTAGTATATAGTTTTTGTACCGCTTGCACATCATCTGGTTGAATCGTATAGAATGATCCAGCAGGCTGCATTACCGAAACAGCATTGGTATGATCAAGTCCAATCGCATGTCCCAGTTCGTGTTCGGCTGTATTAACAATTCGTTCCTGACTATAGCCATAGCTTGGGTCAGTTAAATAATATGTATTTAAATACACCGTTGCATGCATAAATCTTCTTGTCAACGAATTCGAGGACGTCTTCGTTAACCCAGCAGCATTTGAATCAGAGCGGTTCATCGTCGTTACAACAATATCCGCTTTACTTTGATTGTTTACTGGTTTGAATGTAAATGCCCCGGTTTGATTCCAGTTTTGAATTGCAGTATTAGTAGCTGCATCAAGTTGAGCATTATTTGTATTTACATAAACCGTTGCTTGATTAGTCGCCCATCGTCCAGTAGACGGAATCGAAGTTTGTGTACTCGTTTGTTGTTCTGTCGTTGGTTCTTGTTCATTTTTAGAAGAACCGTTATTTGCATCGTTTAAGTGCAGATTAGAATTATCGTTTGAATTTGTATCGTCTTTACCAATTAACTTAGCAATACGATCACGAACGTTCCATGCAGTTTGGTTTGCAGTTGCTTGAACCCGTGCATCATTGAAATAAAGCCATCCTCCACCTACTAAAAGTCCTATTATAAATATCCGCTTAAGCAGTCGAAAAATGAAATTTATCTCGTTCACCTTCTTTCAATTGTTACTAATTATAAAAAGTCAATCGGGATAAATCATGAACTAAATTTTAAGTTTTGGTAATGATCAGCGATAATTTAATTCACGCTCTAAATCGCGAGCATAAAATTTCAAGATTTGTTCAATCGCTATCACATCATTTTGGGCTTGATGGTATTTAACCCGAGGAAGATGCAACAACCGACACATCTTTTCCAGACTGATCCCACTTTTACTTTTCCATACTTCTTTAGCAACTAATTTTTCCAGATCTAACGACTGAATTGTGCGCCAAGGACGATCCTCTTTCCTAATCTTTAATCGATTTGCTTCATAATTCAACGATTCAAAGTCAGTTCCATTATCCCAACTCACAATATAGTCGGGGCGTTCTACCGCAATGAAATGAAAAATCCGGTTAAAAATCTGTCTAACCTCATATTCATTTACTTCCGAAAGGCGAAGGTCATATTGTCGTAAAAAAGCCAATTGCCGCTCAGCAGACATATTCTGGGCATAGAGGTAGTAATTAAAGCTGCTTTGTGTTTCAAACATTCTCCCTGCAATCTGGGCAACTCCATTTCGATGCTTCTGCTGATCTTGAAAAAACTCAAGGTCCAAAATAAGAAATCGTGCTTGACTATTTAATCGTTGACGCAATTAATCAAAGTTTTTAATGGCTGGCGCCTTCTGAGCCTCTTTGTTCCTTTCAACCGGCAACGACTGTAAAATCATCTCTGTCACCGGCGCAAAAGAACTAAAGTGAACTACTGGCATCCCATCTTTTAGCATCTCTACTCACCTCTAAACATATGTTCGATTCATTATATCATAGAGTCGAGAATTAGCGTATAAAAAATAGGATTGGAGAAAATCTCATTTTCCCTCAATCCTATTTTTCCTAATGTAAACATGTGATAAAGGTGATTAAGCCAAAAATAATGCCAGGGAAATTTGCCCAGAAGACTGGCCAATCACGTTGTTGTTTGAAGTAAGCATAAATGCACCATAACGTACAGTTAAGCGCTGCCACTAATGGTTGTAAAGGAGCACCATAATTTCCTGCCAAATTATTCTTAATCTGTGAAATGTAAGATACATACATCAAAATAGCTACAACTGTTGCAACTTTACTCAAGATGTCGATAAACTTGGTCTCTTGAATAACTGTTTTCTTTTCATTTACTTTTTTGGGGTGTTCTACTAAATGTGCAGCTTTCATTATAATCTCTCCTCAATCAAAACTTTTTGTAAATCAGTAAAACGTTTTATTTCGATAGCACACTCTTTATGATCAATAATGTACAATGTTTATATAATACGTTTTTCTTTAATATACAAGTTCTGACTGCAGTTGGGACTAATATATTTACGATATTATCCTAACACTTTGTTCAGTAAAATGCAAACTGCATATTTGTCTTATTTAAGCGTTTTAAGTGACAAAACGTTTATTCTTAGTATAATTTCAAAGTATGTAAAATAATTTCAACTTTGGAGGCCTTTTAATGGAAACAGTCAAGAATATTATTATCGGGTTTGGCAAGGGCGGAAAAACGCTTGCGAAGTTTCTCGCTCAACATGGGGAACAAGTGCTTGTTATTGAAAAATCGAAGCAAATGTACGGGGGAACCTGCATTAATATTGCTTGCCTTCCCTCCAAACGGCTAATTATTGAAGCTGCTAATGGAACCTCATTTGAAGACGCAGTCGATGGAAAAAATGTGATGACATCCCAACTCCGCCAAAAGAATTATCAAATGTTAGCAAGTGAAGATCATATCACTGTTTTAGATGGAACCGCTCATTTTACTGGTAACCACACGATTGATGTGCAAACTCCAGATGGGCAAACGCTTTCCTACAAGGGCGAACATATTTTCATCAATACTGGTGCAACACCAACCATCCCCGACATTCCTGGATTAAAAGATAGTCGATTTCTTATGAATTCTACTCAAGCGATGGATCAGCCTAAGTTACCACGTGAACTCGTGATTATCGGTGGCGGTTACATTGGTCTTGAATTCGCAAATATGTTCACTTCCTTTGGTTCACACGTCACGGTTCTTGATCACCATCAGACTTTACTACCACGTGAAGATGATGATGTGGCTGAAATGGTAATCCAAAACTTTAAGGATAACGGGGTTCGCTTTGAAGTTGGGGTTGATATTAAAGCGATTGGCGAACAAGATGATCAAGCTGCGATTACTTTTGCCAGAACTGATAATCGTGAAACAACCATTTTTGCTGATAAAATTTTAGTGGCAACAGGCCGAAAACCTGCAACAGCGGCCCTTGATTTGCAAAATACAGATATTAAGGTCGCTAAAAACGGGGCAATTGTTGTCGATGATCTCCTCCACACTAGCGTTCCTAATGTGTGGGCAATCGGAGATGTTAAAGGTGGTCCCCAATTTACTTACATTTCACTTGATGATTTCCGGATTATTAAAGAGGAATTATTCGGTAACAAGGAACGGCGAGTTAGTGATCGTTTAGTTGTCCCAACCAATGTCTTTATTGAACCTTCCCTTGCACAAGTCGGTTTAACAGAAAAAGAAGCACAAAAACAAGGGAAAAAGTACTTGCTCTTTAAGATGCCAGCTGCTGCAATTCCAAAAGCAAAAGTATTGAAGGATACCCGTGGACTGCTTAAGGTATTGGTCGATCCACAAACGAACTTAATTATTGGGGCTACCCTTTATGTCCAGGAAGCGCAAGAAATTATCAACATGATTGTTCTGGCAATGCAGGCAAAACTCCCCTATCAAATGCTTCGTGACCAAATCTATACCCACCCAACAATCAGTGAAGCGTTCAATGATTTATTTAAACAACCAGTAAATAAAAAAGAATGATTAAAAATGGAAGTGGGAAATAATTTTCTCGACAAGGCTCAAGGCTAGTTCCACGATATCGTAACAATATTCGTATAAAAAACGAGGCTGTTGAAAAAACAAAAGTTTTTTCTCAGCCTCATTTTTCTACAGCTTAGTATCAAGACGATCAATTAATTTGGAGATATGATTATTAAGTTGATCAATCGTATCCTTTTGTTCATCAATATGTTCTTGTTGCCGTTCAATGGTATCGCGTAATTCATCTTTCTTGCTTTGCTTATTCTTCTTTTGACTCTTCTTTAAGGACTTTACTAGGGCCCCCATTGTGTTGACATCATATTCATTTAATAAGCCAGCTAATTCATCTAATTTAACATCCCGAACTGAACGCTTATCGCTAGTTTTTACCTTTCCTTTTGCCATAATATTCATCTTCTTTCTTCGTCTTTAATTATAGAAGATTTAGTAAAAAACAAAAGCAATATGGTTGCGTTTACATCACTAATAGATTCATCATCGCCGGGGTTAGCGGATGTTCTAAGACTAAATCCATCCCCACTGCTGCTTTTTTCTTTGGACCAACCAATTCTTCTTTTACTGAGTCCGGTTGAATATAAGCGGGACCTAAATAATAAAATTCCTTGCCAACCGCATCGCTCTGTTTGACAAATAAGTGTAACTTTACTTGTGGTTTGCCCTCTTTTACCCCTGCAAGCAACCGCTGCACTTCATCAGATGAAAGATGACGAGGCGTCCGTGTGTACCAGCGCAATGAACGGCCATCTTGTAATTGATTATTATAGATAGCATTTCTTTTTTCTTCCGCATCCTTATGGTAGGTAATGAAAATTGGACAAACATCTTCTGCTACTCGGTACCCATATAACGGAGCACTTACGTCGAGGGGCCAATTTAATAAGCGACAAACATCTTTTCGATCATATTGCTGATAAAGAGTAAACACTTGCTTAAAATCATATTGCTTAGCGATTTCAAGTCCCGTTGTTAATACATCGGTAAACAAGCGCTTGAAATCATTGTGACTTTCTAGTCCTGCTCGAATTTTTGAATTTAACTGATACGTTAATAAATCTGGATGATCAACAATCGGCTGTCCGCCATACTGATCCTTTTTTAACTGTTTACCAGCTTTTACATTAAAGAATTGCAAGCTTAAAATATCATCAACTGATTGTAAAACAGCTGGTGTAACACGAATATTTTGCTGCTCTAGTTTTGCTTTAAAAGCATCAATTGAACACGTCCCGCGGAGTAAACATTGAAGGAAGATCAATTCATGTGGCCGTTTACCATTAAGAAGCTCTTTAGTTAAAAAGGCCAGTACTTGTCGCTCATAATTAGTTAATTTAAGTTCGGTCCCCATCTTCTCTAAAAAGTCACCATAATGGTTGAGTTGGGTATTTTGCGCAAATACTCGGGGATCAACCGAACCATAACGATAAAAGTCATTCAGCAACGGTGTTTTCCCTAGTTGGTTAGTTAAATCATGGTATGCCTGCCGTAATTCACGCATCGAGTCCAATTTAACCTTATCAAGAGAAGCTAAAATTTGTTCTTCGGCAACCTTCGTAAAGTTAATAGTTGAAACATCAAAATTAGTTGGTACCTTAACTTCACGACGCGCTTGATCCTTACTTCGACTATTATCCTGATTAAGCGCAAGAGGAATCATGTAGTTATGCTGATAATTTCCAATAAAATCAATTACTGTCACAAAATCTTTACCAGGGTATTTACGCAATCCGCGCCCTAGTTGTTGGGTAAAAACAATTGGTGACTGGGTATTGCGCATCATTACAATCTGATTTACTGATGGAATATCGACTCCTTCATTAAAAAGATCGACGGTAATAATATACTCAATCTTTCCTGCTTCCAATTGTTCAACTGCCTTTGCCCGCTCTTGACTGCTACTTTGATTCGTTAATGCAATCGCAGGATGGTCAGCCGCATTAAATTGAACTGCCAATTCTTTTGCTTCTGTCTGCCGACTACAAAATACTAATCCACGAGGCTGCTCCCCACAGTATCCATAGTAGTCTAATTGACTAAGAACATAATTAACCCGTTTTGCAGCAATCAATTGATTTAACTTAGAAGTCTCAGTAATAACTTCGCCATCAACTTCATAATCGGTGACCCCTACATAATGAAAGGGAGTTAACATTTTAGCAGCCAATGCATCTTTCAGACGAATTTCGTAGGCCAAATGATAATCAAATAACTTAAACACATCTTGATTATCCATTCGTTCAGGGGTTGCAGTCATCCCCAACCAAAACTGCGGGATAAAGTGGTTTAAAATTCGTTGATAACTAGGTGCTGCTGCGCGATGGGCCTCATCGATCAAAATGTAATCAAATTCGGTCGCTTTGAGCTTATCCAGAACTGATTGCTGGCTCAGTGTTTGGACAGTTGCAAATAAATATTTAGCATTCCAATCATGGCGATTACCTGTCAGTAACCCATAATCAGTTTTCTTTCCACCAATAACTCGTTGAAAACTAGCTAACGATTTTTTGGCAATCTGTTCTCGATGAACGATATATAAGAAACGACGCGGTTGATATTTTTTTACCGCAAACGCCCCTAGATATGTTTTTCCAGTTCCAGTTGCTGAAACGACCAGTCCTTTTTTAGCGCCAGTTTTTATCAGAGTACTTAATTGTCCTAAAGCAGCCTGTTGCATTTGATTAGGCTCAATTGGTTTTAATTTTTCCGGTTGCGTCACCCTAGTCTTTGGTGGTTGCCAATTCTTGCGATACTCCACAATCCAATCTGACGTTAGAGCAGTACTCTCATGTTTAACAGCATTTAATTCCGCCGTTAGTTGTTGAAAAAGGCTTCCTTCTTGGCGGGAACTTAATTTCAAATTCCACTCCTTATTAACTAACAAAGCAGACCGTGTAAAATTAGCACTCCCAATAATTACGGTCTGATATTCCCCATGATCAAATAAATACCCCTTAGTGTGAAATCCATTAATATCAGCAATCCTGACCGTTAAATTAGGAATTTTTTGCAATTCTTCAAACATCGCGGGGTGATTAAAGTTCAAATAATCACTGGTAATGATGGTCCCACGTACTCCCTGCTGTGCTAAGTCAGCCATCACCGCCTTAAATGGAACCAACATGTCTAACGTAATAAAGGCGACTGACCACGTAAAGTTTTTACATGACAGCAATTCGTGCCGTAACGTTTGCCAAATTGTCGATGATTGATTATTGGTTAATAATTGCGGACCTAGTAACGTATTGCCTTGATATTGATTACTAATAAGCCCATTCAAAATTGCGTCTTGCAAGACTGAATTGTCCATGAAATACACCTTTCTAAAAATTAGACAAGAAATAAAAACAAACCACAAATAAAGCCACAAACAAACCCGATAACAACATCACGAGGAAAATGAACTCCGCCAATCACTCTCGTAATAGCTGAAACAACAGTTAAAGTGAGTAAGATCATTCCTAAAATCAAATTTAACCTTAATCCACACATCGCAATAACAGTCGCCGAAAAAACATGACGACTAGGCAGTGAATCACCAGTTTTTTGCCGTAAAATTAAGGGATTAATCGGAAATTTTTCATATGGTCGTGGCGCATTAATCCGTTGGCGAATAAAAGAAAGTAGGATAAAGCCAATGCCAGGAATAAGCAGAAAAGGGCCTGCTTTTAAGACATCATTTTTCCCTACCCACACCAATATAACGATATAGGCAACGTACATAATCCACACAACAAATTTATTAATCGCTCGTAATAAAGGAATTGTCCACGGGTGTCGATAAAACGGAGCTGTAATATGCTGATAGAACTGGAGATAATCTTTTTTCATTATGGCAAATCATTCCCGGCCGCAAGATATAGGTCATACCATTCTTGACTCGTCAACGTAATATCGCTCCCCCTAGCACTGTCAATAATATGAGCTGGCGTCATAGTGCCAAGCAACACTTGCATATGCGCAGGGTGACGTAAAATCCATGCAACGGCAATTGCATTTTTACTTACCTTATATTTTTGCGCAAGTGTTTCTAACATTGTGTTTAGTTCAGAGAATTGATCATTATTAATAAATATCCCAGCAAATGTGCCGTATTGGAAAGGTGACCATGTTTGAATCGTCATCCGTTTACGTTGCGTATATTCTAATAGGCCACCGTCATGGTTGATTGCAGCATCATCAGTCATGTTTGTATGAAGGCCAAAGTCAATCATCCCTGTATGTTTTAAGCCAAACTGTACCTGATCAATCAAAAGTCGTTGATTAGTTGCTGATTGAAGGAACGCAATTTGTTGCGGGTTAAAATTCGATACTCCAAAATGGCGGACTTTCCCAGATGCTTGAAGTTGGTCAAAGGCTTCTGCTATCTCCGCGGGTTCCATTAAGGGGTCTGGACGATGAATCAAAAATGAATCAAGATAATCAATTCCCATCCGTTGCAAAATCCCATCAACAGCAGCAATTAAATGCTTCTTTGATGAATCATACCGCGTTATTTTGTTATCCGCGTTCGCAAAAAGGCCTCCCTTTGACTGAATATAAAAGTCATCACGAGTAAGACTGCTTTTCTTTAACGCTTCACCAAAATGAATTTCCGAAGATCCGCGTCCTAACTGTGGGTCGTTGCCATAAATATCAGCTGAATCAATAAAGTTTATTCCAGCATCGTGGGCGGCTTCTAAGGCATCGATCGCTTTGGGCACTGCTAATGTCCCCATTCGCATAATACCCAATGCAACATTCGATACTTCCCAGCTTGTTCCACCAATTTGTACGTTTTTCATAATTAAAGCCCCTTTTTCTTTCTCCACCTTATACCGTTTCTATTTTAAGTTACTTTCTTTAATGTTATCAATTAAAATTCATAAAACAGAGAATGCAAAAAGCGCGATGGCAAAGGAAAAATCCTTTGCCATCGCGCTAGGTCAGGGCGGTATGTGGGATTCGAACCCACGCGTGCCGGACCCACAAACCGGTGTGTTAACCAAACTTCACCAATACCGCCATAACAACTGTTAATAACTATAACACAAAATGACAGTAAAGAGAAAGACTTTTTTTATTTTTCTTGGTCCTTTTTTAAATAATTGACCATCCGCAAGAAATTATCAACATCTAAACTTGCCCGGCCGATTAATACCCCATCCACATCTGGCTTGTTCATAATCATTCCGATATTATCTGGATTGACACTGCCACCATATAGGATCCGGATCTTATCAGCAATCTCATATGTATAATTGTCAGCAATCGTTCGTCGAATTTGGCGGCATCCTTCTTCAGCAAGAACTGGATTAGCGTGCTGACCATATCCTACTGCCCAACTTGGTTCATAGGAAACGACTACATTTTTAATTTGATCAAGAGAAACGCCCCTCAATACGCTCATCAATTGTTGGAAAACGTAGTGGATTTCACCATTAACTTCTTTCTGGACCATCGTTTCATCCGTACAAATTATCGGGGTAACACCCATTTGGAGGGCTGCTAATACTTTCCGATTAACCAACTCATTATCCTCGTGGAATAAATGGCGACGTTCAATATGTCCTAACATTACATATGAAACGCCAGCGTCAGCTAAACCTCGTAAGCTAATTTCACCAGTGAAAGCTCCCGAATATTCAGCCGCCGCGTTTTGCGCGATTATCTTTAATCCTGAATCATCAGCAGCGTGAACCATACTGGGTAATGCAAAAGCTTGAGCCGCAATTCCGACTTCAATTTCTTGCGGATCCGGTAGTTTTCCTTTAATTGCGTCCACAAATTCAACCGATTCTTGGACATTTTTATGCATCTTCCAATTAGCTGCAATAAAGGGTTTTCGCATTTCTCACTCCTCCTTTTATCCTCTACCTTTAAGTATCGCATATTTTTAATAGCTATTTTGTTAAATATTAGCTAAATTTCTTGATCATTGCTATTCTATAGATAAAGCGTTTTCTTGAGGAGTATTAGAGAATGAAAAAAATATATAAATTAGCAGCTAATTTTAGTCATATTTTGCGTCTATGTACAATCGGTGCACTAGCAATTCTAGGAATTTTATTAACTATTATTTTATTTACGGAAACTTTTTCGCTGATTCCTCTTATGCAAGCGGGAAATACGGACCATGTCATTTTTAAGATTTTGGATCGCGTTATCGTCTTCTTTCTTTTCTTTTCATTTATGACAATGATAATTGCCGCGCTAAAACATCATGGCCGGATTGCGGTCGATTTTCTATTAAGCTTAGGAATTATGGCTTTAATCCGGGGACTAATTGCCGCCCACGGTCAGCCTTATGAAATTCTTACTAATTCGATTGCCATTTTATTATTAATCATCGGCATGGTAGTATTGAAACACTTTATGAAATAGGAGTCGTAATAATGAAGAACGCATACTTATAAAGATGACCCAATCGTTCCTTATCAAAATAGCATTGCGGTCGCTAATAAAATTAGAGCAAAACTCATAGTTAAAGAAAAAGGCGGGCACTTTTTAACTAGTGACGGCTTCATAAAATTTCCTCTAGTCTTAAAAGAATTAAACGGATTAGCCGGATAACTTAACTTTATAAAGAAATAACTCGATTTTTCTTAAGAATTAAAATTTATTAATTCATATGATAGTTACTTATAATATTTTGCTTATAATCATTCCTTCCTTTCGTAAAAAAGCTCATTAAAAGCTTAGCTAATTATTATCGTCACTACTGCTTAGACCTGTTACAATACTTGGTGGAGAGGGGAAAACAATTATTATAATTTGTTTTCCAAAAAGGCAACTGTAATTGGTTGTGCTGTAAAAAATATTTTAATTATGTAAAGGAGTTGTTCAATATGATGTCAATTATGAGTAATATGATCGCTGTAGTAAGTTTTATGGGACTGATTATTGCAACATGCGCCCACGTAATTAATAACCGGGCCTAGCAATTATTTTCATTATTATTTTTAGTAAAAGCTGAGAAAATCGTTTTCTCGGCTTTTATTTTTTGCGTTACAATTAAACTGATTTTATTAACCAAGGAAGTTCTTAAATTAATGACTAAATTTAAAAGACATACAACCGAAGAAATGAATAACTGGGAAAAAACGCAAGCAACCGAACTAGCAAAGATTCGAGCTTCCCAACACCATTTAATCTATAACTTGGTTGCTTATGTTGTTATTTCAATAATTGAGTACTGGTTGGCTGAAATAAGTAAATCGCAGACATTACGGGCCGATGCTTTCAACAACCTTTCGGGAATTATCTCGACCTTTTTACTGATGATGGGCTTACACATCGCCCAGGATGTCGATGATGATGATATCATTGGCGCACGGCTACCTTCTGGAAATTATCAAGCACATATGGGGTCTGACCAACGAGTACAATTTGTTCGTTGGCGTTATGAGACAATTTTTTCCCTTGTCACAGCGGTCGTTATGGTTGCGATTGCTTTAAGCGTTATCATCGATGGCATTAAAAGTCTCCTCAATCCTGCAAGTCGAGTAGTTCCACAACCAGTCGCATTGATCGGGGCGGGGATCGCGTCAGTTATTATGTTAGTCGTTTGGTATATGAATCGACAAACAGGACTTAAGTTAAAAAACGCCGCGTTGCTTGCTTCTGCCCAAGATAGCCTGAGCGATGCCTTCACAAGTATTGGAACCTTGATTTCAATTGGTGGTGCCCTCCTCTTTAACCTTCGTTGGCTTGATGGTGCTACCAGTATTGTCGTCGGTTTCTTTATTCTATATTCTGGACTAAAAATTTTCTTTGAAAGCAGTCTTAACTTAACCGACTACTTTGATCCCCGGGCTGAACAGGAATACCGCCAAACAATCACCAATATTCCGCACGTTGTAAAAGTTGTCGAACTAAAAGCTCACTATAACGGAAACGTGGTCACGCTTGATGCTTCCGTGATGGTTAACGCTAAAATGACGATTCTCAAAAGTTTCCAATTATCAGAACACATCGAAAATGTAATGCGAGAAAAATTTGGGATAATTGACACTGATATTTCTTTTGTCCCTGATCCTCATTCATTTTCTGATAAGGATATTTCTGGTGAATTCTAAAATTAGAGTTTGACAAATTTGAATTAGAATGTTTTAATAATTACAACTTAACTTGAAAGGAACGACTAACATGATTCAATACTCATTAACTTCAACCAAGTATTATAACAACTATGCTTACCGTGCATAATTGTCTGTACTCATTTAGGTACGGACAGCGGTGTTCGTACCTAAGCAGGGTTGTTTTAATGAGTCCTTTGCTAGGTACATTGATCTAGTAAGGGCGTGTAGTTTTCCGCGATTTTTTATACTACCGTAATACCAACTAGATTAAGCAAATGCCGCTGATCCAGTTGGTATTTTTTATTAAAAAATAAGGAGAGTTACACAATGAAAATCCTAAAAAAAACTACTAATAAGTCGGAACCGATAATTAGTTTCACCGAAAGCCTACTTATTCTTGGCGTAATATTATGTATCTTAGGCTACCCCATTATTTTTAAACACCAAGAACCACAAGCACCACTATTTATTTCATTTGTTTTGCTTGCTGTTTACGGGCGAATTCGTGGATTTAAATGGGATACAATAATGAATGGAATGCGTCATGGTTTGAGAGCCGGTGTTGACCCCCTCATTATCTTTCTTTCTATCGGTGTCTTAATTGCTACCTGGATTTTCTCAGGAACTATTCCGACAATTATGTACTTTGGGTTTGAAATTATTTCTGTAAAGTTCTTCTTACCAACAGTTTTTATCGTTTGTACCCTTGTTGGGGTCGCTTGCGGAAGCTCATTTACAACTGTATCGACAATGGGGATCGCCTTTATTGGCATTGGTGCAACCCTTAAAATTAACCCCGGTTTAACTGCGGGAGTAATTGTTTCAGGGGCCTTTTGTGGTTCGAATATTTCCCCGCTTTCAGGAACTACAAACCTTGCTGCCAGTGTTGGTGAAATCAGTATCTACAAGCACATTAAATCCCTACTCACCACCGATATTCCTGCCTGGGCAATCTGTCTTATTCTTTACACCTTCCTAGGATTGAACTCCAAAAATGTTAGCTTAGGCGCCGTTCACCAAATGATGGCCGGTTTACAAAATGGGTTCTGGATCTCAGGATGGGCTCTTCTCCCTGTTCTTCTCCTAATCGTGTTAGCCATTTTCCAAGTTCCAGCTATCCCTTCCCTTGGCCTTGGCTCACTCTTTGCGGTCGTACTTGGCTGGATTCATGCACCTAAAACCAGCCTTACTACTATTACCAATACTATTATGACTGGTTACGTTTCCCATATCGGTGATAAAACAATCGATACATTGCTTTCTAAAGGTGGTATCTCTAGTATGCTTACTTCTCTAGCCCTAATTATCTTCGCGCTTGCTTTAGGTGGCTTATTGATCAAGTTCAATATTATTAGCGCCATCATTAATCACTTAACTGGGATTGTAAAAACGCCTGGTCGATTAGCATTCTCCACAACCCTTACCTGTATTGGGGTTAACCTCCTTGTTGGGGAACACTACCTTGCAATTATTCTTCCCGGTCAATCATTTCTCCCGTCATTTGATAAATTAGGCTTAAAACGGGTTGATTTAACTCGGATTCTCAATGACGCAGGGGCCGCAGTCAACGCAATTGTCCCATGGAGTGTTTCTGGGGTATTCATCGCTAGTACCTTACAAATTAATCCATTAAGTTTTATTCCGTGGGCATTTTTCCCATTCCTCGTTACCATCCTAACGGTTATTGCAGGAATGCTTGTAAAGGTCCCAGCC
>NZ_JACIVH010000065.1:5000-136912 GCF_014145615.1 Limosilactobacillus balticus | reverse complement strand
AAGACGCTCCAGTCAATTCAATGTGATTAAGTTGTCGAACCGCCGTATACGGAACCGTACGTACGGTGGTGTGAGAGGTCGATAATTGAAATAATCAATTATCTCCTACTCGATTTAACGTTCATAAATAATTGTCGTGGGACCATCATTTTCCAGATCAATTTTCATCATGGCTCCAAAATGTCCGGTTTCAACAGGAATACCAGTAGCTGCTAATTTTTGATTAAAAAGATCATATAACGGTTCAGCAATCTCAGGACGAGCAGCCTGTGAAAATCCAGGACGATTTCCATGCTTAGTGTCAGCATAAAGGGTAAATTGGGAGACGGATAAAATCGCACCATTAACATCCCGTAGTCCCTTATTCATCTTACCGTTTTCATCCTCAAAAACACGAAGATTAGTAATTTTATGCACTAAGTAGTCTAATTTTTCTTCGGTATCATCTGGAGCAAAACCGACTAAGAGAAAATAGCCAAGACCAATTTTGCCAACAACTTCATCATCAATTGAAACTGCTGCATGATTTACTTTTTGTAAAACAACTCGCACAAGTGCCCTCCTATCGAATAATCCGTTTGACAACGTAAACATCTGGAATGTTCTTTAAGCCATCCATGATCAGTTGCAACTGCCGTAAATTACGCACTCCGATAATCAAACTAATTGTTACCATCTTATTGTGGTCAACTTTTCCGTTAACTGAATTTAAGAAGCGAGTACTGTTATTTACTGAACGTAAAACATCATTTAATAAGCCATTTCGATTGTAGCCTTGAACTTCTAAGTCTGCATTGTAATTTGTTTTATCACCATTAGGATTTGCCCAGTAAACACTAACAATTCGTTCGCCGTTTTTACGGGCAGCTTTAATATTCGGACAATCATCCCGGTGAACCGACACTCCCCGACCCTTTGTAATGTAACCGGTAATAGCATCTCCTGGGATTGGACTACAGCAATGGCTCAAACGCACAAGAAGATTGTCAACTCCTTCAACAACTACGCCTTCACTGGATGCTTTAGCCTGCTTTTGTTTTTCACGTTCATTCGGCTTTTCAAGAGTCTGATGATCTTCTAGTACGGCTTTTTCTGCTGCTTGTTGGCGGTCGCTTTCAACCTGCTGACGGATATCAGCAGTAAAACGATTTCTAATACCAACTGGAGCCAAATCACCAAAGCCTAGTGCCGCAAACATATCGTCACTACTATTATAATGAGTCTCCTGAGCTACTTCCTCACATTTTTCATCAGTCATTAACTCTGCTGGCGAGTATCCTGCTTCACGGAGTTCATTTTCGAGAAGTTGTTTTCCTTCTTCAATGTTCTTTTCACGATCGTGTGCGCGGAAGAATTGACGAATCTTATTACGAGCCCGCCGTGTTGAAACTAAATCAAACCAATCACGACTTGGACCAGCTGATGATGATGATGTCAAAATATCAACAATATCACCATTTTTGATCTCATAGTCAAGGGGGACAATCCGACCATTTACTTTAGCTCCAGTTGTATGATTACCGACTTCAGTATGAATTTGATAAGCCATATCAAGTGGTCCAGACCCCTTAGGCATTTCAATTACGTCACCTTTAGGAGTAAATGCATAGACCTTATCAGTAAATATATCACTCTGAATCCCTTGCATAAATTCATCTGTGCCTTGACTTTCACTTCGTAATTCAAGGATTTCTTTGACGACATTTAGCTTTTGACTATCCTGCGTTTGTTGGATTCCATTAGTCTTGCCTTCTTTATATGCCCAGTGAGCCGCAACCCCATATTCGGCAATTTCATGCATCTTATGAGTCCGAATCTGTACTTCTAACGGCCGTCCTTCTGGTCCAATAATTGTCGTATGTAAGGATTGGTACCCGTTAGTCTTAGGCATTGCAATATAATCTTTAAACCGTCCAGGCATTGGTTTCCAATTGGTATGAATCGCTCCCAGAGCAGCATAACAGTCACGAATTGAGTCAACAACAATTCGAACTGCAAGGAGGTCATAGATTTGGCTAAATTGCTTATGCTGAGTAACCATTTTACGGTAGACAGAATAAATATGTTTAGGCCGACCATAAATTTCAACGTTCGGTCCTAAATCCAAATCCGCAATCGCCTTTTTTATCAACTTAATTGACTCATCAATATAATCAACCCGCTGATCGCGCCGTGAATTCATCAAATGAACAATCCGGTAATATTGTTGCGGATTTAAGTACCGTAATGACAGGTCTTCTAGTTCCCATTTAATAGTACTGATACCCAACCGATCTGCAATTGGAGCATAAATTTCAAGGGTTTCATTTGAGATCCGCCGCTGCTTATCAGGTCGCAAATGCTTAAGGGTGCGCATATTATGGAGACGATCCGCAAGTTTGACAATCATTACCCGAATATCCTTTGACATTGCAAGTAATAACTTACGATGAGTGGCAGCCATTTGTTCTTTATTTGATTTGTAACGAATCTTACCGAGCTTTGTATCACCATCAACAATCATTGCAATGGTTGGTCCAAAGAGCTCTTTAATATCATCTAAAGTTGCTCCAGTATCTTCTACAATATCATGTAAATATCCTGCACAAACTGTTTCTGGATCCATATGAAGATTAGCAAGGATCCCCGCAACCTGGATAGGATGAATAATATATGGTTCCCCAGATTTACGTCGCTGGTCATGGTGAGCCACTTCAGCAAAATGATATGCCTTTTCAACTAAAGCAACGTGTTCTTCATTCATATAAGAACTAACTATCTTTTGAACATCTTCATGTGTCAATTCCTTCTCTTTTGACATTAGACGACCTCCTTTCATTTACTTTTGTTGCCGCATTGCCCATGATAAGTACGCAAGCGCTAGGTACGCAAGGGCAAAATAATAAGTGTACCGCGGCATAAAGAAATACGCAGTTATCAAGTAAAGGATTGGAAAAATGAATAACTCGCTCCATTTTCGTTGGTGCTTATAAATCCAATAACCTGACCAAATACTAAAAATACCATTAATAAGGATTAAGACAAGCTCTACCATTACTACCCGCGTAACAAATGGAAGCTTATCGACAACGAGCGTCAATACACCCCCAATTAAAATACTAGCTAGCCATAATGGCTTGTCTAAATGTTCCCATGCTTTTTTCATAAAATTCATTCTCTCTCAACACCTATATTCAGTTTTAAATCACCGATTAAAGCTGTTCTTTATTTTACCATAAGTGAGCCGGCTACATTATGACAATTCCATTGCATATGAAATAGCTGCCATGAAATATAAAGGTGCTGTTTCGGTCCGTAGAATTCGTGGTCCTAAACCTGCTGCTACCACTCCAGCTCCATTCATTTTGGCAATTTCATTTTCCGTCAATCCACCTTCTGGACCAAAAACGGCAAGAATCGAATCTCCTGGTTTAAGGGTATTAAATTGCTGCGCCAAAATACTTGCTTCACCCTGTTTAGCTGATTCTTCCCAAGCAACAATCCGTTTGGTAGCGGGATAATTGGCTAGCAATTGAGCTAGATTAGCACTGTATTCAACCTGTGGAATTTTATTTCGATGGGATTGTTCTGCTGCTGATTCAGCTATCTTTTGCAGACGTTCAATCTTACGTTTCTGCTTATTCCCCTGCCAGTGACTAATGGAACGAGCAGCATCAAAGAAGACAATTTTGTCTGTCCCCAATTCGGTTGCCTTTTGAACAATTAATTCTGGTTTCTCTTTAGTCTTTGGAAGCCCGCAAGCAAGCGTCACTGAAACTGGTAATTCACTATCAGCATCTAACTTCTGATTGATTTTTAATGTTGTTGGTTCGGTAGCACTAAGAGTTGCGAGGTAAACACAGTGGTCAGCTAATACAAGTTCAACGGTTGTTCCAATCTCCGCACGCATAACTTTTAACAAGTGGTGAGCTGCTTCAGGTGGTAGGGTTACTTCATCAGCTGGAGTTGCATTTACAAAATATCGTTGCATTTATTTCACCTCGGTTGGCTTGTGGGCGATCATTCCATGCCAGTCCTTCATCTGTTGCTCATCATCAATCACAAATCCTTGTTCTTGTAACCTTTGACGAATTAATGAAGCCTTATCATCGATAATTCCGGAAACAAGGAATTTACCACCAGGCTTAAGGTTTTCATATGCTTGTGGAATAAGAGGCACGATGATTTCTGCAAGAATATTAGCAACAATTAGGTCTGCCTGGGTATGGATTCCGTCCAGCAAACTGTTTATACCAACCTTAACATCTTTAGCAACTGGGTTTAGTGCAAGATTCTTTTTTGCTGAATTAACCGCTACTTCGTCAATATCATAAGCATCAACTTTTCCTGCGCCTAAGTGCTTAGCAGCAATACTCAAAACCCCAGAACCAGTACCAACATCGATGACATATTCATTACCAACAATTGTTTTTTCAAGGGCCTCAAGCATTAAACGGGTAGTTGGGTGAGTCCCGGTACCAAAAGCCATTCCTGGATCAAGAAAGATTAATTTTTCTTTAGGATCTGCCGGCTGATATTCTTCCCATTGTGGAACAATTGTTAACTGATTAGTTACTCTTAATGGGTGATAATACTTTTGCCAAACTGTTGCCCATTGTTGATTATCGACAGTCGCTGCTGAGACATCATTTTCTCCTGGATTGAGGCCGTAATCTTTTAATTTTGCCACTCGTTGATGGATAGTTGGCAATAGTTCAGGAACAAATACGTTTTGTGGGAAATATCCAGACACTGCTGCACCACTTTTTCTGTGCGGAATTGATGATGGATCGATAAATTCACCATAATCTCCATACTTTCCCTCATGCAAGTTTTCAAAATCAGCGGCATCCTCAATTTGAACGCCTTGTGCTCCCATATCTGTCAAAATATAGCTAACTGCTTCAACGGCCTCACTAGAAGTTATTACCTTTATTGCTGTCCAATCCATTTAATGACCTCCTTAAATAATAAAATCGTGACCACAATAAAAGTAAATGGTCACGATAAATACCAACTTAGATAAAGTTTAATCATTTTTATTATCAACTTTACTAATATGTGGTCGTTCTTGTTCGCGTTTCTTTTCTTTTTCTAAATGATGACTTAAGTAATCGATTAAGTCGGACTCAGTCAAGAAAATACGGGGATGATGTTGGTGATGCAACCGAACATCAATCTCGTTAATTTTTAATCGTCCGGTCCAAGTATGGGAATAACGAACAATTACCCGATTATTTAATCTGTGTTTACCGAAGCGGAACACATATACGTGTTGGGGTGTCATCATTGGCCGAATGTACTCTTTTTTATACATTAAATCATTGTCGCGCATAAACTGCTTAGTTCGATTCAGAATGGTAACCACCTCCTCTATTATTATTCCTGATCAATTTTAAATTAATCTCCCTAGATAGGTATATTTTAGCACAGGTCACCAACGTTCCAAAGTTTAATCTATGTTTAAACTTTAATTTTCAAAAAAATGCTATACTATGTTCAAAATACTTTAATGAAAGGTGATTACAATAGTGAGTCTCTTAATCGCTATTCTTATCTGCTGGTTACTATGGAAGATCGGTGTCTTAACGGTTAAATTTATCGGCCTAATTCTGCTTATCCTATTAATTGGGACATTAATCCATGTTTTACTTTGGCCAGCGATCCTTTTAGCAGTCATTATCTTAGGGGCAGGCTTATTTACTAACTAATTTATCTATAAAATCTTATAGTAATTTTTCTGCGGAATGTTATAATCATTATTGTGAGAGGAATTCTCAAATAATGTATACATAAGATGAAAGGGAGACTGTTTATTATGTCTAAGAATCATCAAAAAGTTGTTCTTGTTGGTGACGGTGCTGTAGGTTCAAGTTACGCCTTCGCAATGGCTCAACAAGGAATTGCTGAAGAATTTGCTATTGTTGATATTATTAAGGAACGGACTGAAGGGGACGCAATGGACCTCGAAGACGCTACTGCCTTCACTGCTCCTAAGAACATCTACTCAGCAGATTACGACACTTGCAAGGATGCTGATTTAGTTGTTATTACTGCCGGTGCTCCACAAAAGCCTGGTGAAACTCGTCTTCAATTAGTTGATAAGAACTTGAAGATCATTAAGTCCGTTGTAGAACCAATCGTTAAGTCTGGTTTTGACGGAATCTTCTTAGTTGCAGCTAACCCAGTTGACATCCTTACCTATGCTGTTCAAAAGCTTTCTGGCTTCCCTAAGAACAAGGTTGTTGGTTCAGGTACTTCACTTGATTCCGCACGTCTTCGGGTTGCTCTTGGTAAGAAGCTTCATGTTGACCCTCGCGATGTTATTGCTAACATTATGGGTGAACACGGTGATTCCGAATTTGCTGCTTACTCAAGTGCTACTGTTGGTGGCAAGCCATTACTTGACATCGCTAAGGATGAAGGCATTTCAGAAGATGAATTACTTAAGATTGAAGATGATGTTCGTAACAAGGCATACGAAATCATTAACCGCAAAGGTGCTACCTTCTATGGTGTTGCCACTGCTTTAATGCGGATTTCAAAGGCTATTCTTCGTGATGAAAATTCTGTTCTCCCTATCGGTGCCCCAATGAACGGTGAATACGGACTTAACGACCTTTACATCGGTACTCCAGCTGTTGTTAACGCTTCTGGTGTTGCAAAGGTTATCGAAGTTCCACTTAACGACCGTGAAAAGAAGGCTATGGCCGACTCTGCTAAGCAATTAGAAGAAGTTGCTAAGAACGGTATGGCAAAGTTACAAGGTAACAACTAAGCCGTCTTCATAAATAAACGATAGATTATCGTACCATAAAAAAACTCTCAGCGTTTAATAAACGTTGGGAGTTTTTTAATGCCTATTTTTGATCATTTTTCAAGTCACGTGCAAAATCATTAAGAAAGTCTTCTATTAATTTATCCTTATAACCCTTTTTTCTAAGTTCATTCGCTAAAATTGTTGAAGTAAGGCCCTTACGAATTGCTAACTTATGATCACCTGCGAGCCAAAACATTACTAATTCTCGATCTTCCATTTAAGATGCTCCTTTTTCCTAATATGTTCAGTGTACCACTTTCGCTTATCAGAATTTGAAGGAGTTTATCAATTATTAAGGAACATCAATACCAAGTTCAGTTCCTATTTCTTTCATTTCTTGATAGGTCTTTTCATCAATCGTGACACCTTTTTCTTTATTTTCTGCTAATAAATGGTACTCACGATCACCGGGTACCCAAATTTCTTTACCAGGAATATGTTCAAGCTGGCGAATTCGATCTAACATTGACGTGGCATCTTTCTTCAATACCTCTGGATCACCAAAGAAGGCTGGATTAAGAACCATTACAAATTGGCTAAAGTCATGTTTACCACTAACAGTATCAGCAGAAATAGAGCCTTGTGCCAATATTCCCGTCAATAATTCAATTACGATAGAGTTTCCCATCCCCTTATAATTAGAATTTTCCTCATTGCTTCCGCCAAGAGTGAGAACTCCCCCACCCTTTTGTTCCCCCTCAGTAAAGGCCGCGGTTGCAAGAATATCTTCTGCCTTTTGCGCATCAGTTATTACCTGCCGATTTTTATCAACTGCCCATTCACCTGGTAGCGGTTCGCCTTTTTTAGCATGAACTTGAATTTTTCCACCTGAAACAACACAAGTGGCACCATCAAACATAAATGGATGTGGAGAAGCAGGAAAGCCAAACGCAAAAGCATTGGAGCCAAGAAAAGCCTGAGTGGCATTAGTTGGGACTACCAGGGGACGAGTATTAGTAAGGGCAACTCCTACTAATCCCACTTCTAACGCTAATCTTGTATAGTAACCAGCAGTGCCGAAGTGATTCGAATTGCGAATAACAGCAATTGCCACTCCTGTTTTCTTAGCCTTTTCAATTATTTTTTGAGTCGCTAAAACTGTTGCGAGCTGTCCCATATTTTGGTTAGCGTCAACGAGGACAGAACCTGGTAACTCACGAATAATTTTGGCTTTATTTTGCGGAATAATCGTCCCCTCTTTAATCATCCGGCGATACCATGCTAATCGTTGAATCCCATGAGATGAGATCCCGCGCAAGTCTGCATCAACTAAAGTGTCTGCTAATAATTGACTATTCTCTTGGTTAAATCTCAATTTTGTAAAAACTTTTTCTAAATAATGTCGTTCATCGGTTGCTTGAATTCTCATTTTTATCCTTCTCTCATTTTATATTAATTATATTTTAATAATAAAGTGAGAAATGTCAATATTCAAAATATCTTAAAGGTTAGGATCCATCTTAAATGACATCTTTGAAAGCTCACAGCCTTCAGTTAATAATTCAAAGAAGAGGGCCTTTGTCCATTCATTATAATGGGTAGCTATTTCATGATTTTGTCCAGTTAGATAATCAGTTAATGCCTGCCCTTCAAGACTAGCTGCTTCTTTATCAACCTGCGCAATTTTACGGCGTGCCCATTCATTTAGCTCCTTTTGGTAGTCTTCATCTTTTTCCATAAATTCTTGATAATGACTTTCAACGACCTCTGCTAAGGCTTCATTTAACCAGAAGGCAGATTCTAAGTTCATTTTTTCAGGAACGTTTCGATATGATTCATCAGTATCGTTAGCATTAGCAAAGAATGGAACATAAGGATTAAAGGCTGGAACTCCTAGTTCAATCCAATGAATACTCGTTTTATATTTATTCAGATCGCGTACTTGTAGAATATGTGATTGAGCAGTCCGTGATAAAGAGATAGCTCGGTAAGTCTTGCGTTCAGGAGCATCCCCCATTGGATCATAAGGTGTCTCATTGAAATGCGATTTTAAAACATACTGGATGTCTTCATTAGCAATCTTATATTCAGCCTTACGGATAAATGGCATCTCAGAATCTTCGGGACGTTGACCTAATGAAGCATTAGGACTAAGGTAATGTTGAGCAAACCAGGTCCGCGGTGTATTGTAGTGACGGTCTTTTTGTGTACTGGTACCAAAAATATGGCGGAAATCCCACCGGTCATGGTCAGGGTTTAATTGGTGTTCTTCAACAAACTCTTGAATTTCATCGGCCCACATATAATTATCAGGATCGTCAAAATCAATATCTTCAATTGCTACCTGGTTAGGAGTAACAGCATAACAATCATCGGGAATACGAACTGCAACCCATTGGTGACCAGTTACTACTTCCATATACCAAATCTCATCTGCATCTGCAAATTGCATCCCGTTTCCCTCAGCAGACCCTAATTCAGCAATTAATTTTCCAGTATATTCAACACCTTCACGGGCAGAATGAATATACGGTAATACTAAAGTACAAAGTGAGTCTTCTGCCAGGCCATTTTTTACGTATGGATCGTATGCTAACACCCGATCATTTGCATAAACGCTCTCAGTAAAGGAAGCTGCCACATTTGCTTCATTAATTCCATCTTCTTCATTAGGTCCCGCTGTTTGATCAAGGGTTGGCGTAGAAGTATAACGCATTCCCTCTTCTGGTAACGCTACAGTTACTTTATTGTAAGGTGAGACGTAGGTTTCGTGGCGTCCTTTTACTGCCGGTTTTACTAAAAATCGCTTGGGTTCAATTGCTTTTACGCGATCTTCATTACGAGCAATATAACTAGCACCGTCGAGAGAAGCCTTTTTACCGACCATAATTGATGTACAAGCATCTTTATTTTGCATATTTATTTCCTCCTCAAATAATAGCGATTACATTATCTATGATACGCTAATTTGGTGAAGGTTGCAGTATTGAGCGAGTATAAAAACCCACCATGTTTAATCGAATGATACTGCATAATTTTGAGTTATCAGTTGCACAAGTTGCCTATCTTGATTATGGGCATGAACTCTATAAAATTTGTGGTTCTATCCTTAGTTCATCTAGTTAAAAAAGAAATGACTATTAACATATCTGGAATAGCAAAATCAAAACAAATCGCTTTGACTTTCTTTTAATTCTTGTTCATTTTTTCTCCCGCTATATTACAGCCTATTCATTATCATAGTCAGAGATGGATGTACAAAACTGTGCTAAAATAAAACAGCAGAATTAGCAAGACGAGCAAGACAAGCCTCATTCACTAGCGAAAGCTTTAAATGTTGATGAAGGTTGGCTGATGGAATATAACATTAACCAAGAAAAAAATAGCAATTTTACAGTGCCAACTAATATAATTTATCCATTAGGAGATAAATTTCAGCGTGTTAGCATCCCCCTCATTGGTGAGATTGCCTGTGAGGATCCGATCACAGCCGAAAAAATTATTGAGGGCTACAGGGAAATCTTATTATGCTAATGCCAGATAATAATTAACTCGACCCAATTATCTTAGATAAAGATATTCCAGGTCGAATTATTGGTAAGGCAGTTCACGTTTCGTGGAGTATTAAATAATGATCTATGTCCAAATACTGAACGACGTAAAAAGCTGAATGTTAGGGAGATTTACTTTATTACAAGGTCGCAAGCATAAAAAACGCATTGCTGTTGGTGATCCTATAACGATTAAAGGTCAGCTTAATGGTCGTCTTGAAATTGAAAAAACACAAGCTAATAGTTGGTTTGCTAAAAAGTATTTTGGTAAAAATGCCATTATGGTTTTAACAGATAGTTATAAATAAATGAGAAAGTAATTGGAAAAACTTGTAAAAGATAATAAATAATTACGTACGTCCAATAAGCTGATTGACGTTAAAAGCTGAAATCGGAGGAGTTTACTTATGAATAAAGGTTTTAAGATTATGTTGGCAGTGGGCCTTGCTGGGGTTTCCCTCGCTACCACGACGGTTGTTGTTAATACGAATAGTAGCAATATTACAGTAGTTCAAGCGTCAAAACGTTCTAGAATTAACAAAGCAGTGTCTATCATGCAAGAAGAATATGATGACTCTGCAGATGTTTACTACGATAAAGAAAATGACGTTATTGCTATTAAACCTACTGATGAAGAGTTTGAAGATGAAATGATCGCTGTTCTTGACGGTGATGAATCTGAACACGATTGGAACAAGCTTACCAAATCAATCGATGACTTATCAGAAACAATTTATGATGATTGCCATATTAAGACACCTATTGCAATTGTTAATCCTGAAAACACAGATAAAGTTTTATACATATCTTACGATGGCGAATCACTCTATGATGTAATGCACGATGACAACAACTAAATAAAAAACATCCCCTGCTGTGACAAGGGATGAAAGTATTGTAATTACAAGTTACTTTTCTAGTATAGTCTTTGCAAATCTTAAAGCATGTTTATCTAGCTGTAACCAATGTATATACTCACCATCAGATACATCTATTAAGGCTTTTCCAGTCATCAGTGCCTTTAGCTCATCAATGCCTATATTACTATCAGTTGGAAATTCTGAATAAAAAGATTCCAATTCAGTAATATTATCAATATCTTTTTTATCATTAACAATAATAATATTTTTATTCAAAGGAGTCACCTCAATGGTTAACAGAAAAATAAGAAGATCACAAAGCGAATATTATGATGCTTTTATTGAACAGCTTAAATTCTTAAATTATGCAGCAAAGCTATACGATAGTGGAGAGAGAACAGCTATAAAAATGGCTACTCCACAATTGCGAACTTTATTCTATCAACAAAGCTATGGTGATATATTAATAAACCTTATTCCGGAAGTTAATAAAGATCAATTTTTGTCTACTTGTCAATTTGGTGAAAAGCCAATTATATATGGAGGAAGTGTTACTAATGCATTTGTTGCTGGCAAATATGTTTACCTTCCATCATGCTATGAAAAAAATTTAGAAATTGGTCACTATATTAGTTTTGAACATTGGTGGAACGGAAGAATTTTAATTGCCTCAGATACCTCATTCACCAGAAAAGAACTTGTTAGATTCATTGTAAATAAAGATGGCGGAGCTCACATTGACCCTGAGCTAAATGAAAAATACTATAACCTAAAGAATGATATATATTCTTTACAAGCAACTAAAATGCCAAACATGCCAGGGATTCCCTTCAAAGAGTTACATCTAGCACTCCTAAGGCAAGTAGTTCATGAAACTTTAATGTCATTTAAGAAAATGAATTTTATCAAGGATTACGATCCTGGAAAAAATTGTTTTAATATGAAGAACAATATTTTTCCTTTACATGTTACTCAAATGACAATCAATGAGGGCAAAAGTGCTACACCTACAATATACTATTAAATTTTAAACATTAAAACCCCAATGATCCAACTTTGGCCGGTCGATCATTGAGGTCACAATAGCAATACTAGGGGTGAAATACACCCTCAGTACGTTTTTATTATAACAGAAAGGAGTTTTACTATGAATGGTAATGTTAGAAAGCGTGGTAAAAAATGGTACTACCGCTTTGATATTGCTGACAAAGATGGAAAAAGACGACAGTATGAACGAGTCGGAGGCGATTCTTACAAGGAAGCAATGCACCAATTACGCGTTACTTTAGAGCTTTATGAAAATACAGGAGCAGTTACCAACACTGATAAGATTTCAACTCATGATTACTTTGAATTTTGGTATGACAATTATGTTAAGACTAACTTATTTAAAAACACTCAGCTGAATTATCGGCATGTCTTGGATAAATATGTGCAACCTACCCTCGGAATTTACCAATTATCTAAAGTTACTCCAGAATTAATTCAAAAGACTATTAATAAGATTGCAGACTCTACCGAATACAAGCCTGATCACACACGACTCCATGGTCATACTGTCGAAATTATTCTTATGGTTATCAAGGAAGGTTTTCGACAAGCAGTACACCCATGGCACATTCTTACTCAATCACCTGCGGAATACGTCCGGCAGCCAAAATATAACCATCCTAAAACCACAAGAGAAGATCTAAAAATTATTACTCTACAACAATTTAATCAACTTTTAGAGCAATTTCCTCTTGGCCACCCATTTCACCTTCCCCTCTTAATCAGCTTTTATACTGGAATGAGGCGTGGAGAAGTAGCTGGTCTTGAATGGGATAATGTTAGTTTACCAGATGCTGAAATTAATGTTACTCAGCAGATGAAACAGTATTCCAAAACGGATGTTCGACTTGGAAAACTAAAAACAGCCGCCAGTTATCGAACAATTGCAATCGGTGATCAACTTATCCATGCGCTTAAAGTTCAGCGGCGACTACAAAATGAAAATCGTTTACGATATGGTAAAAATTACCATGAATCTAACTTTGTATGTACAAAAGAAAATGGGAAACCTGTCACTCCCAATTCGATTAAGTACTATGCAAGTACCGTCACTAAAGAGCTAGGTTTCCCATTTAATTTCCATAGTTTGCGTCATACCCACGCAACCATGTTACTAGAAGCGGGTGCATCTGCTAAAGAGGTCCAAGTACGATTGGGCCATAACAAAATTGCCACCACTCTAGATACCTATGTCCATCTTAGCAATAAGAAGAAACATCAAACAGCAAATCTATTTGATCAAATAGCTAAAATGTAAAATCTTGCCCACCATTTGCCCACAAAGTATCTTACGTCTTGCCCACGAAGGTACTTCATGTGGGCAAATGGTGGGCAAAATACTTTAATTGGTCTATAAATTGGTCTACTTTGTGAAATTTAGCAAGTTAGAAACGCCTTTACATCAACGTTTACTTCTCATCCAATTGCTCATCGGTCTTCAAAACGGCCATAAAAGCAGCCTGAGGAATATCAACTTTTCCGACAGCCTTCATCCGTTTCTTTCCGCGTTTCTGCTTATCTAATAACTTAGCACGCCGGTCTGGATCCCCAGTATGAATACGGGCAGTAACATCTTTCCGGTAGGCCTTAATATTAGTCCGTGCAATAATCTTAGAGCCGATTGCAGCTTGAATTGGAATTTCAAAGTTTTGCCGTGGAATGATCTTCTTTAATTTAGCAGTAATTTCCCGACCACGTTCTGCTGCAAAATCACGGTGAGCAATAAAGCTTAATGCATCCACCTTATCGCCATTAAGCAAGATGTCAATCTTAACCAAATTACTTGGCCGGTAGCCATCAATTTCATAATCTAAGGAAGCATATCCCCGTGTAGAACTCTTTAACTTATCAAAGAAGTCAAAAATAATTTCTGACAACGGAATATGATAAATAACATTTACCCGGGTATCACTTAGATATTCCATCGTATCAAAGTCTCCCCGCTTCCGTTGGCAAAGTTCCATTACTGGGCCAACATAATCATTTGGTACCATGATTGAAGCGCGGACATATGGTTCCTTAATCGCTTTAATGGAAGAAGCATCTGGCATTTCAGCCGGATTTTCCACTTCCTTTGTTGTCCCATCTGCTAATTCAACATGGTAAGTAACTGATGGTGCAGTCGTGATTAAATCAAGATTAAATTCACGTTCAAGTCGTTCTTGAATAACATCCATGTGAAGTAATCCTAAGAAACCACAGCGGAATCCAAATCCCAATGCTTGCGATGATTCCGGTTCAAAAGTTAATGCTGCATCATTAAGTTGAAGTTTTTCCAACGCATCACGCAAATCATTAAACTTAGCATTATCGGTTGGATAGAGTCCAGCATATACCATTGGCGTCATTTGACGATAACCTTCTAGTGGCTTATCTGTAGGATTATCCGCACTCGTAACCGTATCACCGACCCGGGTATCTTTAATATCTTTAATTGCCGCGGTGATGTAACCTACATCCCCGGCCATTAATACATCACGTGCCAATGGTTTAGGAGAGTTAATCCCTACTTCAGCAACTTCATATTCGGTACCACCGTTCATTAATTTAATTCGGTCACCTTTTTTAACCGTACCTTCAACAACCCGGACACTAAGAACCACTCCCCGATAATCATCATACTTTGAATCAAAGATAAGAGCTTTCAAAGGCGCAGTTAAATCTCCTGTTGGTGCTGGAACATCCTTAACGATTTTTTCCAGGACTTCATCAACACCCATTCCAGTTTTCGCACTAATATCAACTGCCTCATCAGTATCTAAACCAATTTCATCTTCAATCTGCTTCTTAGTACCCTCAGGATCAGCAGACGGTAAATCGATCTTATTGATAACAGGTAAAATTTCAAGGTCATTGTCAAGTGCTAAAAAGACGTTAGCAAGGGTCTGTGCTTCTACCCCTTGAGTTGCATCAACTACTAAGACAGCACCTTCACAGGCAGCAAGAGATCGTGATACTTCATAAGAAAAGTCGACGTGCCCTGGTGTATCGATTAAATGGAAAATGTAATCTTCACCGTCTTTAGCATGATATGTCAAGGCAACAGCATTTAATTTGATTGTAATGCCCCGTTCTCGTTCTAGAGGCATATCATCAAGAATCTGGTTTTTCATTTCACGTTTGCTGATTGAATCAGTCATTTCTAAAATACGATCAGCAAGCGTTGATTTTCCATGGTCAATGTGGGCAACAATCGAGAAATTCCGAATGTGTTTTTGCCGCTCTTTCATTTCTTCTAGGTTCATTTAAAAAGACTCACTTTCAACGAATATTCTTTATCTAGTATACCAAATCATCGTTTAGAATGGGAAACCTTCTACTAGATATACAAAAAGCAGGAAAAAATATTAAGCTTTTCCTGCTTTATAAAAACTATTTACTTATCCTCAAAGGCATCCCGTAACTTATCAAGAACCGTCTTCTTAACACCCTTAACATCTTCACCGCTAGCAGCCGCAAAAGCTAACATTGCTTCACGCTGACGTTTGTTGAGGCTCTTGGGGGTCTTAACATGGACAGTAACATGCTCGTCACCATTACCATTACCGTTAAGATGTGGAACACCTTTGCCACGCAAACGGAAGTTAGTTTCTGATTGTGTTCCAGCAGGAATTTTAAGGTTGACATCACCATGAACCGTTTTAACTTTTACTTCGTCTCCCAAGGCTGCTTGAGCAAACGAAATATCACGATCAACGTAAATTGTTGAACCATCACGACGAAATTCTCGACTTGGTGTTACTCGGAAGACTATATACAAATCTCCGGCTGGACCACCGTTCTCACCAGCGTCCCCTTGATGTTGGAGCCGCATTTGTTGACCATCATCAACACCGGCAGGCACCTTTACTTCTAGCTCATGACGTTCGTGAACATGTCCTGCCCCATGGCAAGTATCACAACGATCCTCTGGCTTAATAATCTTTCCAGTTCCATTACATTCTGGACAAGTGGTTTGAGTTTGCATATTGCCTAGTGGTGTTTGACGAACACTCGTAATCACTCCGGCACCATGACACCGTGGACAAGTTATTGGCGATTTACCAGGCTTTGCTCCGGTTCCATGACAAGTCTTACATTCTGCATCACGGTCATACTTGATAGTAGTTGTTTTACCAAAAACCGCATCCATAAAATCAAGAGTCATTGCATATTGCAAATCACGCCCTTGACGCGGGGCTGTTGGGTCCCGACGAGTACGACCGCCGCCACCAAAAAATTGACTAAAGATGTCGTCAAAGCCGCCACCAAAGTTAGAATAAGCTTGACCACCACCAAAGCCGCCGAAACCTTGACCGCCAGCACCTTGTGGACCAGCCGAACCAAATTGATCATATTGAGCACGTTTTTGACTATCACTTAATGTCTCATATGCTTCATTAATCTTCTTAAACTTTTCTTCTGCACCAGGCTCGTGGTTAACATCTGGGTGGTATTTTGCCGCAAGCCGACGATATGCACGCTTGATGTCTTTTTCGGATGCATCCTTAGAGACACCTAAAATGTCATAATAATCTTGTTCTGCCATATAATAAATACCTCATTACTTTATTGCTTGTTTAGTTATACCACAGCCAGCAAACGAAAGTAAAAGCCAAAGTCCTTTTTTCTGGCCTTTGGCTTTTACACTAACATTTTAAGACTGTTTACCGTAGGCTATTTCTTGTCGTCTGGTGTAACATCCTTAAAATCACCATCAACAGTATTGTCATCATTACCGTTGTCATTACCATTTTGTTGGTTATCACCAGGTTGACCATTAGTAGCGCCACCTTGTGCACCTTGAGCTTGTTGGTAAAGCTTTACGCTAAGGTCTTGAATAACTTTATTCAAAGCATCCTTCTTAGCTTTCATTTCATCAAGGTTGCCACTTTCTTTAGCCTTCTTTAATTCGTCACGAGCACTTTCAGCCTTCTTGATATCATCTTCAGGAACTTTACCCTTAACTTCCTTCAAAGTCTTATCAACTTGGAAGAGTTCTTGGTCAACTTCATTCTTCAAGTCAACTTCTTCCTTCTTCTTCTTGTCGGCTTCAGCATGCTCTTCAGCATCCTTCTTCATCCGTTCAATTTCTTCATCACTTAAGCCGGAGTTAGACTTGATAGTGATGTTTTGCTTCTTGTGAGTTCCTTGATCTTCAGCAGAAACATTAACAATACCGTTCTTATCGATATCAAATGTAACTTTGATTTGAGGAACACCACGAGGAGCAGCAGGAATATCAGTTAGTTGGAAGTTACCTAAAGTCTTATTATCTGCTGCCATTGGACGTTCACCTTGAAGAACGTGAATGTCAACAGCTGGTTGGTTATCAGCAGCAGTTGAGAAGATTTGGCTCTTTGAAGTAGGAATAGTTGTGTTACGGTCAATCAACTTAGTGAAGACACCACCCATGGTTTCAATACCAAGTGAAAGTGGAGTAACATCAAGTAATACGACATCCTTAACATCACCAGTAAGAACCCCACCTTGAATAGCTGCACCAAGAGCAACGGCTTCGTCAGGATTAATTGAGTGGTTAGGTTCCTTACCAGTTAATTCCTTAACCATTTCTTGAACGGCAGGAATACGAGTAGATCCACCATTTAAGATAACTTCATCAATGTCATCAAAAGTAAGATCAGCATCTTTCAAAGCATTCAATACTGGTTGCTTTGTCCGTTCAACTAAGTCATTAGTTAATTGGTTAAATTGTGCCCGACTTAATGTCTTTTCCAAGTGTAATGGGCCGTTTTCGCCGGCTGAAATAAATGGTAAGCTGATTTGAGCTTCTTGAACACCTGACAAGTCTTTCTTAGCCTTTTCAGCAGCATCCTTCAAGCGTTGAAGAGCCATCTTATCTTGAGAAAGATCAACACCATGTTCTTCCTTAAAGTCATCAATTAACCAATCCATAATCTTTTGGTCAAAGTCATCCCCACCTAAATGAGTATCACCATTCGTAGAGAGAACTTGGAAGACACCGTCACCTAATTCAAGGATGGAAACATCGAATGTACCACCACCAAGGTCATAAACAAGGATCTTTTCATCTTTGTCCTTCTTGTCAAGACCGTACGCTAGTGATGAAGCAGTAGGTTCGTTAATAATCCGCTTAACATCAAGGCCCGCAATTTTACCGGCATCCTTAGTAGCTTGACGTTGAGCATCGTTAAAGTATGCAGGAACAGTAATAACTGCTTGAGTAACAGTATCACCAATGTAGTCTTCAGCATATTTCTTAAGGTATTGCAAAATCATTGCTGAAATTTCTTGTGGAGTATATTTCTTGCCATCAACTTCAACAGTGTATCCTGCTTCACCCATGTGACTCTTAATTGATGAAATAGTGTTGGGATTAGTAATTGCTTGACGCTTTGCTACTTCTCCAACTTGAGTTTCACCATTCTTAAATGAAACAACAGATGGTGTTGTCCGACTTCCTTCTGGGTTGGTGATAATTTTAGGTTCATTACCTTCCATAACAGCAACCGCAGAGTTAGTAGTACCTAAATCAATACCAATAATCTTATTACTTGCCATAATTTATTTCCTTCTCTCACAAATTTATTGAGCTACAACAACCATTGCTGGGCGTAATACCCGGTCTTTAAGTTGATATCCTGCTTGAAGAACATTAACAACAGTTTCAGGCTTCTGACCTTCTTCGACCGGAACAGTTTGAACTGCCTGGTGAAGAGTAGGATCAAATGTTTCACCATCAGCTTTGATTTCAGTAATGCCATGATCATTCAATGCCTTGACAAGGTGATCATGGACCATTTGAATACCCTTTTTAAGTTGTTTACCATGATCGTCTACAACCTCAATTGCTAATGCCCGCTTAAGGTTGTCAAGCACGGGTAAAATTGACTTTGCTAAATCCTGACCATCATATTTAAGGATTTGAGCCCGTTCTTTATTAAAACGATTAGTCATATTTTGAATTTCTGCTTCTGCTCGCAAATATTTGTCATCTTTATCAGCGAGCTGCTTCTTTAAGTCAGCGATCTCTTCTTTTAATTTAGAAGTTTGATCATCTTTCTTATCTGAAGCCTCTTTTTTTATATCTTTTTTAGGTGCCTTTTCATTTTCAGGCGCAGTTTGTTTTTGTTGATCTTCTTGTTTTTCCTTGGCCAATTAACTCGCCTCCTATGAATCATAATAGTGACGGTAGAAATCTAATAGCCGTTTTGCTAATTCTTGGCGAAAGGCATTTACAATTCCAATCGTCCGTGAATAAGGCATCCTTGTTGGACCAAGAACTGCAATAATTCCTCGTCCATATTGTTCAACATTATAACTTGCAGTAATCAAGCTATAATCATCAAGAAGCTTATTCTTAGAGATTTCTTGACCGATTTTAACATTAACTCCATTATCCGAGGTAAGTGTCGAATCCAAGATATTTGATAAGTTGTCATTCTTATCTAACAAGCCATATAATGATTGGATTGCGTGGGGATCATGAGTACTTGCAAAATCTAGTAAGTTCAATCGACCACCAACGAAAAACCGCTCACGGGCTGCTTGAGATAAGACATTATCAAAAATATCAAGGAAGCCATCAGGACTATGCATATAATGCAGAACCTGAAGTGGAATATCATCCTTCAGTCGCTTTATCACCTCTGATAGTGGCAAGCCAACTAATTGATCATTAATCATTCTAATTACTGCCTGCATTGCATCTGTGTCAATGTCAGGTGGCAAAGTGAACGACTGATTTTCAACCTCACCGCTATCGGTAACCAAGATCGCAATAACCTTATGATTTCCCAACGGTACAACTCGAAAGCCACTTAAACGAACACTTTCTTGCTCAGGCTTTAATGTAAAAGCAGTATATGAAGTTAAGTTTGATAAGATATCTGCAGAGTGTGAAATAATCTCGTCAATTTTTTGAAAGCCGGTTCCAAGTGAGTTTTGAATCACTACCAAGTCATTATCAGTAACTGCTTGTGGATCAAGCAAATTATCAACATAATAACGGTAACCTCGTTTCGATGGAATCCGGCCTGATGAAGAGTGCTCTTTTAAGATCAAATCATTGTCCTCTAAAACCGCCATCTCATTACGGACAGTTGCTGAACTGACCTTAAAAGGCAACTTTTCTGCTAAATGTTTTGATCCAACCGGTTGACCAGTTGATGTGTATTGACGTACAATCGCTTGCAGAATCTTTTTCTGTCGTTGTGTTAGCATCGTATATCACTTCCCCTTTTAGCACTCATTAGGGTCAAGTGCTAAACACACTGTATAATATACCAATTACTACCCTAAAAGTCAAGAAACGTCAAACAATTTTTTAAAGGAGCTTTATTCATGAAACATAAAGAACATCGCTATATTCAACCCCAGAATACTCAAGAAGCAATGTTACTAATTCAGAAGTTATTTAATAAATACCGTAATGCACCCCTAACGAATGAACTACTAGAATACCATAATAACCTAATCTATCGCTTACAGTCAGATATTAAAGACGAAGCCATTAAGGAGAATAATCCTAATCAGCTTAAGGCACTTGCTTCCATGACCGAAATTATGCGTAACTGGACAGCTGTGCGCTTAAACGGCCAGCCTTTTAATGGGAAAATGCGGCATTTCAAATTAGTAACTGATGGCGGATTCAAATTTGAACGAAACATTCATAAGATTAACCAGACTACCAGTCATCGTGGAAGTCGGCATTAAAAAAGAGGTTTGATGAATCTTGACGGCGCAAATGCCACAAAAGATCAATCCAAACCTCTTTTATTTATATTTTTCTAAAATACGACGGGAATTTTGTTCATCTTGTTTCATCTGTGCAACTAATGCATCCGCTCCCGTGAACTTTTCTTCGCCACGAAGGTACTGATACCAACGAACAACTACTTCCTCGCCATACACCATTTGTTGAAAATCAAATAAGTTAATTTCAACCGTTAATTGATTAGCATCCCCAAATGTTATGTTGTGTCCAACACTTGCCATCCCGTCATACCACTTCTTACCGAGTTTAACTTTGACAGCATAGACCCCAATCCCAGGAATTCGCTCCTCTTCCGGATGCTCAACATTGATCGTAGGAAAACCAAGCGTTCGTCCACGAGCTAAGCCATGAACTACTAAGCCAGTTGTTTGATAAGGATACCCTAACGCCTGGTTGGCTGCTTCCACATTACCAGTATCGATTAATTTCCGAATTTCTCGAGAACCGACCTTTTCTTGACTTCCATTCTCAGTAAATTTGGGCACAGTTATAACTTCAAACCGTCCCGCTGCATACTTAGGAAGCAACTTCATTGATGCAATATCTTCTTTTCCATAAGTATGATCAAACCCTGCTACGACCGTTTGAGCATGAAAACCTACCAAATACTCATCAACAAATTGCTGAGGAGAAAGGCTTGCAAATGACGATGTAAAACTTATTAGGTAAACCCGATCGACATCAAGGTCATTTAATAATTCGAGCTTTCTATCGACCGTTGATAAATATTTAAAGCCACCCTTATATTGACGATAAACAATTCCAGGAGCATGATCATATGTCAAAACGACTAACGGCAATCCTTTTTCACAGGCAATTTCGCGGGCACATTTGATTACTGCCTGATGTCCCCGATGAACACCATCAAAAAAACCCATTGCAAGTACAATTGGCCCCGCAGGAATTAGTCTTTTTTCCAAAGGATGGTGAATTTTTATAACTTGCAACTCCTACACTCCTCAATTAACTGCAAACATTTTAGTTGGCTTATACATTTTATTTTTCGGATCAAAATGATATAGTGCTTTTACTTGTTCATCAAATGATAACACAATTTCCTTCTCACTAGTATTAAGTTCACTTGGAGAAAGCCATCCTCCATTTTGAACCTTTTTCCATTGAGCCTCTTGAATCGTTAATTGCGGATAGTCCTTCAAGGCATAATCTAAAGGATACAAGTATTGCTGGAGAGTTTGGGTCGCAACAGCATCGCGAACGTCGTCTAAACTTAGAGTCTGATCAAGCGTAAAGCCTCCACTCTTCAACCGTGTTAACAAACTCATTACTCCTGGATATCCTAGTTTACGTGCAAGGTCAACAACAAGTGTCCGAATGTAAGTACCCTTACTACATTCAACATTAAAGCGGATTCGTTGCTGTTTATTTTCCTCATCATACTTTGAGCTTAGTAATTCAAATTTACTAATAGTTACTTGTCGTTTGGGCCGCTCAACAGTTTCACCAGCTCTTGCATATTCATAAAGTTTTTTTCCATTTACTTTTACCGCCGAATACATCGGTGGGATTTGTATTATTGTCCCCGTTAATAAATTCATGGCTGATAGTATTTCACTAGTAGGGATTTCATTTGCAACTACTCTTTCCTCAATTTTGTCTCCATCAAGGTCTTGAGTAGTAGTCGCAAACCCAATTAAAAGCTCACCTTGATATTGTTTCCCCGATTGCATCAAATAATCAACAACCTTGGTAGCATTTCCAACACAAATTGGCAGAACACCCGCTACACCTGGATCAAGTGTTCCTGAATGACCAATCTTTTTAGTTTTTAAAATTTGTCGTAGTCGACTAACACAGGCAAAACTAGTCATCCCACGTTCTTTATATAAGGGTATTATTCCATCCATCGTTATTCCTCCAAGGGGCTATGATATAAGTCAAGTTACTTTCACAAAAGACAAATAGTGCAGTACAACAATGGCCTCCATCGCTCGAACCGAACGTTGGAGGCCTATATTGTTGCTTGCGGGGGGCTCACAGAGGCTAGCTTCGCGTCGAAAAACGAAGTCACAAGTGGCTTCTGTCTCGCTCCCTTTTGCTAATTATTTTTCTTTTTTGTGTAAGTCGTTAATGAGTTGATCAATTCGACTACCGTAAGCAACTGATGGGTCTCTTACAAATTTGATTTCTGGAGTCTTAAAAATATTAAGACGTGCGCCTAATTCACTCCGAATTAACCCAGTCGCCTTATCTAATCCAGCCTGTGCCTTCTCCGCATCAGAAGCAAGATCTGACAAGATACTGTAATAGATAGTTGCTTGCTGGAGATCACCAGTAACATCCACACCCGTAATTGTAACATTTTGTACACGTGGATCACGAACACGTTTTAACAAGATTTCATCAACATCTTTTTGAATTTCTTGAGCTAAACGATCTACTCGATATTGTTTACTTGGCATCTTTATCTCTCCTCAGCTTTTACTTAACTGGAACTTCCTTCATCTTGTAGGCTTCAATAACATCCATTTCCTTGATGTCATTGTAGTTCTCAATTGTCAAACCACATTCGTAACCTTGCTTAACTTCTTTGACATCATCTTTGAAGCGCTTAAGACTCCCTAATTCACCTTCATAAATAACAACGCCATCACGAACTAAACGGACCTTTGCATCACGGGTGATCTTACCAGAAGTAACCATTCCCCCGGCAATTGTACCAACTTTTGATGCCTTATAGATTTGACGAACTTCTACTTGACCAATTGTTTCTTCTTTGTATACCGGTTCAAGCATCCCCTTCATCGCATCTTCAACTTCTTCAATTGCATCGTAAATAACACGGTGAAGACGGATATCAATACTATTAGAATCAGCTAATGTCTTAGCTACGGCGGTTGGACGAACATTAAATCCAATGATAACCGCATTAGATGCTTCAGCTAAGGTAACATCACTTTGATTAATGGCACCAACGGCTTGGTGAATAATATCAACACGAACACCGTCAACTTTAATCTTTTGAAGGCTTTGACTTAAAGCTTCAACCGATCCCTGAACATCGGCTTTAATAATAATTGGCAAGGTCTTCATTTGCCCCTTCTTCATAGTAGCAAAAAGGTTGTCTAATGTAACGTGAGAAGTCTTTTGGCGTTCCTTGTCCATTGCACGTTTAGCCCGTTCTTCACCTGCTGCACGGGCAGTCTTTTCATCATCAAAGACAACAAACCGGTCCCCGGCTTCTGGTACTTCATTTAGCCCAGTAATCTCAACAGGAGTAGATGGGGTGGCTTCTTTAATCCGACGCCCATTTTCATTGGTCATTGTTCGTACACGACCAAACGTGTTACCAACAACAATTGGGTCCCCCACATGAAGAGTTCCTTGTTGCACTAAAACAGTAGCAACTGATCCGCGACCTTGGTCAAGACGAGCTTCAACAACTGACCCAGCCGCATTTTGTTCTGGATTAGCCTTCAATTCTAGCATTTCAGCTTGAAGTAGAATCATATCAAGTAATTCATCAAGATTCTTACCAAATTTGGCAGAAATCTTAACAAAGATTGTATCTCCACCCCAGTCTTCAGGAATTAAATTGTACTTTGCTAATTCTTCAGTTACACGATCTGGATTTGCACCTGGTTTATCAATCTTGTTAACTGCAACAATAATTGGTGTCTGAGCAGCTTGCGCGTGGTGAATAGCTTCAACCGTCTGAGGCATAACCCCATCATCAGCTGCAACAACGAGGACCGTGATATCAGTAATATTAGCTCCTCGGGCACGCATTTCAGTAAAGGCAGCGTGTCCTGGCGTATCAAGGAACGTAATTAATTGATCATTATAATGAACTTGGTAAGCACCAATTTCCTGGGTAATTCCTCCCGCTTCATGTTCAGTAACATGAGAGTGACGTAACTTATCAAGCAAGGTTGTCTTACCATGATCAACATGTCCCATAACGGTAACAACAGCAGGCCGCGTTACTTGATGTTCAGTATTATTTTGTTCATCTTCAAACATCTTATCAATATCTGAAACATCAACTTGAACCTTTTCCTTAGCTTCAATTCCGTAATCAGTTGCTAATAATTCAATTGTATCCTTATCAAGTGACTGATTTTGGTTGATCATTACACCAAGCATAAATAATTTTTTAACGATTTCTGCTGGTGAGCGGTGTAAGATCTTTCCTAAGTCTTGGGCATTCATTCCATCAGTATATTCTAATACTTCTGGAAGCGGCTTATCTTTTCGTTGGGTTGGTTGCTTATGAGCTACCTCACGTAACCGCTTATTCTTATTATGTTTCTTATTCTTCTTGTTTTTCTTATTAAAGCGTTTACCATTGCGGCCTTGATCGTTATTCAAGCTGCCGCCAAACCGACCACCGTTGTTTTGGTGTTGATTATGATCTTTTTGTCCATTATTTTGCCGGTTATTGTTTTTCTTTTGTGCTTTATCATGATCGTGGTGTTGATTATGATTTTGTGCTTGATGGTTATTTTGTTTATTATGACCATCATTTTTCTTTACTGGTTGGTGTTGATTATTAGTTATTTTTTGTCCACCCTTTGCAAGTTGACGTAATTGTTGTGCTTGATCTGGGGTAACAGAAGACATGTGACTTTTAACTCCCATTCCTTGCCGATTGGCCATATTAACTAAGTCTTTGCTAGGCATTTTTAATTCCTTAGCTAATTCATAAATTCGTTCTTTGGCCATATGCTCACACTCCTTATCTCATAGTTAGTAGTTCCTCAAACTTTCTTGCAAAACCTGATTGCATTACACAAAAAACAGTTCGTGCTTGCCCTGTTGCCTGGCTAAGCTGTTCTCTAGTGAAATCTGTTGAAAAAGGAATGCCATAAAATTTACATTTATCAGTAATCTTTTTTGCACTAGCCTTTCCAGCATCTGAAGCTAGGAACACAAACTTTGCCTTCTTAGTTTGAATATTTTTTAAGACAATCTCTTCCCCGCTTTGAAGTTGCCGGGCGCGCCGAGCGATTCCAAGGAGGTTTAAGACTTGTTCTTTATTTTTGATCATTACCAAATAACTCTTGTCGTGCCTGTAGGTGGTCTGCATACTTGATTAATTCATCATAAAATGATTCATCAAGTTGAACGTGAAAAGCTTTTTCAAAAGTTTTTTCTTTCTTAGCGCGCTTTGCAATATCCACATCTACTGCAACATATGCTCCACGACCAGGCTTCTTACCGGTTGGGTCTAAGGATACCTCATTTTCCTTATTCTTAACTACCCGAATTAATTGCCGTTTGGGCATCATTTCACCGGTAACAATGTCTTTACGCATCGGTATTTTTCTCTTTTTCATTATTTTCACCCCGCTGCTTAATTTTTAGTTATTCTTCGTTATTGTCAGTATTTTCTTCTGAATCAGCTACTTCTTCAGATTCTTGATCATTTTCAGCCATTTCAGATTCAGACTTGATATCAATCTTGTACTTAGTCAAACGAGCAGCGAGACGAGCATTTTGTCCCCGCTTACCGATGGCTAAAGATAATTGATTATCTGGAACAACGACAGTACATGAACGTTCTGTTTGTCCTTCAGTCGTTTCTTCACCTTCGCTCTCCTCGGTTTCGCTTGCTGGCTTGTCTTCGTTAAAGATTACATCAAGTACTTCTGCTGGGTTCAAGGCATTAGCGATAAACTTAGCGGGATCCTTAACGTACTCTACAATATCCATATTCTCGCCATCAAGTTCATTAACGATTGCTTGGACACGAGAACCTCGTGGACCAACGCAAGTCCCAACTGGATCAACATTAGGATCATTTGAGTATACTGCAACCTTAGCACGATCGCCTGCTTCACGAGCAATATTTTCGATTAAGACAGTTCCATCTTTGATTTCAGGCACTTCTCGTTCAAATAATCGTTTCAAAAGTTCTGGAGCAGTCCGGCTAACAAAGATTTGTGGCCCCCGACGATCGTCATTTACTTTCGTTACGTATACTTGAATCCGATCATGGACATGGTAGTGCTCATTAGGCATCTTATCTCTAAAGCCCATGGCACCTTCTACACCATCTCCTAAATCAACATATGTAAAACGCTTATCTTCTCGTGAAACTTCACCAGTGATAATCTCGTTTTCATAAGTTTTATACTTGTCATAAATGATTTTCCGTTCTTCTTCACGAAGACGTTGCATTACCACTTGTTTAGCAGTTTGGGCAGCAATCCGACCAAAATCACGAGGGGTAACCTCTTCGCGAATTTCATCACCAATATCATAACCTTGGCCATGAGGGAGCTTCCGCGCATCAGCTAAACTCATAAATTCGTTGCTATCTGCTTCGACTGCTTCTTCATCATCAGTAATTGTTTTTACAGCGTAGACTTTAATATTACCAGTTAATGAATTGAATTCTACTTCAACATTCTTATCGCCATAGTTTTGCTTGTAGGCTGATTCAAGTGCTTGTTCTAACGCTTCAATAACAATCTCTTTCTTGATACCCTTTTCTTTTTCAAGATAATCAAGGGCGCCAATCATTTCAGTGTTAATTTTTGGCTTACTCACCTTTCGACACTCCTTTAATACTAGAATTTAATTGCTAATCGGGCTTGGGCAATTTTCTGACGATCAATCGTAATTTGCCGATGACGAGTCTTATCTAAATAATCCAATGTAATTTCCTTATCAGATAATTGCGTTAATGTACCCTCATAAACCTTTTGACCATTAATCTGTTGGTAAAGAGAGATGTGAATATAATGGTCAATTGCTCGTTGATAATCTTCCTCTTTCTTTAGTGGGCGTTCAGCACCTGGTGAGGAAACCTCTAAAAAGTAAGCCTGTGGAATTGGATCAGGTTCGACATTATCTAATGCTTCGCTTAATTCATCACTGACAAGTGCGCAATCCTCTAGCGTAATCCCACCGTCTTTATCAATATAAACGCGGAGGTACCAGCTTTTACCTTCTTTTACAAATTCTAAGTCATATAAGTAAAAATCATGGTCCTGTAAAATCGGCGTTACAAGATCTGTTACAGTTTCTACAACACTGCTCAAACGTGTCACCTCCATTATTTGCAATAAAAAGAGCGAGCATCTCTGCTCACTCCCACGAGTTATTTACCATAATCTATTGTAGCATGTAACATGGCCACTGGCAAGCAATGAAGCATGTTTTCGTTAAAACAAGCTAAGCTGATTTTCATCAGGCAACTTATCTAATACGTGATTATCCGTTAAGAAGTCAATTAGCGTTTGCGAAACCTTTCCGCGCTCTGCTAAATCTTCTTTAGAAAGGAATGGTCGTTCTTCACGTGCAGCAACAATTTGCTTAGCAACGTTTAGTCCTAATCCAGGAACTGCTCGGAATGGTGCAATTAATGAATCACCATCAATTAACCAATCGGAGGCATCTGATTTTTCAATATCAACCATCTTAAATTTAAAGCCCCGTTCCAGCATCTCATTAGCTAGTTCAAGAATGGTTAAGAGATTCTTCTCTTTTGCACTAGCATCATTTCCCTTATCATTGATTTCTTTCATCCGTTGCTTAACCGCATCTTTACCATGAGACATCGCTACTACATCAAAGTCATCTGCGCGCACAGAGAAGAATGCACAATAATAAACTAATGGGAAGTAAACCTTAAAGTAAGCAATTCGTAGGGCCATCAAAACATAAGCAGCCGCGTGCGCCCGTGGGAACATGTACTTAATCTTCAAACATGAGTCCATGTACCATTGAGGAACATTAGCTTCGTGCATTTTTTCCTGCCACTCGTCTGGAATTCCGCGTCCTTTCCGTACGTGTTCCATAATTTGGAAAGAAATTTCTGAATCCATCCCATAGTGGATTAAGTCGGTCATGATGTTATCACGGCAACCAATCACATTAGCGATAGTAGCAATTCCCTGTTTGATTAGTTCCTGGGCATTATCTAGCCACACACCAGTCCCATGTGAAAGACCAGAAATTTGTAATAATTGCGAGTAGTTTTTCGGATGAGTATCCTCCAGCATCCCCCGGACAAACCGCGTCCCGAATTCCGGTAATCCTAGCGTACCAGTTTTACTTTGAATTTGTTCTTCAGTTACTCCTAATACCTTAGGACTAGAGAATAGGGCCATCACCCCTGGATCATCCATTGGAATCGACTGAGGATCAATTCCTGATAAATCTTGCAAGGCACGAATCATCGTTGGGTCATCATGTCCCAAAATATCCATTTTAAGAATGTTATCGTGAATCGAGTGGAAATCAAAGTGGGTTGTTTCCCAGGCAGCTGTTTGGTCATCAGCAGGATACTGAACGGGTGTAAAGTCATAAATGTCCATATCATCAGGGACGATAATAATGCCTGCTGGGTGCTGACCAGTAGTTCGCTTAACACCAGTAGCTCCCTTTGCTAAGCGATCCTCTTCTGCCTTTCTAAATTCCTTTTCTGTATCTCGTTCGTAAGCCTTCACATACCCATATGCCGTCTTATCGGCAACCGTACCAATCGTCCCGGCACGGAATACGTTCTTTTCACCGAACAAAACTTTCATATAGTTATGGGCAATTGGCTGGTAGTCACCAGAGAAGTTTAAATCAATATCCGGCACCTTATTACCCTTAAACCCAAGGAAGGTTTGGAATGGAATATCATGACCGTCTTTTACCATTAACGTGCCACACTTTGGACATTTTTTATCTGGTAAATCGAAACCTGAACTATATTCTCCTTGCGTATAGAAGTGGGTAAATTGACAGTTTGGGCAACGATAATGTGGTGGCAAGGGGTTAACTTCTGTAATTCCCGAAAGAGTTGCAACTACACTTGAGCCAACAGATCCCCGTGAACCTACTAAGTATCCATCTTTGTTAGACTTAGCTACTAGTCGTTGAGCAATTAAATAGTGAACAGAGAAACCGTTCTTAACAATACTGTTTAACTCTAATTCAATCCGGTCTTGCACTAGTTGTGGCAAAGGATCACCATACCATTTTCTAGCGGTATTCCATGTCCGATCTTGAATTTCCTGTTCGGCCCCTTTCATATGTGGCGGATAAAGTTTATCTTTTACTGGTCGAATATTGTCATCGATCTCGGCGGCAATCTTATTACTATTCTCCACAACTAATTCGTGAGCCTTTTCTTCACCGAGAAAAGCAAATTCATTTAACATTTCATCAGTCGTTCTAAAGTGAACTTCTGGACGCTCAGTTCGATTTAACGGGTTTGCGCCACCTTGCGAATTAATCAAGATCTTACGGTAAATGCCATCATGCGGATCAAGGTAATGAACATCCCCAGTGGCAACCACTGTTTTTTCCAACTCATCCCCTAGTTTGACCATATTTTTGAGGATATCTTCAAGATGCTCTTCATCTGCAATCACGTGTTGTTCAAGCAACGGTGCATAGTTTGGCTTGGGCTGAACCTCAATAAAATCATAATAACGGGCCTTTTCTAATGCTTGATCGTAACCTTTTTCCATCATCGCGGTAAATACTTCCCCCGATGAACAAGCAGTTCCCAAAAGCAGTCCTTCACGATATTTCGTTAACACCGTCCGCGGGATCCGGGGTACCCGGTAAAAATATTCAACGTTTGATAACGATACTAACTTAAATAAGTTTTTCAAGCCTGCCTGGGTCTGAGCAAAAATCGTTACATGAAAAGGTCGAGCATGACGATAAGCATTATTTTCTTCCATATGCTTGTTTAAATCATCCACATATTTCACATCATAACGGGCTTCAGCATCTTTCAGGAACTTATAAAGTAAGTGTCCTGTAGCTTCCGAATCATAATTAGCACGGTGGTGGTGTTCCAACGCGACTTTGAACTTTTTACTAAGCGTGTTTAATCGATAACCTCGCATGTCAGGATATAAGAATCGCGCCAGTGGTAATGTATCGATTACCGGTTCCGTGATTTTTCCCATTTGATGACGTTCATAGCCAGTATTCATAAAGCCCATATCAAATGAAACGTTATGACCAGCAATAATACAGCCCTTACAAAAGTCCTTGAACATCTGAAAAACTTCTTCTTCAGTTTTGGAACCCTGAACCATTTCAGTAGTGATACTAGTTAAATTAGTTGTTTGTTCTGATAATGGGAAACCAGGATCGATGAATTCATCAAAACGTTCTAAGACATTCCCATCTTGCATTTTAACCGCAGATAATTCAATTACCTTATCGTAAATTGCTGATAACCCTGTCGTTTCCACGTCAAAAATGACATAGGTCTGATGAGCAAGTTCTTCATGATTCTCGTTATATACCAATGGAATTCCATCATCAACAACATTAGCTTCCATCCCATATAGCATTTTAATGCCCGTTTTTTGAGCCACACTAAATGCTTCTGGGAACGCCTGGACATTTCCATGATCGGTTACTGCAATTGCTGGATGTCCCCACTTATGAGCACGAGTTGCAAGCTCAGTAATCGAATTAGTGGCATCCATCTGACTCATTGTTGTATGCGTATGAAGTTCAACTCGTTTATCATCTTGAGGAGCTTTATCTTGACGCGCTGTATGAGTTACTTCATTAACATCATAAGCCGTGATTACTAAGTCTCGCATCCAGGTATCTTCTTGCACCGGTCCGCGAACTTTCAACCACATTCCTGCTTTGATATTGGCAAATTGTGCTTCTTCATCACTGTTACGTGAGAATTTTTTTACAGCAAAAGAAGAAGTATAGTCCGTAATTTCAAACGTTAATAATTGACGACCTGAGCGCAGTTCCCGAATTTCTGCATTAAATACATATCCTTCAACAACCACAGACCGCTCTTCACCCTCAATGTCTTTCATTTGAATAACATTCTGCTTACTATCAATCATTCGGCCAAGTTGGACTGGACCATCGGCAGGTGCGACTGGTGCACTTTTCTTTGCTGTCTTCTTTGCGGCCTCATTTTTCTTGATACGGGCAGCCGCCTTGGCAGCAAGCGCAGCATCCGCCTTCTCATGTTTAGCCTTTAATTCTTCAATTTTTGCTTGCGAGGCTGACTGGTCAACAAATGGGTGAATCCTAAATTTAGGAAAACCTAGCTCTTGGTATGATTTTTCAATCTTATCTAATGCTTTCTGTGCTAGTAAGTCTTTAAGTACCTCATTTTCGACAACCAGCGTCACACGGCCATCCTTAACTTCGGGAGCTGTTTGTAAGCAAGCTTGTTGGAGCATTGGTGTATCACTAATTGCTTTATTAATTATGAACTGCCAATAATTAGCTATCTGTGATTCATCAAGTTCTGTCATGGGAGTACTAATCTTTAAACTAACTTTAGCAATATCTTTGAACCCGAGTTGTAAGCTCTGATTGAACTGTGTAAATAGGTCATACGGCAAAGCTTTATTAAAGATTAAGTGAAACTCCCACTGCCGAGACTTTTTATGAACAATAACTGATTGAACTGCGGCATTTCTGAATGCAGAATTGTCTTTTTCCGGAAAGTGAATTTGTTCTAATAGTTTTCCAAATAATTCTTGGCGACTTAATCCCACGTTCTAATCCTCCTACTTAAAAATGTGGTGCGAGTAACGTTACCTATCTTAACATCGCAGCCACATTAGTTTAAATTATTTGTTTTTTTCTTCGTTCAATTGCTTGAGTAAAATCCCCACCGTATTTACTAATTCTTCCTGTTTAACTTCAACAGTTTCACCAGTTTTACGGATCTTAATTTCAACGATACCATCTTGAGCTTTCTTACCCACAGTAACTCGAATTGGAATACCAATCAAGTCTGAATCAGCAAATTTAACCCCTGCTCGTTCTTTCCGGTCATCTACCAATACCTCATAACCAGCTTCAGTTAATTGTTGATCAATCTTATCAGCCATGGCCATTTGGTCTTCCTTCTTGGCATTAACCGGAATTACGTGAACATCAAATGGAGCGATGCTATCAGGCCAGACAAGACCATTTTCATCAGCATTTTGTTCTGCAACAGCTGATAATAAACGGGTTACACCAATACCGTAGCTTCCCATGATTACGTCTGTCAAACGACCATTGCTATCAAGAACTTGGGCACCAAGTTTGCTTGAGTAATGAGTACCCAACTTAAAGATATGACCAATTTCAATTCCGGGAGTAAATTTAAGTGGTTTACCATCAGGAGCAATTTCTCCTTCTTTAACGTTCCGGAAATCACCAAATTGGTCAACTCGGAAGTCACGATCAATATTGGCATTAACATAGTGATAACCATCTTCATTGGCACCACATGCCATATTAACTAAGACCTTAACGTAATTATCAGCAAGAATCTTAACTTCTTCACCTACTCCTACAGGTCCAAGTGATCCTGGATGAGCATTGAGGTACTTTTCAGCATCTTCTTCTGTAGCTAATTCAAGTTCTTCACAATCAATAGCATTCGTTACCTTTGCTTCATTAACTTCATCGTCACCACGCATCAATACTAAGACTGGTTGGTATTCATCTTCACTCATTTTAGCAATGTAAAGCATAGATTTGATAACTTGATTAGGATCAAGATCTAAACTTTCCGCAGCTTCATCCACCGTATGAGCACCTGGAGTAGCCTTTTTCTCAATTGGTGCAGGAGCAGCTGTTTGTTGTACACCAACAAATTTGCTTTCAGCTTTCTCAATATTGGCAGCATAATCACCATCAGTATAAGCGATTATGTCTTCCCCTACTTCAGCAGGTGCAGAGAATTCTTGTGAGTTCTTACCACCCATTGTTCCCGAATCTGCGAGAATAACTTTATAGTTTAAACCAATCCGATCAAAAATATTCCGGTAGGCCTTTGCTTGATTATTGTAGGCTTCATCTAATCCTTCTTGATCCGCTGAGAAAGAGTAACCGTCAAGCATTTCAAATTCTTTCCCACGAAGAATTCCATAACGAGGGCGATCTTCATCACGGAACTTATCTTGTAATTGATAAACTACTAATGGAAGCTTCTTGTAAGACTTAATACTATCGCGCAATACTTCAGTAAAAGTTTCTTCATGAGTTGGGCCTAAAATAAAGTCACGGTCACGCCGATCTTTAAGTTTGAAAAGATTATCACCATAGCTTTCGTAACGACCTGATTCCTTCCATAAATCAGCTGGAAGAAGACCCGGCATAAGCATTTCAACTGCTCCCGCCTTGTCCATTTCATCACGAATAATATTTTCTACTTTTCGAATAACCCGGTAAGCTAATGGCAAATATGACCACACCCCCGCAGATACTTGGTAAATGTATCCGGCACGAATCATCATTTTGTGACTTAAGGCTTCCGCATCACTTGGGGCCTCTTTTTTTGTTGGAATTAATACCTTTGACTGTTTCATTAAAAAATATACTCCTTTGTTTTATTAAATTACCGAATAAAATATCTTTGAATATCGTTCCATGTTACTAGAACCATAAGTGTTAGTAAGATTAGGAAACCAATCATTGTGATAATTCCTTCAGCTTTTTCAGGAATTGGTCGCCGAATGATCACTTCAACAATATTCAATAATAATTTCCCACCATCCAATGCTGGAATTGGTAATAAGTTAACAATTCCTAAATTAATTGATAAGAGGGCTAAGAAATTTAAAACTCCATTGATTCCCAATGAGGTGGCTTGTGATGTTCCAGCATAAATTGCTACCGGTCCACCAAGGTCATTTAAGCTAAATCCATGAGTAAACATGTGACCAAGAACACTGAAAATTAATGTTCCCGCTTGGATAAATTGCTGCCAGCCAAACTTCAATCGAGCAGCTAAACTCTTTTCTTGCTTTTCAACAATTCCAATTTGCCCAACTTTTTGATGACCTCGTTCAACTGCTTTTGGTGTTAACTTAGTATGAAATGTCTTGTTACCACGCTCATACGTTATTGACACTGTCTTATTAGGCTTATTTGAAATGTTAGTTGAAAGGTCAGTCCAATTATTGATCTTTTGGTTGTTAACCTTAACAATCCGATCGTTTGCTTTTAAGCCCGCTTTGGCAGCTACGGAACCTGTATTAACTTGCCCTAACTGATTGCTATTAGTTGGTACGCCCGTTAAGGTGAAACCAAGGATAATAAATACTACTAAGGACAAAATAAAATTATTCATTGGACCAGCAAAATTGGTCATCATTCGGGCAGGAAGACTTGCTGAACGAAATTGAACATCACGTGGGGCAATCTGTACCTCGGTTCCGTCTCGTTCAATAATCATTGCATCATGGTCAACACTATATACCTTTAGCTGATCTTCGTCCCCATTGACATATCCTTTTATCCATAAGCCATCTTCTAAATCACAAGCAACTAATTGAAGAGGGATCCCCTGAAACAAGGTTGTTTTATCACTAGCATTAATGCTAATAACTTTATCTTGATCATTTAGTTGAATTGTTAGGGGGGTACCTGGCTTTAGCTCATCTTGGTCCTCATCATCAGCCCCTGCTAATCGAACATATCCACCGAGGGGCAAAATTCGAATAGTATAGGTAGTACCATTTTTTCGTTTCCACCAAATTTTTGGACCCATTCCTATTGAAAATTCACGAACCAAAATTCCTGCTCGTTTAGCAAAATAATAATGACCATATTCATGAACAAGGACAAGGATTCCAAAAACAATAATAAATGTAATAATTGTTATTATCAAAAAATCTCTTCCTTACGTTTGATTAAATGATCCCTAATAAATGAAGCATTGGCATAACAATTAACATGCTATCAAACCGATCTAAAATCCCACCATGGCCTGGAAGAATTTTTCCTGAATCCTTCACACCATAGTAGCGTTTTAATGATGATTCAATTAAATCACCAAATTGACCGAAGATTGAAAGAATCAATGTAACGAATATCATTGTTACCCAACCTGCACCAACAGGGATAAAGTAGCAATAAATAGCCAAAATAATAACAGCAGCTAATGTACCGCCAATTGAACCTTCCCAAGTTTTATTAGGACTAATCTTAGGAGCAAGTTTATTTTTACCGAGTTTTCGGCCAATTAAATATGCTCCACTATCTGTAATCCAAACGATTAGCATTCCATATAATAGCGTTTGAAAATTGATTGCCCGAGCAGCAATAAAATAGCGAAATCCCATTCCGATATAGAGCATTGCTAATGTTAAAACCCCGGCGTCGTCGAAAGTAAAGCGTTGTTTTCGAATAACTGTATGTAATAGAAGTAAAACAACTAAAATATAGAAGCCGAACCATCGAGTTGCAACGCTAGGTAAGAAGTCAAGCCAACTATCCGGTAATATTAATAAAGCAACCCCCAGATAACTAATCAAAGCTTCAAATGAAATTACAAACATTTTTTTCATTACCAATACTTCTGACATTGCAACGATTCCTAATGCAACTGCTGCAATTGTTAATGGCCAATGACCATATATAATAAGCGGTATAAAGATTGCAAGTGCAATTACCGCGGTCGTTATTCTTGTTTTCAAAACAAAATCTCCTTATTATTATTGATTTTTTAATCCACCGAACCGCCGATGACGTCCTTGATAGGTAATTATTGCTGATCGCAATGAGTCTTCATCAAAGTCTGGCCAGTGCTCTGGAACAAACTCCAATTCACTGTAAGCAATTTGCCACAGCATAAAGTTACTAATTCGCTCTTCGCCACTTGTTCTGATTAACAGATCAGGGTCTGCAAATTGACCTAGTTGTGCTGACATTAAGTACTTACCAAATGCTGCTTCATCAATATCCGCGATTGCCAAGTTCTCATTTTGAACGTCTTCTGCAATCTTTTTAGCAGCCTGAGTGATCTCATCTCGACTCCCATAGTTCAAAGCAAAGTTGAGAATCATTCCTGTACAGTGGGCTGTATCAGCCATTGCATCTTTAACAGCTTTTTGCGTAGCTTCAGGTAACTGCGTAATATCTCCCATCACTGTTACCTTAACATTATGTTTGACAAGGTCTGGAACAAATGTTGAGAAGAAACGGACAGGCAATTGCATTAAATAACTTACCTCTGAAGAAGGACGTTTCCAGTTTTCGGTTGAAAAAGCATATAATGATAAGACTTTTACACCTAATTCACTGGCAGCAATTGTAATCTTTTTTACCGTTTGCATTCCCTGCTTATGGCCAGCGACCCGTGGAAGGTGCCGTTTCTGCGCCCACCGGCCATTACCATCCATAATAATTGCAATATGTTTAGGAATACGATCCATATCAAGTCGCTGATTTATTTCATCATGTTTACTTTTGGAAAACACTAATTGTTCCTCCATTTTTATCATGTACTTAGGATTAATTACAGACATTTATTAAAAATTCACGTCTGCCAATTAATTATAGCTTTTATTATACCAGAGGCAAATTTCGATTTGTCAATCCGTAATAAATTGTTACATAGTTTTATCATAACAATTCAATTTTAGCCAAAAGAAAAAGGTTGTGGACTTACGCAAAGTTCACAACCTTTTTAATTCTGAAAACTAGCCTTCCATTAATTCCTTTTCTTTTGCACTTGCAATATCTTCAAGGTTCTTAATTCCAGCATCTGTTTCGTTTTGAACTTTCTTTTCAAGATCATGGAATTCATCATCATTAAAGTCGCCGTTCTTGTTACCCTTCTTTAAGTCATCCATCGCTTCACGACGAACGTTTCGAACTGCAACTTTAGCCTTTTCTAACTCAGCCTTAACGTCTTTTACTAATTCTTTCCGCCGATCTTCAGTTAATTGTGGGATGATTAAGCGAATTGAACTTCCGTCGTTTTGAGGAGTTAATCCTAAATTAGATGCATAGATTGCTTTTTCAATTTCTTCAAGCACGCTCTCATCATAAGGAGTAATTAATAATTGCCGTGCTTCTGGAATTGTGATTGATGCAACTTGATTTAATGGAGTTGGTGCTCCGTAATATTCAACTTTAACAGAATTTAATAAACTTGCATTGGCTTGACCAGCACGAATATCAGCAAGTGTCCGTTGAAGTGCATCACCTGATTTTGCCATTTTTTGTTTGGCATCATTTAAAATTTCTTTTCCTGTAGCCATATTATCAGTCTCCTTCAATTGTTGTACCAACTTCTTGACCAGTTACTACTTTCAGAATATTGCCTGATGTGTTCAAGTTGAAGACTACCAATGGAATATGATTGTCCATCGATAGTGAACTAGCAGTAGTATCCATTACATGTAAATTCTTTTCAATGATATCCATATGGGTTAAATGATCAAACTTAGTAGCATCCTTAACTTTATTTGGATCAGCTGAGTAAACACCGTCAACCCCATTTTTACCCATTAAAATGGCATCAGCGTTGATTTCTGCTGCTCGTAATGCAGCAGTAGTATCAGTTGAGAAGTAAGGACTTCCTGTTCCCCCAGCAAAAATAACGATTCGATCTTTCTCTAAATGACGAATAGCTTTCCGCCGAATATATGGTTCAGCAATTTGGCGCATTTCAATTGAAGTTTGTACTCGGGTAGGAACCCCAATTGATTCAAGCGCATCCTGAAGTGACAAGGCATTCATAATGGTTGCTAACATTCCAATATAGTCAGCTTGTGCACGTTCCATCCCTAATTCAGCACCAGTAACACCACGCCACATGTTACCACCACCAACAACAATGGCAATTTGAACGCCCAAATCATGAACTTCTTTTAATTCCTTGGCTACATCTTTTAAAACGGGAGGGTTAATCCCAAAACCCTTGTCGCCAGCTAATGCTTCTCCACTGAGCTTTAAAATTACTCGCTTATATTTAATATCTGCCATATGATATCCTCCTTGAATTTGCAAGTTAATTTTTAAAAAAGGACGCACTACATTGAGTACGTCCTCCTTTTGACCGAACGCTTAGTTCATTTGGTCCTTAACTTCTTGAGCAAAGTCATCTTGCTTTTTTTCGATTCCTTCACCGACTTCGTAACGAATGAAGGACTTCAATTTACCATTCTTACTTGAAACATATTGTTCAACAGTTTGGTCAGAATCCTTAACAAAGTCTTGATCTGCTAAACAAATTTGTGAAAGGAACTTGTTTAAACGACCTTCAACAATCTTGTCAACGATCTTTTCAGGCTTTCCTTCGTTCAAAGTTTCTTCCTTGAAGATAGCACGTTCATGGTCAAGACGTTCTTGAGAAACATCAGCACGAGTCATGAATTCAGGATTGATAGCTGCAACGTGCATTGCAACATCCTTAGCAGTAGCATCATCAGCACCTTCTAAGACAACTAATGCAGCAATTTGACCACCTTGGTGTAAGTATGCACCAAAGCTATCACCGTCATCCTTTTCTACAACAGTGAACCGACGAAGGCTAACCTTTTCACCAGTCTTTTGTGTAGTACTGATAATATCATCATTTAATGTACCATTTTCAGTCTTGATTTCTAATGCTTCTTCAACATTAGCAGGCTTGTTTTCACTAATTAACTTAGTAACCTTCTTCAATAAGTCCTTAAATGGTTCACTAGCAGCAACGAAATCAGTTTCTGAATTCAATTCAACGATTGCAGCTGTATTACCATTAACAGCAATATCAGCTAATCCTTCAGCTGCAACACGGTCACTCTTCTTGGCTGCCTTAGCAATACCCTTTTCACGAAGGTAGTCCATTGCTTTGTCCATGTCACCATCACTAGCAACTAATGCCTTCTTAGCATCCATGATACCGGCACCGGACTTTTTACGTAATTGCATAACTTGAGCAGCTTTAATTTCAGCCATGACGAAATCTCTCCTTTTATAATCTTTTTTTGAAAAAAGGGCTGTTTAGTACTTAGGCCAGAATGGTCCGTACAAAACAGCCCAAGAATTTAATGTTTTTAGTCTTCTTTACCTTCAACGCTGTTCTTCAAGTTCTTTAATGAATCTTCGCTAACAGTTTCGTTAGCAGCGTTATCATCAGCAGTTTCTTGTTGAGCATCGTCTTGACCTTGCTTACCTTCAACAAAAGCATCAGCCATCTTTGAAGTGATTAGGCGAACGGCACGGATAGCATCATCGTTTGATGGGATAACGTAATCAATGTCGTCTGGGTCAGTGTTAGTATCAACCATAGCTACGATTGGAATGTGTAACTTTTGAGCTTCCTTAACAGCGATTTGTTCCTTGTGAGGATCAACGATGAACATAACATCTGGAATCCGTGGCATATCTTCAATACCACCAAGGAAACGTTCAAGCTTTTCACGTTGCTTAGTTAAGACAGCAACTTCCTTCTTAGGAAGAACATCAAATGTACCGTCTTCACTCATCTTCTTAAGTTCCTTCAAACGAGCGATCCGTGATTGGATAGTCTTCCAGTTGGTCAAAGTACCACCTAACCAACGGTGGTTAACGTAGTATTGACCTGCACGAGTAGCTTCTTCTTCAATAGCATCTTGAGCTTGCTTCTTTGTACCAACAAATAAAGCAACACCATCGTTAGCAGCAACATCCTTCATGTAGTTGTAAGCAGTATCAATTAACTTAACAGTCTTTTGTAAGTCAATGATGTAAATACCGTTACGTTCAGTAAAGATGTATTCTTCCATCTTTGGGTTCCAACGACGAGTTTGGTGACCGAAGTGGACACCGGCTTCAAGCAATTGCTTCATAGATACAACAGACATAAATATACCTCCAAATTGTTTTTCCTCCCCAGTTTTCTTCTGGCAATGGGACTATTTAAGCACCCTCACCACCATCATTCTGGGTGTGAAATTGGCGCGTAACACCGAAATATAGTATACAAAAAACCTTGCAAACTGACAAGGTTTTTCACTTAACTTATTTTAAAATTTAACTAGTTTATCTGAGGTGCCAGTTTTAATCAAATCTAGATTAGCAGACAAACTCATCTTAACCATATTTTTGATTGCTTGATCAGTATAGAAAGCAATATGTGGCGTGATTAAAACATTTGGTCGATCAACTAAATCTTTAAATTCATCATAATCGACTTCTTGGAAATTAATTTGCTGGTTAAAAATCTTGGTTTCACCAGTCATTACGTCTAGAGCAGCTCCTCCGACTTTACCGCTATTCAACGCTTCAATCAATGCCTTTTCATCGACTAATGGTCCACGGGCAGTGTTAACCAGTAAGACCCCGTCCCGCATCATTGCAAATGTTTTTTCATTAAGCATTTTATCTGTCGCTGGAACATGGGGCAAATAAAGTGAAATAATTGTTGCTCGTTTATATAATTCATCAAGGCTAACGTATTCAACAATTCCTTCTAGTTCCTTATTTTGATGACGGCTATACGCAATCACTTTTGCACCAAAACCAGCAAAAATTTTAGCTGCTGTGGAGCCAATGTTTCCTGTTCCAACTATCCCGACAACCTGCTTATTCATTTCCTTAGCAAGATGCGGTGCCCAGTTATAATCCCCTTTCGCTAATTTTAAATAAAATTCTTTTGTTCGCCGCAAAAGATTAAGGGCTTGAGTAACTGAAAATTCGGCAATCGCAGCTGGGGAATAAACCGGTACATTAGTAATTTGGAAACCAAGTTTTTGTGCTAATTCATGGTTAAGATTATCAACCCCAACATTTCGCAATGACATCTTTGTAATACCATTAAGCGCTAGTTGACGTAAAGCCTCATCTGAATAAGGCTTTTGCTGGAACACTACTACTCCATCGCTTCCTTTAGATAAATTGACTGTGTTTTCATCTAAAAGTTTCGTTGTTGAGTTTACAGTTACTTCAGGATGTTCCTCTTGCCATTCCTTAATGTAAGGAACTTCATCCTGATAAACACCATACATATAAATCTTCATCTTAATTCCTCCGTAGTTTCAATAAATCGACACCATGGTCTAATAAAAATTTTTCTTTTTGACGGCGGGTTTGATGTTTAAAATAATATTCCGCACTCAAGGCATCATGCTTTGATTCAAATTCTTCTGAATAAATAAGCTTTAGCGGATGACGCTTTTTCACACGAGTATATTTTGCCCCTTGATAAGTTTGATGGGTGTGAAAGCGTCGTTTAACATTGTTGGTAAAGCCACAATAAAGGCTATTATCCGCGCAATACAATACATAAATATAGTATTTCTCACTTGCCATATAATAGCTCCTGAACCGCTGGAGTATACCCGTTATCTTCTCCATGAACAATCAATGGTGGTACTACTTTTACTCCCCCAGGCCGGCCATCCTTAATCACTTCAAGCAGCAAAATATTCGCATCACGATCAGGTTTAGGGTGAATAAACTGAATTCTTTTAGGCGCTAATCTGTTTTCCTGACATACTTGTAAAATCTCACCTAAACGATCTGGACGATGCACAAGATACCCATGACCATTCATTTTTAATAAACCACTCATCTTTTGAATAACTGTCACTAAATCAGTTGCTATTTCATGACGAGCAATCGCTAAAGCTTTATTTGGATTCTTCTGGCTTTGGGCTGTAACTGGGAAATAAGGAGGATTACAAAGGACAATATCAATCGAATCCTTAGAAATATAATCATTAATATTAGCAATATCATCATTAATGACGGTATAACGATCTTGTAAATCATTTAGCAAAATTGTCCGTTCAGCCATATCAGCAATCTGTGGTTGTAATTCAACTTCAGTAAATGTTCCGCCAAGCTTATCGTGGAGAAAAATGCCGATTGCCCCATTTCCAGCGCATAAATCAACAATTTTCAATTTCTGTCGATGATTGGGACGCACGAAATTCGCTAATAAGACAGCATCTAATGAAAACGCAAAATAATGGGGATTTTGGATTATCTGTACATCCTGACTATATAACTGATCAATTCTTTCATCCTTTTTTAGAATATTTTTATTTTCCATTATGTCCTCCATTATTTTTTGTACTTGCAAGATCCACTTTTTTTCGTCATACTGAGGAACGAAAACTTAATTTTGTTATAGATTGGAAGATTGACATGTTGTACACTTTCCTCGTTAAAATCGTTAATCCATTTTTAAATTTGATTAACGGGCGACCTAAAATATACAATCGGGAAAACATCCCTGAAGGCAATTATATTATTATTGCACCTCATCGCACTTGGATGGATCCTGTCTTACTAGCGCTTGCCGTATGGCCCAAAAAATTTAGCTTCATGGCTAAAAAAGAACTTTTTAAGAATCCAATTGCTAGCAAATTCTTAAAAGCGTTGAATGCCTATCCAGTTGATCGGAAAAATCCTGGACCGTCTGCTATCAAAAAGCCGGTTACAATTTTAAAGAAAACTGATTTATCGACCATTATTTTTCCTAGCGGATCACGCTATTCATCTAAATTAAAAGGCGGGGCCACTGTGATCGCTAAAATGGCAAACGTTCCCTTAGTTCCTGCTGTTTATCAAGGCCCCCTAAAATTTAGCCAGCTATTTACCCGTAAACCTCGCCAAATCGCATTTGGAAAGCCTATTTATATTGATCGAAAGCAACGACTTACTCCTGAAGTACAGACTGATTTAGAAAAGCAAATGCAAGATGCTTTTGACCAATTAGATCGACAAATTGATCCTAATTATAAATATATTGTTCCTCCAAAGCCGAAGAATGACGAATTTTAATTTCCAATATAAAAGGATGTGATAAATATCACATCCTTTTATATTATTTACGATTTGATTTTTTAGCTTGTGCTTTCATCGCTTGCATCATTTGATGTAATTTACGACTTGATGGTTTTTGTCCCATTTGAAGCATCATTGTCCGCAGCATCTCTTCCGAAATCGGTGGATTATTGCGGAGGTAGTTTTCCATGTATTTACGTGCACCAAAGAAGCCGATAACCAAACCGACTAATAATGCAAGAATCATTAGCATGATCGTCATACCCACAATTACTTCCTCCTTTGCTCGTTACCTATCCATCTTACACGAAAGAGTAATTTTTGAAAAGAGCAAATCACTGTTAATCGTCACGAAGTCCTTTTTTACGTTGGATTTCACGAACTTTTTCAGGAGTAACTTCTTTCCCTTCTTTATCAAAGATCCGCATCATTTCAATATTACTGCGCATTGCTTCCCTAAAGTTTTTAAGATATTCCTTTCTCAAACGATCTCGTTCTTTTGTTTCTTCTTCAGTTAAGCCTTCTTCTTTATTTTTATGAGCAAGTTCATTAATTCGCTTCAATAAAGCTTCTTGTTCTTTAGATTCAGCCATTATAATCATCTCCTTAGCAAAGTCGATTTTACTTATTTTATAAAATTAATGCAAATCGCGAACGTACGTTTGAAATATGCATCTATCTATGATAAGCTTAACACAATTAATGATAATGAGGTGTCAATATGGCAAAGGTAGCAAAAAATAAACAAATGGCCGTCCTAAATTATATTCACAAACAAGTTGAAGATCATGGCTATCCACCGACTGTTCGTGAAATTTGTAGTGCTGTTGGCCTGTCTTCAACTTCAACAGTCCATGGACACATCTCCCGCTTAATTGAACAAGGATTCTTACAAAAAGACCCTTCTAAGCCTCGAGCACTTGAGATTACACCCAAGGGACTTGATATTTTAGGTGTAAAACCGATTCAAAAAGAAATTCCAATGCTTGGCGTTGTTACGGCTGGACAACCAATTTTAGCAGTCGAAAATGCTACTGAGTTTTTCCCGATACCTCCTTCCATTCAAGATAATAATGATTTGTTTATGCTTACCATTCGTGGAACCAGTATGATTAAGGCAGGGATTTTTAATGGCGACCAAGTAATTGTGCGTAAACAATCCACCGCTAAAAATGGTGATATCGTTATTGCAATGAATGATGATAATGAAGCTACTTGCAAACGATTCTATAAAGAAAAAACACGTTTTCGTTTACAGCCAGAAAATGATACGATGGAGCCAATCTTTTTAGACAATGTGAAAATTCTTGGTAAAGTGGTGGGACTATTTCGTGATCATATTTTCTAAACCTAATAAAAAAGGAGTCCATTTTAGGGCTCCATTTTTTATTTAGCTTCATAAATCCGTTGATGATCCTTTTGCCCTTTAAGAACAAAAGGTAATGGATCATTAGCAACATCAAACTCGATATCCTGGTCATTCATTCCTAATTGACTACTAAATAGCTTTTCGTATTCTGCCACCGAAACCTGGTGACGATGCTTTAGTTCTTCTTGAATATTATTCATATAATGCTCGTAGCCATCTTCTAGGATTCCTGTGTAGAACTCTCCTTCTGCACCAGAACCATAGCTAAATAACCCAATTCGACTTCCAGCTCTTAAGTCACTATTTTGTAACAATGACATTAATGATAAATATAGGGAGCCAGTGTAAAGGTTACCAATTTGGCGCGAAAATAGCTGACTTGCGGTTAATTGTGTTCGTAATCGTTGAGCTACTTCGTCATTACGATCTTTGAGCAACCCTTCTAATCCTTTCTTCCCCATTTTAGTAAATGGCATATGAAATGTAAGAGCAGCAAAATCCGCTAATTCCCGCCCAGTTAATTGTTGATAACGGGTAAAAGTTTGCAGGAAGAATTCAATATAAACATTAGTAGAGTATTTTCCATCTACTAGTGCTTCTGTTGCATATAGCGGTCGCCAAAAATCCATTATATCCTTACTGTAAGCAACAGTTGTATCTTCAAGGGTTAGAATGTGAGGATTCCGCGAAATCAGCATTGCAACTGCTCCAGCTCCTTGAGTCACCTCTCCTGGAGTATTCAATCCATAACGGGCAATATCAGCAGCGATCACCAATACAGTTTCTTGGGGATTAAGCGCCACTACTCCCTTTGCAAATTGGATAGCAGCTGTCGCAGAATAACAAGCCTCTTTCATTTCTACCGTTCGGGTAAAGTCGCTAAGCCCTAATAAGTGTTTAATGTAGATTGCACTTGCTTTTGAATTGTCAATTCCTGACTCAGTTGCCACAATTACTGTTGAAATATTTTTTTCTAATTCAGGAGTAAGCAATTTTTTTGCTGCTGTAGCTCCTAAAGTTACAATATCTTGCGTAGGTGGGATAACTGCCTGTAGATCTTGGCCAATTCCAATGGTAAATTTATTGGGATCTACGCCGCGTTTTTTTGCTAATTCAACAAGGTTTAAATAATCATTTGTTGTTGCAAAAGCCATTTTATCAATACCAATTCTCATTTCTTATCATCCTCTTGTTAAATAATCATAACTGATCCATCGTTTTATTTAGTAATTCATCGACCTTATTATTTCCAGCATTCGTTGCATGACCCTTAGTCCAATCAAAATGTAAATTAGGGAACTGAGGTAAAAGGGCAACAATTTCTTCCCATAGTTCTTTATTTGCTACTGGCTTGCCACCAGCGGTTAACCATCCCCGCCGCTGCCAATTAGTTAACCAGCCTTTCATAATTGGGTCTAGTACGTAATGTGAATCCAAAATCGCTGTAATTGGTTGATCTTGGAGGCCAAGTTCTAATAGTTTAGTTAGTGCTTGGATTAAAGCTGTAATCTCCATTTTATTATTAGTAGCCCCAAATTTGCCAGCAGTTCCTGTATAAGCTTGATCTTTAGTTTGAATAAAATAAGCCCAGGCCGCTTTATCATCTGCCTTAACATGCTGTCCCAACTTATTGCCATGATTACGGGAGCCTCCATCAGTATAAACAAGAATATTATCAGAATAATCAACTGCTTTAGTCGATGGCACAGTATTTCCCGTAGTCTGAAGCCACTCATTAGCACCTTTAAGCGTTAAGAAGCTTTTGAACTTAGCATTTGGATAGCCATTAACTTCCTTCTGACATTCAGTCCAAGTTTTATATATTCCCGGATGACGACCTTTTTTGACTGCATAATATTTTTTTACCATAAAAATCCCCTAATTAAATTTCAAATTACATCATAATATTAGAATATCATATCAGCAAGAAATTATTTCTGCAAAATTATTAAATAGCTATTTCCTTGATGGATATTCTCTTTACGCTTTACATTTTTTTTGTTACAATAATAAAGTTGAAATGGAGACATACTCAAGTGGCTGAAGAGGACGGTTTCGAAAACCGTTAGGCGTGTAAAAGCGTGCAGGGGTTCAAATCCCCTTGTCTCCTTTATCTAAAGTTTTGCTGATATTCAATAGTTGTTAAAACGTTGATATATCAGCTTTTTTATTACACAAAAAAGGACACCCATTAAGTGCCCCACTGTCTTGAACTAATCTTAAGTTATTTAGTTTTATTGATTAGCAATATCGTATGTGGTTTTGCCGTCTTTGGCAGTATACAACGCCTTACTAGAATCACTTGGATTCATAATGCTAATTGAATATCCTTCACCTAATGCTTTTTCTACTTGTCCTGAATTACTTTTAATCGACTTAGTTAAGTTAGGCCAGCCCATTTGTTCAGCCTGACTTGGATCTTGCGCTAAAGCTTTCAATGCTTCAACCGTATTATCATCAGTTGGCGTAATCTGGAATGTCTTACTATCTTCGTTATAGTCAACTGACCCTAGTTTTGAATAACCCTTTTGCATTTGACGCAAAACAGCCATTGTCTTACTTTCTTGTTGCGCTTCATTTGCACTTGAATTGCCAATTGTCAATCCATTTGAAAATGATGAAAAGCTACTGGACCGCGCAACCTGAGAAGATGAAGTACTTTGGCTTGAGCTAGTAGAATTACTATGATGAAAATAAGGTAAATTAATCACACCATAAACAATTGCGATAATACTCAATACAACAATGATTGTCCCACTTTTCCATTCACGGTACTGTTGCCATGAATTAGCAAGATAAAAACCACCCAAAATTAAAAATAGGGCTCCCATTATTACTAAGAAAATCATAAATTAACTGGCTCCTTTTTATCAACGTAATGTTATTGTCCCGCATTCATTGTATATATACAACTATAATTTAAAAAGAAAAAAGGCTAGTATCCCCAGCCTCCTCCTAATTAAAATTCCATTAATGCCTTCATATCGTAATCTTTAAGCTTATCACGACCATGAAGATCTTTTAATTCGATTAAGAATGCACAGCCAACAACAATACCACCCATTTGTTCAACCATATCAATTGTTGCAGAGATTGTTCCACCTGTAGCTAAAAGATCATCCACAACAAGAACTCGTTGTCCTGGTTTAATTGCGTCGGCTTCCATTTGCAAGGTAGCTGTTCCATATTCTAAGTCATAAGATGCACTAATTGCTTTTCTTGGCAACTTACCTTTTTTCCGTGCCGGAGCAAATCCAACACCCAATTCACGAGCAATAGGACATCCAACAATAAAGCCTCGCGCTTCTGGTCCTACTACCATATCTACCTTTTTATCCTTAGCATAATCAACTAATTCGTCAGTAGCTTGCTTAAATGCAGCTCCGTCAGCCATTAAGGGTAAAATATCCCGAAAAATAACACCCTTTTCTGGATAATCAGGAACACTAGCTACGTATTTATAAAGGTCTAAAGCCATGAGATAAATAGTCTCCTTACTCTAAATTTAGATATTCCAATAGCCATTTAGCAACCGTTGCCGCATCATTAAAAAGCAACTGTTGTTCAACTTTGTATTGTGCTAATTGTTTTTGATAACGTTTAGTTTGCGTTAAATCAGTCTTATTAGTTGGCTCATTAAACTTTAACACGTCATCTTTTATTGTAACAAATCCTGCTTCAGAAAACACTTGAATCATTAGATTTAATCGATCCATATTAATCTTTAAATGATTGCTAACTGCTTTAACTTGCATTGGCCATTTTAATTCTTTTTGCTTATAAATAAATCGATAAAGCTGTGCAAAATCATTCCGTGTTGGAAGTCCAGCTAAATAGGCACTTTTTCGCTGATAAAGTAATAAGCGAATAGTTGCCGGCTCTCCTTCATCCTGTGCAAAAATCTGTTTTAGCATTTCTTCACTCGATGGACAATCAACCAGCGTTACTTGTTGCCCAGAAAAATCAGTCTTAATTGCTTCTTCGATCGATAAAGTATAGCCAGGAGCCACATGGGGAGCAATATTTTCTCGCAATCTTGGCTCTCTTACAATGTAATAATCTGAAGAACTAAAAAGCTGAGGAGTTAGTTTATTCGTTCGTTCATCAATAATTACCGTTCCATTAATTTGGAGATCTTCTAACATCAGTTGGACACTTTTTTTACCACGCCACTCATTAAGACTAACTTTAACGGCTAAATTAATTTGTCCGGTCGACGCAGATAATAGTGTTGCCAAATTTCCTTGACCAAAAGCGACAACTGTTAGATTTTCTTTATCACTTACAATCGAAAATTTTAAATGCTGGTGTTCCTGGCCCATTGTTTTGACATCGACAACTTTAACGTTATTTAATTCAAAAACCGGTTCCATATTTCCTGGACCAAATGGAGCAACCCGTTGAATATCGTTATATAACTGTTGGGTGACATCAGTTGGCGCAAGTTTCATTGCGATTGGAAGAGGTTGCTTTACCGTTGGATCAAATTTTTGTTTGACTGCTTCTTCTTCCAAGGCTATTTGCAGAGGTACAATATTTTTCTGATCAAAAGAAAGGCCACAAGCAGCAGGGTGTCCGCCAAATGTCGTAAATAGTTCACGATGAGCCTCTAAGGCATTGAACAGGTTAAAACTGTCAATGCTTCTACCAGATCCCTTTATTAAGGTCGGATTACTTTGATCAGTTGATGCGATAATCGTTGGCTTTCCGGTCTCATTCATAATCCGACTAGCAACAATTCCTAATACGCCTTGATGCCAACCTTTTCCAATAATTAATAGGGTTCTTTTCTGCTGGTTAGCTGAACTCTTGACTTGCTTTTCTGCCTCTTTCATAATATCAGCAACTAGGTTCTGCCGTTCTTTATTCGCCTGATCTACCTCTTTAGCTAATTTTTGTGCCTCATCCTCATCTAAACTCGTCAGCAACTTAACTCCATCATTAGCATCAGCAATTCGGCCAAGTGCATTTAGCCGTGGTGCAATGCCAAAGCCAATATCCTGATCAGTTAGATTGTTAGCTTTAATATCAGCCAATTTCATTAAAGCTACTAACCCCGGACGCATCCCCTGCCGTAAGTGCTGAATACCATAGGAAACTAACACGTGATTTTCGTCCGTAACATTTACTACATCAGCTATTTCACCAATTGCAACTAAGTCTAGTTCTTCAACCGGAAACTCACCAGTTAAAGCCCAAGCTACCTTAAATGCAACACCAACTCCTGACAAATCAGGAAAAGGATAATTACTCCCCGGATAGCGAGGGTGAACGATCGCAACAGCATTAGGCAAGTCAGCTGGTAACTCATGGTGGTCAGTAATTACAACATCTATTCCTGCTTGCATTACCTTATCAATAACATTTTTTCCACTAACGCCATTATCCACTGTAATAAAAAGCTGGGTACCCTTATCAATAAGACGTTGATAAGCATCCATGTTGGGCCCGTATCCATCTGTAAAGCGATTTGGCACATAATAATTAACATTAGCGCCGATGGATAATAACGTTTCATACATTAAGGATGTACTAGTAATTCCATCTGCATCATAATCACCATAAATAGTAATTTGTTCTTGCTTTTCGACTGCTTGCTCGATTCGCTCAACTGCTTTATCCATATCATGCAATAAGTTTGGATCATGGATCTCTTCCAGCGATGGTTCAAAGAATTTTTTTGCCTGTTCGGTTGAATCGATTCCTTGCTGAGCTAATAAGGTTGCTAATATTCTAGAAATGCCTAACTCTTTTTCAAGCTTATCAACAATTGCTGAGGAAGCATTATCGGCAATTCTCCACTTAAACTTTGCATCAATCATTTAAAATTAACCACCATTTCAACGCCAAAATTAAACAAGAGGCTGGGATAAACTCAGTCTCTTTTATTTTCCCCCCTTTTTTGAAAGGAGTTTCTAAATTCTGTAATCCCCAGAGAAGCATATTATAAGTTCTTCTTATCTTGTTGGAAATCAAAAAATTTCTTAATTGCCCAGTCACCTAAACCGGGAATAACTTGATAAGCCCAACCAAGATAAGCCACATATCCTGGAACATTAATTTCCCTTGTTTTGTACCCAACATTATTCCAAATTCGTCGAGCTAAGTCTTCAGGAGAGATAAACATCCACTTTGGTAAATGAGCCCGATAAGTATAGTCATTGTCTGCTTTATCAAAGAAAGGTGTATCAATTGGACCAGGATTAACTGTCAACACTTGGACACCATAATCAGCAACTTCCATTCGCAAAACATTATCAAACTGGATCACTCCAGCTTTTGTTGCTGAATATACAGCGCTATTTGGTGTAGGCAGTTTACCAGCTAACGAACCCATATTAATAATGGCACCATATCCCTGATCCATCATTTGTTTAGCAACACACCGGCTAATATACATTAAAGCTAAAAGATTTGTATGGACCATTTTTTCCATCGAGCTGTAAGATTCCTTAACTACAGGAATAAAGTCACCAAGCCCAGCAGAATTAATTAATACATCGATTCCTCCTACTTCATGCTGAACCTTTGAGAGCACATCATCAATTTGGTCAGGATCGGTGACATCTAATTGATAAGCAAATGCTGGACGACCTGATAAAATCAGACATTTTTTAGCTACTTCTTGCAACTTCTCAAGATTACGAGAAGCCACAACAACGATTGCGCCACGACGAGCAGCCTCAAAAGCCAACTCTTTGCCGATTCCACTTGAACCACCAGTAATTAATACAACTTCATTTCGCAGAAAACGTAACGTCTTTACTCTTCTCAGCATCTTTTGCCATCTCTTTTCATTTTTTGAACGGAATGTCAATTACATCAAAATCATTAACAACTCGAGTGTCAGGAATAATATTACGAACTTGATATGCCAATTGGTAAGCTGCTTTACCAGTGTATCGTGCTGAAATATGATTTAACAATAATTTTTTAACACCAGCTTTTTTCGCAATTTCAGCTGCTTGTTTGCTAGTTGAATGGTAATAATTGTATGCCATCTTTGTCTCATCTTTAGCAAAAGTACTTTCATGCACTAATACATCTGCATTTTGCGCTAACAGAATTGCATTCTTCGTTTGTCTAGTATCACCTAAAATTGCAACAGTACGTCCAGGTTGGGGGGTACCAATAAAGTCATGACCATCTAATACTCGACCATCTGGAAGGGTAACCTTTTTTCCAGCTTTTAGTTGACCATAAACTGGTCCAGATGGTACTTTTTGTTCTCGTAATTTTTCAACCTGTAATTCTCCCGGATGATCCGCTTCTTCAATTCGGTATCCAAAACACGCAATTTTATGATCTAACTTCCGTGCAATCACTCTGAAGCCATGATCATTAAATAGTTCCCCGTCATCTGTTATTTCAACAAAATGCAAAGGATAACTGAGACGTGACTCACTTACTTGTAAAGAAGTCTGAACATATCGCTTTATTCCTACTGGTCCATAGATAGTTAGCGGTTCGGTTCCTCCTTGAAAAGAGCGGGAACTTAGCAAACCAGGTAAACCAAAGATATGATCACCATGTAAGTGAGTAATAAAGATTTTTTCTATCTTTCGTGGCCTAATTGTCGTATTGAGAATTTGATGTTGAGTAGCTTCTCCCACATCAAATAGCCAAATTGCGTTTCGTTCTTCTAACAACCGCAATGCAACACTTGCTACATTACGTTGCTTACTTGGGGAACCAGCGCCTGTTCCTAAAAATTCAAGTTGCATTTATATTTTTCCTACCTTTGCTACGTATAATTTTATTGAATAAATTCAAAAACAAATTTTTCAATTCTTACAAGATCGCCATCTTGTACACCTTTAGCTCTTAACGCGTCATCAACCCCCATATGGCGAAGTTGACGAGCAAAGCGTAATTGACTTTCTTCATGAGTTAAATCAGTCATCTTAAATAACCGAATAAGCTTTTCACCGCCCAATACCCAAGTGCCGTCTTCATCCTTGGTAATGGTAAAGTCCGCTTCATCTTTCTTGTCAGGAGCAGCAGCACGATATTCAGCGACCAATTCTTTATCATGACTTTCACTATCAAATGCTGGCGTCTTATCTAAGAGATCAGCAGTTAATTGCATTAATTGTTGAACACCTTGATGAGTAACCGCTGAAATAGGGAAAATTTCTGGCTGCTTTTCTAAAGTCTTATCTGCTGCCAAATCAGCTTTAAAAGCAGCTAAGTTATCGGCAGAATTTGGCAAGTCCATCTTCGTCGCAACTATAATTTGTGGTCGCTTTAATAGCTCAGGATCATAATTGGCAAGTTCCTTATTAATTTGCCGGTAACGTTCAATCGCTTGATGGGGATCTTCGCTACTCATATCAACCAGGTGAAGAAGAACGCGCGTACGTTCAATGTGTCGTAAGAACTTCAAACCAAGGCCGACACCCTTCGATGCTCCTTCAATTAAACCCGGCATATCGGCCATTGCAAAATCACGACCATCTGGTAACATTACCATCCCCAGATTAGGAGTTAAAGTCGTAAATTCATATGCAGCAATTTTAGGTTTAGCGCCAGTTACTACTGATAATAAAGTAGATTTTCCAACAGAAGGAAAGCCAATTAATCCGACATCAGCAAGCATCTTTAATTCTAATTCCAAGTAATGATCTTCTCCTGGTTCACCATTTTCCGCAATTTCAGGAGCAGGATTTTTAGCACTGGCAAAGTGAATGTTGCCGCGGCCACCACGGCCACCTTTAGCAACTACTAATTCTTGATCTTTTTCAACAAGATCACCAATAATCTCCCCTGTATCAAGATCCCTAACAGTAGTCCCTTGAGGAACAGCAATAATTGTATCTTCTGCACTTGGACCAGTCATCTGTTTACTCATCCCATTGCCACCATTTTTAGCTTTAAAAATTCGGTGATAACGGAAATCCATTAAAGTCCGTAATCCTTCATCAACTTTTAAAATGATGCTGCCACCACGGCCACCATCCCCACCGGCTGGGCCACCATTAGGAACATATTTTTCACGACGAAATGCTACCATTCCATCGCCACCCTTACCTGCATGTACTTCAATTTTTATTTGATCAACAAACATATTCATAATGATTGTCTCCGTTCTTTAGTCTATTATTTAGTATATTTAAAATTTACAAGCCTGTCAAAACTCAATCATGACTACTACCCTTCGCTACCTCAGCATTTTTCTGCAATGAAACCTTGATTAACTGGGCGGTAGGTCGATTAATTCCTAGTGAATGAATTTCATCAACCGATGCCTGAGCGATTTTGGTAATTGATCCATATTTTTTAAGTAATTTTGTCCGAGTCCGCGGCCCTACTCCTTTAATTTCATCCAAACGCGAACTCAAAGAATGTTTGGTATGAACCCGACGGTGGAAAGTAATCGCAAACCGGTGAACCTCATCTTGAATGCGCTGAACTAAGTAAAAGCCTTGGCTACGTGGATTTAAATTAATATGGTGGTCATCATCCCCGAACAATAAGTCAGCTGTTTGGTGTTTATCATTCTTTACCATCCCTATTACAGGAATATCGAGACCAAGTTCATTCTCTAAAATATCTTTAGCCGCGTCCATCTGAATTTCCCCACCATCCATAAAAATCATATCAGGCATTGGCTTGTTTTCTTTTAAGAGACGCGAATACCTCCGCCGAATAACTTCCCGGGTACTGGCAGCTTCGTCAGCATGATTAATCACCGTTTTCAATTTATACTTCCGGTAAAAGTTTTTAGCTGGCTCTCCATTAATAAATACAACCATTGCACTAACAGGATCAGCCCCCTGAATATGAGAATGATCAAATGCTTCAATCCGGTGACCTTCAGGAAGTCCAAGAGCATCCGTAATCTCTTTCATCGCACCCGTAGTTTTACTTTGGTCCATCTCAAGCAGCCGAAATTTTTCATCTAAAGACAACTGAGCATTTTCATGTGCCATTGCTAAAAGATCTCGCTTTTCACCACGAACAGGGGTCCGAACCGGTACTCCTAATATTTCGCTTATTTCCTTATTGGGAAGGCCCTTGGGAAGGAGAATTTCGTGAGGCAAAATATTATTACGACGATTATAAAACTGGAGAATAAAGCTAGTCATTTCTTCAACTGCCGTATCAACAATTGGAAATAGGCGTTTTTCTCGTTTCATTAACCGTGCCTGCCGAATAAAGAAAATTTGAATAGAAAGCCACCCTTTATCCATATAGAAATTGAATAAATCACGAGGGGTCTTATCATTTGAAATAATCTTTTGTTTTTCAACCGTCACTTCAATATAGTGAATCTGATCTCGAATTTCAGCTGCTCGTTCAAATTCCATATTTTCTGCTGCTCGTTGCATCTTTTTAGTTAACTGTTGCTTAACTGTTGCTGTGTTCCCATTCAAAAATGACTTAATTTTCTTAATTTGCTCTTTATACTCACTTGTAGAAACTTCTTTAAAACAAGCACCTAAACATTGTCCCATATGATAATACAAGCAAGGACGTCCTTGATATCCATTACACCGTCGTAATGGGTAGACCTTTTGAATGAAATGCATTGTCTCTTCTGCTGCATAGACATTAGGATAGGGGCCAAAATAATATCCTCCGTCTTTTTTTATTTTACTAACAATTTTAATTTGTGGATCCCGCTCATTCGTTATTTTTATATAGGGGTAACCGGTTCCCTTTTTTAATTTGATATTGAAATAAGGTTGATGTTTTTGAATCAACGTTATTTCAAGCAAAAATGACTCCTTATTAGTCGAAGTCACAATAGTTTCAAAATCTACAACTTCCGAAACCATTTTAGCTACTTTACCGGTATGACTACTCTTAAAGTAAGAGCGAACCCGATTCTTTAAATTTTTAGCTTTACCAACATAAATTATCTGATCATTAATGTTTTTCATCAGGTAGCAACCTGGCTTATCAGGTAACAATGCTAGTTTATGCTCCAAGTGTTCACTGGCCATCGCAAAATCCCTCCGAAAAATTATCTAACAATATATTATATCTGAAAAATCATCATTAAGGCAAAGAAAGTGTTTAGAAATAATTGTACATTTAGTAAAATTTATGCTAGCATTTTGTCAAATATAAAAAAGGAGCTAAAAAAATGGGATTAGTTACTAGAAGAAGCGAACAGCTTGATAAATTATTTGATCAATTTGCGGTTGACCCTAAAAAACCAAAAGCAACTAAAAAAAACGACGACAAAAAAGAAAAAGATAACAAGGATAAAGAAAAGAAATAATGCAAAAGCGGAGATGTGATCACTCATATCCCCGCTTATTTTTAATCTTGTTTTTTAAAACCAGTCGGATAGCGCTGATTTAATTCTTCAATATTTGCCTTGGCAACCTCGTCAAATGGAATATCGGCCCATTCTGCAATTTGAGATAAATACCATAAGACATCACCCATTTCGTGGATTAGTTCCTTACGATCTAATTTTCGACTACGAAAAGTATAGTTTTTTACTAAATCAACGACTTGTCCTGACTCACCAGCTAATCCTAATGCACAATTTGTTAAAACTTGTTCGTTCCCATATAGGGTTCGTTTTGCTGCACTTTGGTATTCATTAAAATCCAACTTAGTTCTTCCCCATTCGCTCTTCAATCCACTGCCAAACATCATCTTTACCCTTTTTCTCTGTTGCTGAAAATAGAATAATTGGTGTTGAATTTTCAACATCAAGGGTCTTTTTGATAAGACTTAGTTGTCGATTCCATGCACTCCGTTTTACCTTATCAATCTTCGTTCCGACGATTAATGTTGGAATATTATAATATTGTAACCAATTATACATATTTACATCATCAGGGGTTGGTTCATGCCGTGCATCAACTAATTGAATAACTCCGCGTAGTTGTTCACGTTGGGTTAAGTATTGTTCAATCATTTTCCCAAATCGTTCTCGCTCTTTTTTCGAGACTTTGGCATACCCATACCCTGGAACGTCGACAAAACATACTTTATCCTCAACGTCATAGAAATTTAACGTCTGCGTTTTACCTGGTTGACTAGACGTATGAGCAAAATTGCGACGATTGATTAGAACGTTTGTCAACGATGACTTCCCAACATTTGAACGACCAACTAAAGCAATTTCTGGAATATTTGTTTTAGGATATTGTTCATCACTTACGGCACTGATTGTTAAATCTACATTGTGAACTTCCATTTGCTTACCTCATTTCATTAAGAAGCTTTTTCATCCTTTAAAACGTAACGAGGTTCTGTATGTTGTGTTACACATCGTTTCTCAATAATTACCTTTTCTACATCTTTACGACTCGGCAAGTCAAACATTACATCCCGCATTACATCTTCAATAATCGAACGTAAACCGCGAGCACCTGTATTCCGCTTGATTGCTAGTTGTGCCATTGCTCGCAATGCACCATCCGTAAAAGTCAGCTTACTTCCATCAAGGCGGATTAGCTCTTGATATTGCTTAACTAATGCATTTTTTGGCTCAGTAAGGATTCGAACAAGGTCATCTTCGTCAAGTTTTTCAAGAGCAGTCATTACAGGTAATCGTCCAATAAATTCTGGAATTAGACCAAACTTAAGAAGATCTTCTGGAATAACATGTTGCAAAATATTTTTATCAGTAACCTCTTCAGCTTCTCGTGAGTCTGTTCCAAATCCAATTGTCTTATCACCTAGTCGTTCCTTAACAATTGTTTCGATTCCATCAAAGGCTCCCCCAACAATAAAGAGGATATTCTTTGTGTCGACTTGGATAAACTCTTGTTGTGGATGCTTACGTCCTCCCTGAGGCGGTACATTAGCAATTGTTCCTTCAAGAATCTTCAAAAGGGCTTGTTGGACACCTTCTCCAGAAACATCCCGTGTAATTGATACGTTTTCACTCTTCTTTGCGATCTTATCGATTTCGTCAATGTAAATGATTCCTTTTTCAGCACGCTCTACATCAAAGTCAGCAGCCTGAAGTAGTTTAAGGATAATATTCTCAACATCTTCACCAACATATCCAGCTTCAGTCAAAGTTGTAGCATCCGCAATTGCAAATGGAACATTTAGAATGCGAGCAAGAGACTGGGCAAGGTAGGTCTTCCCAGAACCAGTTGGACCAATTACGGCAATATTACTCTTCTGAAGCTCTGTATCATTATTATCACCACTCATCATTGCATTAACTCGCTTATAGTGGTTATAAACAGCAACTGCTAATGTTTTTTTAGCGTCACCTTGACCAATTACATAGTCATCCAGTTCATTAACAATCTCTCCTGGAGTTGGCACACGGAAAGCTTTTTTAGCTTCATCTTCTGCTAATTCCTGATCAATAATTTGTTTACAAAGGTCAACACATTCGTTACAAATATAGACGCCAGGACCAGCAACAATTTTTTTCACTTCATCTTGGGACTTTCCACAAAATGAACAGTGAACTGAATCCATACCAGTGGTATCTTCAAACATAAATGAACCTCCTCTAAGACTTATTAGAACATAATAACAAAATTACTGTTTAATTTCGACTAAATTACTCAGTAAATTATTTTCTACTTTCTCTTACTAATATTTGGTTAAAATAGCGAGGCTGGAAGAAAACCACTGTTTTCTCCCAGCCTCATTGATTAGTAATTATTTAACAAATTACTTGTCAGACTTTTTGTCATCCTTAACTTGCTTTGCTGAATCAGCAACTAAGTCAACAGCCTTACGGATCTTAATATCATGCATTAACATGTCTTTAGATAATGCCTTCTTAACAGCATCTTCTTCCATACCGTATTGCTTTGCAAGGTCAGAAATTTCTTTAGCAATTTCTTCATCAGTAGCATCTAAGTTAGCATCGTTAACAATTGCTTCTAAGACAAGGTTAGTCTTTACACGTTGAGCAGCATCATTAGCAAATTGCTTCTTCAAATCTTCTTCCTTTGTGCCAGTAATTTGGAAGTACATTTGAGGACTGATACCTTGTTGTTGCATACCTGCTAAGTATTGTTGCATTTGACGGTTAGTGTCATCATCCAACATTGCTTGTGGAATGTCTTGGATTTCTGCATTAGCAACAGCCTTGTTGATAGCAGCATCTTCAATAGCAGCCTTAGCTTGGTTATCCTTTTCTTCTTGAAGTTGCTTCTTAGTCTTTTCCTTCAATTCAGCTAAAGTATCAACATCTTCGTCAACATCCTTAGCGAAATCGTCGTCGAGTTCTGGCAATTGCTTTTCCTTGATTTCGTGAATCTTAACCTTGAAAAGTGCATCCTTGCCAGCAAGATTCTTAGCATGGTAGTCTTCTGGGAAGGTAACATTTACATCAACATCTTCATCAGCGTTGTGACCGATTAATTGATCTTCAAAGCCCGGAATAAATGATCCTGAGCCTAATTCTAGTGAGTAGTTTTCAGCTGAACCGCCATCAAATTCTTCACCATCAACGCTACCCTTGTAATCAATAACAACAGTGTCACCCTTTTCGGCTGGCTTATCTTCTTTTAATACAAGTTCAGCTTGTTGTTGACGCTTAGTTTCAAGTGCATCATCAACATCAGCATCAGTAACAGTGGTGTCTTGAGCAGGAACTTCCATACCCTTGTATTCACCTAATTTAACTTCTGGCATAACGTCAACTTCAGCAGTTAATACCCATGGTTGACCTTTTTCCATACTCTTGATATCAATCTTAGGTTGATCTACAGGTTGAATATTAGTTTCCTTTACTGCTTCATTATATGCGTCAGGTAATACCTTGTTTAAGGCATCTTGATATAATGATTCTTCACCGTACATTTGGTTAAAGATTTGACGAGGGACACGACCCTTCCGGAAGCCCGGAACAGTGATCTTTTTACGAGTCTCAACGAAAGCTTCGTCAATTCCCTTGTTAATAGTGTCGACATCAATTTCAAATGTCAATGTACCTTTGCTGGCATCGCTATCGCGTTCCCATTTTGCTGACATTTTATTTCCTCCAATAACAAATCAATTTGACTAATTAATATTTATAATTAGTCTTTACATACTATATTAGTTTACCGTAGGAGACCAGTAATTGCAACTTATTGACGGCTGATCCCCAAGTTATTTTCAAATATTTTTGTTAAAGAAAAAAGACTTGGGTTTCCCCAAGTCTTTTAGCACATCTGTACTCAAAAATTAGTCTAAGATGTCGGATACAACACCGGCACCAACAGTGTGTCCACCTTCACGAATAGTGAACTTAAGACCCTTTTCAAGAGCAACTGGCTTTTGTAAGTTAACAGTGAATGTAACGTTATCACCAGGCATAACCATTTCTACACCATCTGGTAATTCGATAGTACCAGTAACATCAGTTGTGTGGAAGTAGAATTGTGGACGGTAGTTTGAGAAGAATGGAGTGTGACGTCCCCCTTCTTCCTTAGTCATAACGTAAACTTCACCCTTGAAGTTCTTGTGAGTTTGGATTGAACCTGGTTCAGCCAAAACTTGACCACGTTGGATTTGGTCGTGTGAAATACCACGAAGAAGTACACCAACGTTATCCCCAGCTTCACCAAGATCAAGAGTCTTGTGGAACATTTCCAAACCAGTAACGGTTGACTTAAGAACGTCTTCAGTTAAACCAACGATTTCAACTTCGTCACCGACCTTAACAGTACCACGGTCAATACGACCAGAAGCAACAGTACCACGACCAGTGATAGTAAATACGTCTTCGACAGGCATCATGAATGGCTTGTCAGTAGGACGCTTTGGAGTTGGGATGTAATCATCAATAACATCCATTAAGTGAAGGATAACTTTTTCTTGTTCTGGGTCACCTTCAAGTGCCTTAAGAGCAGATCCACGAACAACTGGAATATCGTCACCAGGGAAATCGTATTCGCTAAGTAAGTCACGAACTTCCATTTCAACTAAGTCAACTAATTCGTCATCGTCAACTAAGTCAGTCTTGTTTAAGAAGACAACGATGTATTGAACACCAACCTGACGAGCAAGAAGAATGTGTTCACGAGTTTGTGGCATAGGACCATCAGTAGCAGCAACAACAAGGATAGCACCATCCATTTGTGCAGCACCAGTGATCATGTTCTTAACGTAGTCAGCGTGTCCAGGGGCATCGATGTGTGCGTAGTGACGCTTTTCAGTTTCGTATTCAACGTGGGCAGTGTTGATAGTGATACCACGTTCCTTTTCTTCTGGAGCAGCATCGATATCAGCGTAATCTTCTGCCTTTGCTAAACCTTTGGCTGCCAATACCTTTGTAATAGCAGCAGTTAAAGTAGTCTTCCCGTGGTCAACGTGGCCAATAGTACCAATGTTAACGTGGGGTTTTGTACGTTCATAATGTTCTTTTTCAGCCATTAATGAAAACCTCCTGATAATTTACAAGTATAATGCCAGATCATCTAATTCGACGACTGACATACCCTTATACATATTGTACAACTTCTTTTCGCCAATTGAAAGCTTTAATCTTAGGCTCTGAAGAAGAATTCTTAAATATAATATCAACTATCTGTTCATTTGTAAATGTATTTGACTAATGTTTTTCTATTAATTCGTCAATCTGCTTACCTAGTCGTTCCTGCCACATACTAGAAACTGTATCTATTGCGACTTTCTTTCCTTCTATTCTAGTAATTAAAACATTTGTCCACTCATCAACATCTTTAATAATCTGATTAATTCGCGGATACAAAAACATTACCTGTAATTGAAATTCTTGAATTGCCATTTTTTCGGTCTGTGGGTTTTGATTTCCACACTTTTCTGTAATTAATCTCTTACCTTCGCTAACGATTGGCAATGAATTTAAAGGCTGAATATCAGCTGGTACAACTATATATTCTTTCTTATCTAGCCAATAAACAGTAACTGGATCTACAACTTGTAACTTACTAAGCAGTTCAACCAAACTAGACTTGACTAACGGATGAGTGTAAGGGTCACGAAGCAAGAATTTAGCGCCTGTAATAAATTCATTTAAAGGAAGCTTAAAAGCTGCTTGCAGCCTACTTTGCTGCTCTTCAAGAGGATAATCTCCTAAATGGTAAAAGTCTCGCAACCGTGTTTGTAATGTCTCTTGGTACTCTTGACGAGATTTTCCCTCACCTATTGTAACAATTGTTAGCAAATCTTCCTGCCATTGCGAAAGACTACTAATTACCTGTCTTGCTAAAACAAATAATTCGTTTTGACACAGAATTTTAATGGCAATTTGAGCATCCGATAAGCTGTCAAACATTACTTCTAAATATTCAAACAAGTAAGTACATGCCCTTGTATATTGTTGAGAATGATACAAAGCAACAATCGTCAATCGACCAATTTCTGAATCATCAACCTCGCTTATAAGATCTTCCAGAATATCACTAGCTTCTTGCCACTTTTCTTCAGCAATTAATTTTTGGGCCTGGAGATATTGATCTTGTTGGGTCTCATTCATTATTATCACCCTTTTTATTTCATTACCTTATCCAATTATTCGTTAAACAACAGAGGCTGGGAGAAAAACGAAAGTTTTCTCCCAGCCTCCCCTTTACATTACCTATATTAAACAGCTACTTCTTTTCTTTTGTCATTCTTTTTTTGCCACGACCACGATGATGTTCTTTAGTCGAACGTGGTTTTGCAGATTTTCCTTCCTTTTTCTCAGCATTGTTTTTAATCTTCTTTTGATGCTGATTAATCTCCATAATAACTGGCAAAATAACTGGATGCCGTTTAGTTTGATCAAACAAGAACCGGTTTAATTTATCGCGAACATCTTGTTTCAAGTGACTCCAATCAAATTCTTTTTGATCTAGGTTTTCTTGAACAATCTTTTCAACTAAGTCAGCACTCTGTTGCATTAGTTGACGGTTAGTCTTTACAAATACGAATCCTCGTGACGTAATTTGTGGTCGAGCAACGATCTTTTTCTTTTTTCGATCGATAGTTGCCACCACAACAAAAATCCCATCCTCTGACAGGACACGTCGATCTCGCAAAACAATATTGCCGATATCACCGACACCTGTACCGTCAATCATAGTATTACTTACATCAATATGTTCACCAACATGGAATTTACCATTTTTGTAAGTTAGAACATCCCCCTTATTAACGAGGAAAATATTTTCTTTTGGAACCCCTACTTCTTCTGCTAATTCCGCATGACGATCTAACAAACGATATTCACCTTGAATCGGAATAAAGAACTTAGGCTTCATAAAGTTCAACATTAACTGTTCATCATTTTGATTAGCATGCCCAGAAGGATTCAAATCATCAGAAATAAACTTAACCTCTGCTCCCGTACGATAAATCATATCCTTTGTCTTTTGTACCTCAGTCTCCTGAGCATAAGAAGGAGTAGTAGTAACAAAGACAAGATCAGTACTTGTTAACTGTAAATTAGGATTATCACCGTTTGCGATTTGCTGTAATGACTTAATCGGTTCACCCATTTTACCAGTTTCCAGAATAACAACTTGGTTTGGTTCGAGTTTTTCTGCTTCCTTACGACTAATAAATAAGTCATCTGGCAAGTGTAACTTCCCCAAAGACATCGCTGTATCAATAATTTGTTCAATATCTTTACCAGATAAAACAATCTTACGACCAACAGCAACAGCAGCATTGATAATCTGCTGTACACGCATAATATTTGAAGCTACACTAGCAACAATAATCCGGCCGTTTTGGTATTTAAAGGTTTCTTTAATGTAATCTCCAATATCTTGCTCACGAGCAGACGCACCTGTAATTCCGGCACCAGCAGAATCACTTAAAAGCGCTAATACACCTTGTGATCCAATCTCTGCTAAGCGAGCAAGGTCTGTTTGATAGCCTTTTTTAGCTGTTTGATCGAATTTAAAATCACCGGTATAAACAATATTTCCTGCTTTGGTTTCTAAAACAACCCCTAAAGTTTCAGGAATAGTATGGGTTGTCTGGAAGAACGAAACTGTAACATCATTAAAATCAATTGCTGTTGAAGCGTCCACAACATGGAAATCATTGAACTTCTTAACTTCCTTATGGTTTTTAACTGCCAACTTTGCTAAGGCAATCGTCATCTCGCTTCCAAATACCGGGACATTAAAGTCCATCAAGAAATATGGGAGTGCCCCAATCGAATCTGCATGTCCATGTGTTAAGAATACCCCGACTATCTTGTCCTTATGTTCACGAAGATATTCCCAGTCAGGAATGACAACATCAATTCCCATTAATTCATTCTCAGGATACTTTAACCCAGTATCCAAAATGAAGATTTGATCTTCAAACTCAACGGCGTACATATTTTTACCATTTTCGCGTACACCACCAAAAGGAATAATTTTAATATTATTATCCATTGATTTGGCTCCTTTAATATTTAGTTTTGAACCCCTTATCGATTACAATGTGTAGCGATAAGAATTTTATATCGTTCATTATAGTTATAAATATCTTACCACAATCAGTGGAAATAATGGAGTAAAAACAAAAAACACCTTGCCTCCATATAAAAGGCAAAGTGCTTTGATAGTAAAATATTACCGACGTAAACCTAACTTTTGGATAAGTTCACGGTAAGCAGGTAAATCAGTCCGACGTAAGTAAGCTAATAAGTTACGACGGTGACCAATCTTCTTCATTAAACCACGTTGTGAATGGTAATCGTGCTTGTGTGTACGAAGGTGATCGTTCAATTCGTTGATGTCAGCAGTTAAAACAGCAACTTGAACTTGAGTAGAACCAGTATCTCCTTCGTGAGTTGCGAATTCCTTAATAATTTGATCTTTACGTTCTTTTGAAATAGCCATGCTATTTTCCCACCTTTCAATATTAATGCGCCTAAGATCTAAGTATAACGTCGGTGAGGATCGCTAAACTGAGAAGAGGCAATTAAATTACTCGCTTGAAGTAACCTATATAAATATACATAAAATTTATCAATGTTGCAACTATTTCTGTGAAATTTTGACTTGATCGTCGTTAGCTATTGCATTGCTCGCTAGTCTTTTGTATAATGACAAATGTTGAAAATTCTGGTCAACTGAAAATCGGGTAACGGAGGTGAAACTCATGCCAATTATCAAATCAGCAATTGAACGTGTTCGTACTAGTGAAAAAGCTGAAGCACGTAACGCTTCACAATTAAGCCAAATGCGGACTGCTATTAAGAAGTTCGATAAGGCAAAGCTTGCTGGCGCAGATAACCTTGACGACTTGTACAAGGCTGCTATCTCAGCAATTGACCGTGCCCACTCTAAGGGCCTTATCAAGGCTAACAAGGCTGCACGTGACAAGTCACGTCTCTCAGCACGTTACGCTAAGTAATAAAAAAGCAACTATTAATTTAGTTGCTTTTTTATTTTTAACTTTTCACAAAAAGAGGATAAGAAAGCAAATTTTCTTATCCTCTTTTTGTGTATCTCACGCTCCTGCTTTTTTGCTCTGCTGAGAATACTGCAACATAAATAACTGAAACAAAAGTGATGGATCGCGTTGGGTTGTTTTCAAAGATTGTTCAATACGAATCAACCCCAAATAGGCATTCTCCAACGCCTGCATCGAAAAATCACGCACAGTTTTTAATCCTAATTTAATCCGATAAGGATGGACATTAAGCTGACTTGCAAGACTCCCTTGCGTAAGGCCGCGTTTGCTTAATACTTTTATTTGAATCAGCAGCCGAAACTGGCCTACTAGCACCGCATTAATCCTTAACGGTGGCTGTTGGCCTGCTAGTAGCTGTTGATAGAGATCTAAGGCTTTTATTTGATTATGCTTAAGAACCGCAGTGACTAAATCAAAGACATTTTCATCTAACGATTGTGGAACTAGAGCGGCTACCATGTTTTGATCAATCTTTTTTTCATGATAAGCTAAAATCTTTAATTTAGTTAAGCTTGCATCCATCATCCCATAATCCGCATTAGTTCGTTGAACCAACTCATCCAAAGCGGCTTCTGATATTTCAAAACCAGCAGTTGACAGTTGAGTCCTCACTCTTTGACGAGCTGCTGGTTCATCAAGTGGACTAGCATCAACTAAAACCGCTGTCTTCTTTAATTGTTTTACAATCCCTTTTCGTCCATCAAGCTTTTCATAAGGGGCCGCAAAAATTAAAATTGTAGACGGTTCTGGGTGTTCAAGGTACTTTTTTAAGCTGTCCAAATCATGTTCAACTTTTGAATGTTTTTTTTCACCAGTTAAGAAAAACGGTTTATTGATAATAACTAATCGTCGCTCACCAAAAAATGGAGTCGCCATCGCATCATCCAAAGCAACTGCCAATGGTGTGGCTTCCATATCATATCGACCAACATTCATGACCTGTTCATTTTCTGGAATAAGGCTTGTAAAGGCATCAATTGCCTGTTGTTGAAGAACCTGTTGTTTTCCTAAAATTAAATATACCATTGCTGGGGTTTTAGTTTTTAATTGTGTAGATAATTGGGCAATGTCCAACTTGTCTCATCTCCCCTCAAGGTTGTTTTTATTTTTCCATTTTGACCATGGTATACATATTGTATCATCCCAAATTGTTGCGTTGATAAGTAATTAATATTTAATTTTTGAAAATTCCTTATCGTTATTTCATCAGGATGATGGTACCTATTAAATCTTCCAGCTGAAATTATCGCATACTTAGGAGCAATTGTCTGTAAAAATGAATAACTACTAGCAGTTTTACTGCCATGATGCCCAGCTTTTAAGATATCTATTTTTAGTTGTGAATACTTTCGAACAATCTTTTCTTCATTTTCCTGATCTAAATCTCCAGTAAACAGAAATCTTTTTCCGCCAAATGTCCCAGCTAACACTAAAGAATCTTCATTTTTCCCCTCTCCTGGAACAAAAGGATGTAAAATTTGTAATGGAAATGACGGCAACCTAACATCATCAGTCACCGGAACTATCGCTGGCGATGACTTTTCAGCAGTCCTTACTTTATTAAGAAGTGCTGGTTGTTTTTCCATCCCTGCTGGTACAATCAGTCTTTTCACCGCTATATTATCCAAAATTGTTGTTAAATAGCCGATATGATCTGCATCATGATGAGTTAAACAAATATTATCAATCCGCCTGATACCTTTACTTTTCAAATAATTAATGGTTATTCGTTGAGCATCATCTTGAGAGTGCTTTGAAATCGCCCAATTTGGCTTTTTAAAATTTAATTTTCCTCCTGTGTCAATCATTGTTACTCGTCGATTAAAAGGTTCTCTAATAATTATTGAATCTCCCTGCCCAATATCAACAAAAGTAACCTCACCATTAAACGGAAAATGAATTATCCCCCCAGTAATTACATACAATAGGGCTAATATTTTCCATGATTTTAAAGATGTATCTTGAGAAATGACAAGTAACGATGCAGCAAATAATAGAAAGGCCAAAATTAATGGTGGCTTCCCAAAATGAATCATTCCGGGAAAATCAGATAACCAATTTAAAATATATTGAAAGCATTTTAACCCAGTATTAATTAGATAGGTTAGTGACGCAATAAGTCTAAAACTAAGCGCTCCAACCAAGACCGCCGGAAAAACAACTGTAGAAAACAGTGGAATTATTAAATAACTAACCCCAAAGCTCAGAAGATGAACCTCATATACATAGCTCAATAAGGAAGGTAAACTAATTAAATTCAATAATAAAGACTGCTTAAAACCGCGTACTGATTCTGGAAGAACTTGAAGAATAAAAGAAAGTAAATAGCTTAATTGACCGCCTAATGTAAGCAATAGCAACGGGTCAATAACTAATCCAATTAATAAGCTCAGTGCCCACCCATCGAGACGGTCTAAATTTAAATATCGATGAAGAAGACCAAGTTCAGCCATAATGGTTGCTCTTATTAAGCTTGTTGCTCCACCACCAATAATAAGATAAAACGGTAAAATGATAATTAAAAATAAATCAATTGATTCTTTACGCCACCACAAATAAACTAACAATCGCCGGAATAAATCAGTAAAAAGAACAATATGCATTCCTGAAATACAAAAAAGGTGAAGCAGACCAAGCCTTTTGATACTTACCATTAATTCGCCGGAATCGTCATTGCTACTACCAATTATTAATTGTTGGCAATATGCACTAAGAGGAGTCGGTAAGGTTTCAAAGTAGAGGCTGAGTTGTTTTCTTAATGTATGACACCAGCCAATCATTCCTCTTTTTTGCCTAGCTATTTGCCCTATCTGGTTAATTTGAACTTGATTACAAATCCGACGATGGTGGTTATAAGTTAAGTTATCAAATTGATTTTCATTTGTACGGGGAATAATCGGTTTTAACTGCCCCTTAATAAACCATATCGATGGTGTTGTAAGCTTATCAATATTTTTTAGCATCTGGGGTGACTTAAACGACATCGTTATTGTTTCACGTTGTCCGGTTTGAATATCAACTGCAGTTCCTGTCATAAAATTTCCATTAAACTTTAATTCGTCAGGGTAAACTAATATTCTTTTAGTAACTTCCATTTGCTTATTTGCCGTAATCGTTGCCCAATTTTTTTGTAAACCGTAACACAAAATCACCATCAATAAACATGTCAGCACTCCAACTCCAAGTACTACTGGCCTTTTTAATATAGCAATTCGATAAAATAAAGCAATTAAAAGAAAAATCAACCAATATGAACTAAAAAAACTAACTGCTACTAAACTTGCAATTATCGCAGGGAAAAACCAAAAGTGTTGAATAATCTATTTTTGATCTGGATTAATATATTGGTCCAGATCGACCTCTTCTAAAATATCACTATCTAGTTTAATCTGATGAAGCGCAATATTTTTTAATTTAAGTAATTTCATTGCATAATCATCATTGTGATAATTACGGATATAATTTATCTCCTTAATTCCAGTCTGCAATAAACTTTTGGTACATTGTAAGCAAGGAAAATCCGTTACATAAATACTTGCCCCATCAGCAGAGATACCAAACTTAGCACACTGCAATAGAGCATTCATTTCTGCATGAATAGTTCGCACACAATGTCCGTCACGTAAATAACAGCCTTCATCAATACAATGTGCATCGCCAGCAACTGATCCATTGTATCCACCAGCAATTATCCGTTTATCACGAACTAAAACTGCACCTACTGAAAGGCGGTTACAGGTACTTCGCGACGCCAATAAGGCTGCCTGAATCATAAAATATTGGTCCCAATCAATTCTCGATTTCATATTATTTCACTCCTCTATATTCGAAATATAGTATAGCAAATATCTTCATCAAAAAAATAAAAACTAGATAGATAGATGATCTTTTAGTTTAGCAACAGTTTTTTCGCCAAAGCCATTTATTTCTTTAAGTTCATCAACACTCTTAAATTGACCGTGTTCTTGTCGGTATTGTAATATCAAATCCGCTTTTTTATCGCCAATTCCAGTAATTTGACATAGTTGTTCTTTGGTAGCAGTATTTAAATTTATTTTTGCAGAACCATCACTCCCACTTTCATTATTAGCTACTGACGGTTCTGTACTACTAGGAGCTGTCGGAGTTTCGCCTTGAAACGGAATATAGATCATTTGCTGATCTGTTAATTGTTTAGCAAGATTCACCTGGCGCAAGTCTGCATTGGGTAGTGATCCTCCTGCCGCTTTTAGTGCTTCGTTGACACGCTCATCTGCTTTCAACTCATAAACACCTGGTATTTTTACGGCACCCTTTATATCAATTGCAACGGTTCCTTTCATTGTAGTGGTAGAAGTTAGACTGCTTCCTGTTTCGCTACTTGTTAAAACAGCATTGGTATTTGAAATTAAAGCATCGTTATTGTTTTTATTAAGTATCCAATATCCCCCAACCGCTGCAGCAATCACTATCATCAGCACTTGTACTCGATATTTTATCCATAATTCTGATAATTGCTGCATGTTTCTCACCTCCCTATAAATATAAATACGTAAAAAAATCAATTTTGCATTAAAAAAAGCAAGAGGCCTTCATTTTGCCTCTTGCTTTTCAATTTACTTATGCGTTTGTAAATATTTCACTGCTTCGTCAAAGGAAGTGACAGGGACAACCTTCATTCCCGGTGCATATTTCTTAGCTGCTTTTTTAGCCATTTGATAATTAGTCAGATGACCTTCTTCATACTTAAGAATCTCTTTCGTTGGTTTTATATAAGGGGCAAAGAAAATAGTGGCTCCCGCACGGTGCGCAGCGATTACTTTCTTGTCAATTCCACCAATTTCGCCAACGGTTCCGTCTGAATTTATTGTTCCAGTTCCGGCGATTTTACGTCCCCGTTGCAAATCTTTTCCACTAATTTGTTGATATATTTGTAAACTGAACATTAAGCCGCCAGATGGCCCACCATATTGACCAGCATCAACCTTTACTGGAACCTTAGTCTTAACTTGCATATTGTTAGTAAGAATGATCCCAATTCCTGGCTTATTAGTATTGGCAATTTTAACAAGCGGATGAGTAACAGTTTTAGTTTTCCCATCTCGAGTATAAGTAACTGCTAACGGAGTGCCAACTTTTTTAGCACCAATATATTTTTGAAAGCCTTGAGCAGTATTAAAGTGATGGCCATCTACTTTGGTAATCGTGTCTCCAACATGAATATCATGTTTAAATTTAGAATTAGGCTGAACTTGCAATACATAAATTCCTAGATAGCGTCGCGTCACTTTTTGATGAGCGGCATTGTAAGCAACTGCAATTGCTTCATTAATCGAACTATCCATATAAAACTTTTGGACGCGGTCATAAGTTGCACTATTTTGACCACCAGTTACATCCTCAGCACTTTCAATTGACATATAGGGCATCATTTTGGCATATAAATAAGTTGCAGGATGGGCACGTTGAATCGCCACCGATGTCAACATAAAACTCCCCTTATATCGGTCAGGATGTCCTTTTATTTTAACAAAAGACTGCAAATCAGCTGCCGTTCCCGGACTTTCAATATAGGAATTTAGGGGCCAGAATAAAAAGCAGCCCAGTAAGAGGACAAGCCCTAAAACAATCCCTATTCGCCTTAATATTACATTATCTTGCTTTTTCATTATCTTTCTTAACCCGTAACATTTCTCGTTCCATTAAACGCTTTTTTAGTGCTTCATTAATATTAGCGGGAAGATAAGCTGAGATATCTCCCCCAGCCGATGTTACTTCTTTCAGTAAACTACTAGATAAGTGCTGATATTCAGGCTTAGCAAGGAAAAAGACGGTCTCGCACTGATCATCCAAGAAATTATTCATTGCCGCAATATCGCGTTCATATTGAAAATCAGTAGTATTGCGCAAACCACGCATTAAATAATCTGCACCAATGCGGTTCATTAGATCAACAGTTAAGCCTTCTGTTGTAATAACTGAAACATTATCTAGCCCGCTAACAGCTTCTTTAATTTGCGCTACTCGTTCTTCAACAGTAAACAGCGGATTTTTACTTTCATTAGTCATTACCGCTACTGCTAATTGGTCAAATAATGCACTTCCTCGTTTAATTAAATCTAAATGTCCAAGTGTTAATGGGTCAAATGATCCAGGAAAAACTGCAACTTTCATTATTTTGATTCTCCTTCATATTGATAAATTGTTAAAACCGTAATTCCATATTCTTGACGGCGAATAAAGTTAAAATCAGCTAAATCTGTTGGTAATTTTGCATTCTGATCTGTTTCCGCCACAATTATTGCATCTTTAGCTAGCAAATTATTTTTAACCATTTGCTCAACATCATTAACAATTTGCTGTTTAGCATAGGGCGGATCTAAAAAGACCAAGTTAAATTTCATTTTATCTTTTGCGAACAAATTCAATGCTTTGTGAGCATCCATTTTATAAACCTTAAATTGTTCGCTATGTTTTGTAACATCAATATTCTTCTTAATTGTTTTGATTGCTTGATATTGACGATCGACTAAAACCGCCTGACTGATGCCGCGTGATACAGCTTCAATACTTAATCCACCGCTTCCCGCAAATAGATCTAGACTAGTACCGCCATTAAAGTAAGGACCAATTATATTAAATAACGCTTCCTTAACTTTATCAGTTGTAGGACGGGTCGCCATTCCTGGAACAGCACTAAGTTTGCGCCCACCAAAATCACCTGCAACAATTCTCATTTTTTATCATCCTCATCATGTAATTGATAGACCCCCGTTAATTCAAGATCAGCTAACGTCGGATCTAAATCTGGCCGAGCTGATAATTCAACCTTTTTTACTGCGCGTAATCGACTTATCTTCTCTTTTACTTTTTCGACATCACTTTGGTCTACATACATTACCACATAATGCATTCGTCGGGAAATGTAATCAATCTGACCATAATGACGAAGAGCTCGAATCACTCGATTGTTATTAATGTAAATTATCAGGGAACGGCGTGGAATTAGTTTAAACATTCTTTACGCCTCCTGCTTCAGGAACAAACGGTTTTCCCATAACTAAGCGATCCCGATTTTGCTGCATACTAATATTCATTATAATACCTACCGTCGCAGAAAGAATCAACATACTCGATCCCCCATAACTAATAAATGGGAAGGTAACTCCCGTAATCGGTAAGAGTCCTAGAACACCACCAATATTAAAGAGTGTTTCAATTGTAAAGAATGTTGCTGAGCCATAACAGATTAGCGTTTGATATAAACTATCTGCACGAACCCCAACTTGAATAATACGACAAATCAAAAAGAGTAAAGTAACTAAAATTGCCGTTACCCCAACTAGACCCAACTCTTCACTAGTAATTGACATAATAAAGTCGGTATTGGGTTCTGGCAAATACCCCATTTTCTGGATACTATTTCCAAGTCCTACCCCAAATACACCGCCATTACTAATTGCATAATAGGAATTAACCAGTTGGCTTCCTGAACCACTAGCATTTCCAAAAGGATTTAGAAAAGCAACAAAACGCGCAACTTGGTAGCCACCGCCTTGGAGCAAACCACTTTCAACAAGTCGTTCCAACCCAAGATAGCCAAGCGCTGGTAAAACAAGAATTATCCCCAAACCAACGCCCCATTTATAGTCAGCCGCTAACAGCATAATTGCAATAATTGCTCCATTAATCGCCATTCCTCCAATATCTGGTTGAATCATAATCAATCCGAGAAAAACCACAATTATGAGCCAAGGACCTTTAGCATCAGTGGTAAAATGTTGTCCCCGTTGCCTAATTTTAGCCATTCGATCAGCTAAATATAAGATAAAATATAGCTTACAAATTTCCACCGGTTGAATATTAAAGAAACCTAAAGATATCCAACCTTTAGCTCCGTTAACAGCTCGGCTAAAGACTAAAACAATGACAAGTAAAGCACCAACCGCCAATGTTGAATCCCGCAAAAACCTTGGCGTTCGATAATGTCGCAAAGGATAATTTGCCATAAATGCCATTACTGCAACTCCCATTACAACATAGATTGTTTGTTTTATTAAATAACCTAATGGGGTTCCACCATTTTGCATTTCAATTGAAGCACTCGCTGAATAGACCATTACAATTCCTACTAAGCATAAAGCAAGATAAGGAACTAAAATATAATAATCAAGGTAGCGGACGTTATTCCATACAGAACGAATCTTACGGAATCTTAATTTCTTTTTCTTCACAAAGTGCACCTACCTAAAAACAAAATACAATCATTATTATACAACAAAAAAAAGCTCGGAAAGCCAGTTAGCCTCCCAAGCTTTTTTAAATATTTACTTCCGTGAAGCAGCACGACGACGCTTAGCTTCCTTTTCACGAGCATTTGTGTTAAGAGTCTTCTTCCGTAAACGGATGTTTTCTGGAGTTACTTCACAGTATTCATCTTCATTTAAGAATTCGAGTGATTCTTCAAGGGAGAAGTGGGTAGGTGTCTTAATGTGAGCCATTTCATCAGAACCAGCAGCACGAACGTTAGTTAAGTTCTTACCCTTGGTGATGTTAACAGTAATATCATTTTCACGACTGTTCTCACCCACGATCATACCTTCGTAAACTTCCGTACCTGGATCAATCAATAATTGACCACGACTTTCGATACCCATCATTGCGTAAGTAGTAGCCTTACCAGCATTCATTGATACAAGAGTACCCTTTTGACGACCAGGATTCCAGTTCTTGATAACTGGAGCGTACTTTTCAAAGGTATGACTCATAATTCCATAACCACGAGTCATAGTCATAAATTCAGTTGAGTATCCAATCAGACCACGTGATGGTGCCAAGAAGATAAGGCGAGTTTGACCATTTTCGCCTGGTTCCATGTTCTTCATTTCACCCTTACGTTTAGAAAGGCTATCAATAACTGCCCCAGTATATTCATCTGGAGTATCAATTTGAACTTCTTCAAATGGTTCACTCATTACTCCATCAATTTCACGGTAAATAACTTGTGGACGTGATACAGATAATTCATATCCTTCACGACGTAAAGTTTCGATCAAGATAGAAAGGTGTAATTCCCCACGGCCTGAAACGGTCCATGCACCTGGATCATCAGTATCTTCAACCTTTAAGGACACATCAGTTTGCATTTCACGCTTCAAACGATCTTCAAGCTGACGGGCAGTAACAAATTTACCTTCACGACCAGCAAATGGAGAATCATTGGTCCGGAAAGTCATCTGCAATGTAGGTGGATCAATCCGTAATGGAGTGATTGCTTCGGGGTGTTCTGGATCTGTTACAGTTTCCCCAACATTAATATCTTCCATTCCAGAAACCGCAATCAAGTCACCAGCTTTAGCTTCATTAATTTCCAATCGCTTCAAACCGAAGAAACCAAAAAGCTTAGTAACCCGGAAATTCTTCTTTGAGCCATCAAGCTTCATTAAGGTAACATTATCGCCGACCTTAATCTTACCACGGAAGACACGACCAATACCAATACGACCAACGAAGTCATTATAATCCAAGATAGCAACTTGGAATTGGAGTGGTTCATCAGCGTTATCTACTGGAGCAGGAATTGTCTTGATAATAGTATCAAACAATGGCTTCATTGTGTGTTCTTGAGTAGAAACATCTGAATCGTAACTTGAAGTACCATTCATTGCTGAAGTGTAAACAACTGGGAAGTCAAGTTGATCTTCATCAGCGCCCAATTCAATAAAGAGGTCAAGAACTTCATCAACAACTTCTTCAGGACGAGCACCTTTACGGTCAACCTTGTTAATCACAACAATTGGTGTTAAGTGTTGTTCAAGAGCCTTCTTAAGAACAAACCGTGTCTGAGGCATTGTCCCTTCGAAAGCATCCACAACAAGCAATACACCATCAACCATCTTCATAACACGTTCAACTTCACCACCGAAGTCCGCGTGTCCTGGTGTATCCAAGATGTTAATTTGGTGATTGTCATATTTAACAGCAGTATTTTTTGAAAGAATAGTAATACCACGTTCACGCTCAATAGCGTTAGTATCCATCGCACGATCTTCAATTGAGAAGTGTTCTGGTAAAGTATCTGATTGCTTCAACATTTCGTTAACTAAGGTAGTTTTACCGTGGTCAACGTGGGCAATAATCGCAATGTTACGAATGTCGTCACGAGTTTTCAAAACTTGATTCTCCCTTTCGTCATATCATTTTTAAGTCGAACAGCAGCGGCCTATCAATAGCCAATTTCATAAAAAAACTGTGACATCGCGGTCACAGCCTCGACAACTAATTGATGATTTGTCGAATATCTCGACTAACCTGCCTCGTTGCTACTAATACAAGATTAGATGATAACACATTAATAGAACTACCGTCAATTGATTTCACAACTAAGCCTAATTCTTCTGCTAACATTCGCCCAGCAGCAAGGTCCCATGGCTTTAAATTCGAGATATATCCACCTAATTGACCAGTGATCACACCAATCATCTCAATACCAGCACTTCCATACATCCTTAAGCCAATTGCGTCTTGAGCGATTTCCTTTAATGCTGAATCGCCACTTAAAGTTAATGTCCGATTCATCGCTAATAAACTTTCTCGTAAGCCTAAATCAGCTGGTTGAATAATTTTTTGGTTGTTAACATAAACACCAGCGTTTCTTCGACCATGGTAAAGACGATTATTAATTACATCTAAAATATAACCAAGCGTTGGTTGACCATCAACGTATAATGCCAACATAACAGCAAAATTATTATGCTGCTTAACAAAATTCATCGTTCCATCAATCGGATCAACAATCCAAACATGTCCTTGCATATTGCTTATTTGCTGGTCGCCAAATCCTTCTTCACTTAAGATTTGACTATCAGGATCAATTTTGCGCAGTTGATCATTTATTAATTGTTCATTCTCCCGGTCAATCGTCGTTACAAGGTCAGTATAATTCGTCTTAGTATCGATTTGGTAATCATTTTCCATTTTCTGGTATGCATTTTGACCTGCTTGACGAATTATTTGTTGTACTTTTTGGTCTAACTCTTCAATACTAATCATTTTTACCCAACCATCTTAATTCGTTTATCTGTTGATTCTTGTGCTGCTTTGACAACACGGTAGAGAACATAGCCAGAATTCTTTTCAAATTCGCGCCCTAATTGTTTCTCTTCAGCCTTCGAGGGAACGACTTGCTTAAAAGCACGATAACAATCTAGGATTTTATCCCTGTCAATCCCAACTTCATAAGCATCTTCAACTGCCCTAAACATAGCAATTACTGTTTCCATCTCTTTAGTTGTCCATGATGGATCAAGCGGATAACTATAGTTTTGTGAATTCATTTTTTGTCCCTCCATTCATTTCCTACTTGTATTATACAATCCAAACGGAAATTTAGGAATAAAAGGCCTAAAAGAATCCAAATAGAAAAAGTTCTTAGTGCTCTCAAAATTGAGTCATTCATCACTAAGAACTTTTCTAATTTATTAAAATTTAAATATGTGTTGGGAAGCCAAGCGCAATGTCTGCAGCTTCTTGAACAGGTTCATTCAATGTTGGGTGTGGATGAATTGTTAAAGCAACGTCTTCAACATTCATTCCACAGTTGACAATCAATGAAAGTTCACCAGCAAGGTCACTAACACCAGGACCAACACCTTGAGCACCAATAACATTCTTCTTATCTTTAGTATAGATTAAGCGAATAAACCCTTCCGCAGCATCAAGAGAAACGGCACGAGCATTACCAGCAAATGGGAATTGAGCAGTAGATACATCAATTTCTTTATCTTTAGCTTCTTCAACCGTCATACCAACTTGAGCTAATTCCGGATCAGCAAAGCAAACCATTGGTACTCCAACCCAATCGTTAGCAGTATTTTTACCAGCAATTGCACCAGCGGCAGTCTTAGCTTCAAAGAATGCCTTGTGAGCAAGAGCAGGACCAGGAACAATATCTCCAATAGCCCAAATACCAGGTACATTCGTCCGACCTTGTTCATCAACAATTACTTGATGACGGTCGTTTAACTTAACATTTGTCATATCAAGCCCAAAATCATCAGTATTTGGTTTACGGCCAACAGATACCATGCAGTAGTCTGCTTTAATGCTCTTTTCACTGCCATCGACTTCATAAGTGACAGTAACACTATTTTCATCTTGCTGAGAATCTTTAGCCATTGCCTTAGTTACAATGTCTACGCCCTTCTTTTCAAGATTCTTGACAACAATATCAACCATATCATGGTCAAATCCACCAAGAATTGAATCAGTACCTTCAATAATCGTTACATGAGCACCAAGATCGGCATAGGCACCAGCTAATTCTGTACCAATGTAGCCACCACCAATTACAACTAATTCTGCTGGTACTTCCTTGAGGTTTAAGCCACCAGTTGAATCAATAACACGTCCTTCAAACTTAAAATGGGGAATTTCTACTGGACGACTTCCTGTTGCAAGAATCAAATTCTTCCACGCGATAGTCCGACCATTATCATTATCCATGAATTGCTTTGGACCGGGCTTAATTACACGAAGTTGATGGTCATTATCGAGAATTGCCTCGCCATCAATAACTTCAACTTTATGCTTCTTTAAAAGCATCTTAACTCCACGAATCATCCGGTCAACAACTTTATGGTCCTTCCATTCTTGAGTCTTAGTAAAGTCTAGCTTTGCATCAGTCTTAGAAATACCATAAATAGATGAATCTAAAGTTTCTTGGTAACGGTGACCAGCAGCAATTAATGCTTTAGATGGTACACATCCAATATTTAGACAAACACCACCTAAACCTGGTTCACCCTTATCAATTAAGGTAACCTTTTGACCTAATTCTGAAGCTCGAATAGCGGCTACATAACCACCAGGACCTCCACCAACAATTACTGTATCCTTTTGTTCAACATCAGCCATTATCTAACCCTCCATCATCAATAATTCTGGATCATGTAATAACTTGTTCATGTAGTTCAATGCATGTTGTGCAAGTCCACCATCAATTAAACGGTGATCGTAAGTCAATGATAACTTCATCATTCGGCCAACAACAATTTCACCATCTTCGTTAACGTATGGTTCCTTGTCAATTCGACCAACACCAAGAATTGCAACATCTGGTTGGTTGATAACAGGGGTGAACCAGCCACCGCCAATTGAACCAATATTACTGATGCTGATAGTCCGACCAGCCATTGATTCTGGACTTAGCTTGTTGTCAAAGGCTGCTTGAGTATTTTCGGTAATTTCCTTAGCAATCTCAAACATACTCTTAGAATCTGCATTCTTAATATTTGGATTATAGAGGCCGTGGTCAGTGTTAGTAAGGATTCCAACATTGTAGTAGTGCTTGTAAACAATTTCTTGAGCAGAATCATCAATTGAAGCATTTAATTCTGGGAACTTCTTACATGTGGCAACTAAAGCCTTAATAATGTATGGCAAGAAAGTTAAATGAATATCTTGTTCTGCAGCAACTGCCTTGTACTTCTTGCGACTAGCCATTAGAGCAGATACTTCAACTTCATCAAATGACGTAACATGTGGTGAGATATCCTTTGATTCACGAGTAGTCTTAGCGATGATCTTCCGCATGTTAGACATTGGTTCACGTTCTTCAAGGTCAGCATTCCATGGCTTGATGGTATTACCAGCTGTCTTAGCCGCAACAGGAGCAGTCTTAGCTAACGTAGATGTACTCTTTTCTTCCTTAGCTGGAGCAGCTGACCCATTAAAGTTATCAATATCTTCTTTAAGAACTTGACCGTGATTCCCACTTGGTTGGACAAGTGAGATATCAACACCTTTATCACGGGCATATTGACGAACAGAAGGCATTGCCATTACAAGCTTATTTGGTTCTGCAAGGGGAGCCACTCCACCCTTTGAAGAATTACCTTCTGAAGGGGAATCTGTAGCTGGAGCAGTGGATTCTTCACTCTCAGTAGCCTCCTCACTACCTGTATCAGTTTCATCATCGTCGTCACTTTCGACATTTGTACTAATACCTGGCTTACCATCATCAATTTCAGCGAGCTTGTCGCCCTTTTCAACGTGGTCGTCTTCCTTTACAAATAATTTTTTGATAGTTCCATCAACTGGAGATACCAATTGCGTAGTTGACTTGTCAGTTTGAATTTCAATTAAAGGATCATCAGCTTTAATTGCTCCTCCTTCTTTAACGAGCCAAGAAGCAACATCACCTTCAGTTAATCCTTCTCCCATTTCTGGTAGTCTAAAAATGTATGCCATATCGTATTAACACCCTTTCTATTCCGCACTTTAGTAATTAATTACTTCTCGTACGGCGTCCTCAATATCACGTGCACCTGGAAGCCAAACATTTTCAGCTTGTGGGAATGGATATACTGAGTTAGGAGCAGCAACCCGGGTAACAGGAGCATCAAGATACATAATTGCGCCTTCTGAAATAGCTGATGCAACTTGGGCACCAACACCAGCCATCTTTTGCGCTTCTTGAACAATAACTACTCGGTGCGTCTTCTTAAGTGATTCAAAGATCGTGTCAGTATCAAGCGGGTAAAGAGAACGTAAGTCGATAATCTCAGCAGAAATATTATCCTTAGCTAATTTCTTAGCAGCTTTTTGCGCTTCTGATACTTCACCACCATAAGCGATAATTGTAACATCAGTACCTTCTTGAACAACATTTGCTTTATCCAACGGAACAGTATACTTATCATCAGGAACTTCACCTTTGACTGAACGATAGAGACGAAGGTTTTCAAGGAAAAGAACTGGATCGTTATTTTCAATTGCAGAAATAATTAATCCCTTAGCATCATAGGCAGAACTTGGTGCAACAACCCGTAATCCTGGAATACCAACGAAGAAGTTTTCAAGATCATCCCCGTGCAATTCAGCAGTATGAGTACCACCACCATAAGGAGTCCGAATGGTAATTGGCGCATGCTTAGTTCCATTATATTGGAAACGCATCCGTGACATTTGGGCAGCGATAGAATCCATTGCTTCAAAGGTGAAACCCATAAATTGAATTTCTGGGACTGGACGCCAGCCGGTTGCTGCTAAACCAATTGACATTCCTAAAATACCTGATTCGGCAAGCGGAGTACTAAATACTCGATCAACACCGTATTTTTCTTGAAGACCATTAGTGGCACGGAAAACACCACCGTTTTTACCAACATCTTCACCGAATACTAAAGTCTTAGGATCTTCGGCTAAAGCGATGTCAATACCTTCAGTAATTGCTTTGATATAAGTCTTTTTAGCCATGATTACTTCGACTCCTTTTCTTCGTACTTCTTAATTTGTTCTTTAATATCTGGAGTTGGTACTTCAAACGTCCGCTTCAACATATCGCTAACTTTTTCTGGCTCTACTGAGTCGGCTTCTTTCATTGCTTCTTTAAAGCTTTGTTTACATTCATCAGCGTACTTTTGTTCTTCTTCTTCAGACCAAAGCCCTTTCTTTGTTAAGTACTTGCGAAGGCGAATCAATGGGTCTTTATCAAACCATGGCTTTGTTTCATCCTCAGTCCGGTAACGACTAGGATCATCACCAGCAGAACTGTGCGCACCGAACCGGTATGTTAATGTTTCAATTAGTACTGGTCCATTACCAGCAGCAGCAAATTCACGAGCTTCCTTTGCAACTTCATAACATGCAAGAACATCCATCCCATCAACTTGAACGCCAGGAATACCAGCAGCAACAGCTTTTTGGGCAATTGTTTGCGCTTCAGTTTGGAGTTTCCGTGGGAATGAGATAGCCCAGCCATTATTTTGAATAATAAACACACCAGGAGCTTGGAACGCACCAGCAAAATTCATTCCTTCATAAGTATCCCCTTGTGAGCTTCCACCTTCACCAGTGTAAGCATAGGCAACAGTGTCCTTTTCGCCATTCTTCTTAATTCCAAGAGCGCCACCAGCCATTTCGACCATCTGAGCACCAATAATGATTTGTGGCCGAAGAGCACGAGCATCAAAAAGATTACCTTTGATGTGTCCCTTTGACCATAAGTACATTTGAGCAACGGTTGCTCCATGTTGAATTAATTGTGGCAAATCACGGTATGCCGGAAATAGGAAGTCTTGCTTCTTAAATGCAGCAGCGGTTCCCATTTCAGAAGCTTCTTCACCCCAAGTTGGAGCATAAAAACCTAACCGACCTTGCTTTGAGAAACTCATTGTTTGTTCATGCAAGGCACGTTCCCAAACCATTTTTTTCATTAAGTCAACTAATAATTCATCACTGAAATTAGCCATTAATTCTTTGTTAACAACGTTTCCGTCGTTATCAAGAATTTGTACGGGTTTTGCATAAGGTACCCCTTCATTGGCTTTAATCTCAGCAAAATTGACAGCTTTGGTATTGGCCATATTCAACATTCCTTTCCAAATCCAATTAACATCATGTAAGCGATTGCTTACCTACATTTATAGTATAACCGATTGCCCAAATAATACAAGCGCTTTCATGGACTTGATAAACAGAATTGTTAAAATGATTCAATTAAAGTATACGTTTTTTCCAAAATTTATAGTTAACTATTGTTACCCTCATATTCATTAGCAATTTTAAATAGTTATGATAGACTATAATATGACTGAATTTTTATATGGAGGCATAGTGAGTAATGTATTTAATGAAAGATATTACCCGTGATGGAAATCCCGTTTTACGTAAACGAGCTGCCAAGGTCTCATTTCCCCTATCTGATGAAGACCAAAAATTAGCTAAGGATATGATGCAATACTTAGAAGTAAGTCAAGATCCTGAATTATGTGAAAAGTACAAATTGCGAGCTGGGGTTGGCCTTGCTGCCCCTCAAGTTGGTGTTTCAAAGCAAATGGCCGCTGTTCTTGTCCCTGCACCTGATGAGAATGAAAAGCCCTTATTTAAGGACGTTATTATTAATCCAGTAATCGTCAGTGAATCGGTTCAATATGGTGCTCTTACTGAAGGCGAAGGTTGTCTTTCAGTTGATAAAGACGTGCCTGGCTATGTACCACGACATGACCGGATTACACTACGTTATCAAGATGTTAATGGTGAAACACATAAGGTACGATTAAAGCATTATCCAGCAATTGTTTGTCAGCATGAAATTGACCATTTGCATGGGGTGCTATTTTACGATCATATTAATAAAGATCAACCATTTGAGGCACCTGCAGATACAGTGATGATCAGTTAATTTTTATAAAAAATGGTCGAGAGAAATCTACACTTTCTCCCGACCATTTTAACTAATTTGGTTTAATTTTTTTAAATCCTCAATGTACTCAACAGTTGCTTCATTTATCAAATAAGCAATATCGATATGCAAAATTCCTTCATATTTCCACCAATCGGTTATAATAAACGGCTGAGGGGCCTTGGGAGCCATCTTTAAATGATGGCGTTTTGCATATTCATCAAGGGCTGATGCTAGTTTTTGACGTGTGAAATCATCAAGATTAATATTTTCTTTTTTATAATCAAAATGGTATTCAAAAGCAAGAACGCCTTTTCCCCAAACATCGGCAACAATTTGAGAATCTAGATTTTTATTCCAATGCAACATTTCTTTCAAGCTAGTATTTAACGCTGCATCAGTAACGTCTTGAGCATTTTTCTGCACCATCATCGTTGCTCGCTTAAGAAATACGCGATGGATCGTTAAATAAAGAGCAATAACAATTATTGCTGCTAAAATACAGATTAAGAATATAACCATGACTATCACCTCTTTGGCCTTTAACTTTATTTAATAATACCATGTTAGGAAAATTTAAGACACTTTTGGTCATCTGTGATAGAATAATAAAGTAAATCACTGCATAATATCTTTAATTAAGGAGTTTTTAACAGTATGACTTTTAAAGTATACTACCAAGCTGATAAGACAAAACGTCCAGTTCGTGAAAACACTCAATCATTATATCTTGAAGCTGATTCAGAAGCTGAAGCACTTTTAATGGTTGAACACAACACAGACTACAATATTGAATTTGTAGAACAACTTGATGAAAAGGCCCTTGCTTACGAAAAGCAAAATCCTAACTTTAAGTTGACGACGTTCTAAGCTTTTAATCATTAAACAGAGGCTGAGAAAAACGCTTGTTTTTCTCAGCCTCCAACTTTCTTATGAACATTAGAAAAAGACTGAATTAATTATTCAAATATAAATATTATTTTTGCTTTTTGGCACCATTCAAAGGAGGAATATTGATGAATTATTCAATCATCCTCAACCGTCATGCTGGTAATGGCAATGCAGAAAAGGCATGGTCGTCAATTAAACCAATTTTAGATCAACAACAAATTAATTATCACATGGAAACAACTAAGTATCCTAATCATGGAGAATACCTTGCCAGTCAAATCGCCCAATCTCATAATGCGGGATCAACAATTGTCATTGCGATTGGTGGTGATGGGACACTACATCAAGTTGTTAATGGACTTATGAAGACGGCCAAGCGATTGAATAAAGAACCACTCGCGGTTGGATATATTCCTGCTGGGACAGGAAATGATTTTGCCCGTGGCTACGGAATTGCTATGCATCCACAAAAGGCATTAAATCAAATTTTAACTGCAAACGCACCACAAAAAATTAACATTGGTCATTATCATGAGGCAATTCGGGGTGAAGAAGGCTATTTTCTTAATAATTTAGGAATTGGTTTTGACGCGGCAATTGTTAGTCGTGCTAATACATTTAAGGCTCATCATAAGAAAAACCATATTGGTCGTTTCACCTACCTTCAAAAAGCCATTGGGGTAATATACGATCAAGAACCTTTTACTTTGATGATTCAAGCAGGGCGGGAACGTTTTATTTTCCCAAAGGCTTACATTGCAATTGCTAGTAATCATCCATTTATCGGTGGTGGATTTAAGGTCGCACCAAACGCTTCATTAAAGAAACCATCATTGGAATTAGTCGTCGCTGAACGAAAAGGTTGGCCGATGACAATCTGGCAATTACTTCAGTTAGCCCGGGGCAATTTAAGTCAATCAAAATTTGCCCACCACTTTCAAAGTGATAGTCTGCATATCACTACTACTTCACTAGAATTTAGTCAAACTGATGGTGAAGAGATAGGTAATCGTTTTATCGATCTCACCCTAGATATTAGTCAATACCCAATTTGGCAAACAACAGAAAAATAAGTTAAAAGCAGTAAGGCCAGAAAAAATTTTTTCTTCTAGCGCTTACTGCTTTTTGTTAATCTTTTATTTTATTAATCTTCAGAAGCTTCCATCGCTTCTAAAATAATCCGTAACTGACTGCATTCTTCCCGTAACGATTGCATCTCTTCACCGTACTTTGGTTGAATAGTAACAGTCTGGGTACCCGTACTTTCCTGTCCCTCTTGTTTACATAAATCGTCTAATCGAGACTGTGCACGGTATAAATCTTCCTCAATTTCATGTTTGTTACTCATATTTAACACTCCCCAATAAATGTGAAATATTTTTAGAGCAATACTGGAATTGCAATATAAGTAAGATAACACGAGCATAGAAGAATGTTAACCCTTTTTAGGTTACATCTTTGTTACTATCTAATGAAAAAGCTCTAATAATTTATCAGAACTATTTAACTGTTCCGGCAAAACTTGGATTAAAATATGGACTAATCGTGTAAGTTGCAACATTAGTACCTGGTTTAGCAGCAGCAACATACTGGTTATTACCAGTATAAATTGCAGTATGGTAAGTTGAACCATGGTTACCCCAGAATAAAAGATCACCCGGCTTAGCTTCACTAACTGGATGTTGATCAACACAATTTTCAAGTGCTCCTGTATAGTGTGGTAATTGCTTACCTTCCGCATTAGCATAAACATACTTAACTAATCCAGAACAATCCATTCCACTAAGGCTTTCACCACCCCATACGTACGGAACGCTATTAGAGTTAGCAATTTTAGTGGCAAGACTAACTACAGAACCATGTTGTAAATCTTGATTAGTAGTTGTTGCTTGTTGCGCAGGTTGACTAACAGCCGCTTGTGATTGTTGTGGTTGGGCTTGTGACGTTACAGCAGTTGTTTGTTGTGAAGCAACGTTACTATTCTGAACGTTAACCGTTGCTTGTGATGCTGGGGCAGTCTGTGATTGCGGAGCTTGACTTGCTACTGGAGCTGCTTGAACAAATGATTGTCCATATAAGGCGGCAGTATTGGCAGCTGTTGATGCAGCCTGACTAACAGTAAAGTTTTGTGTTTGTGGTGCAACACTATTTTCAGCTGAGGTAGAAGCAACCTGAACATTAGACTGAGTAGTATCTGTTGCAGTTGATGAAACTGTTACATCAGCAGAAGTTGAAGTTGTACTACTATTATTAGCTGCACTTTGATTAGGAACAGCTACTGTTGAAGCAGTTGAAACTTGTTGCATTGCACTTGAAGCAGGCGTTGCTGAAGTTCCTGCTGGTTGGCTACTAGCCACATCTTGTTGCGGCATAGAAGCAGACGTAACTGCTGAAGTTTGAACTTGAGTAGTTGATTGAACAACCGGTTGTTGAGTTGGTACACTTGCATCAGAAACAGGCGCACTTACAACATGTGTACTTACAGGAGTTGCAATAGCAGGCCCCGTTATACTGAGTTGTTGTCCAATGTATAATGAATCATTAGTGCTTAAATTATTCCATACCATTAATTGATTAACAGTTACATTATAACGATCAGCAATAGAGCTAAGCGTGTCGCCAGGCTTAACAGTATAACTACCATCAGCATTCAAATCAGCGCTAGCATCATGTTGAGCAGTAGGCAACGTTAATTGTTGACCAACCGTAATTAAGTCGATGCTATCGTTTATCTTCTTAACTGAAGGATTTGCTTGTTCTAATGCACTAACAGAAAGTCCATGTTGTTTTGCAAGCCCCCAAATAGTGTCACCAGACTTAACAGTAAGCTGTTCAGCATTAACTGCTTGTGTTGTTACTGCTAATAAACTTAAGGCACTAACTGCTCCTGCAAAAACGCCACGAGATCGATGGTTATTTGAATGATGTGTTCTTTTTTTACTCATATAAATAAAACACCCTCCCAATAAGTTCCTAAAAACTAAACAAATAATAATAAATTAGTGAAATACACAATTCTAACTTTACCATTAATTTTTAAATGCGTATAGCAATTATTAGATAGTTCTTAAAAAACGTTACTCTTTCTTAAAATATTAACTATTATAATAATATTTAATCTATCATTTCGTTTTTTACACGATCCATACGAGTCACTAATAATAATTCAATAATTGTAATAATACTCATTAATAGAACTGAGTAACGACTAGTCGTCATGAAAACAATAATTGCTAAGATACACAAGATCCAATTCAACCGTTTCTCTTGACGAATTACTCGGATAAAATCCTTCGTAACTTTATCTGGTCGTTGACTTGCCAAAAATCCAAGTTGACTATGCAAACGATTTTCCCAAATCACTAATCCTAAAAAGGCAATTGAAATAATAAACGTTATTAAGCTATTCATCATTATCCTCGCTATCATCGGCATGCACCGTCTTATTATTTGCTTGTGATTCATTATATCGCGCGGATAAAATCTGCTGATACTTTTCCATGATTACTTTATTGATCGGTGTATCATTTAGGGTTGGATATTTTTCTTTTATTTTTTCCAAAACATCATCTGAAAAGTCATAAACGGTCTTAACTTCCTTTTCACCATTAAGAAATGCCAACGTCTCATCATAGTCCAGAGTTATTAAATCGCGCTGTGTACGGTCAGCATCTGGCTGGTGAAGAACATCCGGATCATCTTTTAGATCTTCCCGAAAGCCGTTTTCATCATATTGATATTTATTATCTTCCATTTTTAAATTCTCCTTGATTATCTTCCAATTCATTATACGGTCTTTATAAGACTAAGCCAAGCCAGTAATTTGCTATAAAAAGTGCATAGAAAACAGTCTTCTCGACAAGGCGGTTGGCTAAACTAAGGCGGAGTCACGGGCTGATTATCGTTCAGACGTGAGCCTTGTGACGACGCGAAGCTAGAGTTCTACGTTATCTTGCAATTGTTCGTGAAAATAGCAGAGGGTGAGAAAAAAGCAAAGTTTTTTCCACCCTCTTTTAATTCTTAATTACTAACATGACTCACTTTAATTAAACGTGCAACGTTTTCCGCTGTTTGAGCAATATCAATAGGTGCATCCGCTAATGCTGTTTTTAATGGTTTAGCCCCTTCAGGAGTTGCAAAAATTGCATCAATGGCCGTGGATGAATATAGATCATTTACACCTTTACCAATATTTCCAGCCAACACAATTACTGGAGCATTAGGCGCCACCTCTTTAGTTGCCTTAGCGACTCCATATGGCGTTTTACCAAATTTAGTCTGGAAATCAATTCCCCCTTCACCAGTAAAAACATAATCAGCGCCAACTGCCTTTTTTTGTAGTTGAGTTGCTTCAATCACTAATTCTACTCCTCGCTTCATTGTCGCACCGGTAAATGCTATTAATCCGGCTCCTAAACCACCGGCTGCACCTGCACCTGCCGTTTGTTCAACGTCAGGCCCACCAGCTGCAACTATTTTTCGTGCATAATGATGAAGATTTTTGTCCAAGATATTAACCATTTCGTCATCAGCTCCTTTTTGAGGGCCAAATACTGGGGCTGCCCCATTTTTTCCTGTTAATGGGTTGGTAACGTCTGATGCAATCTGAATATCTACATTTTTTAATCGAGGATCTAAGTCTCCAAAATCTATTTGCTCTAAACTTGCTAACGCACCACCGCCTAAACCAATTTCATGATTATCAGCATCCAATAAACGTGCTCCAAGCGCTTGGGCCATCCCCGCTCCGCCATCAACGGTTGCACTTCCACCAATTCCAATAATTATTTTTTTAATGTTATGGTCAAGAGCATCCTTAATTAGCTCGCCGGTACCATATGTAGTTGTAATAAGTGGGTTTGCAGTCTCCGTATTAACAAATTGAAGGCCACTTGCCGCCGCCATCTCAATCACTGCTGTTTCCCCATCACCTAATATTCCATACTCAGCATTAACTAATTTATTTAATGGATTGTGGACTTTAGCAATCATTTTTTGACCGTTAGTCGCATCAACTAAGGATTGAACAGTTCCCTCCCCTCCATCAGCCATTGGAACTAAAGCATACTCGGCATTCGGAAACACTCTTTTGATTCCTTCTGCCATCACATTTGCTGCTTCTTTTGCTGTTAATCCGCCTTTAAATGAATCTGGAGCAATTACAAATTTCATCACTGATCATCCTTTCATTTATAGTAAATGCAAAAAGCCATACAAGATAGTTGCGGTTAACATTGCGGAACCCCCAACTAAGAATTCATAAAAAATACCTTGCGATCGTTCTTTAATATCCATATGCATTGCATTCGCTGTAACATGGAAATAGTTTCCTTGAGGTAATTGGTCAATGACAATCGCCCCAGTATGAACCATTGCCGCCGCTGCAAGTGGTGCAACACCAAATCCTAAAATAGACTTGGCAAAAGAACCAGTAGCTAAAATAACACCCGTAGAAGTTGAAGCAGTTGCTCCAGCCATGAGAATACCAGAAAGTGGTGCTAATAAGACACCAGGCACATGACTTGCCTTAATAAGATCAATTAATAACTCTGGGAAAGTAGACGCGGTGATAGTTGCACCAATTGCACCTGCACCAATTAAAATCATTACTACACCAGTCATTCGACTAACACCAGTCTGAGCATAACTTTTAATCTTCTCACCTTTTCCCATTGCTAAAGCACCTATTATTGCTGCAAATGGCAAAACATAGGTAGCATCTAAATTTACCTTTGCTAATAATGGTAAATGACAAATAGTTCCAATTGGTCCTAATAAAAGTAAAACTATTGCAATAACAGGAGCAACGATGGCTTGTTTAAACGTTGGCAAATCACTTTGCTTGATTGTTTTTGTACTATCTTCAAGATCTTGTTCTAAAACTGCCCTACCTTTTTTGTGGATCATTCTAGCTACAACAACTGTAACTATTAAAGCGATTACGGCAGGAATAAAATCAGCAATCATTACTTGACTCAGCTCAAGACCAAATCCCTTTGCCGCTGCAATTGTATTTGCATTTGGTGAGATTATGTTACCTGCCTTGCCTCCACCAGATAAGGCAACCAATAAAGATAATTTTGAAATATGCATATTGCGACCAACTTCAAGGGCAATTGGTGCAACAATTAAAACAGCAACTGGGATAAAGACCCCCACAGCTGTAATTACCATCGTTGCAAGAGCTAATGCAAAAATAGCTAACCGATCACCAAATTTATTAACGATCGTCCGTGCAAGGGTTTCGGCAGCCCCAGAATCCATCATAACGCCAGCTAACATTCCTGCCGCTAATACTCGAAGGACCGTTCCCATTACACTTTGCTCACCTTTAACCAAAATATTAATAGTTCCTTCTAAACCAGCCCCACCAATAATGGCGCCGACAATGGCTCCTAATAATAGCGAATATACTGGATCTAGTTTTCGTAAAATCAAAAAAATCGCAAGTGCTAATCCTATTAATGCTCCCCACCAAGAAATCATTTTATAAGCCTCCTCTTTGATTACTAGTAAAGAAATACTAAAATAAGATAAAACATCACAAAAAACAACATCCCTTTGTCACCGTTTACATTAACCTTTAAACAAGCTTATAACAAGTTACGTTTTGCACAAAAATTATTATGCATCTTGTACATAGTTCCTATTATCAAAATATTAAAGGAGAAAAATGATGGAGCTCAAACCAAAACTTGCACAATCAATTGTCGATCATATGATGACACAAATACCATATAACATTAATATTATGAATAAGAAAGGTTATATCATCGCAAGCGGTAACAAAAGTAGGATAAATACTTTACATGTTGGAGCTGTCGATGCGATAAAACAGCTAAAAACACTACCAATGGATCAACAATATGGAAATCATGGGCAACCAGGCGTTAATATGCCTTTAAAATTCAAAAATGAAATTATCGGTGTTGTTGGAATTACCGGTGACCCTAATAAAGTTACTCCCCTAGCATCATTGCTAAAAACAGCAGTCGAACTCTTGCTACAGCAAAAACAAGAAAATGAACAAGAGCACGAAATTGAAAAAGTTAAACAAAGATTTATTTATAGGTGGCTTAATGTCAGCAAGTATCAAGATCCGCAACTTGATAGTGAACTAGTTGAGGAAGCAAATCGTCTAAATATAAATTTAGGAAAACAACGATGTGTAATTGCAATTGCCGGGAGTTCTCAAATAATTAAAAACCTTAAACTAGATCAGGAAACAATTATTTTTTCTCTCACTAATCGTATTGAGTTGATTATTCTCAGTTCAAAGCACCAAGAAGCATATATTCAACAAAAACTTGAACATCAAGAAATTGAATACGGTATCAGTAATTGGGGTAATTTGCTTGGTAGATTAGCGGAGCAAGCAGTTACAACACTGCGATTAAGTAATATTTTTGGAAAGCCATCATTTAGGTATTATTCACAAATTTCTTTTGTTAAACAGGTATTAGATAGTGATTTAAATTTAATAGCAGTTAATGATCAATATGAAGCCTTACTAAAAAGAAAAGATGGGAAAGAATTAATCGATACAATCCGTGAATTTATTAAGTGTAATATGAGTGTGAATCAAACTGCACATAATTTATTTGTACACCGTAATACACTCAGTAATCGATTACTTCGTATAAAAAAACTTTTTGAACTAGATCCTAAAAATACTGAAGACTTATTTCAACTTTTTATTGGCTACATTACTTTTTACTATCGACAAACTTTATAATCATACAAAAAATACTCCCTATATTCAGAGAGTATTTTTTATTATGATTATTAAATTTTAAACTAACCCATTTGCGACTAACCGCTCTGCATTTTCAACGGTATTCCAAGCAGCCCCTTTAAGGAGATTATCAGCAACAACCCACATATTAAAGGAACCAGGATTTTCTTCATCTGCACGAAGACGGCCAACAAAAGTGTCACGCTTACCGACAGCATTAATTGGTTGAGGATAAACCTGGTGCGCAGGATCATCCTGCAGAACTACCCCGGGAGCGTCCTTTAATACTGCCCGCAATTGGTCAACAGTTACTGTTGGATCGTCAACAGTAAAGTAAATTGATTCTCCATGAGCAATTGGGACAGGTACACGAACACAAGTGGCAGTAACCTTAATATCCTTAGCGTTCATATCGTTTAACATGATCTTCTTTGTTTCATGGATCATCTTCCATTCTTCATGGGAGTAACCATCATCTTCAAAGACATCGATCTGCGGCAATAAATTAAAGGCTAATGGATAATGCTTCTTGTCACCCTTTGTTGGCAAAATCTTGGCATCTGCTTGCATGTCTTTACCATCAAGGTAGTCTTGAGTTTCTTGTCGCAATTCATTTAAAGCTGATTGACCTGCTCCTGAAGCTGCTTGGTAAGTCGAAACAATAATTTGATTCAATCCAAATGCTTGGCGGATTGGTTCCAATGCTACCACCATTTGAATTGTCGAACAGTTAGGATTAGCAATAATTCCGTGATGATTTTTTAATGCCTCTTCATTTACTTCTGGAACTACTAGCGGTACATCGGGTTCCATCCGAAAAGCACTCGTATTATCAACACAAACTGCTCCCCGCTTTACTGCTTCTGGAAGGAACTTTTTTGATACTGATCCACCAGCAGATGAAAGCACAATATCAACCCCATCAAAAGAATCAGGTGTAGTCTCTTCAACAGTGATCGGTTGGCCCTTAAATGATAATTGCTTACCAGCTGACTTAGCGGATGCTAGTAATTTCACACTCTTTACTGGAATTGTTGACTGTTCCAATTGTTGAATCATCCGTGTACCAACTGCACCAGTAGCACCCAAAATTGCGACATTATATTCTTTACTCATCTTAGTTCCTTCTTTCAACCTATCCTAAATTATTCATAAAATTTTGTAACCGTTCAATCGCCGTATCAATAACAGAATCTGCCGCTGCATATGATAAGCGAATGTATCCTTCTCCACCAGGACCAAATGCATTCCCGGGAATTACGCCAACTTTAGCTTCGTGGGCTAATTTACGAGCAAAGGCGAGATCATCCTTCCCAAATTGCGCAGGGATTTTAGCAAAAATATAAAATGCGCCATCTGGCAATGCAATTTCAAAGCCCATCTTTCGCATTGCACTCGCAAGTTTATCTCTCCGTTGACGATAAGCCTGCTTAAATTTTTGCGGATCATCATCCCCGTTTTCTAACGCTTCAATCGCGGCCGCTTGCGCAGTATCATTTGGGCACGTTACCATAAATGAATGCATCTTTGACATCGTTGAAATAAATTCTCCTGGGCCAGCCACATATCCTAAACGATAACCCGTCATTGCATGTGATTTTGATAAACCACTAATCAGAATTGTCTGCTCGGGCAAAAGTGTCGCAAGTGAATGGAAGGGTTGATCGTACATCAGCGAACTATAAATCTCATCAACAATCGCATAAATGTGATGATCTTCAATTACTTTAGCCAGTGCTTTTAGCTCTTCTTCGGTATATGAACGGCCAGTTGGATTGTTAGGATAATTTAAGAGAACGGCCTTTACCGCAGGCCCCTCTTTTGCTAATACCTCTTCTAATCTTTCAGCAGATAGCAAAAAGCCATCATCAGCAGTATTAACTTTGATCGGTTCAGCACCAGTTAGGGAAACACTCGGGAAATATAACGAAAATGCTGGAGTGGGAATAATTACTTTATCTCCCGGATTTAACATTGCAAAAGTTGTCGCGGTTACCGCTTCTGTTGCCCCAATCGTGACTACAATTTCGGTTTCAGGGTCATAGTAAACATGACGACTCTGCTCAAGATATTTACTAATCGCTTTGCGTAATTCAATCTTACCCTTGCTTGGTGAATAGTGAGAATCATCATTTTGAATACTTTCAATTGCCGCTTTTTTGACGTGATCTGGCACAGCAAAGTCTGGTTCACCAAGTGTTAATTTTACTAGTCCAGGAACGGCAGAAATTTCTTCATCAAATGCGCGAATCTGTGCTGGCGGAACAGCTGCCAAATGACTATTTACGGTGGTTGCTAATTCAGCATGGAGTCTTGGCATTTTTTTCACCCTCTTATAAAATATTTTCTAAACCAATTACCAATTTTGATAATCCATCAACTTTTTCCAGAGCAACCTTAACCCCATTCATAAAGGATTGACGGTCAAACGAGTCTTGGCGAATTGTCAGAGCCTCACCATCCCCACCAAAGAGAACTTGTTCGTGAGCAATGTACCCCGGAAGCCGAACAGCATGAATCTTAATTCCATGGTAGTCGCCACCCCGCGCACCGGTTAAACTCTCTGTTTCATCAGGATTTGTCTCATGTTCAGGACGGACTTGATCGATCAACTTTGCGGTACTCAAAGCCGTTCCCGATGGGGCATCTTTTTTATCACCGTGATGCATTTCAATAATTTCAACGTCCGGGAAATACTTAGCCGCTTCCTGAGCAAATTTCATAAGAAGAACTGCCGACATCCCAAAATTAGCAGCAATCAATCCCCCCACTTGTTTTTCTTCACTGAGGCGCACCAGATCTGCTTGTTGTTCATCGGTTAAGCCAGTTGTTCCAACAATCGGCCTCATTTCGTGTTCAAGTGCGAACTTAACATTCTGATAAACAGCACTTGGCAAGGTGAAATCAATCCAAATATCAGCAACTCCATCTTCAATTTCATCCAAAGTTTGATAAGGATGAACAGATGATGCAAGGTGAAAATCAGCCATATTCTCTTTTGTTAAGGTTGGTGCAAGCGCAGCGGTAATTTCAAAGCCAGCGAGTGAGTTTACTAGATCAACCGCCTTTTGTCCCATTGCTCCAGTCGCACCAGCAATTAAAACTTTTTTCATGCTTTATTCCCCCAAATTTAAAGGTAAGTTCTTAGTAGTCAGTGAATTAGTAGGTAATGATAAAGCAGCCTCTAATTCGCGTTTTTCTTCTTCATTTAATGAAAGAATTGGTAAGCGACAACTACCAACGTTAAAACCTTGCGCATTCAAAACCGCTTTAACTGGTGATGGTGATGGAAACATAAACAAAGCAGCCATCCGGGGAGTTAACCACCGTTGCAGCTTACCAGCAGTTTGATAATCGCCTCGGTATAGTGAGTCATACATTTGGCGCATTTGATCGACATAGGCATGGGAAGCAACCGAGATAACCCCATTTGCTCCTAAAACCCGGGCAGTTAATGCCTGTGCATCTTCACCCGTGAAAACTGCAAAATCAGGGTCGCGGTGTTCAACAATGTATTCAAGTTCTTCCAAAGATGTACATTGTTTTACAGCGGCGATATTTTGATGGCGCGACAATTCTACTACGGTTTCCTGAGCCATTTTTACCCCTGTACGACCAGGAATGTTGTAAATGATGATTGGGAGGTCAACATTATCCGCAACTGCTGTAAAATGAGCAACCATTCCCCGTTGGTTAGGTTTGTTATAAGGAGGAACAACAACGAGGGCATAATCGATACCGTTAATTTGCGCAACCTCATTAGTAAAGGCAATCGTTTCCTTAGTATTATTGCTTCCAGTTCCAGCAATAACCGGAACTCGTCCGTTTACAATTTCACCGAAATGCTGGTATAGCTCAATTTTTTCATCATGAGTGAGTTCTGGCGTTTCTCCAGTAGTGCCTCCGATAACAAAGCCGTTACTCCCATGTTCAATTAAGTAATTTGTCAAATATTCTAAACGATCATAGTCAATGTTTCCCTCATCATCAAAAGGGGTTACAATCGCTGTCATTAAATCTGCATCTTGTAATAATGTCATCTTATTTCCTCCATTATTTCTTCCCTATTAATTTTGCATCCGATATTCAAGAAAACCAGTAATTGCATCCACTCCCCGTTTAATTGCTTTTTCATTGGGGTTAAGGGTGGCCGAATGTAATTGTGAATCATCTTCAACCCCAAGCCAAAACATGGTTCCTGGAAATTTAGCCAGTAAGTAGCCAAAATCTTCCCCAGTCATTGCTGGCTCTGTTTCTATAAAGTTTACAGTTGGTGTTTCTTCCATATAATGGATAAACCGTTTTGTTAATCCTGGATTATTCTCTACCGGCCAATAGCCACCCTGATTTAATTCAAGAGAAACATCCATGTTAAAACTACGCCCAATTCCTTCACATATATCCTTCAAGCGGTCATCAATGGTTTCAATCATGGTCTGCGTTAATCCCCGAATCGTTCCTTCAATTCGCGTATGTCCAGCAATAACATTTCGAATCGTCCCGCCGTCAATCTTTCCTAAAGTAATTACACCACTTTGAATAGGATCGATACTCCGCGAAATCACAGTCTGCACTTGAAGAATCAATGATGCTGCCGCAACGACTGTATCATTAGCATTTTGAGGATACGCCGCGTGACCGCCCTTGCCATTAAGGTCAATATTAACTTCCGTGGTTCCCGCAAACAAGGTCCCCATTCGACAACCAATTGCTCCTGCTGGTAAATCCGGATTATCATGCAAACCGTAAAATTCACCTGGTTTCCACTTTCCACTAAACAATCCCAGTTCATATGCCCGTTTTCCACCATTTTCGCTTTCTTCGGCCGGTTGGAAGAAAAACAGTAAATTATCCTGCGGCTGGTGTTCACTAAAATAATTCAATACACCTAATGCAACTGTCATATGGATATCATGACCACAGGCGTGCATTACTCCCGGGTGAGTTGATGAATATGGCAAACCTGTTTGTTCCTCAACTGGTAAAGCATCGATGTCTGTTCGGTACCCAATTGTTCGTTGCGGATTCTGACCATGAACTAACACCATGAGGGCAGTTGGTAATTCCTTAAAAGTACGAACTTCTAAAAAGGCTTGGTTGAAACTAGCGATCGTATCGGCAAGGTATTGGTGGGTTTCAAATTCTTTGAGAGCCAGTTCCGGAATTTGGTGGAGGTGGCGACGAATTTGAATTAATTCTTCTTCTGTTAACATCTTCACCCTCCTAAAGTTTCCGTAAATCGTCCTCTAGTTCAGTTTTACCAGCAGTTTGATCATCAACATTCTTAATAAACTTAGCAGGAACTCCCGCAACCATTGTATGTGGAGCTACATTATGGGTAACTACAGCACCGGCAGCAATTACAGCACCTTCCCCGACATGCACTCCTTCAATTACAACCGCATTGGCGCCAATCATTACATTGTCATCGATGCGGACTGGTTCAGCTGAAGCCGGTTCAACAACTCCAGCTAAGACAGTACCAGCTCCAATATGACAGTGGCGGCCAACAATTGCACGGCCACCAAGAACTGCTCCCATATCAATCATTGAATCAGCACCAATTTCTGCACCGATATTAATCGTTGCGCCCATCATAATGACAGCATTGTCACCAATAAGAACTTTATCGCGAATAATTGCACCAGGCTCAATCCGGGCATTAATATTCTTCAAATCGAGCAAAGGAACTGCTGAATTACGCGCATCGTTTTCCACGTGGTAAGATTCAATTGCTGAACTGTATTCCTTTAATAACGATTCAATAATTGTCCAATCACCGAAAATAACACCTGTATGCGGTTCAAGAAAGGTTTCGACTTCTGCGGGAAATTCTAAATCACCCAGATTTCCTTTTAGATAGACCTTTACCGGTGTCTTCTTGGGTGCGTTACTAATGTAGTTAATGATTGTTTGTGCATCTAATTCAGCCATAATTGTTTACCTCTTTCTTCCTTTATATATGTCAAATTATTGTTGGTATGGTTCATCCAAATGAATTAAATCATCATAGGTTTCTCGTTTAATTACAACCTGAGCTATGCCTTTTTCTGCAAAGACAACTGCTGGTCGAGGATTCCGATTATAATTTGAAGCCATTGAATAGCCATAAGCTCCAGTATCAAGCATTGCTAAGACATCCCCTGGTTTTGTAGCCGGTAATGCCTGATTCTGACTGAGGATATCACCAGATTCGCAATACTTTCCTGCTACCCGAACATGTTCAACCAACTCTGCACGAGGATTATTTGCTAAGACCGTTTCATATTGTGCTTCATAAAGTGCTGGACGAATGTTATCACCCATCCCGCCATCAACTGTTACATATGGTTTCAACCCTGGTACATCTTTACGTGATCCAACAGTATAAAGATTATAACCAGCAGGTCCTACGATTGAACGACCTGGTTCTATCCAGATCGCTGGCATGGTAAGATTGGTTTCTTTAATTTCAGTTTTGATTGCCTTAATAATTGCTGCCACAAATTCTTCTGGGGCAAGTGGTGTGTCGTCTTTTACATAACGGATTCCAAAACCGCCCCCGACATTGATCACAGCAGCTTGATAATTAAATTTCTCTTGCCAGTGAGCTGCAACTTCAACTAACTTCTTAGCTACCCCTTCAAATCCCGCAAGTTCAAAAATCTGCGAACCAATATGGGCATGCAATCCTTTCATTTGCATCCGGGAATTTTCGAGAACTTTTACTAACGCCTTATCTGCCTGTCCTGATTGAAGGTCAAACCCAAATTTACTGTCAACTTGACCAGTTTGAATGTACTTATTTGTATGAGCAGAAATTCCAGGAGTAATTCGCAGCATCACATCAACATGCGCATCATGTTCTTCCAAAACGGCTGCTAGCAATTCAATCTCATGGAAGTTATCAATCATGATTGTGCCTACATGATGATCAATTGCCATTTCCAATTCTTCCCGCGATTTATTGTTTCCGTGAAAACTAACATTAGCCATTGGAAAACCAGCTTTAATTGCGGTATATAATTCACCACCGGAAACAACATCAACATGTGCACCTTCTGCAGCAGCTACTTGATACATTGCGATTGCTGAAAAAGCTTTACTAGCATAACTAACTGCATAAGCAACATCATTTTCTTCAAAAACCTGCTTAAATGCTCGGATCTGTTGCCGAATCTGTTGAACATCATAAACAACTAGCGGGGTACCAAACTGATGGGCTAAATCAATCGCATCACATCCCCCAATTGTTAAGTGACCAGCGGTATTTAATTGTTGATCAGAAACTTGTTCGTTCATTTGTAATTCCTCCATGAGATTTGTAGTAAAGAGGCTATAAAAAAATCCACTGTCTGCGCAAACAAACAGTGGAATTCACTTATCCATTCTGATTTGTCGATAGCGCAACGCAGGCTCTTATTGTCCTGCGACAGTCCGTAGCTTATTCAACCACGACCCAGCTACTTAATGTGCCAAACTAAGCGCTTCGGCAACTTCCCTGTTCAACTAACCTCAATGTCTTGGCGGACTAAATTAGTTTACTAGTGTCGGTTGCGCCTCTTCGATTTATACATAGCTTATAAGTCTTTTATGAGAATGTCAATACAAATAATTAAATTTAAAAAAGTTTTTTTAATCCATTAGATGTAAGAAAGTTTATTTTACTTACCTTTTAAAACTCAAAGCCTTGCATGTCACCCTCAATGTGTTAGAATTCGATTAAATTATTTTAGAGATAAATTAGCAGTCCTAATTATCTCAAAGGAGTATTTAAGTATGAAAGTTGTAAAGTTTGGTGGAAGTTCTCTAGCTAATGGAGAAGCCTTTCAAAATGCAATTAATATTATTACCTCTGATCCACAACGACGGGTAATTGTCACTTCTGCGCCAGGCAAACGTTTTGCCGATGATATTAAGGTTACTGATTTACTAATTAAGTATGCCCAAGCAGTAATCGCAGGCCAAAATCCCGAAAAAATCGTTGAGCAAGTTTTAAATCGATATCAAGAAATTGCCGCTTATTTTGGCTTACCAGCTGATAAATTAATCCCGTTAGCTGAACGACTGGAGGGCCTTCCTAGTCATACATATCCCAATAATAATTACCTTTTGGCTGCTTTCAAAGCTCATGGGGAACGCTTAAATGCCCAATTAATGGCAATCCTTTTACAACATTTAGGTTATGAAGCACGCTTTGTGACGCCGAGTGAAGCTGGTATTATCGTTACTGGAACTCCTAATAATGCCAACGTTATTCCAGAAACTTACGTAAATTTGAGTCATTTTACATTTAACGAGAACGAATTATTAGTATTCCCCGGTTTCTATGGCCTCACCCTTGCCGGACATATTGCTACTTTTTCTCGTGGTGGTTCTGATATCACTGGCGCAATTCTCGCGCGCGGTCTTCATGCCTCTACTTACGAGAATTTCACTGATGTTGATGCTATTTACTCAGCCAATCCACAAATTGTCGATCATCCGCAACCAATTACTACCATGACTTATCGAGAAATGCGGGAACTATCTTATGCTGGTTTTTCCGTCTTTCACGATGAAGCATTGATTCCTGCCATTCAAGGAAATATTCCAATTAATGTTCGTAATACTAATGATCCTGAAAAGCCAGGAACAATGATCGTCCCTGATAAAGATTTTCAACCAAGTGACATTGTAACGGGGGTCGTGAGCGGAAAACACTTTGCGGCCCTCTACCTCCATAAATACCTTCTCAATAAGCAAGCAGGTTTTACTCTTCGTATCCTTGAAATTCTCGCAAAGCACAATGTCTCATATGAACATATGCCTTCAGGAATCGATGATATAACAATTATCCTTGATCGAAATGCAATTAATGACCAATTAATCGATACCATCTGCAATGAAATTCAAGAAGAGATTAATCCTGACCGTTTAGAATGGATTGATAATTATGCAATTACCATGGTTGTTGGTGAAGGTATGCGTAATCGCACGGGGGTAATTGATGATATTTTAATGCCCCTAGCTGAAAAACACATTGCGGTTCCCATGATTAATCAGGGGGCATCACGAATTGCAATTATGATTGGGACATACAACGAGGATGCAGATGAAGCTGTTCGAGCTATCTACCATCGCTTTTTTGTAAATTAGGAGGAACTATTTATGGTGCAATTATTAAAAGTACACGGATCACAAAATGCCTTTTTTATCCTTGACCAAACGCAACTAATCAATCCCCTTACCGATGAAGAATTAGTGTCATTTACCAAAAAAATAACTGATGCACAAAATGGTGTTCTTGGCGGTGCTGACGGTGTGTTAGTTGTTAATCATCCCACTAGACCAGGATCAACAGCGCAAATGCGGGTAATTAACGCAGATGGCAGTGAAGCTTCAATGTGCGGTAATGGTTTAAGGACGGTTGCTCGTTATGTAGCAGAGCGTGATAATTTAACCGATTTTAAAGTTGATACAATGAATGCTAGTCTTCGTGTTCGTCAACATGAAGACCTTGCACCCGGAGTTCCCGCTTTTGCCGTTGAAATTTCACCAGTAAAGTTTGACCGCACCGCTTTGCCATTTGATAACCTTGGCCATGAGCGCTTGTTAGACACCCTTGTCCCTGAATTATATCCTAGTCTCCGTTTTTCCGCCCTTGCTGTTCCAAATCCCCACTTAATTAGTTTTGTTAGTATGGAAGAACTAAATGGCCCAGCACTTGAAGAATTAGGGACACGGTTAAATAGTGATAATCCTTACTTCAGTGATGGGGTAAATGTTAACTTTGGCCATATTCTCGGTCATAACAAACTCTTTGTAAAAACTTTTGAACGTGGTGTTGGCTTTACGAATGCTTGCGGGACAGGTATGTCTGCCACTAGTCTCGCTCTAGCCCTTACTCATCCAGACACAGCATCCTTTAATGAACCAATTAGTGTTTATAATCCTGGTGGAATGGTTAAGACAATTCTTCACCGTGATAACTACAACTATTGGATCGAATTAATTGGTAATGCTACGTTTACTCATACTCTTACCGTAGATGAATCAGCTTTGCACGCAGTCAATCTAGCTGACCTTCGTAAAAACATTGTCGAAAGTAATGAAAGTCAAGCTTATCAGACATTCGTTGACTCATTACCATCATTATCAATTTAGTTTAATCACAAAAAGCCGAGGTTAAGATTTTTTCTTAGCCTCGGCTTTTTTAATCATTTGAGATGACAAACAATAATGTATTTTTAGTCACTCATACCAGTTGATAGATATCCAAACAAATTTATTTACGATTAAACAATGTATCAATTGACTGGTTGTTATGAATCCGAACAATTGCTTCTTTTAATAAATCGTCCACTGATAATTGAACCAGCTTAGGGAATTCCTTCTCTTTTGGCAGTTGAATTGTATCTGTTACAATCATCTTTTCAAGAGGAGAATTTTGCAACGTATTTACCGCATCGGCTGATAATACTGCGTGCGTAGCAATACCATAAACCTTAGCTGCCCCGAAATTCTTCAAGGCTTGCGCAGATAAGTTCATCCGGACACCAGTATCAACAATATCGTCAACAATAATCGCAGTCTTTCCCTTTACGTCTCCAATTACATACTCAGGTACTTCTTGTTCAGTTCGTTCCCGAACTTCATCGTTACGGTTGTCAATAATCGCAATAGACGCTTTAATTCGTTCAGCATATTTCCGTGCTAAATTAACACCGGCATGATCAGGGGCAACTACTACAATATCATCCCCCAAGTTTTGTTCTTCAATATATTTGGTAAAAAGACTGGTTGCTTGGAGATGATCAACTGGAATATCAAAGAATCCTTGAACTTGCGGAGCATGAAGGTCAATTGTTACCAAACGACTAATCTGATCCATTTCAAGAAGGTTTGCAATTAACTTAGCTGTAATTGGTTCACGGCTACGTGCTTTACGATCTTGTCGGGCATAACCATAGTATGGCATTACAACATTGATTTTGGCAGCACTTGCCCGCCGTAGAGCATCAACCATGATTAATAGTTCCATCAAGTTAGTGTTAACTGGATCAGAAACTGACTGGATGACATAAACCTCACAGCCACGAATACTTTCGTCAATTGTAATTTTAATTTCGCCATCCGCAAAATGGCTAATTGACGCCTTACTTAACGGAATTCCTACACGTTGCGCAATTTGTTCAGCGAGTTTAGGATTTGAATTTAATGAAAATAAACGCACATTATCGGCATTTTTTATCTGGGTCATTTTTATACTCCTTTAAAGTTCGACAATAATCATAACTATTATGACAACAAATTACTGTTCAAGCAAGTATTATTTGGCTTGATGCAAACTTTGTAAGCTAATGTTTTCCATTCCGATTAATGGATCAATTTTATTCGAATTAATCAATTCCGCCGTTAGAAGATAGTCTTGAGATTGGGGATCAACTGATCGGCTATCTGCCTGTTCATTTACGGTAATTTGCGAGCTAACGGAACCAGTATTTTTAGTTAAATCCTTCTCTAAAGTATCAGTTTTAAGAGAACGCTGCAAATCATTATGTTTTTCCCAAACCATCTTTAATCGTTCAACAAGAGAAGTATTCCGATTAACTGCCTCATTTTCTACACTGGTGGCAACAGCATATGATTCTCCAATCAAAACTAATTTTTCTGCTGCTCGGGTAATTGCCGTATATAGGAGATTGCGTTGCAGCATCCGACTAAATTGTCGAACAACGGGGAGAAGAACCATTTTGAACTGACTCCCCTGGGCCTTATGGATTGAGATACAGTAAGCTAACCGTAATTGATTCCATTCCATCCGATTATAAGTTACCTCATTTCCATCAAAGTCAACGGTAATTGATTCATTTTTCTTGCCGACTGTTCTACCACTTTCAATTGCCGTAATATTTCCAATATCACCATTGAAAATATTTTTTTCTGGAACATTAACGAGTTGAAGGACTTTATCTCCGACGCGAAAAGTTAGTCCCCGAAAATCAACTTCTTGCTTTCCATTAGTTGGTGGATTATAGGCCTGTTGTGCAAGTTCATTTAAACGATCGATTCCTGCCTGCCCACGATACATTGGTGCCAAAATTTGAATATCATTTGCGGAATAATCTCGTTTTTTCGAAAGGTCAATAATTTGTTGAACAACACTTGGCACTTGGTTAGCATGACATGAAATAAAGGATCGATCTGGCATTTTATTCGTTAGATCTGGTGGTAACTTACCCTCTTTAATAGCATGAGCCAATGGAATAATTGTTGAATCAGCAGCTTGGCGGTGAATATTGGTTAATTCAACTTTCGGCAGTTCTGCAAAGTCAAGAAGATCGTGGAAAACTTGTCCCGGACCGACAGACGGTAATTGGTCCTTATCACCTACCAAAACTACATGCATAGAAGTAGGAATAGCTTGAATAAGAGTCTTAAACAAGAGAGTATCAACCATCGACATTTCATCAATAATCAATAAAGAACCTTCTAGATCGCGGGCATTCATATCGGTTGGCATTTCCCGACCATTGAGCCCAAGCAAGCGGTGAATTGTACTTGCTGGCAAATCAGTAGCTTCACTCATTCGTTTAGCAGCTCGACCTGTAGGAGCAGCTAGTAAAACGGGGAAGGACTTTTCTTTATACTCACTTACATCTAATGAGAGATCGTGAATTTTCGCATAACTAGCTACAATTCCTTTAATAATTGTTGTTTTTCCCGTTCCTGGGCCTCCCGTAAGAAGCATAACTTTACTATTTAAGGCTGTTTTAATAGCCTCTTTTTGAACTTGGTCATAGGTTAGCCCCGATTGCTTAGCAACTTTTGTAACTGTTTTTTCAATAGTCGTTGCTGGCAACTTTTCCGGGTCGACGGTAAGAAGGCGATGTAAGTGATCAGCAATTTGCCATTCTGCGTTATAAAGAGCGGTTGGATAAATTTTTTCATTAGCGTAACGAATTTCTTGATTTTTCTCTAATTCAACAATTTGATTAGCAATTAAATCTGTAGAGACGCGACCACCACTTCCCTGAGCAAGCAATTGGATCGTTTGCTGCAGAAGCGGTTTTGTCGTGGTAAACGTATCACCAGTCTCCATTGTCAAATCATCAAGCGTTTGGATAATTGCTGCATCAATTCGGCGTGAATCATCCGTGGCAATTCCTAATTTCTGTGCCACCTGATCAGCGCGATTAAAGCTAATTCCATCTATTTCAGCGGCAAGTTGATAAGGATTTTCATTAATAATATGCAGAGTCTCTTCCCCGTACTTATCAAAAATTGCACTACTAAGGTTAGCGCCAAAGCCGAGATCATTTAGGCCAATTATAATCTGGTCCATCCCCTGGTTTGCCCGTAAATTATCAACTAATGAATCCTTAATTGCTTTGCGGAGCTTTAATTCATCTAAAACATGAGGGTCAGCAATAATTTTATTAATAGCATCCGTTCCTAACTTATCGACAATTTTTTCAGCCGTCTTTTTTCCAATTCCGGTAAATTGTTTTCCAGACAAGAAATCAATTAACCCATCCTTGCTTGTGGGACGGTTGACATGGTAAGAAGAAGCTTGAAATTGTTGTCCATATCGTGGATGCTCAACAATTTTTCCCTCAAAGCGGTAAGTTTGATCATCACTAATATCACCAAAACTTCCAGTTACCGTGATTTCCGGCGCGTGCCAATCAAAATTTGCCTCTTCAACCGAGACAATTAAAACCTTAAAAAACGAATCTGGACTAGTAAAAATCTCAGATTGAACTTGACCAATAAAAAAAGACGGCTCCGTTGGCGTCTTAAATAGGTCGATTTCTTCAGCCATAGAAGTCATCCTTTCATGTTGCTAATCTTTCTTTTGCGTTGCCTGAAGCGTTTTTTCAATATCATTAAGTCGTTGCTCACTCTTATGGTAGTAATTAGGATTTAACTGCTTAGCTTGGGCAAGGTAGTCTTTGTAAGGCTCACCAAGAACCATTGCCACAATTCCGCGATTAAATTGTGTATCAGCACGTCCTGGATGATACTTTAGAATTGCATCATAGTAAGCTTTAGCTTGTTTAAATTCACCCAATGCTAATAATGAATCACCAATTACCTGATTAATTTCAGGATCGTCTGGGCGTAATTCAAGGGCAGTCAATCCATAAGCAACTGCTTGCTTGTATTGTCCCTTTTTCATATAGCTTTGAGCTAACATAAGATAAGAATCAGCTTTGAGCTTTGGATCATCAATCTTATTGTAAAGTTTAATTGCTTCATTAACTTTGCCAATCTCATAGTAAAGATTACCAAGACCATAGTTTAAGAGATTCATAGCATCCTTGTCGTCTTTTGCCTCAAAAATACCCAAAGCTTTCATGAAGAGTTCTTCTGCTTGTTGATAATCATTTAACCGGGTTAGCAAAGACCCTAAATCATAATAATTATTGACTTTATCTGGATGTTCATCAATTGCTTCAACTAGTTTATGAACTAATTTTTCAGTCTCCTTTTTCTTAGGATCACGAAAATCTTTTTTCTCTGTCATTAATATCACCTCTTAAATTGTATCAGTCGGATCAACCTTGCTCTTGTGAAGATAAGACGTGTCATTCCACTTTTCAAGTTCAAAATGGCGCCCATCATTAGTAGTAAGAACTGTCGTTGATGTATTGCTTAGTCCACCACGATCTTTCAAGTGAGCAAGAGGCGTTCCAATCAATGCATTAATGGCAGCATTCAAGGCAGCTCCATGTGAAATCACAAGAATATTACCACTAGGATATTGGCGACAATACTCTTCAATTGCCGCACGGAAACGGGCTATTACTTCTAGAAAACTTTCTCCTTCTACTAATGATTCATCATATTTATCAGGATGATGACGAAAGTTTTTTAAAACTTCAGGCCATTTTGCCGCAACATCTTCAAAATGCATTCCTTCCATTTTACCTAAATTAAATTCTTTTAACCGGCTATCAATTGTTAATGGAATTTCTGGATTTAAATGATTCAATAAAGCCTGCGTTGTTATTCGCGCACGCTTTAAAGGACTAGTATAAGCATGCTCAAACGGAATCCTTTGCAATGAATCAGCTAATAATTCAATTTCACGATAACTGTCCTTTAATAACGGTGAGTCTCCATTGGCACCTTGATAACGGGACTCTAAATTCCATTGCGTTTTTCCGTGCCGGATTAAATAAACTTTTGTCATCTCTGTCGTTACTCCTTTTATTTACTATCTTACCAGAGTTTGCGGCAATTGTTTATCACAGAGTTATTACTTTATGTATATTTAAGAAGGCAAAAGCAAAACTACTCCTGCCTTCTTTAAGGTTTAAAAATATGAATTAAACGTATTGAAGTTGCCGATCATGACTATAAGCACGATCAATAATGGCACTTCCCAGACATTCCTCTCCATCGTAAAAGACAACTGCTTGACCCGGAGTAATGGCCCGAGCAGGATCATCAAATTCAACTGTTACCATTTGATCATCATCTGACAAATGAACAGTAACGCCAACATCCGTCTGACGGTAGCGGAACTTAGCTGTACAATGAAAATCACGTCCATAACGACTTACGACATCATCAACCCAGTGAATGTCACTAGCCTCAAGATGAGTAGCATAAAGGTGACTATTCTCATAGCCTTGACCAACATAAAGAACGTTCTTCTTCATATCCTTACCAATTACAAACCATGGCTCGTTGCTTTCCTTGTTTCCGCCAAGGCCAAGACCACGACGCTGACCGATGGTGTAATACATTAATCCCATATGCTGACCAACGACTTTGCCATCAAGGGTCTCCATATTCCCTGGTTGGGCAGGAATATATTGACTCAAGAATTCACGGAAATGACCATCTTCACCGATAAAGCAAATTCCAACTGAATCCTTCTTCTTAGCAGTAGCCAGACCAGCTTCTTCAGCAATCTTTCTGATTTCTGGCTTAGTGTAGCCAGCCAATGGAAACATTACCTTATCCAACTGCTTGTAATCCAGTTGACTTAAGAAGTAAGTTTGATCCTTATGTTGGTCTTTAGCGCGCATCAAGTGCATCCGGCCATTCTCATCACGCTTTACATCAGCGTAGTGGCCAGTGGCGACGTAATCAGCACCTAATTGATTAGCATATTCGATAAAAGCCTTGAACTTGATCTCTTTATTACAAATAACATCAGGATTTGGTGTACGGCCTTTCTTGTACTCAGCAATGAAATACTTGAAAACCCGATCCCAGTATTCCTTTTCAAAGTTAACGGAATAATATGGAATCCCAATCTTAGAAGCAACTTTTGCTACATCTTTGTAGTCTTCAGTGGCAGTACAAACACCATTTTCATCAGTGTCATCCCAGTTCTTCATGAAGACACCAACGACATCGTATCCTTGGCGTTTTAAGAGGAGAGCCGTTACAGACGAATCAACTCCCCCACTCATTCCTACTACCACACGTGTATGACTATTATCAGCCATTAATTATCACCATCATTTCGTATAGATTCTGGAATAATCTACGATTGAAGGTCGCATGCATCCAGTGATAACCATTGTACCAGAGTATTTCAATCCCTGCACAGTTTTTATTTAGTGAATATTTGCCGGGCGACCATTTCATCTAAAATATAGTGATATTGTTGAACAAATTCAGCTGCTCGTTGGTGATTAAAAATATTAATTTTTCGTAAGCCATTTCCCGAAAGAGTTTCCATTTTTAAACCATCTAAATCACTGTTAATTAAAATCCGAAGCCGGGCAACAGGTTTAAATGGGTTATCAGTATCGAGACTGCCTAAATATTCAAAGTTTCCCCGGTTCGTCTGTTCAAATCCTAAATCAAGCAAGGCGTATTTTTTTATTTCTGGGCTGATTGTATATTTATCTTTATCACCAGAAATTTGTACTGTTTTTGTAAATTCCATTTTAATTGTCCCCATTAATCTTCTTTAGGTTTTCAACGGTTTTAACAATCGTAGCAATTAACTGATCAATATCTTCTTCCGTATTTAACCCGCCGAAACTAATTCGAATTGATTCACTAATGCGGGGGCTGTCAGCGCCAAACATCGCTGTTAAAACGTGAGAAGGCTCAATGCTACCAGCTGTACATGCAGACCCACCAGAGACTGCGATTCCTGCAAGGTCCAAGTCTGTCTGGATAACATAAGTTGAAATTCCTTTAAACCATAAGTTAAGAACGTGTGTCTTGTTGATTTGACCATTAATTTCAAAATCAACATTATTTTCCCTAAGCGCGTTAACAATTTTTTGCTTAAAGGCATAATAACGATCACGACGTTCTTCTTTCACTTCGGGTGTGTTTAACTCAACCGCTTTAGCAAAGCTAGCAATCCCAGGTACATTTTCAGTTCCGGCACGACGTTTAGTTTCTTGATCCCCACCCTTGATAAAGCTTGGAAAACTAATACCATCACGACGATATAAAAATCCTATCATCTTTGGGCCATTAACCTTATGGGCCGATGTTGAAAGCATATCAATATGGTCAGCTTTAACATCAATTGGTAACAATCCATATGCTTGAACAGCGTCTGTATGGAACCATGCTTGATGGTCTTTCAAAATTTCACCAATCTCATGGATAGGCATTTGACTACCCACTTCATTGTTTTCCATCATAATGGTTACTAAAATCGTATCATTACGAAGAGCTGCCTTAAAATCATCAATTGAGATATTACCATTTTCATCAACTGGTAAATAGGTTACCTCAAAGCCATGTTCTTCTAAAAAATGGAGAGGTTTTAAGACCGCCTCATGCTCAATGGCAGTTGTGATAATGTGCTTACCAAGATTTTGCCGTTTAAAAGCGGTTTGGATAATAGCAGTATTATCACTTTCAGTTCCTCCACTGGTAAAGATAATTTCATTATCATCAGCATTAATGCTTTGGGCAAGAATGTGACGACTATTTTCCATTACAAGTTTAGCATGACGCCCATAAGAGTAACCAGTCGATGCATTACCCCATGATTCTTGCATTTGTTTAGTCATTTCCGCAATCACTTCCGGAGTCATCGGGGTTGTTGCTGCATTATCCAAATAAATCTCACTCACGAGTTTTTCATCCTTCCATTTTACTTATCTAAATCTGCAAAGAGCTGAAGAAGCATATTTGCAGAGCGTTTTCCGGCATCAATAATAAAGTCGTCAAAACTAACGCCGGCGTCTTCATCACCTGTATCCGACATTGCTCGTACTACCACATATGGAATTTGGTGGTCAGTGGCAACTTGTCCAACCGCTGCCCCTTCCATTTCACTAGAAAGTGCATCAGGGAAATTATTCAAAATCTCTTTAATTGCTTCTGAACTTGCAATAAATTGATCACCAGAAACAATCAATCCTCGTTTTACATTTAAGCCAGTCTTCTCGCCGGCTTTTTCTAAAGCTTGTCCCCATTGGTCAGAAGCCTTAAAGCGTGGTTCTTTTCCTGGGAGTTGGCCATAACGGTAATTAAATGCAGTTGCATCAACATCATGGTAGGCCGTTTCAGTTGAAATGACAATATCACCAACATGTAACCCTTCACCAATTCCACCAGCTGATCCAGAATTAATCACAACATTTGCCCCACAATCGGTAATTAAATGTTCAGTAGTAATCCCAGCTTCCACTTTACCAATTCCAGATTCTACTAATACAACGTCTTGATTATTGATTTTACCGAAAAGGTAGGATTTACCCCCGATTTTCTTTTCTTGTTTATCGGATAACTTTGCAGTTAATTCTTTAATTTCTTCAGGCATTGCACAAATAATTCCAAATCGCATATTTTTCTCCTTTTTCTACCCAACATAAAATAGTATTAAGTAAACAATAATAATTGCCACAATCAAAGCAATGATTGCAATATTTAAGCGGCGTTTCAAGCGCGCCGTTTTTTCTGCCACTGTTTCGTCATGACGTTGACTAGCAACTGCTTCGCGACTATAAGGTTGATCAGTTGTATTTTCTGTTGCTTCATTAATAGGTTGCTGTTCAGTCTGACGTTGCTGTTGACGATATTGACTACGTGACATACGTGATTGTTGCTCATCTTGTTGTTTATTATCCACGGTTGTTCATTCCTTGCCAGTAATAGATTGCCATGATTGTCTTAGCATCTTCAATTTCGCCTTGATCAATCATTTCAAGCGCTTGTGGTAAAGTTACTTCTTTTAACATCAATTGTTCATCTTGATCTTGCGGCAGCTCGTTGCTAACCCGTTTTAATCCCGTAGCCAAATAAAGAGTCATGTATTCATCCATACAACCAACAGAAGTATAAAATGAAGAAATCTTTTTTAAACTTGTTGCTTCATACCTTGTTTCTTCATTTAATTCACGTTTAGCCGCATGAAGAGCATTATCAGCATCCCGTTGATCGAGCTTCCCCGCAGGAATTTCAAGGGTTGTTTTTGCAATTGGTGCGCGCCACTGTTTTTCAAGAATCATTTTATTATCAGCCGTCAAAGCCAAAATCGCAATTGCTGGTGCGTGGTGGACGATTTCTCGTTGTGTTTTATTACCATGTGGGGTGATAACTTGCTGTACTTCAACATCGATTAAATGGCCGTGAAAAACTGTTTTACTACTTATTGGTCGCTCTTCAAATTCCATTAGAACCCGTCCTTATCTTAAAACACGAACATGTGCTGCTTGCGGTCCCTTTTGTCCTTGAACAATTACTAATGAGACCTCTTCATCAGGGTGAAGGATGCGACGACGCGTTCCTTCAATTCCACTATAGTGAACAAAAATTTCTCCTTCGTGAGGAACTGTAATAAAGCCCCATCCTTTTTGTTCGTCAAAACTTTTTACTTTTCCTTTGAGCATTTTTTACCAACTCCATAATAAAATACCAAGCAACAAGTGTCACTTGGTATTTTACACCGCTTAAAAATAATTGTCATTTACTGGATAGCGAAAACCAGTTTTTTTAGAGATTATTATTCTTCTAAACCATCTTCTACTGTTTCAGGGAAGTTTTCCCGAACAATAGCAGCACAGCGAGCACATAATTCAGGATATGCTGGATCACTGCCAACATCTTCCTTAACCATACGACAACGAGCACAAGTTTCACCATTAGCAGTTGTAACCTTAACTGCTACCCCATCGTTGTATTGGTCAGCATCAGCAGGCGCTTCATCAGCTGGATGTACATGAAGAGCAGAAACTCCTAGCAATAATTGAATGTTTTCATCAAGGCTATCAAGTAATTGCTTTTGGTCATCGGTTAAGTAAAGATCAACTTGCGCTTCAAGAGATTTACCGATTAGCTTAGCATTCCGTGCTTCTTCAAGACTCTTTAGAACATGTGAACGCACTTCCATAAAGTCATCCCACTTACTCAATAGCTCTTCTTCACCATCAAATGTCCGTGGATCTGGAATTTCAGTTAATTGAACAAAATCTTCCGGTTCATTCATGTAACTCCATACTTCTTCTGTAGTGTGAGGAAGGATTGGCGTAAGAAGTTTAACAAGTGTCAAAAGAATATCATAGAAAACTGTTTGCATTGACCGCCGAACTTCTGAATTTTCAGCCTCAATGTAGAGCACATCTTTGGCAATGTTCATGTAGAAAGCTGAAAGATCATTGTTTACAAAGTTGATCAATACCTTATAAGCATCAAGGAAATCGTAGTTATCAAAATCTTCCCGCATTGTCTTCAAGAAGTGGTTAAGTTTAACCAACATGTACTTGTCTACTGATTGTAACTTCTCATAAGAAACGGTATTTTCTTCAGGATCGAAGTCACTAGTATTAGCAAGTAAGAAGCGGAACGTATTTCTCAACTTACGATATGCTTCAGAAATCTGTTGGAATGTCCCCATCGATACCCGAACATCAGCCGAAGTATCAGCACTCATTACCCATAAACGGATAATTTCTGCACCCATTTGTTGAACAACTTTATTTGGATCGATAACGTTACCTTGAGATTTACTCATCTTGTTACCGCGCTTATCAAGTGTGAACCCTTGAGAAACGATTTCCTTATATGGCGCATGTCCTGAACATACAACACTGGTAATCAAACTCGAGTTAAACCAACCACGATATTGGTCAGATCCTTCAAGGTAAAGGTCCGCTGGGTATGTTAAATAATCACGTTCAGCTAATACCCCTTGGTGTGATGAACCAGAATCAAACCATACGTCCATAATGTCAGTTTCTTTAGTAAATTGACCATTAGGAGAGTGTTCATTAGTGTAACCTTCCGGCAAGAGGTCTTTTGCCTCACGTTCAAACCAAACATTAGAGCCATACTTAGCAAATAAATCTGCTACATGATTGATTGTTTCTTCTTCCATGATTGGTGTGCCATCTTCAGCATAGAAGATTGGTAAAGGCACACCCCAAACACGTTGACGAGAAATTACCCAATCACCACGGTCTTTGATCATATTGCGAAGACGAACCTTTCCCCATTCTGGGTGGTACTTAACGTCTTCTAAGGCATCTAAAATATTTTGGCGCATCTTTTCAATTGATACAAACCATTGATCAGTTGCCCGGAAGATGATTGGTTGCTTTGTCCGCCAATCAAATGGGTAGCTGTGTTGTAATGGTTCTTGAAGAAGTAAAGCATTGTTTTCTTCTAACTTTTGAAGGGAAACGTCATCAGCATCTTGGTAGAATACCCCTTCAAAGCCTTCACCGTTTTCCTTGGTTAAAACACCTTGATCATTGATTGGGGCAAAAATTGGCAAGTCATACTTTTTACCAAAGTTGTAATCATCATCCCCATATCCAGGAGCAGTGTGAACAAGGCCAGTACCAGCATCAGCAGTAACGTAATCTGCTAAGCCAACAAGAAGATCACGATCAAGGTATGGGTGTTGAGTAGTCATTCCTTCAAGTTCTTGTCCCATTAGATGGTCAACAACTTCGTAATCTTCCCAACCAAGTTTTTCCGCTAATTTTTCAAGAAGATCTGTTGCAACAACAAACTTCCGGTCATCATTAGCAGGCTTTACAACTGAATAATCAAACTTTGCATTAACAGCAACCGCTTCTGAAGCTGGAATGGTCCATGGTGTAGTCGTCCAAACAACTAAATATGTATCATTATCTAAACGGCCTTTGCCATCTTTAATTTGTTCTGCAAAGAAGGCAGTTTTAGCAACAACATCATGATATTCAACTTCGGCTTCTGCCAAGGCTGATTCTGAAGACCATGACCAGTAAACTGGCTTCTTAGCTTGATATAATAGACCCTTCTTAGCAAATTCACCGAATACCCGAATTTGAGCAGCTTCAAATTCTTTATCAAGGGTAAGATATGGATGATCCCATTCACCACTTACACCTAAACGCTTAAAGTCAGTCCGTTGCTTGTCAACTTGCTTAAGAGCATATTCTCGGCAAAGATCACGGAATTCAGTTAAGCTCATCTTCTTACGGTCATAACCAGATTTAGTTAATTGGTGTTCAATTGGCAAGCCGTGAGTATCCCAACCAGGAACATAAGGTGCCCGGTAGCCAGACATTGACTTATAGCGCACAATAAAATCTTTAGAAATCTTATTCATAGCGTGACCAATGTGAATATTACCGTTAGCATATGGAGGCCCATCATGTAAAACAAAAGTAGGCTTTCCTTCATTTAATTTTTGTCGTAGTTCATAAACTTTATTTTCTTCCCATAGCTGTTCTCGTTGTGCCTCAGTTACAGGTAACTTTCCACGCATTGGAAATTTAGTGCGACCAAGGTTTAACGTATCTTTAACACGCATTGTAACTACCCCTTTCATTAATTCTTGTATTTTAATAATAAAAAAGCTTCCTCCCATTACTGGGACGAAGCTTCTTCGCGGTACCACCCGGATTTAAAACTTTAAGATTAAAGTTTCCTTATGTCATTAGATAACGATAATGAACCGCCTCATCCTAACTAACTCAAATGAGGTACTCCGAGATGATCAGGAATATTTAAACATTATCAACCTCTCACCAATTGTTGACTCGCTTTAACGTTATGATAATTATTCCAATTCTCTTCAACGATTTTATTAAAATACGATCCTAGTGATTTACTTGTTATTATCAGGGAAGACAACAACAGTTTCAGGTGCATCTGATCCTTTGTCATCGTTAACAGCTGTTGGTTGTGCAGGTGCACTCTCTTCTTCCGTTTGTTCAGCAGAAGCAACAGGCTGTTCTGATTCAACAGGTTGTTCTTCACTAGCAGTTGTTGCAGTTGATTCTACACTGGTTGCTGAACTGCTGTCAAGACGACTACCTAAAATTTTTTCAATTTCGTCATATTTACTCAAGTCATCATTTTCCAAAAGCTTGTCCCATTCATTACTCTTAATGACTTCTAATTGAGATTCAAGCATAACTTGAAGACGTTGGCGGAAGATCCGAGTCTGTTTACGAAGATCATTAGTTTCACTTGTCAACTTCTTAGTAGAATTAGCAGCATCTTCAATTACTTGATTTGACTTATCGTTAGCTTCTGAAACGATATCAGTTGCTTGCTTTTGCGCTTCACGAATCATAATATCTGCTTCACGCTTAGCATTATTTTTAACCTTATCAGCAGCTTCTTGAGCAACTAGGATTGACTTATTTAAAGAATCTTTCAAGTCAGCAAAGTACTTAATCTTGCTATCATTAGCACGTACTTGTTCTCGTAAATTATTATTTTCAGTTATTAATTGTTGAACTGTTTGTGAAACTTCCTGAATAAATTCTTGCACTTCTTCAGGATTATAACCCCGCATCTTGGTATTAAATTGCTTATTATTAATTTGATCAACCGTCAAACTCATGAGTAAATTCCTCCATTCAAATTACGCATTTACAACTGAAATGGTAATTCTTTCTTTATCTTTTTTTGTTTTTCCATTGGTCATATCGATTCTAAGGCGACCACCATGACGCACAGATATCAAATCATGAACCACAATTTGATAATCTGGACGATCAATCTCTTCCCAATTTAATCGAACTTGACCATGCTCTATTAATTGCTTTGCCCGGTTTCGTGAATAATTAAAGCCTGCAGCTATCACAACATCTAACCGTAGTGATGAAACTGTTGTAACTATCGGCACCCATTCCTCTTTAGGTGTTACCACTGCTTCTGTTGCGATCGGAATCCATTTAATCTTAATTCGACCAATATGTTCAACGTTTTTACGTAAATACTCTGCCATTGGTTTTGTTACAATAACTTGCCAATGCGATCCATCAGTTAAAATATCACCAAATGTATTCCGCTCCATCCCTTCACCGATCAATGTTCCCATAATTTGCCGATGATGAAGTTCTGAAAACTTAACAGGATAGTTTATCTCTAAAGCCTGTAAAGCAAAGTCTTCTATAGAGGGTTCATAATAAGGCGGATAAATTAGAACTCGTTGCATTTCTGCGCCTTGCCAACCACCATACATTGTTATTTTAACATTGTTATTTCGATTAACAATCGTTTGGACAATAAAACGTTCCCGTGGATTTAAAAAAGGAGTGAGGACAGGACGATATTGGCCTTCAGCAGTAGCTACCCAGTCATTCGCTTGGTCAATAAGGGTGGCTTCATCCGGACGAAAATGTTGTTTAATGTTATCTTCGCTCAAATCTACTTCCTCTTAAATTAATTAAATGATTGCTGCTATTTGTGCTAATCCTGCTTGGACAAAATATAGTACAAGAATAGCGATCATCGGCGCAAAACTTATCCCCCCGATTGGAGGAATAAAGTCAAACCAATGCATATAAGGTTCTACCAACCGATTGATAATATCACCAAGTCGTGAATTACGCGCATTAGGAAACCATGACATAATACACCACACAACTATTACTAAAATATAAGCATCAACTAATTGATTAAGAGCCCATAATAAAAATGCGATCATATTAACTCCTTTTAGTGATTAAAATTTATCACCATCATTTTTTAGATTACTCGTTAAACTACCTGAAATTTCATAGTTTTTAGGGGTGCAGAGGAAAATTTCCTTTCCGATCCGTTTCATTTCACCATCAATTGCAAAAACGGTTCCATTTAAGAAGTCTACTAACCGTGCTGCAACATTCGCGTCCATTTGAGTGAAGTTAACGATCACCGCATGCCCCTCTAATAATTGGGATGCAATCTGCTTTACATCTGCATAAAGACGGGGTTCATATAAGGAAATCTGACTCATTTGGTTAAGACGCCCGCTATTAATTGAAACTACTTTATTGCTTGTGTTTGCTGGCGTTGAAACTTGTTCACTCGTTTCATAGAGACCGTCTTGTTCATCAATGTCTTCTTCACCAAATAGGCTTTTTAAAAAATTTGCCGCCATTGTTTTACCCTCCTTAATAGTGCTAAACAGAAAAAGGCGGATTAAAAATCCACCTTTTTGCTAAATTATTTACTTACGACGATTCTTGAAGAACGGTGGAGTCGATAAGTTAGTATCATCATTGTCATCCGTATTAGCCGCATCATCGTTAAATACGTTAAATTCTGGCTTAGTAACGTGAGAAAATTCGTTATCAGAATTTCTTGATTGGTTACTTGTATCGGCTGTTGGATCATTCCAACCATCAAAAGGATCTCGTTGCTTTGGTTGTTCAACGGGTTGTTCTTCTTGTGGAATAGACCGCGTTACTCGTGGTGCTTCTTTTTCTGTTGGCTTTTGTTGTTGAATTTTCTTTTTCTTATCAATCCCAGTGGCAATTACAGTAACGCGAACTTCATCACCCATCGATTCATTTAGGGACATACCGAATGAAATATCAACATTAGTTCCAGCAGCTTGTTTAATCACATCTGATGCTTCTTGAGCTTCAAACATCGATAAGTCTTTACCACCAGTAATATCCATCAAGACATGTTGAGCACCATCAATTGACACTTCAAGTAATGGAGAAGATATAGCCTTCTTAGTTGCCTCCGTAGCACGGTTTTCACCAGTTGAAGCACCAACCCCCATTAAGGCCGAACCTTGATTAGACATCAACGTCTTAATATCAGCAAAGTCCAAGTTGATGTAACCTGGGGTAACAATTAAGTCTGAAATACCTTGCACACCTTGACGAAGAACATTATCAGCTTCCTTAAATGCTTCCATCATTGGCGTCTTCTTATCAATCATCTCTAATAAGCGATTATTAGCAACGATAATTAAAGTATCAACATTTGACTTTAATTTTTCAAGCCCTTCTGCAGCATAGCGTGCTCGACGAGGTCCTTCAAATGAGAACGGACGAGTCACAACACCAACAGTTAATGCACCACTATCTTTAGCAAGTTTAGCTACAACTGGGGCGGCTCCGGTACCAGTTCCACCACCCATTCCGGCTGTAATGAAGACCATATCTGCTCCCTCAAGAGCTTTTTTAATTTGTTCTTCACTTTCTTGGGCAGCCTTTTCACCTACTTCTGGATTTGAACCAGCACCTAATCCTTTTGTTAATTTAGGTCCTAAGCGAATCTTGGTTGTCGCTTGAGAATTATTTAATGCTTGTAAATCGGTGTTAGCAACAATAAAGTCAACACCTTGTACCTTTTCAGTAATCATTCGGTTGACGGCATTACCGCCAGCTCCACCAACACCAATTACTTTGATTTGCGCTTCCGCAAATTGGTTGTCGTTAGCGAACGTTTCGTTATCCATAGCAGTATTCCTCCAAATTAGTCAAATAAATTATTAAAAATGTTTTTAAACCGATTACTTAGGCCGTTTTGCTTTTTCTTCTTTGGCGCAGGCTCTTCAGTAACTGGTTGCTGCTGTGCTTCTCGCTGTGAACGTTGTAATTTATCAGATTTTTCACTCCATTGTTGACGTGACTGATTAACAGCTTGTCCTTTTTCTTCATGGGGACTCTTAATCGTATCAATTCGTTGAACAGTTTGCTTAATTAATCGATCAATATCTGATAACTGATTTTCATACATCCCCAAAGCTAAACTAACAGCATAGCGAGGATGACGAATGCCCATTTGTTCTGGAACATTCACTTTAATATTACCAGTAAAGTATTGTTCAGCAAGTTCCTTAACTCCTGGCAGAGCAGCCACTCCACCAATCAAAACTACTCCTCCCGGTAATTCAGGAGCATGAATAGCCTTAAGTTTATCCTGAATACGATCAAAAATTTGCCGTACTCGTGCTTCAATTATTTCTGATAAATACTGCTCTGAATATTGGACAGGATCATTTTGGCCAACAACATCAACGTCAACTTGGACATCTTCGTCAGCTAAGGATGCCATAGCATATCCATGGTTTAGCTTAAGTTGTTCAGCATTTTTTAATGATGTATTCATGACCGTAGAAATATCTTTAGTAATATATTTTCCACCTTCAGGATCAACATAAGTATACTTTAATTGATGATCATGAATAATGCTGGTCGTTGTTTGACCGCCACCTAAATCAATAACAACAGTCCCAAAATCTTGCTCTCCATCATTAAGGAGGTTAAAATCTGTTGCGATCGGCGTAATAACAAAATCTTTAATGTCATATCCTGCCTGTTGAACTGCCTTTTTTGTATTATGAATAATGGTCTTAGGTCCTGTATACAAGGTGGCCTTCATTTCTAAACGGACACCAACCATTCCACGGGGGTCCTTAATACCAGAAAAGCCATCAACAGTAAATTCTGTTGGAATTAAATCAATTATTTCCCGCTCAGGGGGAATACTTTGCGTCAACGCTTCACGAGCAACGTCAATTACGTCTTGGTTAACAATCTCTCTTGATTGTCCTCTGGTTGCAATCGTAATCATACCGTGTACTCGTTGCATTTGTAAGTAATTTGCCGGTAAGCCAACTACAACACTTTGAATCTCTACGTTGGACTTTTCCTCGGCCTGTGCTACCGCCGCCGAAATTGCCTGGGCGGTTTTATCAATGTCGACAATAACTCCTCGGTTTAATCCTGCCGATCGTTCTACACCAACACCAATAACTTTCAACTGACCCTTAACACTTTCACACACCAGTGCCTTGATCGAGGTGGTTCCAATATCTAATCCAACGTATACTTCTGAATTATTCATTCTAAAAGGAACCCTCCTAAGACTATCATTAATTAAATTAATTGTATTTTTAACCTATATAAGAATTTTACCACAGATAAACAATGACAAAAAAGGTAATTATCAAGGTTTTTCACAAAATCATTTATCCTTAGATCCATAATCATAAGAATAAGCTCCGACTTGAAGATCTATAATTCCCTTATTTTTCATACTTGCTGCAATTGCAGGGTAATATCCCATTTTATCCCCAATAGTATTTAAATCGCCATAAACTGTATTACCATCACGCATATAAATAATCACGCGATCTGGATACTCCTTAGTTGGTTGATAACTCACACTTGAAATACCATTTCTTATTGCCGGTTTCAGTTTTCCTAGTTGAGCAGCTGTTGCAGCAAGAGCTTTTTTATGACCATCAAAACGCTTATAAGCAATACCATTGTCAGCAGTTTTCGTTCGCTGCAATTGACCATCAGCTAAAACAGCGTATGTATCATTATTCATCACTGCTGTCCCTAAAAGAGCATTTTCTTTTACAGATATTCGCAGAGACTGAGGGCCAGTTACCTCAATCCTTAAACTTTTTATTTGAGGATTTTTACGAACAGCTTGTTTAATAAGTTGATGACGGGTAAGATAAACGCCCCATATAAAACGTCCTGGATAAATATTTGTATTTTTTTCTACCTGCTCTTTAGTCAAGTCATGATTACCAGTTACATGAAGCGTGTTAATTTTGCTCAAGGGAGAAATAATATAAATCATAAAGAGGAGAATAAGACTGAATAATATCACTAATTTTAAGACTCGTTCTCCGTTAGAAACGTAGCGCTTAATCTTAATTCCGCGAATCTTATTACCAACATGAGTTTTAGAAGGCTTCTTTTTCTGTTGTCGCTGTTGAGCGGCAGCACTCCGCTTTTCTAATTCAGTTAATCGCTTCGAATATTTATGATGTTCAATAGCCGATTTATCATCCAACACCTGTTCTCCTCCTTCCTAATCTATACTTTATTTTTTGTGTTCATCAATCGCCTTATGCAAGACCTTAATTAGCCTATCAGCAGCATCAGGTCGTCCCATCTTTTCAGCAGCAAGAGCCATCTTTTTACGTACTTCTTCATCTTCCATAATCTTATCTGCTTGCGTCAATAATGCCCGAGCATCTAACTTATCTTCTGTAATCATTAAGCCTGCATTATTCTTAACTAAAGCCTGAGCATTCTTTACTTGGTGGTTAGCGGTAACATACGGACTAGGAATTAAAATTGTCGGAACTCCGAGTGCTGTTACCTCAGCAATAGTAGTTGCTCCTGCTCGAGATACTAAAGCTGCTACCCGTGGCATCTTAGCTGGCATATCTTTTATGTAAGGAACAACTTTAACATTATCAGCTGGTTTAATATTGCCTTCTGCAAGCTGCTTCTTTACATCATCGTACCGTTTTTGGCCAGTTGCAAAAATAACCTGATAAGGACGCTTATTGAATTCTGGAATTGCATCGACAACTGTCTTATTGATTTTTGGTGCTCCTTGACTTCCCCCAAAAATCATTAAGGTTGGAACATCTTCTTTCAAGTCATAACTTGTCCATGAAAAATCACTATCTTTTTTGGCCGCTACCTGTTGAGCACGAGGATTACCTGCCATTGTAACTTTATCAGCAGGGAATTGACTGCGTGCAGCTTCAAACGCAATTGCAATTTGATCAACATAGCGACTTAAAAACTTATTTGTTACTCCAACGACGCTATTTTGCTCATGAATTACTGTTGGAATATGTTTCTTCGCAGCAGCATAGAGGACAGCTCCACTTACATATCCTCCAGTACCTAAAACAACATCAGGCTTAAATTCACTAATAATTTTTTTAGCATGATGAACAGAGTTTAAGAAAAGATAAATAGTCTTAAAATTTTCAAGAGAAAGAGAACGCTTAAAGCCCTGCATGTGCATTGTTTCAAGCTTAATTCCGGCATCCGGTACAATTTTATTCTCAAGGCCACGGGTTGTTCCAACATATAACACTTCAGTATCTGGCTCAACCTGCTTTAAGCGTTCAATCAATGCTAATGCCGGGTAGATATGACCACCAGTTCCGCCACCTGATACCAATAACCGCATCTTATTGTTCCTTCTTTCCTGTTAAGTCTTCAACTGCTTCAATAAATTTATCACCACGAACCTCAAAGCTCGGGAATTGATCCCAACTAGCATTAGCGGGAGAGAGAAGGATGACATCTCCTGGCTCACTCAACTTCCATGCTTCTGGTACCGCAGTAATCGCATTTTCGCTTTCAATCACTGGAACGCCAGCCTGGTTTCCTGCATCCCTCATTTTATCTTTACATTCACCAAAAACAATCATTGCCTTGACGTGCTTCTTAAAGTAAGGAACTAACCGTTCAAAGGTATACCCACGATCAAGACCACCTGCTAAAAGAATTACCGGGCGATCAAAACCTTGTAAGGCAACCTCAGTAGCTTCAATATCAGTTGATTTGGAATCATTGTAGAAAAGTCGTTCTTGGTATTCCATCACATATTGCAAACGGTGACGAACGCCGCTAAATGTTGTTAAAACTTTCTTTATTGCATCGTTTGTAACGCCACTTAATTTTGCCGCGGCAATTGCGGCCAATGCATTTTCTACATTTTGGGGACCGATCAATCGAATATCCTTGGTTGGCATAACTTCTTGCCCACGCCAGTAAATCATTCCATCTTCTACATAAGCTCCTTCATGGCTTTTGTTTAAACGAGAAAATGGCACAATAGTAGCTTGACTACGCTGAGCAATCTTTTGCCATTCATCACGATCCCAGTTAATAACTAAGAAATCATCTTTGGTTTGATTCCGAGTAATATTAAGCTTTGCATTAATATAGTTTTCCCGTGTCTTATGATAGTCTAAATGGTTAGAAAAAATATTAGTGATAATTGCAATATGGGGGCGAATTGTTGGTGCTCCTAATAATTGGAAACTAGATAATTCTGTAACCAATGTATCGTCTGGCTCTAAATCTTCAGCAATTTTACTAAAGGAGATTCCAATGTTTCCTGCATATTTCACTTGATGTTTTGCATTTTCAGCAATCATTAACTGGGTTAAAGTTGTTGTAGTAGTCTTCCCATTACTTCCGGTTACACTTACAAGGTGACCATCAAAAATTTGCCATCCTAATTCTGCTTCTGTAATAATGGGTGTCCCCTGCTTAACAAAGGCAGCTACTAATGGATTATCATAGGGAATTCCAGGATTTTTTACTACAACATCAAAGCCTTCATTAGCTAATGAAATGGGATTATTACCAGTAATTACTTTAATTCCGTCAGCTTCTAAATCTTCAACAATATCATTATTTTTAGGAGTTGCTTTATCATTAGCAGTAACATTTGCACCAAGTTTTACCAATAAGTGGGCCGCATTAATTCCGCTAATTCCGAAACCCATTACAAGAACTTTTTTACCTTGATATTCATCAATTTTTTTCATTTCTCTTTACTCCTAACCAACTAATAAGATTGTTGTAACAGCAATAATTGCAGCCACTAACCCTACAAGCCAAAATACAATATCAATTTTCCATTCGCTCCACCCACTCATTTCAAAATGATGATGGATTGGCGTCATCTTAAAAATTCGTTTACCAGTTGTTTTAAATGAAGCCACTTGAAGAATTACACTAGCAGTTTCACAAACATAAACAATTCCAATTACTAATAAAGACCATTCATGATGTAATAACAATGAAACAGCGGCTAAGGATGCCCCAATTGCTAAAGATCCCATATCACCCATGAAAATCTTAGCGGGTTTATGGTTGTAGGGGAAGAAGCCTAGTAAAGTTCCGATCATTGCTAAACAGAAAAGGGCAATTTCCGGATAACCTGGTTGATTGAGGTTTACTAAGGCAATGATTAAATAAGCTGCAAAAGAAATAATAGAAAGGCCACTTACTAAACCATCAAGTCCATCAGTTAAATTAACTGCATTTGAAAAACCGACGATCCAAAAAATAATAAACAAACCGTAAAGCCAACCAATTTGAGTTGTTCCAAAGCCCATTTGAAAGCCTTCATGTTGATAAATAACAGTAAAGACCATTGCTGCTAAGACCTGACATAGCGCCTTTTGCCATGGCTTAAATCCTTCATTTTGATGGTGAAAGATTTTAATGCTATCATCCCACATCCCAATCAGGCCATAAACAACTAGGACAAAGAGGAGTGCCCATAGCGTATTTGTAATTAACCCTTGCCAAGCAGCAACCCATAAAATTGTTACTACTGCAGAAAAGATGAACAATAATCCCCCCATTGTTGGCGTCCCAGCCTTTTTGGCATGCCAGGTAGGACCTTCTTTACGAATTTGTTGTCCCTCTTTTTTTGCCCGAAAGTATTTAATCAATGAGGGCATTAATAAAAATGTAATTAAGAATGAACTAAGAATAGTCAAAACTGCACTTAAGAAATTCATATTTACCTCCAATTAGTTTCTCTGCTAGTTTTTAGCTTCATATTGAACAGTCAAAGTTGTTCCTCGCTTAATAGTTGTATCAGGCGAAATACTTTGCTGAGTAACATAGCCGTTTCCATTTTCTTTTACTTTTAGTTTAAGAATCTTAGCTAATTGTTGAACATCAGCAGAGCTCCATCCAGAAATATCTGGCATTTTATACTCGCCACCGGTATCAAGGATAACATGTTGATCTGTTAATACTTGTTCGTCGGGAGCTGCTGATTGTTGTTTAACTTTCTTGCCAGAGCCAACGACGATTACTTGCATTCCTTTACCTGATAGTTTCTTATTAGCATCATCACTTGATTGCCCAACAACATTTGGCATTGTAATAACCTTTTTCTTGGCCTTTTCCGCAACCTTTTGTTGGCTTAATAGCATTTTCATTGTCGGATTAAAGACACTGGCAATTTGTTTGGTTGCTGGTTTTTTTAGGTTTTGCGGTTGGCGAAGGGTGACATACATAATATACTTTGGATTTTTAGCCGGTGCCATCCCTGCAAATGAGTAAAGGTAGTTTGTATCACCAGTTGAATAACCATGAGCACCACCAATTTGTGCAGTAGCTGTCTTTCCGGCAATTCGGTAACCCTTAATTTGATAATCGTGACCAAGTCCTTTTTGATCATAAACAACGCCTTGCATGTATCCAAGGACCTTTTTCGCTGTTGATGCTTTTATTGGCTGCCCAACGACTTTAGGCTTAACCTTTTGGATTGTCTTTCCGCTATTACCATCTACAACTTTGCTAACAATGTAAGGTTTCATCATTTTACCATTATTACCAATAGCACTGAACGCCTGCATCATCTGCATGACATTTACAGTAATTCCCTGTCCAAAGGCGGTATTAGCTTGAGCAAGGATACCTTTAAATGAAGTATAACCATTAACCTCATTACCCATTCCGATAACATTTACTTTTTTTAACAAGCCAAATCGTTTAATGTACTTCATCCACGTATCTGCTCCCATGTCTTGTTCTACATGAGCAAACCCAACATTACTAGACATGTCAAAAGCATCTTTATAGGAAATTGTCCCCCAACCAGAACTTGACCAATCAGTGATTTTTCCACCGCCCATGGCCCATGTTCCAGAATTAAAGGTTGCATTAGGATTAAAATGTCCGGTATCAATGGCAGCAGCTAAAGACAAAATTTTCATTACGGAGCCTGGTTCATAAGCATCTTGAACTAGCATATTCCGCCAAACCGGATTATTTTCTGCATGAAGAGTTGGCCGTTGAGTAGCGGCAATAATTTTACCCGTTTTAGCTTCCATTACAACTGCAGTCATTGCATTGGCATTAGAACTTTTATAAACCTTATTAACTTTATTTTCGAGAAAATGTTGGGTTTGTGAATCAAGCGTAGTGTAGATATTATCCCCATTGATGGCTTTCTTAGTTACCTGCTTTGAATTAGCAATCTGGTATCCATAGACATCCTGTTTATCTTTTCTTAATCCATTTGTTCCAGTCAATTGCTTATTAAAGTAGCCTTCTAAGCCTAATTGTCCAACTAAATTTGTCTCTTCAGTCCCATTATCATTTTTAATCTTAGGCGTTGCCATCCCAATTATTTGAGAAGCAAATTCACCTTCTGGATATTGACGTGCTGGGGTAGCAATAAAGTTAATCCCTGGTAAATGCCGATTTTTAATCTTCTGCATCGTTGAAACAGAAAGGTTGCTTCCAGCGCTTCCAAATTCAACTTGATAGGCTTGTCCCTTTGGTTTAAGGATCTTTTCAATTTGTTTTGGTGTCAGGTCAATATATTGTGATAATATCTTCGCAGTTTTTTGTCGATTCTTTACATATAATGGTTTACCATCAGAAGATTTTTGGGTTCGATCAAGAACAGCATAGAGGGTATATCTACTTGTATCAGTTGCTAAGGGGTTTCCTTCTGAATCATAAATGTCACCCCGGCGCGCTTGAATAATTCGTTGCTGAGTATAAATTTGCTCAGCTTGCGAGCGTAAGTTAACATGTTGAACATCTTTATTTATTGCGATATACGCAAAACGAACGATAAATAAGGTAAACAATCCAACCGTGATTAGAAAGAGCCATTTGCCAAAGGTCCCTCGGTTTTCTCTATGTCCCCTATTTTTCGTTCGTTGTGGCTTCTTATTCATTATTTATTAACGTTCCTTACATTTGAATTTTTATCTGATAATCCATATTTATGTGCTGCTGATTTCAAATGCGATTGAGTCGTCAATTCAGCAATTTCTTGCTGTAAACTTGTATTACTACTTTTCGCTTTAGTGATTTGTGTTTGAGTATCCTGTAAGTGCCGTTGTTGATTATTAATACTAATCTTCGTCGAAAGTAAGCTAATCATTAACCCTAGTGTGATTAAACTTCCTATTGCTACTAAAAATCTTTCAAACTTTGACCATCTAACCGGGCTGGGAGAAATCTTGGGTTGTTGATAAGTCTTTCTTCTTGGCGCTTGCTGTGGTTGTTGTTCTCCCGCAAGTTGCCTTGCCGCATTTGAAACCATAATTATGTCACTTTCCTTTTCTAATTTTCTCGATTATCCTCAACTTGGCACTATGCGCACGATGATTTGCTGCTAACTCTTCAACACTAGCTACAATCGGCTTTTTATTAATTAATTTGAAGTTTGGCTCCATTCCCGCTGGAATTACTGGTAACCCTTGCGGTACATCCCCACTTAATGAAGTCTTTTCACGAAACATCGTCTTTACTAACCGATCTTCTAGTGATTGGAAGGTAATGACACTTATTCGTCCCCCAACATCCAGCAAGTCTAATGCTTGTTCTAACGATTCCTCTAAAGCACCTAATTCGTCGTTAACTGCTATTCGAATAGCTTGAAAACTCTTTTTAGCCGGATGTCCACCATGACGACGAGCTGCTGCCGGAATCCCTTCTTTAATCACATCAACTAATTCAAATGTTGTCTTTATTGGTGCTATTTTTCGATGCTGTTCAATTTTTCTAGCAATCGACTTAGCAAATTTTTCCTCTCCATATCGGTAAAGGATCTTAACTAGGCGTTCATATGGCCATTCGTTAACAACTTCCATTGCCGATAATTTTTGTTCCTGATTCATCCGCATATCTAAGGGTGCATCATGCTGATAGCTAAAACCTCTTTTAGCATCGTCGAATTGTGGAGAAGAAACACCTAAATCATATAAAATTCCATTAACATGTTTTACATTATAACTATTCAATTCCACTTTTAAGTTGCGGAAGTTATCTTCAACTAATGTTAATTTTTGTTGCTCTATTGCTGTTTTTAAGTGTTCTTTATTGTAATTAATCGCAGTCTGATCCTGGTCAAAAGAATATAGGTGACCATCCACGAGCTGTTGTAAAATAGCTTGCGTATGACCACCACCACCTAATGTCGCATCAACGTAGGTACCTGTTGGTTGCACATTTAATCCTGCTACGGCCTCCTTTAAAAGTACCGTTACATGTTTAAATTCTGCCATCAACTAAAACCTCCATTAAAAATCAATATTAAGATCTTCTGCAATCTCGTCAAAATTATCAGCTGTTTCACTTGCAAATTTATTCCACCGTTCATCGCTCCAGATTTCTAAGCGATTGGAAACACCAACGATTACACACTTCTTTTTAAGGGAAGCATGAGTGCGTAAGGTTATCGGAATATTAATCCGTCCTTGTTTATCAAATTCGCAATCTGTCGCGGCAGAATATAAAAAGCGTACAAATGCACGTGCATCACGCTTCGTTAATGGGAGTGCCTTTAGCTTCTGTTCTAAAAGTTCCCATTCATTTAATGGATATCCAAACAAACATCCATCTAACCCCCGAGTAACAATGAAGTGTGCCCCCAATTGTTCTCGAAATTTGGCAGGAATAATTAGTCGGCCTTTGGAATCAATAGTGTGTGTAAATTCACCCATTAACACGACTAATGTCCTCCTTCACCATGTTATAGGTCAAGTCTACCACAATCCCCCACTTCTCACCACGTAATTTTGTGAATTTTACCAAAAAGTAATAGACACAAAAAAGTGAGTAGGAATTTACTTCTCCAACTCACTTAATATTTTTATATCAACGGTAACCATGGTGAAATAATTAAGCTACCAATATATATGATTAAAGCATAATATGCCGAATAGTGCCAAAATACTGGCCAGTAACGGCGATAAATGAATTCATGATTGTGAATAATTTGTAAAACAATTAATAGCAGAGCTAGAATCATCCATAAGGCAATGGGATAGGCTGGCCAATAAAAGCCAATATTAAAAATTATAAGAAGCCATAAAATAATTGTCCATCCCCACCACAAATGTTTTGTCTTTTTAGGATGATGAAATATTCGTACTAATAATCGTTCTACTACCCCAATCACTAATAATAAAATAATCTCTAAAATTACAACCTGAATACTAACCCTCAACCTTTTCAGTTCCCTTCTCTTCAGTTAAGTAATCTAAGTTTAACATAATTCAAAACTAGATTTGAAAAAGACATTAAAGATGCGTTACACTACTATTATTGATAAAAATGGAAGGATGGTTAATAATGCAGCGAAAAAAGAAAACTCGTTTCCAAAAAATCACCATGGTTGCTATTTGGCTGATGTTAATTGCAATGCTTGGTTCTTTAATCTTTGGAGCAGTTGCATCCTTAAACTTAATTTAGCCTATTAAACATCCACGCAGTCGGAATAAAAAAGATCGGAGAAGAAACTCTCCGGTCTTTTTTATTCCTCACGTTTTTGCTTATAAACTTCACGTGGTTTCGATCCATTAGCTGGTCCGATAAATCCACGCTGTTCCATATCATCAATAATTCTTGCTGCACGATTATAACCAATTCTAAAACGACGCTGAATTAGCGAAGTTGATGCCTTTTGTTGATCAACCACAAAATCTAATGCTTCGGGGAACAATTCATCTTCCTCCTCAGCTTGTTCTTCTTGCTCGATTTCATTATCAGTTACAACCATATTATCGTCATACTCAGCTGCTCGCTCGTTTTTTATAAAGTCTACTACTGATTCAACATCATGATCAGAAATAAATGCGCCTTGAATTCGGACTGGCTTATTTTGATCGATTGGTTCAAATAACATATCACCTCGACCAAGGAGCTTTTCTGCCCCATTAGTATCGATAATAGTTCGCGAATCAACTCCACTAGAAACCGCAAAGGCAATTCGAGAAGGAACGTTAGCCTTAATAAGCCCTGTAATAACATCAACTGAAGGACGTTGAGTTGCCAAAATCATGTGAATACCAGCAGCCCGCCCCATTTGTGCAATTCGGACAATTGCATCTTCAACATCATGCGAAACGGTCATCATCAAGTCCGCTAATTCATCAACAATAACTAAAATCAATGGTAAGTTAGCTTGAACTTCATCAGGATGGTCATCATTTTGTTGTTTAACCAATTTATTATACCCATCCAGGTTACGAACACCGAATTTAGCAAACAATTCGTAACGACGCTCCATTTCTGCAACAACTTTTCCTAACGCACGGGCTGCCTTCTTGGGTTCAGAAACTACTGGACTGAGAAGATGAGGAATACCATTATAAACACTTAATTCGACCTTTTTAGGATCAATCATTAACATCTTTACTTGATGCGGTTTAGCCTTTAATAAAATGCTTGTAATGATAACATTGATTGCAACAGACTTACCACTACCCGTTGCCCCGGCAATAAGGAGGTGTGGCATCTTAGTTAGATCGGCCATTTTGATATCCCCAGTGACACTGCGACCAAGCGGAACTTCCATGGGATTATCATTACTAGGAGCATTTTCGACCATATCGCGAAAACCAACTGTTGCAATTTGCTGGTTTGGAACTTCAATCCCAATTAATGATTTCCCCGGGATTGGCGCTTCAATCCGGATATCTTTAGCCGCAAGGGCAAGGGCTAAATCATCAGCCAAATGGGTTATTCGGCTGACTTTTACTCCTACTGCTGGGCGTAACTCATATTTGGTAACGGAAGGACCCAAATTAACATTTTCAACTGTTGCATCCACACCAAAAGATTTTAGGGTTTGCTGAAGTGTTTTGGTGTTCTTTTTGATATTATTCAAATCTTCTTGCTGGTCTGTTGCTTTTACTTGACTTAGCAGGCTGACTGGTGGCAATTGGTAATCATTATCTTCTTTAGCATCAATTCCTGCAAGTTTAATTTCCGTATCGTCATGTTGTTTCGAAGTCTGCTCATCTTGGGTACCACTATGAGTTCCTTCCACTTGACTTTCACTTGCGACCCTAATAGTTGGTTCAACAGGGTCTTGGGAAATTATAGATGGAGAAGAAACTGGTGGTGATGGCTCTGCTGGTTCTTGGTCTGCAAAGAAATCTTTGACCTGTCGTGATGCTTTACTAAGAGGCACACTAATTGATGGTACCGTGGTTGTTTTAGTTGCTCTCTCCGTTCTCTTTTTCATTAATTGATCGTGAGCATTAACTATTGCTGCTCCAAATTTTTTAATGCCAATCCCACATTTTACTAGAAATTCGCGCCATGGTAATGCAAAAAAGACAATAATTCCGATAATCATTAACAACCATGACAATACCGCTGTCCCAACTTCTGAAATTAAAATATTACTTCCATTGTATAGGTAAGCACCAATCATCCCTCCACCAACCGGAACAGTTGAATCACCGTTAAAAATAACCTTACTAAGACTATTCCAAGTAGTTTCGATTACCTTTGCATGAAGATTCAGACGCTGAAACATTACTGTCTGAAGCCACATCAATAAACCAATATAGGCAATAATAGCTCCTGCAATCCAACGTTTTTTGAAATGTGGACGATGCCCATACAATGCAAAACATAATCCATAGAGAAAAACAATAATCATCGCAATTGGAAAGGATGATCCTACAAAAATCTTAAAACAGTTATCGAGAAAAGTTCCTAATACTCCTAAATTAAATAAGCCAACTAACATTAAGAGGCAAACAATTATTCCTAACAGATTATCAATTAATCGATACTGTTGTTTTTTCCCTCTTGTCCGGCGGGATGATGCCTTTTTCCTTCTCGCCATCGCATTACTGCCTCCTTAAGGTTACTTCAATTTATCGAATTCATATTTATGAACTCGGGCTAAATTAGGAAAACTTTGTTGCCGCAAAGCTTCATAAATAACAATCGCTGCACTATTCGATAAATTCAGTGCTCGAATATTATTGTCATTTTGTGGAATCCGGATAGCATTTTCTGGGTATTTTTGCATAAAACGTTCAGGCAACCCAGTGGTTTCTTTCCCAAATAGGAAATAATGATCTCCTTCACCCGTATAATCAGCATCACTATAATCATGGGTAGCAAACTTAGAAACAATATATAAGCGGTTAATATCAGGAATAGTCTTCATAAATGAAGGTAAGTCCTCATGATATGTAATCTTTACTTTATCCCAGTAGTCTAATCCAGCTCGTTTCATATGCTTATCATCAGTTGAAAATCCTAATGGCTTAATTAAATGTAATTCAGTATTTGTCCCCGCACAAGTTCGCGCAATATTTCCCGTATTTGCTGGAAATAATGGTTCAAACAAGACAATATGGTTTGTCATAATAAAATCTCCTTAATAAAATAAAAAAAGCAGGGTCTCGGTGTGGGCACGGCGAAACGCTGCTTTAATGAAGTACTCCTTGATAATTACCAACGAAACACTTATATTCGATGTCAATTATCAAACGATTTCTTATAATAATTTAGCACTAATTTAGTAATGTTGCAATAATTAATTAGCTTTTTTCGCAATTAATAAGCTTACATCCACCGTAATTGTTTTCAATTGAGTTAATTCTTCTTTAGATAATCTTTTAGCGTTTGCTCCCCAGTGTAAAGGTGTCATTTCTAACATTGATTGTTGTAAGCCGTCTGGGATTCTAAATTGGTAGGTTACCGTTTCAACTTTACTATGCGGATAATGTCGTTTAAATAACTCGATTACTCGTGAATTATCATAGTGGTAATTGCGTTCTCCTGTTTTATATAAGAGGTGACGTAATTCGACTAAGTAGTTAGCGTTAGGAATTACCTTAATAAGGGTCCCCTCTTTCTTTAGAACCCGGTTAAACTCTTGATAATCAGATGGAGAAAACAGCTCTAATATACAATCAAAACTCTCATCATTAAAAGGCAATTTACGTAAATCAGCTACACAAAAAAAGGCTTTTAACGGTAACTGAGTAGCAAGTGTTATCCCTGGTTTAGAAATGTCAAAGCCAATCATCGTATCATTATAATTAGCACGAATCGTTTCTAATTGTAATAATGGGGTTCCTTCCCCAGTCCCCACATCTAAGATCTTTAAAGATTTTGAAGGTAAGAATTTACTAATATTTTCAATAATTGGCTTAAATAGGCCTGCATTTAATAGCTGACGACGAGATTCAAACATTGATCGATCATATTCAGTATTAGCAGCCCCATTGAGAAAATGAAGATAACCATGCCGATTAAAGTCAAAGCGATGACTATTTCCACAAATAATACTGTTTCCTTCGATTTTCTCCATTGGCTGTTCACAAACAGGACATTGAAAAAGGG
>NZ_JACIVH010000064.1 GCF_014145615.1 Limosilactobacillus balticus | reverse complement strand
TGGTCTTGACCGGCATAAGTTCCAGAGTGGTGACGGCGAATATCAATCCCAACATAGGCATTGAGTTGGTTAGAGTTATCAAAACGACTAATGTCACCTAATTCTCCCATTAGTTGGGCGGCAGTCTGCTTGCCAATTCCCGGAAAAGAATAGTACAGGCCATACTCTGGCAAGAGCTGGGCAATAGATTCCATCCGCTTGATCACCTCTTCTTTTTTACGTGCTAAGGCAATTAATTGGCGAGTATAGTAGCGAACTTCATCAACCTGAATAGCGTCACTAGAAACAGCCGAATATGATTGTTGGGCAAGATCGATTAATCGATCGGCATACTTATAAGCTTTCATCTTAGATATTCGTTTATCTGTAGATGCCATTAGAATATTCTTTAATTTAACTCTCGAATAAGGCCTAACTAGTGCTGGGTGAGGGAAAAGCTCCACGATATTCAACGCTAATTTAGATGTTTTATTTACAAATAATTGCTTAAGTTCTGGAAAAACCTGTTCAAGTGCAGTATGAAGATGGTTTAGACGATAGTTCCAATCAGCGTTGAGCTGATTATAGAACCGACTAAGCTCATGTAGCTGAAGATAGTCTTTTTTCCAAGGAACTGTTAATCGAAAAGTATTTTCCTGGACAGTGAGAGCAATCCGATGAGCGTCTTTCTGATCGGTCTTAACTCGTCGTAGACTCTCGGACTTTAAATGAAGTTCTAGTGGATTAAGACGGCAAAAGCGGAGACCATTGGTCTCACAGAAATGTTCAATTACTCGCGAATAAATTCCAGTCGCTTCAAAGTAGATAATTGGCTTCTGAGCTTTCTTAATCATATCTCGTAGAGCATTAAACCCCGCTTTCGAGTGTACTAAAGAAAACTCTTTTAAGCAGTGTTTCCCTCGATACCAGACACAGTAACTTTTCCCCATTGAAACATCCAAGGCAAATATATCAGCCATAAAAAGACTTCCTTTCTAGAAATAGAGCTAGTCATTACCACCATCCTAGATTTGTACTTCATTTCCTAAATACCCGAACTCACAGTTCCACAACCTAAAAGCAAAATATCAAATCAAAGATAGCTGAAATCATTTTTTAATACGGACTCGAAGTCCCTGAGGCTATGTACGACCTTAGCTCTACCTTTAGAGTAACAAAAAAGTTCAGAACAAAATTATTTTTGTCCTGAACTAATCTTAGGTTGTTTTTACGAACAATAGCAAGATAACGTGGAAAATAATCACAAGGCTCGAGTCTAAGTACGAACGCTAATCAGCCCGTGCCGTGCTAATCATCGTTCTAGCTTAGCCCACCACCTTGTCGAGGAGATTATTTCTCACTTCCACACGTCTCCAGATTTTTATAATTGCTTTTTATTCTTTGCCAGCTTTTTAATTTCACAATCATAGTCACAAGCTGCACATTTACCTTGCTTGCCTCGTTGAAAAGTCTTAACAAGGAGGTAAAAGGCTAACGCAATAATTGCAACAATAATAATAACATTAATAATTAATTTCATTTTAACTCACCCCATAAACAATCGACCAACTTGAAAGATAATAAATGCAAGCCCATAAGCAACGGCTAAACTGGATGCAACAGAATAAAGCATCCACTTAGTAGAACCAGTTTCCTGCTTAATAGTTGCTAACGTTGCGAAACATGGTGCATATAAGAGAATAAAGACTAACAATGTATAAGCAGAAAGCGGGGTCATAAACTGACCAAGTGAAGCGATGAGGAATGCTTTACTGCTTGTATGGAACATTACCATCATACTAGAAGTAATAACCTCTTTAGCAAGGATTCCTGTAAACAAAGCACTAATTGGCTGCCACTGGTCAAGACCAATTGGTTTGAAAATCGGAACAAGGATATGTCCCAGGTCGGCGGCAAAACTATTAGCCGAATTAGTAACAAAACCACTAGTACCAAAACTTGATAAGATCCAGATTAAAACAGTTCCGGCAAAAATAATTGTTCCAGCTTTTTTAATAAATCCCTTACCTTTATCCCATGTACCGTGCCAAATTATATCAAGGCGGGGAAGATGGTAGTGCGGAAGTTCAACTACAAAAACTGAGCTTTCTTTTACCTTAAAGATTACTTGATAGAATTTTGCCATTGCTAAAGCCACAATAATTCCTAAGAAGTAGACTGATAGAACAATCAGTGCTTGGTGACGGGGAAAGAAAGCAGCAACAAACAAACTATAAATCGGCAGGCGGGCGGAACAGCTCATAAACGGCATGATTAAGGTAGTAATCAGTCGTTCTTTAGGCTGCTCAATTGTTCGCGCGGCCATGATTCCCGTAACATTGCAACCAAAACCAATAATCAATGGAATAAAAGATTTACCATTTAAACCAATCATCTGCATAACCCGGTCCGTTACTAAGGCTGCCCGCGCCATGTAACCAGAGTCCTCAAGCAGGGAAATACAGGCAAAGAGCATGAAGATTTGCGGAATAAAGGCTAAAACTCCTCCAACTCCGGCAATAATACCGTTAACGACTAGCGACCGTAACGCGGAAATTGCCCCTAGACTAGCTAATGTTTGGTCGGCAGTAGTTGAAACCGGGCCTGAGATAAACTGATCAAGCATGTCTGAAAGGGGCGTGCCAACCCAATCAAAGGACAGCTTAAACATTACAAAGAAAATTAAGACGAAAATTGGTAAGCCAAGAACTGGGTTGGTAACGATTTTGTCGATTCGACTTGTTATCTCAACTTGGCTACCGTTGTTAAGTGGATGACGAGCCTGGTCGAGCGTGTCCTCAATAAACTGTAACCGGACTTCAAAAATCTGGTCAGCAAACTTTTGCGCATCATAATATTTTTGTTGCGAAAGAAGGGGAGTTAGCTCTTTTTCCTGGGCAAATTTGCGGATTACTTTATTCTTACTTATAAATTGAATCGCTAACCAACGCGCAACTTGGGGCGAAAAAGAATAATCACTTTCAAGCGCAGTACTTGCCTGCCTGATTGCCTGTTTGATCATCGGGGGATAATCTAAATCTAATTGGGTAGGATGGAGTGTATTACAATTGACAGTTTCTTTTCGTAATTGATCAATTCCCTGGTGTCCACGCGCATTTGTTGTCATTACTTTACAACCCAGCCTTTTTTCAAGCAGGTCAAGATCATATTCATAGCCTGCTCGACGGAGGTCATCAATCATGTTAAGAACCAATACAACAGGATAGCCGAGTTCCAATACCTCAATTGTTAACAGCAGGTTTCGCTTTAACTGACTAGCATTAGTAATATTTAGGACCATATTAGGTTGATTATGCATTAAATAGTTAGTTACCACTGCTTCATCTTTTGTTAAAGGATCAAGTGAATATACACCAGGTAAATCGATGATAATAATATCGGTTCCTTTAAGCGTCCCTTGCTTCTTTTCAACTGTGACTCCTGTCCAATTACCGACATAGGCGTATTTATCAGTTAAAGAATTAAACAGGGTAGTTTTCCCAGTATTAGGATTTCCAATCAGCGCAACTGTAGTCATCTCACTTTGCCTCCGTAAGCATCGTAAAAACAGTGTACCGCAAACCGATTCGTTGGTGGTCATTTTCAATTATTACTGGGCCATGAAAGGGATATCTTTGAACCACTTTAATCGGACACCCTTCACACAAGCCCATATCATGTAATCGGGCAGCTGTTGCTGTATTTAAACAATCAAATGAGTGAAGAATATAATTTTGTTGCATTATTATTGCCACCTGCCTCGCTGAATATTCCTAAATTATATAAACACTATATTATATCTTCATTATACACTTAAAAGATTTTTCTAGAAAGCGCTTAAAATAAATTGAGATGAATAGTTTTATTTTTTTATTATTCGGATATAATAAGAATGTAAAGAATTTATTGATATTTATGGAATATTTACCGAGAATATTTTGGAATATTTCGGTCAGGAGGATGAATTTTATGGCAACACTAGAAATAAAGGATCTTCACGTTTCAGTTAAAGATGAAGAAAGCAAAGAAGAAAAGGAGATCCTTAAAGGGGTCAACCTTAAGATGAAGACTGGAGAAATTCATGCGATTATGGGACCAAATGGAACTGGTAAATCTACTCTTTCTCAAACCATCATGGGTCATCCTAATTATCATGTTACGCAAGGAGACATTCTCCTAGATGGTGAGAGTATTGTTGATATGCCGGTTGACGAACGGGCACGAAAAGGCCTCTTTCTTGCAATGCAATATCCAGCTGAAATTCAAGGGGTTACTAATGCTGAATTCCTCCGTGCTGCGATCAATGCTCGTCGTCCTGAAGATGATCAGATTTCAGTTATGGACTTTATTAAGAAACTCGATAAGAACTTGGAATTACTTGATATGAGTCAATCAATGACTGAACGTTATCTTAATGAGGGATTCTCGGGTGGTGAAAAGAAGCGGAATGAAATTTTGCAGCTTTTAATGATTGAACCCAGTTTTGCGATTCTTGATGAGATTGACTCTGGACTTGATATTGATGCCCTTAAGGTGGTTTCAAAGGGCGTTAACTCAATGCGCGGCGACAATTTTGGTTCATTGATTATTACCCACTATCAACGCCTCTTGAACTACATCGTTCCTGATACAGTTCACGTAATGATGGGTGGTCGAATTGTTAAAACTGGCGGTCCTGACCTTGCAAAGAAACTTGAAGATGAGGGGTACGCTGGTTTACGTGATGAATTAGGTCTTGATATCAAACTTGTAGATGATGAAGACTAGGAGGCAGTTTGATGACAGAATTAAACTCAGCAAAAGAACAAATACTTGCTGCTAGTAAGGCAAATAATGAATCTCAGCAATTGATTGATCGCCGGCTTAGTGCTCGGGAGTTGATGGAAAAGCTTCGTTTGCCACGGATGCAACGGTTCGATTTTCGGACTTGGCCCCTGATTGCGGAGCGGCCATTGAAATGGATTAAATCAGACGCTAACCTAGTTGAAGAACCTACCGCCGATGATGAAGTAATTAAGGTAACCCAGTTTGGGCAAACTTTGCTCCATGTTAACTTGCCACAAAAGCTTCAAGATCAAGGAGTTCTTTTAACAGATATCTTTACTGCTGCTCGCAAATATCCTGAACTTTTCAATAAGTACTTCATGACTGCAATTAACCCTGAAGAAAACCGCTTAACTGCTTATCATCTTGCTTACCTTAATGCTGGTCTCTTCCTCTATATTCCAAAAAACGTTGAAATTGAAAAACCAATTGAGGCCGAGATTATTCAGGATAGCACTCAAGACAATCCCCTGATTTCGCATGTTCTAGTAATTGCCGATCGTGGGAGCCGAATTAAATTTATCCAACACCTTACAACGGTTGGTGATCATGAAAATGCCGCTAATATGATGATTGAATTAATGGCGCAGGAAAATAGTGAGATCGACTTTTCTTCCTTAGATGAATTCGGCCCTCATACCCATACTTACTTTAAGCGGCGTGCCGATATTGGCAAAGATGCACATGTTGAATGGGCAGTCGGCTTGATGAATGATGGTGCCACAGTTGGTGACATGGATTCCGAATTACTAGGTGATGGGGGTTATGCTAATTCAAAGATGATTGCCGTAACTACTCGTGACCAAGAAGTTGGCGTCAACAACCGCGTTACCAATCATGGCAAGCACACCACCGGATTGATTAACCAGCGGGGCGTTATTCTTGAAAAGTCTGAATTGATTTTTAATGGAATTGGGCAAATTATTCATGGTGCTCATGGCGCTAAAGCTGATCAACAAAACCGGGTATTGATTATGTCGGATCAAGCACGGGGGGATGCAAACCCAATTCTGTTGATTGACGAAAATGACGTTGAGGCTGGACACGCAGCTAGCGTTGGCCCGGTTGATCAGCAACAAATGTATTACTTAATGAGTCGGGGAATTCCGCGTGCACAAGCAGAACGAATGGTTATTCGAGGATTCCTAGGAGCAGTCTTGAGTGCAATCCCAGCAGCGGACGTCCGGAATAAGTTGATTACAATTCTTGAAAGGAAGCTCGCCGATGGACAACAATACGAATAATTATTTAGCTGATTTTCCAGCGCTTAATCAGCGGGTTAATGATGAACGCTTAGCCTACCTTGATAATGCTGCGACCGTTCAGCGTCCGCGTCAGGTAATTCAGGCACTTGTTAATTTTTATGATCAAGATAATGCAAATGTTCATCGAGGGGTTCATACCCTAGCAGAACGTGCCACTAAGGACTATGAAGAAGCACGAAAAAAAGTGCAAAAGTTTATTAACGCGTCGAGTGCTAATGAGATTATCTTTACTAAGGGGTGCACAGATGGATTAAACCTTGTTGCTGCAACCTATGGCGAACAAAATATTCAGCCTGGTGATGAGATTGTCATTTCAATTATGGAACACCATAGTAACCTTATTCCTTGGCAACAATTAGCTAAGGAAAAGGGTGCTACCCTGAAATATATTGAATTAACTCCAGATGGCGAACTTGATCTTGCAGATGCTAAAAAGAAAATTACCGATAAGACAAAGATTGTGGCAGTCACTCATACCAGTAATGTATTAGGAACAGTGACACCCTTGAAAGAATTAGCAACGATTGCCCACCAACATGGAGCGGTTATTGTCGGTGATGGAGCGCAAGCGGTTCCCCATATGCCAGTCGATGTACAAGACCTTGATGTTGACTTCTATGCTTTCTCTGGTCATAAGATGATGAGTCCAATGGGAATTGGGGTTTTATACGGAAAAGAGAACTTATTACGAGCGATACCTCCTTACCAATATGGCGGGGAAATGATTAACGATGTTCACCGTGATGAGAGTACATGGGCTGATATCCCGTTTAAGTTTGAAGCCGGAACCCAAAATATTGCGGGGGCAGTTGGGCTAGGAGCCGCGATTGATTATTTAAATGGTGTTGGAATGGATAGAATTGTGCAAAAAGAACAGGAACTTGTTAACTATGTTTTGCCCAAGTTAATCGCTATTCCAGATGTCGAAGTTTATGGTCCACAATCACCAGCAAAGCATACGGGGGTAATTGCCTTTAATATCAAAGGCCTTCATCCCCATGATGTTGCTACGGCTCTTGATATGGATGGGGTAGCAGTTCGCGCTGGTCACCACTGTGCGCAACCGCTCATGGAAGACTTAGGAGTAACGGCAACCGCGCGTGCCAGTTTCTATTTTTACAATACTAAAGAGGATGCTGATCAATTAATTAACGCAATCAAGGAAACAAAGGAGTTCTTTAACATTGGGACTATCTAAGTTAAATAGTTTATACCGTGAAGTGATTCTCGATTATGCTGATCATCCACATAATAAAGGGCAATTAGCAACTACTACGAATGCAATGACCCTTCATAATCCTACTTGTGGAGATACGATTAATCTTCAGGTCGAAGTAGAAGATAACAAGATCAAAAATATTGCCTATACTGGGGATGGCTGTACCATTAGTCAAGCATCGGCAAGCATGATGACCGATGCTGTTAAAGGAAAAACAACTGAAGAAGCCCTTGCGATGGCCAAAACTTTTTCTGATATGGCAATTGGTAAAGAACATTCAAAAGCTGATTTGGATCAACTAGGGGATGCCCAAATTCTTACCAGTATTATGGAATTTCCAGCTCGAATAAAGTGCGCCACGCTTTCATGGTGGGCATTACAACGAGCATTGTTGAAAGATAGCAAGGAGGAAGAAAATAATGAGTAATGATGCAGCTAGCATTATAAATAATAGTGACCAGTATGAATACGGCTTTCATGATGACGTTGAGCCGGAATATTCAACTGGAAGAGGATTAACAGAAGAAACTGTCCGCAAAATTTCAGCTGCTAAGCATGAACCTCAATGGATGCTAGATTACCGGCTTAAGGCCTACAAGATTTATCAAGAATTACCGATGCCAAAATTTGGGCCGGATTTATCAGAATTAGACCTTAAGAATATGCTTTACTATCAAAAGATGACTGATAAAAAGTTTCGCGACTGGGATGATGTGCCTGAAGATTTAAAACGGACTTTTGATCGATTAGGAGTTCCAGAAGCAGAACGAAAATACCTTGCCGGTTCATCTGCTCAATATGAATCCGAAGTTGTCTATCATAATATGAAAAATGAATTTGAAAAGCTGGGGATTATTTTTACCGATACGGATACAGCTTTAAAAGAATACCCAGAATTATTTAAGAAATGGTTTGGTAAATTAGTTCAACCAACTGATAATAAATTTGCAGCCCTAAATGCAGCAGTATGGTCGGGTGGATCATTCATTTATGTACCAAAGGGCGTTAAGACAAAGACACCAATTCAATCATACTTCCGGCTTAATGCGGAGAACTCAGGACAATTTGAACGAACCTTGATTATTGTTGACGAAGGGGCAAGTGTTGATTATGTTGAAGGATGTACTGCTCCTAATTACTCTTCTGATAGTCTCCATGCTGCGGTTGTTGAGGTTAATGTCTGCAAGGATGCCTATTGCCGCTACACAACTATTCAAAACTGGTCTGATAATGTTTATAGTCTGGAAACAAAACGGGCTGCAGCGGCAGAAAATGCAACCATGGAATGGGTTGATGGTAACCTTGGCTCAAAAGTTACGATGAAGTACCCAAGCGTCTACCTTAATGGTGAGGGGGCACGGGGAACCATGCTTTCCATCGCAGTTGCCAGCAACGGAATCCACCAAGATTCGGGAGCCCGAATGATCCACAATGCTAAAAATACATCTAGCTCAATTGTTTCAAAATCAATTGCTAAGACGGGAGGATCAACTGATTATCGTGGAACAGTCCGCTTTGGTAAACACTCTGACGGCTCTAAAGCTCACGTTGAATGTGATACGATCATTATGGATGATCAATCATCCTCAGATACGATCCCATATAATGAAATTGACAATGCTCATGTCGCAATGGAACATGAAGCTAAAGTATCTAAGATTTCTGAAGAACAACTTTACTATCTCATGAGTAGGGGGATTTCAGAAGCAAAGGCAACTGAAATGATTATTATGGGCTTCGTGGAACCATTTACGAAACAATTGCCAATGGAATATGCAGTTGAATTGAACCGTTTGATTAGTTTTGAGATGGAAGGTTCAATTGGTTAATTGAACTAGTAAATAAGTTTGGAGGAATGTTTATGGCTGACGAAAAAGATACCCCCTTTTCACCAATTGAAAATAAAGTGATGGATGCCTTGGAAGAAGTTATTGATCCGGAATTGGGAATTGACCTTGTTAATCTTGGCCTTATTTACGATGTTAAGGTTGATGGTAATGGTGAATGTACGGTTACAATGACTTTAACGACAATGGGCTGTCCATTAGGCGATATCTTAAACCGGGACATTACCAAGGCAGTTACTTCTGTTGAAGGTGTAACTAAATGCAATATTAACCTTGTGTGGGAGCCAGTCTGGGATTTGTCAAGAATGACCAGGTTTGCTAAAATTGCATTAGGAATTCACGGCTAGATATAGGAGGTCAGACATGGATATTAAACGCTTTGTTTATCAACGAAAAAGACTCGGCTACTCACAAGTTGCCTTAAGCAAGGGGATTTGTACCCAGTCGACCTTAAGTAAGTTTGAGAGTAACGGTCAGGTACCATCACTTACAATTCTAGCGCAGCTTTGCGACCGGCTAGGACTAACGATTGATGATTTAAGTAAGGACAATACGTCTTCAATTCGTTATATCCGGAGTCTGCTTGACCAGATTGAGTTAGCTTTAATGATTGAGCACTTTCCACAGGCAGTTAGCAACCTTAAGAAGATTCGGCTTGAAGATTTGAAATCGCCGCAAGATCGGATGCAATATTATTATTTAAAAGGGATGATTTACACTTTAACTAATAATAACGCGTCGACAAGTCTCTTTAACTTTACTAAGATTTTAGATGAACTAGATGAGCAACATCGGACGATCTTTTCGCCATTAGCATATTTAGGATCAGGGATCTTATATGCACGGCAAAATTCAATGGAACATGCTGATTTCTTTTTTTCGAAGGTTATTGCATTCCTAAGATCAAAGGCAGATGAAGACTTAGAAGGCGTTGGTCGAAACTATTATCTCCGGATTGTAACGATGATGTACTACGCTGCCGAGTACCATTCATTAAATAAGCGGCTAGAGGTTAGTAACCAAGTTTTGGAGGCTACGACAAAGATCTGTGCTAGCAATCATGTTACTTATTTCTTACCACGAATCAAATTACTAGAAGCAAATAATGCAATTGAGTTGGGGGAAAATTCAAAAAAAATACGCCAACTTTTAACTGAAGCAGAGGTATTTGCTCGCTTCAATAAAAACAATGTTGTTGAAGTTCAAGTAGCTGCTCTTTTAAATAACTTTGACAAGACGATTAGTAATAAATGAAAATAATGGGAGCGAGGCAAAAGTCAGAGGTGACTTCTGTTTCACTCCCATTATCTATAGGTCTACTAATTGATGTTTAACTGCATAGTGGAGAAGTTCTGCGTGTGAAACAAGATTTAATTTTTGCATAATCTTTGTCTTATGGGCTTCAACAGTTTTAGGAGATATAAACATCTTAGTAGCAATTTCTTTGTTAGTATATCCTAAAACAATCAACGGTAAGATTTCCTGCTCACGTTTTGAAAGAGCAGTGTAATTTCCTAAATCGAAGTGTGGAGAACCGCCTTTGATAACTAATAAATCTTTCTTTGTTACCATAATATTATTGTCTAAGTATTTTTCACTATTAATAGCGTGGCTTAGAGCGTGAACTAGTTCTTTTGGCGAGGAACTTTTAAAGATATAGCCATTTGCGCCATTATAAATTGCCTGATTGATGTATTGAGGTTCATTACGAGAAGAAAAAATAATAATTTTGATATTAGGGAAATGTTCGTGAATTCGTTTGATTGTGATTAGGCCATTTTCACCAGGGGGCATCGTCAAATCCATGATAACGATATCAATATCACCTTGTTCAACCCGTAATGAGGCATCTATTCCGGTTGCTTCTTCAGCAATTACTTTGAAATTATCCAGTTGCTCAACCAGATTTTTAACTGCCATTCGAATGATTGGATAATTATCCGCCACAAGTACTCTATACATCAATAAACCTGCTTTCATTCTTAAAGTTATCTCTTCTTCAGTATCTTCTTTTTGCTCATAATTATCAAGATACGAAGGTTATTTTTCACACTTGCTGAAATAGTTTCAATAAACGGCTGGAATAATTGTGAAAATTTATTGCAGAATAAAACTAATGCTGTAAAATAAAAGAGGATCATTGATGACATGACAACATCAATGGTCCACAGTAGAAGTATGTTGGCGAAAGTGATTGCAGAATCACCTTCGCCTTTTATTATACCAATTTTTTGTACTAATGTAATAAAGATTATCTTTTTATCTATAAATTATTTTATGAAAAGAATGAAGAAGTAATCAAAAAGCCGATTTTAATAGTTTTATTAAGTTGATTGAAGAAAAAATAATAATCATCTAATAATTAATGCATTTATGAATTGTTTGATCTAGAATGTAATTATTAGCTATTCTTGAATCAGAGAAAGGTGAAGCATTGATGGCAGAAAAAACATTTACAACAACCGAGCTCGCTGAGTTCGATGGTCGAAATGGACATCCCGCATACGTTGCCGTTAAAGGGATTGTTTACGATGTCTCTAACGTTCCGCAATGGAAGGATGGTAAACACCATGGAAACCTTGCTGGTCGTGATTTAACTTCAGTAATGCCTCGTTCTATCCATCTGGAATCAGTTCTTGAAAGCATCCCTGTTGTTGGTAAACTAGTTGACTAGGAATAACTATGTAAAAAGCTAGGAATTGGTAGTTTTAAACTATCTCTTCCTAGCCTTTTTATATTGTAACTTTGAAATAATCGCGCAAGTATTTTGCCAGCCCATTGTGTTCGTTATCAATTGGTGTCACATCATTGGCAATGCTCTTCAACTCAGGAATCGCGTTATGCATTGCAACACCGCGTCCCGCTGCATCAAGCATTTCCAAATCATTATGTTCGTCACCAAACGCAATAATATTTTGGCGGTCAATTTGGTACTGTTTAGCGATATAGAACATTCCTGACTCTTTATGAGTACCACGATGGATTAGTTCTAAGATGTTGTAAGGGCCACCCCATACTCGTGGTTCAACGAAATCGCCGTATTTTTCATTAACTGCCTTAATGATTTCTTCTTGGTGTTCCGGCGCATATTGGATTGTCATTGCAATTGGATTGCCTGATAAGTTAGCCGCGGTTAGGATTTGATCATCGCGCAACTTGTTTGGTAAGAATTCAGGTAAATCATTACTAGCTTGATTAGCCCATACATGATGCTTATTTTCAACGGTAATTGTTTTAATCCCTAGTTCTTTCCGGTGGGCTAGGAGGTCTAAGGCTAGCTCTCGTGTTAATTCAACATCATATTCTTTCTCCCAGTGTTCATGAGGTATATGCGTTAAGGCCCCATTAAAGTTTACCATCGGGGTCTTAATTCCAATTTCATCGTAAATGTGTTTGGCAATCCGGTAAGGACGACCGGTAATGATGCTAACAATATGTCCATCCCGGGCAAGGGCACGTAAAGTTATAATTGTCTCATTTGTTAATTTTGATTGATTATTTAATGTTGTGCCATCAAGATCAAGCGCGATCAAGTGTTGATCCATTACCATCTCACTTCTCTTTCTATAAAAAATTCAATTATAATATTGTAAACAAAAACTTAACACTTTGCCAAGTATTTTGGCTTAAAAAGACTAAAAAATAAGTTACAATAAAGATATTACGATAAAGAGGAGCGAGAAGTTAACGTGCAATTACCAAATGAATTTGTCACGAAATACAAAAAACTAATGGGAGCAGAAGCCGATGAATTTTTATCAGCACTTGCTCAGTCAAGTTATAGTGGTTTTCGCGAGAATCCATTAAAAAACGGACAGCCAGTTGCAACAATTGAAAAAGCTACGGGGAAAGTACCATATGTATCTACAGGATATTATGGCCAAGTGAATGGAAAGTCATTAGACCATGTTACTGGATGGGTATATAGTCAAGAGCCATCAGCAATGTTTGTAGGAGAAGTGGTTAATCCACAAGCAGGAGAACGAGTGCTAGACTTATGTGCAGCTCCGGGAGGCAAAACAACACACCTCATCGCCAAAATGAACAACCAGGGACTATTAGTTGCCAATGAAATTTTTCCTAAGCGGGCGAAGATCTTAGCTGAAAACTTGGAACGATGGGGCGCAAAAAATGCAGTTGTCACTAGTGAAAGTCCCGCCGATTTAGAAAAACAATTTCCTCAATATTTTGACCGGATTCTTGTTGACGCGCCTTGTTCTGGAGAAGGAATGTTTAGAAAAGAGCCCGCTGGAATTGAATATTGGTCACCAGAATACCCTGCTGAGTGTGCTAACCGTCAGCAGAAGATCCTAGCATCCGCAATGAAAATGCTAAAGCCAGGAGGAACATTAGTATATTCGACCTGTACTTTTGCACCAGAAGAGGATGAACAAAATATTTCATGGCTGCTCAATAGCAATCCAGCCTTGAAACTTATCCCAATTGAAAAGGCGGCTGGGATGGATGATGGTCGTCCAGAATGGGCTGACGGCAATGAAGAATTGAAAAAAACGGTTCGCCTATTTCCACACCATCTCAAGGGAGAAGGACATTTCATTGCTAAGTTAGTAAATGGTGAGCCGGAGTCAACTGAGAAAAAACGCAAAAAGAAGAATAAGCGGAAAAAGCAATCGATTGTTAAACCGGACAAAGAACAGGTCAAACTCTTTAACCAGTTTGCTACAAGCGTTTTTCCAGACTATCAACCACACCAATTGATTTTATTTGGTGACCAGCTCTATGATTTGCCATTAGAAGAGGACAAGATCGAGGGACTAAATGTACTCCGACCTGGACTTCACCTCGGCACTTTTAAGAAAAATCGATTTGAACCAGCGTTGGCATGGGCTCTTGCCAGCTTACCAAGTGAGGCAAACCGGATCATTGAACTAAGCCGGGAACAGTGGCACCAATATGTCCATGGGGATGTAATCAATATTGATGCTGACCTTCCAAATGGTTGGTACTTATTAATATGCGACGACCATACTGCGGGATTTGGAAAGTTGGTTGGTAAAACAATCAAAAACTTTTATCCTAAGGGGTTACGTTTTTAAATTAGGAGGATTATCGAATATGAAGGAAAAAGTAGCCTTTCACGTTAACGGTTACCTCGGGTTACTCGGGGCGATTATTATCGGTTTAATTAGTCTCTGGCTGATGTTTGTTGGTTTTACGCGTAATTTTCCGGTGGTTTTGACACTTGGAATCATTTTATTCTTGATTGTGATTCTTTTTAGTACATCATTGACAATTATTCAGCCAAATGAAGCCAAAGTTTTAACTTTTTTTGGTAATTATATTGGGACTATTCGTGATGCGGGCTTATTTATGACGGTACCATTTACAAATAAAGAACCTGTTTCTCTTCGTGTCTGCAATTTTAATAGTCAGATTTTAAAGGTCAATGATTCGAAAGGTAATCCAGTTGAAATTGCGGCCGTTATTGTCTACAAAGTTGTCGATACTGCAAAAGCGCTCTTTTCAGTGGATGATTATGAGCAATTTGTTCAAATTCAAAGTGAGTCGGCGGTTCGTCATGTTGCTAGTGAATATCCATATGATAGTTTTGAAGATCAAGATGCGATCACTCTTCGCGGAAATCCAACAGAAGTATCAGAGCGGTTAACTGCTGAGCTACAGGAACGGTTAAATGTAGCGGGTGTCAAAATTATCGAAACACGGTTAACCCACTTAGCCTACGCAACTGAAATAGCGAGTGCCATGTTGCAAAAACAACAGTCATCGGCAATCCTATCAGCGCGGAAGATAATCGTTGAAGGAGCTGTTTCAATTACTGAAGAAGCAATTGACCGGCTAAGTAAAGAAGCTAACCTTGATTTAACAGATGAGCAACGTTTGCAGATCATCAATAACATTATGGTAGCAATTATTAGTGAACGGGGAACGCAACCGGTAATAAATACAGGGACACAAGGATAAATGATATATTTAACGATTTTAATGGCTGAGCGGGTTGGTTTAATTATTATTTTAGCGTTTTTACTAGTTAGTGTGCCCTTATTTCGCCGCCTGTTATTTAATCAAACTATTAACGCCAAAATTCAACTAACGATTCTTTTTTCTATTTTTGCTATTATGGCTAATATGACTGGAATAGAGATCGACGCAAATAACCAGTTGCATAACAAAATCATTCTTACGGCAATTTCAACAAATGACTCGATTGTTAATGCCCGTATTTTAGCTGTTTCAGTTGCTGGGATTATTGGTGGGCCATGGGTTGGTAGTTTAGTAGGACTAGTGGCAGGGGTTCATCGGATTATTCAAGGTGCGCCCCTCCAAGGTTGGTTTTATGTGCCTAGTTCAGTTTTGATTGGTGCTCTTTCTGGTTTTTTGTATCATGATCGAAAAAGTTATTTCAAGGTAATGACGCCGTGGCATGGCTTTATTGTTGGAATTTTGATGGAAAGTATTCAAATGCTTTTTATTTTGCTATTTAGTCCAACGGGCTGGGCTTTGGTTAAATATATTGCCCTGCCAATGATCTTGGTTAATTCACTGGGGACGTCAATTTTCTTATCAATCATCTCAATGTACCTTCACCAAGAAGAAGAACTTCGCGCTATGCAAACTCATTCTGTCTTGCAACTAACAAATGAAACCTTGCCTTATTTTCGTCAAGGACTAAATAAAAAGTCTGCCCAACAAGTAGTCAAGATTATTAAAAAATATACCAATTTTGATGCAGTGAGTATCACCGATAGACAACGAATCCTTGCGCATATTGGAGCTGGTGATGATCATCATATTCCAGGAAATAGGTTAGAAACTTCTTTATCGAGTAATGTAATTAAGACGGGACAAATAAAGATAGCAAATAATAGTAAGATGATTGGTTGTATTGATCCAAATTGTCCCTTAGAAGCAGCAATTGTTGCTCCTTTACGAATTGGGAATGAAGTTATTGGAACCTTAAAAATGTATTATACTGATCAATGGCATTTAACACCGGTTGAAATTCAGTTAGCAATCGGCCTATGTGAGATTTTTGCTAACCAAATTGCGTTAGGTGAAGCAGAAGTGCAGGCGCAATTAGTTCGAGATGCTAAGATAAAAGCCTTACAAGCGCAAGTAAATCCGCATTTCTTTTTCAATGCTATTAATACAATTAGTGCAATTTTACGCCGAGATCAAGAGAAAGCGCGAGAACTTCTCCTCCAACTTAGTAATTATTTCCGAGCTAACTTAATTGGGGCCCGGGAGACCGAAATTACATTGGGACAAGAGCGTACTCAAGTCGATGCATACCTTGAACTGGAACAAACTAGGTTTCCACAGAAATATAACATTATCTTTGATCAACAAGTCAAAAATGATGTTTACCTGCCGCCGTTTACAATTCAAGTATTAGTTGAAAATACGCTTAAGCATGCTTTTGGAGCACTTAAAGACCATAATAATGTTCAAATAACAATAAAGAAGCTGAAAGCACGGTTGGAAATTCAGGTAATTGATAATGGAAAAGGGATTGCACCGGAACTTCTTCCTAAACTCGGGAAAGAACCATTGACTTCTTCAAAAGGAAGTGGAAATGCGCTATATAATTTGAATCAGCGGCTAATTGGTCTGTATGATGAGCATAGTGCCCTTCAAATTTCGAGTAGTAATAAAGGAACCCAGATCAAAATTTCTTTACCATATCACACTAAGGAAGGTGTAGACAATGAAAGTCTTAATCGTTGATGATGAACCGCTTGCTCGTGAAGAACTTCATTATCTAATTCAGGGAAATAGTGAAGTTACAGAAATACTTGAAGCAGATGGGATTTTTATGGCAGAGGAACAAGTAAAAAGTAAACACCCGGATATGGTTTTCTTAGACATAAAGTTATCTGATGGAAATGGGATGGCATTAGCTGAAAAAATAAAATCGTTTGATAATAGTCCTCATATTGTCTTTGCTACTGCTTATGATTCCTATGCGTTAGATGCCTTTGAAGCAGATGCGGTTGACTATATATTGAAGCCATTTTCTGCTAAAAGGGTCAACGAAGCAATTATGCGTGTAGCAAAATTAATTTCGCTAGATGATGATGTCACCAAAGCTAAGATGGAATTAAGACAGAATCCTCGAATTTCGATTCAAAATGACGAGCGAACGATTATTTTGCAGAAAAAGCAAATACTTTACGTACAGGCGCAACAAGGCTTTGTTTATATCTGGACTCTTAATAAGCATAAAATTATTAGTCGGCAAACGCTCACTAATATTTATGACCAATTAAAATCTCCGGAATTTTTACAGATTCATCGTAGTTTTATTGTCAATTTGAATGGCGTAACAGAACTTCAGCCTAGTTTTAATCATACTTATGAACTGACTTTAATCGATGGAACCAAATTACCAGTTAGTCGTTCATATGTTAGTACAACCAAAAAAGCATTAGGTTTATAAAAAAGGATTGGCGAATTGTTTATCTTTTCACCAATCCTTTTTTTGAGTAAGGGCATTTTAAGCTAACTGGAGGGCATTTTAACGCAAATTTAGGTTATTTAATAGTGAAAGCGAATACAAATCAGGAAAAATTAGTAAAATAGATTGTGATAAATGGTATTAACGTTAATGCCTAAACATATTTATCATGTTTAGGAGGATTATCATGAAGAAAGAAGAAAAGAAGAAGGAAGCGCCCATTTTAGTTCAAATGGGAATCTTTGCTGCAATTTTATTTGTATCACAATTAATCTCTAATCTTTTTCCTAAGAGTTTCGTTGTTCCTACACCATTAATTGGAATGATTTTATTATATATTTTATTAGCTTGCCATATTGTTAAGTTGGAACAAGTTGAAAAGTTCGGAGATTTCATGATTAGTTTAATTGCCTTTCTGTTTGTCCCATCAGGAATCCAACTTGCTGGGAGTCTTGGTTTAATGAAAAAAGAAGGGCTACAAGATGTAATTGTTATTATTATTTCTACAATTATTTTATTAGCAGTGATTGCTTATGTGGGAGCATTCTTTATTGGAGTACATCATAAATTATTCAAGACTAACAAGGGGGAAACTGATAATGACTAATGTATTTATTACAAATCTGGCGTTACCTTTTACCGGGGTATTCATTTCATTGCTGGTTTATTTAATTGGGATGTGGCTTTTCAAAATTAGTAATGGCTTCTTCCTTTTTACACCATTGTTAGTCGGGATGGTATTAGGAATTGTAATCCTAGCAATTTGGGCCAAGATCGCTAATTCAACGACTGCAATAGTCTATAAAAAATTTTACCAGCCAGGTGGAAATTTGATTTTTTGGTTCTTGAACCCAGCAACAATGGCATTTGCGATTCCGCTTTATCGCCGGAACGATGTTTTTAAGAAGTATTGGGTCGATGTAATTCTCACATTATTTGTGGGTGGATTCATTTCATTATTTTTGATTCAGGGAACAGCTAAATTATTTGCTCTTTCCCGTGTTTCAACGGCCGCTATGCTTCCCCAAGCAGCTACTACTGCTGTTGCGATGCCAATTGCAAAGGGAATCGGTGGTGATCCCGCGGTAACAGCGATGGCATGTATCTTAAATGCAGTTATTATTTATGCTCTTGCCGAATTCTTGATTAAGATCTTTCGGTTAAAGAAAATTTCAAAGGTTGGGACTGGTCTTGGTCTTGGATCCGCTGGACACACTGTTGGATCTGCTAAGGCGGTTCAATTAGGCTCAATTCAAGGAGCAATGGCTGCAGTTGCAGTTGTTATCGTTTCATTAGCAATGGACATTTTAGTTCCTATTTATGCTCATCTTTTTATGTAAATTTTAATTGGGGAGAGAAAAAGAAGTATGGTGACAGAAGAACATCAAAAGGTTGTTTTAATTGGTGATGGAGTTGTAGGATCCGCTTATGCTTTTAGCGTGATCCAGCAAGGTTTAGCTGAGGAATTAGTTATTATAAATAAAAGTAATGAGCGAAGCGTTGGGGATGCGCTAGATTTGGAAGACGCAACGCCATTTACTGCCCCAGTAAAAGTTAAGGCGGGTAACTATCAAGATTGTAAAGATGCTGATATTGTTACTATTTGTGCTGGTGCTGCTCAAAAGCCAGGTGAAACGCGGCTTAAATTGGTTGAACGTAACTTAAAGATTATGAAGGAAATCGTTCAAGAAGTAGTTAATACCGGGTTTAATGGAATCTTCTTAATTGCTGCTAATCCAGTCGATATCTTAACATATGCTGCTCAAAAAATTTCTGGCTTTCCAGCGCATAAAGTTATTGGATCAGGAACTTCTCTTGATTCAGCACGCTTAAGAGTAGCGATTGGTAAAAAGTTAGCAATTGATCCCCGAGATGTTCATGTTGATATGTTAGCAGAGCATGGAGATTCAGAGTTTGCTGCTTATTCTTGTGGGACAATCGGTGGAACGCCTTTAATGGATTATGCATTAGCTAATGGATTAACAAAGCAAGAACTGCTGAAATTAGAAGAACAGGTGCGTAATAAGGCTTACGAGATTATTAATCGGAAAGGTGCAACCTATTATGGCGTAGCGACTGCTTTGGCGAGAATAACGAAAGCAATTTTATATGATCAAAATACAGTATTACCCGTAAGTGCGTACTTAGATGGCGAATATGGGGAAAAAGATATTTACCTAGGTACACCAGCTGTAATTGATAAAGACGGCATTCAAAAAGTAGTAGAATTACCATTAGATTCGCGTGAACAGGAGGCTTTAATTAATTCAGCATCAGTTTTGCGTGAAACGACAGCAAATGGGATGACTAAAGCGGGGCTATTGAATTATCTTTGGAAATAAAAATGACTAAGGCTGAGGAAGTGATGTTTTCCTCAGCCTTAGTCATTTTTGCATTATAGTGACCGATGTCGAATAATCCTTTTGTGTTATTTATCTTTTTCAATTAAGTGCTTAGCTAATGCAAAATTACCAAGAGTAGCAGAACCATTTTCTGGAACAGAAGGGTTGACGATATATTCATCAAGCGATCCAACCGGAAGATAATCATTCCATAACATTGCAAATTGCTTCTGAACCCGTTTAAGAAAGGCTGGGCGGGAAACACTTCCACCAAAAATAATTTTTTGTGGACGTAAAATGGCAGTAACTTGAACAGCAGCCTGTGCAACGTAATAAGCCATGATATCCCAAACAGGATGATTGTCAGGAACATCTTCGCCACTAATACCTAACCGTGCCTTGAAAGTTGGCCCAGATACTAAGCCTTCTAAACAATCATGATGGTAGGGACAGATACCAGTAAAGTTCAGATCAGCTGGGTGGCGTTGCAAGCGAACGTGTCCCATTTCAGGGGTACTAATACCACCAATGAAGCGTCCATCTTGAATTGCTCCAGCACCCACGCCGGTTCCAAGGGTATAGTAAACTAAAGCAGGATTATCATACTTATCTTTTAAATTAACATATTCACCGTAAACTGAACCATTAACATCGGTTGTCCAGTAGATGGGAATATTGAGGGCGTCAGCCATTGTGCCGACAAAATTACAATTTTGCCATTTAACTTTAGGAGTATCAGTAATATAGCCATACTTTTCACTAGCCGGATTAGTATCAATTGGTCCAAAACTGGCAATTGAAAGTGCAGCTAAATCTGGATACTGCTTAAAAAATTCAATTGAAGCTCCTAGAGTTTCTTCAGGCGTAGTTGTAGGGATGATTTTTTTATCAACTTCATTAAAATTTTCGTCACCGACAGCACAGACAAACTTAGTACCGCCAGCTTCAATACTTCCTAATAACATAATTAAAAACCTCATTTAATTAAAGTGAACGTTTATCAATCTGATAACCATGTTTGAGTATAAACCTTAGAAAACGGTATCACAAGCACAATTAGCCTCTTTTTACTTATAAAACGTTTCACTAATTCAAATTAATTTCTGAACTTTCGCGCCAGGTGGCTTTAGCGGGCAAATTAATATGAACAGGGATATCAGTCGGGTTATTCAGACGGTAGATTAGTCTTTGAACTGCTATTTTACCCATTGAAAGACTTGCTGGATTGATCGATGAAAGGGAAGGAACTAAATATTCAGCAATATCCGAATCATTATAGCTAATAATTTGAAGGTCTTGGGGAACTCTAAGCTGGTGTTGCTTCAGGGCTCGATATGCGCCAATGGTTAGTTGGTCACTAGCTATTAAGGCGGCCTGAAAATCATCTTTTAAAAGGGTGTTCATACTATCAAAACCATCTTTAGGAGTCCACCCATTAAGGGCAATCAATGGAGAAATATTATGAAGTTTTGTCCACATCAAATAGGCTTTAGCTCGGATATCTTGATCCGAGACGGTTATTTCACCATTACTATTCATGGGATGAATATTTCCCCCGATAAAGGCGATTTTATTTAGTCCATTTTCTAGTAGCTGATCAAGAACGATCTGAGTAGCTTCAAAATACGAATTACGGATAATATCGTAAGCGGGGAGGTATCGATAGTCGTCAATTAAAACAAGATGGGGATTATGTTTAAATAAGTTAGCGTAGAATTCTTGCGTAAAAACTCCAGCGACAATTACGCCATCATATTTTTGAGCGTCAGTAAATTGAAAGTCTTTATTGGGAAAACGAACAAAAGCTTTGATTTGAATATTTTGCTTGGAAGCTTCCTGGATAATTCCATCATGGACTTGGATGAAATAAGGGTCATGAGCTTCTGTTTCTAAGGAATGCGTTGTGAGCACTAGAATTGAACGAGGAGTTATCGGCGGAGTAACGGGTCTGTTTAGGCGGGGATGGTAATTATACTTTGCTGCTACTTTTTTAATTCGTGCTCTTGTTTGTTCGCTTACTGAAAAAGATGAATCATTGCTTAAGACACGTGAAACGCTGGCAGGAGATACACCAGCCTCACGTGCTATTTTTCTGATACCAGTCATAGGAAAACCTCCTTTTAATTAATTCCTAGCATAACATATTTTTAGTAAACGTTTAGTAACTTATAATGACGGCAAAGTGTTGTTACATCAGTTATGAAAGCGATTGACTAAAAGTAACTAAACGTTTATTATAGAATCGATTTCAAGAAAGGGGCCACAGCTAATGATTACATTCGATGAACAACAACGTGTTTTTCACTTAAAAAATAAAGAGATTTCCTATTTGTTTTCAGTAGAAGAGGGAAATATTCTCAGCCACCTGTACTTTGGACCAGCAATTCGTAGCTATCATGGTGAACGCCAATATCCACGAGTTGATCGTGGATTTTCAGGAAACCTTCCTGAATCGATGGATCGAACTTATTCTAAGGATGATTTATTACAGGAATATTCGGGAAATAATACCGGAGACTATCGTGTGCCGGCAATTATTATCAAAACAGAAAATGGTTCACGATTGACTGATTTCCGGTACAAGTCTTATAAAATCTTACCGGGGAAACCCAAATTAGCTGGATTGCCGGCATCTTACGTTAACAGTGATAAAGAAGCAGAGACGTTAGAAGTTACTTTGGTTGACGAGACAATTGGTGCACAACTTATTCTTTCATATACTATTTATAACGAACGACCAGTTATTACGCGGAACGCACGATTAGTAAATACAAGTAACCAAGAATTACGAATTGAGAAGATCGCCTCAATGCAGCTTGATTTAACTAAACATGATTATGACGTTATTTCCGTTCCCGGCCAATATGCCCTTGAACGACAACCCGAACGGCAAGAATTGCGTCGAGGAATAACAGAATTTTCTAGCCGCCGCAATTCTAGTTCTCATCATATGAACCCGTTTGTAGCCTTGGTTGACAAAAATACAGATGAGTTTCAAGGAAATGCTTTGGGTGTGCTCCTTGTCTATTCTGGTAATCATCAATTCACCTTGGAAAAAGATCAGATTGACCAGATTCGCCTAATGACCGGAATTAACGATTATAACTTTGAGTGGGTTCTTGAACCGGGAGAAGATTTTCAAACACCGGAAGCAATCATGGGCTTTAGTCAACAAGGCTTAAATGGAATGTCACAAGTATTCCATAAGTTATTACGCGATCGGGTTGCTCGTGGTAAATATCAGTATGCAGACCGACCAATTGTTATTAATAACTGGGAAGCGACCTTCTTTGACTTTGATGATAAGAAATTAGATCAAATTATTGATGAAGCAAAGCCATTGGGAATTGAAATGTTTGTTCTTGACGATGGCTGGTTTGGTCACCGAAATGATGATAACTCATCGCTTGGTGATTGGTTTGTTAACCAGGACAAACTTACTGGGGGATTAAAGCGGGTAGCAGATCGGACCCACGAGAATGGCATGAAATTTGGCCTCTGGTTTGAGCCAGAAATGATTTCAGTCGACTCTAAGTTATATAAGGAGCATCCAGACTATGCCTTACATGAACCGAACCGTGGCATGACACTTTCTCGTAATCAATTAGTACTAGACTTTAGCCGTAAAGAAGTCGTTGATAATGTCTACAATCAAATGTGCTTAATTTTAGATAAGGTGCCGCTTGACTATATTAAATGGGACTTTAACCGTAATCTTACTGAGGTCTTCTCTAGCGCAGCGGATGCAGAACATCAGGGGGAGGTTAGTCACCGTTATATTTTAGGCCTATATGACTTAATGGAGCGGTTAGTTACCCGTTATCCTAATATCTTATTTGAAGGATGTTCAGGCGGTGGTGGTCGCTTTGATGCTGGTATTCTTTATTACATGCCGCAAAGTTGGCCATCAGATGATACAGATGCGGTCGAACGGTTAAAGATCCAATACGGAACATCTTTAACTTATCCAATTTCATCCATGACAGCACACGTATCGGTTTCACCTAACCAACAAACTGGCCGTTCTACTAGTTTTAAGATGCGGGGTGATGTTGCCATGAGTGGGGTCTTTGGCTATGAACTTGACTTAGCAGATTTGACTGAAGAAGATCGGCAAATGGTAAAGGAACAAATCAAGTTCTACAAGGCTCACCGTCATCTGATTCAATATGGTGACTTTATTCGCTTAGAAAGTCCTTTTGATAGCAATACAGTTGCTTGGGAATTTGTCAATCCAGATAAGTCAGAAGCGCTACTGTTTATGTTTAAGCAGTTGCATACTAATCGTTTTGAAATTAATAATACTAAGATGGCAGGGCTTGATCCAACAATTGATTATCATGATGAGATGACTGATAAGACTTATGGTGGGGATGAATTGATGAATGTCGGTTTGTTCCGTGACCCGACCCATACGGGAGATTTTCGATCTGAAGTGCATTACTTTAAAGGTAAATAATTTAAAATAATAAAAACCCGAGAAATTTTTTCTCGGATTTTTATTATTCTTTACTCTTTATTAATGCATCAATCGTCCACATCCAGATTGCATGTCCTAAAAATTCAGAAACATGTTCTTCAAGTGGTTGATCTTTTGCAGCAGGCACTGTTCCCATTAAAGGCATTAACTTGAGGTGGAAGAAATCCCAAACAGCAATCCCGAATGGCACCCCATCGCCTTTTTTGATCCACGGTGCCAACTGTCCGCCGATACTATAGAGAACGCCAAAACCAGCCGAGAAACTAAAGTGAACAACATAGCTTACCCATGGCAACTGTTGGCCGGAATAGGTATAGGTAGCGTGTGTAATCTGTGTCGGAACCCCAAATTGTTCAAGCATTTTTTGTGGTGGGTTTGTTTGATCTCGCTCTGGTGTCCGTGGTGGGAGAATATTTTCCCAACCAAGTTTAACAAGGCCGGCAACAAGACCAGCAGTTATACCAACTGTAATTGATTTGCCCCAATTAATTTTATTCACTTCAATCACCATCCAAACCTTAAGTCATTAAATCAATTGTATCAATCTTAATAAGAATTTCAATTATTTAAGTTAGCGCAAGTGTCGTTGACGAGCATATGATAGCAAGTCCGTTCCTAAAACATATTCAACACGTGAAAGCTCGGTAAATGATGAGCAACCGAGGAGCGCGAGCAAGCGTTTGACAATCACTTGCCATTCACTGAGCGTTTGATCTAATGCTTCATACCCTTCATTTTGAAGAATATTAAGGAAATACCCAGCGACACCAACTGCCCGGGCTCCTAATACACCAGCCTTGATAACATCGAGAGGAGAAATAATTCCGCCAGAGGCAATAATTTCAGTTTTACCGCGCCGAATTGAATGTGCTTCTAATAGTGATTCGGGGGTTGTTTGTCCCCAGTCCAATAAACTCTCAAAATTAATATCATGGTTACGTCGGTTTTCAATCGCTGCAAAGTTTGTGCCACCACGTCCACTAACATTGATGAGGTGAACATCATGGGTTTGCAGTTTGGCAATCGTCGTTTTGCTCATTCCAAAGCCAACCTCTTTTACAATAACAGGGACTTCCAGTTCACTGACAAGGTACTGGATATTATCCAACCAATTAAAATCTCGGTCACCTTCAGGCATAATTAATTCTTGGGCCGCGTTGATATGTAGTTCAAGGGCGTTTGCCTTGAGAAGGGAAATAGCATTTATCGCTTGGTCAAGACTGGCATTTGCACTTAAATTTGCAAAAATAATGCCATCAGGATTTTCTTTGCGAATTATTTCAAAAGACGAAAATGATTGGGGGTCTTTTGAAATAATGCTGAGCGATCCCGTTGCCATTGCCAAATGGTGCTTATGGGCTAATTGAGCAAGTTGCCGGTTGATTTTAAGCGCTTGGTCACTCCCACCAGTCATTGCTTCAATATAAAAAGGACATTCAATTTCTAGATTATCAGCTAACTGGACATGCAAATCAACATCATCTGTTGTCATTTCAGGTAAGCTATCATGAATTAGACGTACCTGATCAAAATAATGGTGTTGATGAACCTGGTCATAATATTTGGCAGCTAATGAAAGATGTTCGTTTTTCCGTTGGGCATGACGTGATTCCATCATGGAGCCTCCTTTAATCTACTTGTGAATGTAAGAAAGATGGTGCTTAACAGATTTCTTGAAGCTTTTTGCGTTATCGATAAAGTGTACGGATAAAGGAAGTTGTTCGATATGATTTTGTGCCCAACTCTTTAAGACATTTCCAAAGTTAGAGTTACTATCAATAGCGACAATTCCACAATCACCGCCACCGGCACCAGATGTCTTAGCAGCGCCACCAAAAGATTCAGCAATTTGGCAAAGCTTAGATAATGATTCTGTTTCGATGTTTACCCCTGAATTAGTACCAAGTTGTTTTAAAAGATCACGGTTATAACGAATTTCATTTTTAATCGCTTCAAGATCTTGACGGTGAAAACCATCAACCATTCGTTGAATACATGATTTGCTTTTTTCGAGAAAATGATGATATTCAGTTTGGCGACGTGCTTTAAAAAGGGAAATTTTATCAACAAGTTGAGAGGTAGATGCTGGCTTGCCAGTCCAGCCAATTAAAAGCTCTAAGTTTTTTGGAGCAGTTAAGGACTCAATATTAAGGTCAGGCCAAGGCAAGTCGATGATCGTTTTTAGGTCAAGGTACTTGCGTTGCTGGGCAAGCCACTGACGATCGAATGAATGGTAGGAAATCCAACCACCATATACAGAAGCAGCAACATCACCTAACGAACCGTTTCCTTGAACTTCAAAATGGGCTATCGCAGCTAATTTAAAGATTTGATCCTTGTTGACGGGCAAATTATAGAAACGACAAAGAGCCTTGACAGTTGCTACAGTAACCGCAGCAGAGGAACCAAGACCATATTTACGACCGTTAGCACTGTCTAATTGACTGTCAATATGGATATTAAATATTCGTAAGTCGCGACCAAAAGTACGAGCATATTCTTCTGTAACCCTAATAGCAGAAAGAATGTAAGAAAAAGGATTGTCACGTTTATCAACTACCATTTGATCTCCTAAGCGTCGCCAGGATAATTGATCATTATTATATTGGCGGCTAATGATTTGACCAACTTCTTGAGCGCTTTCTTCAATCGTACAGGTGACGAATTGATCTAACGCAACTAAAACTGCAGGATAACCATTTTCAACAACAGCATATTCACCGGCGATATACAATTTGCCGGGAGCTTTTTCAGTAATCAAAATTTAAAGTCCCCTTATTCATTAAATTTTATTCATTCCAAATTTTTATTCCAGGTCCCGGTTGTGAAACCACCAACCGTTCTGAGCCAACGATATTGCTTAATTTTTCAACAATCTTACTCCGGTTTCCTCGGTTATAAATCACCTTGACGTTTGGACCGGCATCCATCGTATAATAGCAGTTTACTCCCTGGTTACGCAAGTCTTCCACGGCTTTAATAATAGTTAACGTTTCACCATTAAAATAGGTAAAACCAGGGTCAGTTGAAAAGGTAAGTGCATGCATACGAAGGGCATTTTCTTCAGCAATATGGCCAATTTGGTCAATATCTTTTGCTTTGATAGCTTTCTTTATAGCAACCATATCATTAGCTACCACTTGGCGCCAAGCATCATAGTAGGGTGAAGTTTCAACACTGGACTGCATTCCAGATCGACTGGAAACTTTTTTCTTTTTTGTATCAACTAAGACTGCTAACATCTCGATTGGAAAATCAACATTTTCTAAAACTGGTTGTGCAAAGGACGAGGCATCGTCAGTTCCTTTTTGCCATTCAACCAGTCCACCATAAATAGATCTAGTTGCTGAACCGGATCCACGACGGGCAAGTCTTGATAGGTCACGACTTGAGAGATTTAAACCGGCCGCGGTACTGGCTGCTCCTGCTAAAGCGGCAAAAGCGGAAGCTGAAGAAGCAAGGCCAGCAGCAGTTGGAACATGATTAATTGAGTCTACGCGTGCAAAAGATTTTATCCCACTTAGTTGACGAACAATATCTAAAACATGAACTACTTTTTGTGCCTCTTTCTTACTAAGGATATGTTGATCGATGGCAACTAAGTCTGAAGTAAGATGGCTATCAAAATTTACGGTAGTCGTGGTGTAAAATTCATTAAGTGTAAGGGAGAGACTGTCAGTTTGTGGAATGATTAATTCTTGATCCTTCTTTCCCCAATATTTAACAAGCGCAATGTTAGTATGTGCTTTTGCAGTTGCCATTAGTTATTACCTCGCTTATCAAGTGGTTGGAGCCAAATATCATGCGCGCCATTCTCTTTTAAGATGCTTGCAAGGCGTCGAGCCCCCATAGCTGTCTGCATTAAAGCGATCATGCAACCACCACGACCACCCCCGGTTAATTTAGCACCAAGAGCACCATTGTCACGTGCAACATGAATAAGGTGATCTAATGCCGGGTCTGATACGTTAAGAGCAGCTAAATCAGTTTGCGCAAAGTTAAGCGCGTCGCCTAGTTTTACAATGGCGTTTTGCGCAAGGTAGTCTTTTGTTTGTTTTACTAATTCGCCGAGGTGTTTAATATGTCTCTCAGCTTTTTCGTTGTTGTTTTTCAATTCATCTTTAACTGCCAAAATGGCTTCCTTAGTAGCACCCTTTTTTCCGGTATCGGCAATTACTAAAGAGGCATCGAGGTTCATTTCAATTGGTACCCCAATTCGTCCCTTAACATAAAAAAGCGGTTTATCTGAACTGACAGTAGCAGCGTCTAAACCGGATGGACTACGATGTGTAATTTGTTCCTCAACATCTGCAAGCTGAAGCAATAATGTTCGATCGAGTGGTTCATCATAATAGTCAAAAAATGCTCGAATAATTGCAATCGCACTGGCGGCAGATGACCCCATTCCTCGTTCAGCAGGTAATTGACTTTCAATTTTCAAGTCCCAACCAGTTTCTTGGTCATTAAACCTTGCAGATAAAGTGTCAATTAATTTTTTAATTCCGATCATGGAGGAAGGCAAATTTTCTAAACTACCATGATAATAACGGCTTTTAATAATTCGCTGGTTATCTTGGCGACTGCTTAGCGTAACTGATAATTGAACGCTTGGCAATGGTAAGGCTATTGCCGGCTGACCGTATACTACGCTATGTTCTCCCATTAAAATGATTTTCGCATGGCTAGTACCAATCCCTTGTTGTTTCACCATCGTAACCTACTTTCTACATAAAAATTCAAACTTAATCATAGCATAAAACAATGATTCTAGCTAAAAACGATTGTGGATGTTACCAAATCTAAACATTTTATCACGAAGAAAGACCGATTCGTGTAAAAATGAGAAATTTATAGTAGAATGGTGTATCATTTAGTTTAGAATATTTAGTAACTTATATAATAACTTCGGAGAAATATGGTGATAGTGTGACACAGCGTAGTAGTCAGCGCACAAAAAAGCGTGACAAAAAAGCGCCAATCTACTCAGTTGTTGATTTAGAAACAACCGGAACGAATGTTAATCATGGAGATCGAATCATTCAAATCGGTTGTGTTCTCGTTCAAGATGGCGAAATCATAAATCACTTTGAAACAAAAATAAATCCGCGAGAGAAGATTCCGCGTTCAATTGTTCAATTAACAGGAATTGAAGATAAAGATGTGCGAAAAGCTCCTCTATTTGAGGATATTGCTGGAACTATTTATAGTTTATTGGCGGAAACGACCTTTGTGGCTCACAATGTTAATTTTGACTTTCCTTTCCTAAATGCAGAATTAGAACGCGCTGGATATCCTTCTTTATCAATTCCGGCAATCGATACTGTAACCCTTAGTCAAATTCTTCTTCCTACCGCAAAGAGTTTTCGTTTACGAGATTTAACTAGTTCGTTGCACATTGAGCATGATCACCCTCATAGTGCAGTGTCAGACGCTGAGGCAACTGCAGAATTACTTACTGACTTGCTAAAAAGGATTGAACAATTACCAACGCTTACGCTAGAAAAGATTACTCAGTTGAAGCTTAATTTACCTCAGCAAACAGCCGGGGTTTTTGATGTTGAGTTGCTGCGTCGACGTAAATCGCCACAACCATTAAGTGAAGAGCTGTACGTCTCTCACGGAATTGTTCTTCATAAGTCGCGGCCGATCACTGCTAATGGTCAGCGGGAGCAGCACAAATATCCTTCAACTAAAAAGGCAAAAGAAAAGCTATACGGGGATACGTTGAAACTACGGCCTGTTCAAGCAAAAATGATGAACAGCATTTACAATAATTATACTCATGATGAACCCAAGACTATGATTGTCGAGGCTGGGACTGGAGTAGGGAAGACCTTGGGCTACCTCTTTCCACTAAGTTATGTTGCGTATCCCGATAAAAAGATTGTTGTCAGCACAGCAACCAATATCCTGCAGCAACAAATTATTGACACATCAATCGCGCAACTAAATAAGGTTTTACCTTTTAAGATGAATAGTGTGATTATCAAAGGAAATGCCCATTATATTGATATTGCCCGCTTTGTTCATTCTTTAAGTGTGATTGAAGATTCGAAACTTGTTCAGTTGTTAAAAGCCAAGATTTTAGTGTGGTTACTTTCAACGCAAAGTGGAGACCTTGATGAACTTAATTTAAATTCTCAGCAGTCGCCATACTTTACTGAAATTCGTCACCAGGGTATCAGAAGCTTAAATCCAGCAAATGCCTTTTACCATGATGATTTTCTTGTTCGGCGGGAAAAGCGGCTTCATCAAGCTGATATTATTATTACGAATCATGCGTACTTGGTTGCTCATGCCCAGGAATTAGGGGATGGGACTCGCCGACCATACTTAGTAATCGATGAAGCTCAGCACTTAAGTGAAAGTATCTTAAAACGGTCACGGCGAACATTTAATTTTCAAAAATTACGTACCGCAGTTCACATAATGTCTGGGTTAGTTAATAATGGCAACGATCGGAACTTAACGGATATTTTCGCTGAACAGGCACTAGGCAGTTATAATGTTGAATTACTTCGTGGCGATCTCAATGCAGTAGAAGAGGCGGTTGATCTTTTCCAACAAGCCCTTTACCGTCAATATATGACAAGTGCTACTGGCAATCCTGATAATGAATTAATTGAACAACCGCTGCAAAATGATCAGGTGACGGCTCTCTTGGATATTAGTGGACCCGTGATGATGAAGCTAGAACAAGCCTTGAGTAGTGTGCAACTTCATTTTTCTGCTCTTAGTCATCTGTTTAATAGTCAATCAGATCGGTGGTTATTAAGTGATCGTTATCTCATGAGCCAATTTCAAAGTCAGCTTGCAAAATTAATTGAAGCCGATCAGACACTAAATGAATTTAATGAAACACTTCAGCAACAGGGAGAGGCAGCGGCTTTTTGGATTACTATTCGCCAATCGAGTGAACAAAGTGCCTTACAACTTAGTGGGGGACTATTGGAAGCAACACACTATCTTACAAAGAATGTTTATCCATATTTTGCTCAACCGTTATTTGTGGGGGCGACATTGTTTACATCGCCACGGTCCTTGTATCTTTACCACCAGTTAGATTTAGAGCGCAACAATACTTTAACACGGCGCTTTGCATCCCCATACAATTACAAACAGCATGCTAAATTATTGATCGCAGAAGATGCTCCAGTACCCAGCGCGCAAAATAACAGTGACTACATTAAATACCTCAGTGATACGATTTACCAATTAACGAAGAATGCTGATTATCAGACAATGATTTTATTCAATTCACTGGTGATGATTGAGCAGGTATATAGCCAACTTCGCGAAACAGATCTATTTGATCAGCGGGATATTTTAGCCCAAGGGATTACGGGTAATCGTGATAAAATCTTAAAACAGTTTAGTGGTGGAAAAAACTCGATTCTTCTTGGTGCTTCTAGTTTTTGGGAAGGGATCGATTTACCAGAGTCTGCCCTTGAACTTTTAATCATTACGCGTTTACCGTTCGACTCACCTGATGAAATAATGAATCGGGCTCATAATAAATTACTCCAGCAACAGGGTAAAAATCCGTTTTATCATTCAGAATTGCCCAAAGCAACGATGCGGTTACGGCAGGGGATTGGACGATTATTACGGACGGAAGATGATCATGGGGTGGCAGTAGTCCTTGATCCACGACTGCAGACAAGGCGGTATGGAAAGACGATTTTGAGTAGTCTACCTACTGATTTACCGGTTAGTAGCAAAAAAACTGCTGAATTGATTTCGATTACTCAGAAGTTTTTACAAAATGGTAAAGAGGACAAAGTTAATTAAACTTTATCAACTTTTAATTACTGATTTCTGGTATAATCAAAACAATTGTCATATAAGAATTTAAAAACTAAAGAGATAAGAGGGAAAAGATATGCAAAGTCGGCGTGAAGTTCAGCGTGAACAGAGTCGAGGTTCCTCAATGCGGACAATTCGTAACCTTTTGATTGCGATTTTACTAATCTTATTAATAGTGTGGAGTGTTTTTGCAGTTAGCAATCAACCACGAAATTCAGCACGGCGGCAAACAATTTCACTTGCCGAAAAATATGCTCATCTCCAGTCTCCTGACCAATTTTATATTTATAATCGGGAGAATACTTACTATACGATTAGTGGCAAGAATCAGCAAAAACAACCGATCCTGGTTATGGTTCCCCAACATGGTGGCAAGATTAGGGTTCTAAAACAGTCGAGTGGGATTACTGCTGCGAGAGCACGAGCGATGACAAAAGCAAATCGCAATCCGCGAGAAATTTTAAAAGTTGCTCCTGGGGTATTTAATGATAAGACTGTCTGGGAAGTAACATACCGTAATCAAAAAGGAAATCTCTGCTACGATCTGATTAATTTTAAGACTGGACAATACGTTCAAAATATTAATAATCTTTAATAAAAGCTGAAACTAATAGAGGCTGGGATTACTCAGTCTCTTTACTTTTGCAAAAAATATTTTGCTAAGAGAGGAGCTGATTAAATGACAGATGCAAGCCTTTTACAACATTACTTGCAAGCAGGTGAAACAAATATAAGTAATTTATTGCTACATCATTATAAAGAGTTAGGGATGACAACCTCTCAATTTGTCTTATATCTTCAGTTCAAATCTTACCAGGATCGAGGAATAATGAATCCGGATGTTCGGACAATTGCAAAGAACTTAGGAACAAAAGAGCGACAGGTGTTTGAACAACTTCACCAGATGATGACAAACCATCTTGTTGAGCAGAAGATGCGAAAAATGGAAGATGGCAAAGAAGATGCGATATATGATTTTTCGCTCCTCATCAACAAATTAGCGTTGCTCAATGAGAATGACCAAGAGGAAACAATTAAGGTTGAAAATACTAATACTCGGGTTGAGACATTTAATCAGCTAGAAGCCGAATTTGGCCGGCCTCTATCATCAATGGAATTACAAATCGTTAATGACTGGTTGGATAAAGATAATTATTCGGTAATAATGATTAAACTTGCTTTACGGCAGGCAGTAATGAATAGTGCGCTAAATCTCCAGTACATGGACCGGATTCTACAAAGCTGGGATCGTCAAGGCTTAAGAACCGAAAGAGATATCAATGAGCATGAAAAGAGGTTTGAACAGCGAAAAGAGGCTGGACAAAAGCCGGAAAAGAAGACATTAAAAAAGCCTAAAATACCGATTTATAAATTAGGCGAATAAAATTAAATAAAGGGTGATTGACATGGAAAAATCTTCTTCTCAAGTAATGAAGGGAATTATATGGGCAGCGGTTGCCTCTACTATGTGGGGAATATCTGGAACCGTTTTGCAACTCATCTCACAAAATTTAGCAATTCCTGCTACGTGGATGCTTTCGATGCGGACTTTTTCAGCAGGAGTAATTTTATTAGTAATTAGTGTATTTTTATATGGGAAAAAGATTTTTAACGTATTTAAAACACGAGCAACAGCTATTTCAGTCATTAGTTATGCTATTTTAGGGTTAATGGCAAACCTACTTACGTTCTATTATGCTATTCAAACAGGAAATGCCTCAGCAGCAACAATTCTTCAATATCTTTCCCCGCTATTTATTGTATTAGGTGGAATTGTTTTTATGCATCGTCGTCCATTTCGGAGTGACGTTATTGCGTTTGTTGTTGCTTTAATTGGGGTGGCATTATGTATCACACGTGGTAACTTTACACAATTAGCTTTACCATTTGTATCCCTTCTCTGGGGCTTGGGATCTGGGATTACAGCTGCATTCTATGTTGTCCTTCCACAACGTGCTGCTGATGAGAATCCGCCAATTGTTGTCCTCGGCTGGGGGACGATGATTGCCGGAGTTCTATTTAACCTTTACCGGCCATTTTGGGTTAATCCGCCACATATTACTACCACATTAGTAGCATCTGTTGCGACAGTGGTGTTATTTGGAACTATTTTACCATTTGGAATTTTGCTTCATGCAACTAGATATGCACCATCTGATGTAGTTAGTATCATGGATGCCGTTCAACCAATCACAACTTCAATTTTAAGTGTGATCTTCTTTAAATTGAACTTGAATTGGGCAGAAATTTTAGGGATTATTTTAGTAATTATTGCCGTCTATATTCTACAAAATGGTCGGCAAAAACATACAATTCATTCTTGAAAAAGTTGATAATAAAAAGGATTGCGGAGAAAAATTCCACAATCCTTTTTATTATCTTCAATTTTTTAAAAGATCTTATCATGGATTAGCTGTGCTAGGTTGCGTAGCAGGGGCAGGGCTAGAACTTGAGCTTTGTGCGGGTGCAGATGCAGATGAGCTTGAGCTAGCCGGAGCACTACTTGACGAAGATTCAGTTGAAGTATTATTTCGTTCTTCTGTGCGATTTTCGCTGCTACTACTTGAAGCAGAGCTGGAAGAAGATGAAGACGATGATGATTCACTTGAGCTAGAAGTAGAACTGCTATCACGATCAGCTGATGTATCTTCAGTATAATCGAATGCCCATTTTGAATCGCGAATTACAAGCTGACGTTTACCTTTAACTCGAACAGCCTCAACAGTATCTGGCATCGTCCAATCAGATGCGTGATTTTGGCTGTCAAGGTATTGCATTAAGTCCTTGTAAAGTAATTGTGCTGACTTTATATATTGTTCTGAAATACTGCCACCAGGTTCAAGTGGGTGGTCATAACCAGTCCAAACTGCAATTGAGTAATTCTTAGTATACCCGGCCATCCAGGAATCCATTACGCCAGACTGACCAGAATTTCCAGGATAGTTTGTCGTCCCCGTCTTACCGGCTTGGTTAACACCGTCAAGTCGAGCGTCAGTTGCGCTTCCTTGTGAATCTGTGAAGACTCCCTTAAGCATATCAGTGATCATGTAGGCAGTAGCCTTATTCATTGCGCGGTTACCTTTCGGGTTGAATTGCTTTACTGAACCATCTTGAGTAGTAATCGAGCTAATGTAGTAAGGCTTGTAGTAAGTACCGCCATTGGCAAAGGCCGCATATGCAGCAGAAACTTGGAGAGGGGAGATATACAAAGCAATCCCGTTTTGTAAAGTATATGGTTGCTTTTGTGAAATTCCTAATCCATCAAGGAAAGAAGTAGCACGTTTAATTCCCACGGCTTGTAATGCTCGAATAGCAGGGACATTCCGTGATTGAACTAAAGCTTCACGCATTGTCATATTGCCCTTGTACTTTTTATCAAAGTCATGAAGGACAGTATTAGTACCAGGAAAGACAAACCGAGTATCAGCAATTGACTTGAAGGTTGGCCATTGTAAGTATTCAATAGCTGGACCATAATCCATTAATGGTTTTGCGGTCGACCCGGAACTACGGTTACTTTGCACAGCCCGGTTAAGACCATACACAACATTTCCTGTATGACGGCCACCAAGCATGGCAATGATTTGTCCGTTATGCGGGTCGGTAACAGCTACCCCGGCTTGCATTTTATCGTTTTGGAACTGAACTTTTTTATTTGCTGCATCATAAAGGTGTTGTTGAGCATCGAGGTCAAGATTAGTGTGAACCTTTAGCCCGTCACTATATGGGTTGTATCCTTGTGCTTGCAAATCAGCAAGAACCTGTTTTACGTAAGGGTCAACAACTTTAGAATCTACAGCAGTTCCGCTTCCTGAAATATTACCATGATCAGGGTCTAAACCAGCAGTAACACTTTCGCTTGCTGCTTGGTTAGCTTGGGATTGGGTAATGTAATTGCTGCGAACCATCGCATTCAATACTTCATTTCGCCGTTGTGTTGCATATTTCGTGTTGCTTACAAGTGGATTATAATAAGTAGGCGATTGTGGCATTCCGGCGAGAAGGGCTAATTGGGAAAGGTCAAGATCGTTTAAATCTTTACCGTAGTAGTACTGAGCTGCTGTTTGCATTCCATAAATTCCATTACCCATATAAACCTTGTTGATGTAGAAATCAAGAATCTGACTCTTGCTAAAATGCTGCTCAACATTAATAGCAAGCCAAGCTTCTTGGGCTTTTCGTTTTAATGTTCGATCAGAGGCCGCTGTTGAGAAGACGGATAATTTAACTAACTGTTGAGTCAGCGTACTTCCTCCCTGCATCCCGGCCGAACGACCAAAAACATTAGAAGTGGCTGCTCCAAGAATTCGAATTGTATCAACACCATGGTGTTTGTAGAAGCGGCGATCCTCAATTGAAACAACAGCATTTTTTAACTGCTTTGGAATTTGATTATCCTTGGCATATTCTCGTTTCTGTGCTCCTAAACGAGAAATTACTCGATTTTGATCATCGTAAATAGTCGTAATACTCTGACTTGTTAAGTCGCTTCTACTAATTTTAGGGGCGCTTGAGGCATAGTAGAAAAACAAAGCTGCAGATGCCACCATTAGTAGAACGACGATTCCTGCTACCCATAGCAAGATTTTCTTTATTAAGCCGCCAACATTGCGCTGTTGATTGTCATTGTTATTATGACGCTCACTACGCGTTGACTGATTATCATTTGACATAGTAAACTCCTTTACGCTTTTGCAGCAATTATTTTATCAACAGCGTTTAAATATGGTAAACGCGGATTGAGTTGATAATGAATTTGATAGCCTTCTTTAGCGATATCGGTTCGCAAAATTGATTTACGGCCGCCGCTTTGCTGTTGGTCCCAATATTTAAATAGGTTTGAAGCGGGAAGAAGGTATAGCAGGTCAAGCTCCGTAAATTTAATGAAAGCAAAACAAATTCCCCCCTGTGCTACACATTCACGCATATGCTGAATTTGGTGGGGATGAAAGTTTTTTAATGGAAAAGAATTTTTATTACGTGTTTCTTTAGCATCAAAATCAATATAGTATCCACGGTACACCCCATTGTAATCAGTAGTTGATGGCCGCCGAAAATATGCTTCTTTAATAACAGCCGCACTCCGCTTGGGGTAATCAACTTTTACAAGCTGAATAGGGGTAGGCTTTTTATGGATAACAGCAATATGGCGAGCCAAATAGTACTGATTACTATGATTGATTTCATCCTCTAACGACATCCCACGTTTAGCATAAATAGATTGATGTGGTGTCGGTAATTCATTATGTGTATTATAGTGTTGTACAGGTTGCTGACCATTGGGATAGTGAATGGTCACGGTGATCACTCTCCTAACTAGAGATTTATTATACCAGACTAGTTGCATAATGATTGATACAAGATGATTACAAGTTTAAGTTAAGAGGCTTTATATCTGCTTATTTAGGGAGGATTTTATGAAGAGAGTGTGGATTACTGGCTATCGAAGTTACGAACTAAATATATTTAAGGATAATGATCCCAAAGTTCAAGTAATAAAAGAGGTTCTTAAAAATTATTTAAGGGCCCAATTGGAATTAAATGATGATGAATTCTGGGTAATAACTGGACCACAAATGGGAACGGAAAGATGGGGACTCGAAGTTGCCTTAGAACTCCAAGCTGATTTTCCACAATTAAAAACGGCTTTAATGTTTCCCTTTACAGAATTTGGTAAGCAATGGAATGAAAATAATCAGTTAAAGCTGACGAGTATTACTCAGCAAGTTGATTTTTTTGCTAATGTTTCAGATAAACCTTATCAATCCCCACAACAGTTGCGAAATTATCAGCAGTTTATGCTTACACATACTGATGAAGCTTTTCTTCTTTACGACCCAGAGTATCAAGGGAAAACCAAGCATGATTATGAGACAATTCAAAAATATAAAGAAGAAAGGGAATATTCAATGACTTTTGTTGATTTTGATGAACTTCAAGAAGAGGCAGAAGAATGGGCTGAGCGTCAAAGGGAAAAAGATGAATTTTAACCTTGCATTTTTTCTTTGATTTGGTATTATAGTTATTGGACTACGCAAACTAAACAATTGAGGTGTTTAAGTTGGATAACATAAAATTTACTCCACAAGATATTTTGCATAAGCAATTTAAGGAGAGAAATATTGGCAAAGGCTACGATGAAGCGGATGTTGATGCTTTCTTAGATGATGTTATTAAAGACTACGACACCTATAATAAAGAACTTGAACGTTTAAATGATGAAAATGAACGTTTGAGAGCAAAGGTTGATGAATTAAATCGCCAAGTAGAAGTTGGTTCATCTATGAGTAACCAAACTGCTTCCCGTCAACCTGTATCGAGCGCTGCGAATATGGATATTTTAAAGCGTCTATCTAATCTAGAACGTCGCGTATTTGGTTCACAATTAGATGGTAACGATAATAATGACTCACATTTGCTTTAGTGCGTGTCGAATAGTTTATTAATAATTTTGCAAGTTTTGGGTAATTGAGCACAGCTTATGTTGTGTTAGGAAGGTCCATGCTCGCACAGGCTGCGATGCCTGTAGTGTTTGTGCTCGCTGAAAAAATAAGGCGGGGCACCATTTTATGGTGACGGCGGAAAAACGGACTAAGGTTTTAACTACGTCTTAGTATTCCTGAAAAGTGCCACAGTGACGATACAATATTGGAAACGATATTGGTGGAACGCGGTAAACCCCTCAAGCGGTAAACCCAAACTACGGTAGGGGAGCTTTGGATAACAAATTGAAGTGATTCCAGGGGAGAGTATTTCGGTACTCTGAGATAGATGATTACCTCGATATAATTATGCCTGATAATTATATTACGACAAAACATGGCCTACAGATACTTGCATACAGGCACCCGAGTTCGCTCGGGTTTTTTTATTTTAAAAATCAGAGCATACTGTTATTATTTTCTTTTACATAATACGTTAACAATTACTTTTTGAAGCAAAAAGTTAAACGATGATAAATTAAATTTTGGGCGTTTGGGGTAGATATAGCTTAAAAATTCTTAAAATAGCAATAAAATATAAATAATTGTTTCATTTTATTCCAAGTGCGCCTATAATGTTAGAGGGGTTAAAATGAGTTATTTGCAAATTAGCTTATCTTCCGATTAACAAAATATCAGATAATGAAGTTAGGGAATTATGGATAATAAGAGAATAAAAATTGTATATATGTCGTTTTCTGGGAATGTACGGTCATTCACCCATCGACTTCAAGAATACGCAACGCAACAGTATCATTTAAATAATGAGAATCCGTTAATTGAGTTATTGGAGATTTCAGAGGAGACACTTCCAACCAAAAGCGATAGTAAATTTTTTGTTTTACTACCAACATATATGATCGGTGGAAGTAGATTCACGCCGACGTTAACAGAAATCTTAACAACACCAATGCACGATTATTTGGAAAGCTATGATAATGTTAAACGTTGTGCGGGAATAATTGGCAGCGGAAACCTGACCTTAGGGAAGATGTATGTAATAACTGCCAAGACATACGCCAAAAAATACGATTTGCCTTTATTAGCAGCATTTGAATCTCGTGGCACCACCCGGGATATTGAACGCATTTACAAAATATTAACTGATAAAGCAAATGAGAATTCCTTAATGTAATTAGGTTAGAATAGACTACCATTTGTAAACAAAAGAGATTGCAACATTTTTAGTTTTGCAGTCTCTTTTGTTTCTTCTTGCGGCTTCTTTTCATTTTGAAGCAACATAAGGTAAAATAATTAATAGGAATATGTCTAAAGGAGAGTTTAATGTGCAAACATATCAGTTAATTGCTACTGCTGCTGCAGGTATTGAAGCATTGGTAGGAAAAGAACTAAGAGATCTTGGCTATGAAGTTAAAGTAGAGAATGGTCGGGTGCGTTTTCAAGGAACAATGAAGGATGTTATTCGAACTAATCTCTGGTTACGGACAGCAGACCGAGTAAAAATTGTTGTGGGTGAATTCGATGCTCGGTCTTTTGAAGAATTGTTTGATCGTACTGAAAATATTGCATGGGAAGATTTGTTGCCAATTGACGCGAATTTCCCGGTTGAAGGAAAAAGTCATAACTCACAATTACATAATGTGCCAAGTGTTCAAGCAATCACTAAAAAAGCGATTGTTCAACGTCTCAGTAATGCATATCATCGTCGGACTCGCTTAGCTGAAACTGGTGCTACTTACCCATTAGAAGTAGCAATTAATAAGGACCATGTTCTTCTTACATTAGATACTAGTGGAGAGGGACTTTTTAAACGTGGATATCGTAAAAATAAAGGTGGAGCACCGTTGAAGGAAAATATGGCAGCCGCCTTGGTAATGCTTGCCCACTGGTTCCCTGATAATCCATTTGTCGATCCTGTATGTGGTTCGGGAACGATTCCAATCGAAGCAGCATTATATGGTCATAATATTGCGCCTGGAATCAACCGTTCATTTATTAGTGAACAATGGGTTAACTTGGTTCCAGATGGTTTATCTGATGAAGTTCGGGATGAGGCCGATGCCTTAGCAAATTATGATATTGAATTAGACATCCATGGATATGATATTGACCAGAATATGATCGATATTGCTCAAGAAAATTCTCGTGCGGCAGGCTTAACTCATGATATCACGTTTAAGCAATTAGCCGTAAAAGACTGGCAAACAAGCGAAGTTAATGGAGTTATCGTTGCTAACCCGCCATATGGGGAACGTTTAAGTGATAAAGAATCTGTTCATGAACTTTACCGACAAATGGGTGAGCTATACCGTCCATTAACTACATGGAGTAAATATATTTTGACGGCTGATATGGAATTTGAAAAGTACTATGGAGCGCCCGCCACAAAGCGTCGCAAACTTTATAACGGTGCCTTACGAACAGATCTCTACCAATATTGGGGCAAAAAAGATCGCTCCAAGATCAAATCCCTTAAATAGCAAGGGTTTCAACGAAAATTCTGCTTTAAAAAACGTCAAAAGGGGGATAAAAGGGGGCAAAATCTCCCAATAATAAAAGCCTTAGTAAGGAGTTGCATTGTAACGACCGCTAAGGCTTTTTCTCTGCTTAGTAGCTGATAGAACATGTGAATGATATAATCAAAATGGTATGCTGTTTTCCAAAATCACTCTATTTTGTGGAGGGCCTGATTTGCTAAATTATGTGCTCCACGATTTTGGCTTTCAGGAATCCACTGGGTAATAACCGTTGGAAAGTGTTGAAGGAGAGGATTTAGTACTGCTAATTCTTTTTGGTAATGTTTTGTATAATTTTTGCCAATTGCGTCACTTAAGATACGACTATCAGTATAAAATAGGATTGTTTCATTATTACTAAAGTGATCAATTAAGTATTTAAATCCATAGTGAGCTGCAGCAAATTCACCATGGTGATTGTCCATCTTTTCCTTATCTACTGGAATTGCAAGCTGAATTTGCTTATGATTGGTAATTATTATTATTCCTAAACCAGTAGGACCAGGATTTCCTTTTGTTGCAGCATCTGTAAAAATTTTGATCATAAAAACTACCTCTTTTCTGAAAGGATGACATTTATAATTATGGAAGAAGAAACTCGTTATTTTTACCAACCAGACCTTACGGGGGCAATTATTAGCTGGTGTTGGACTTTTCTCTTCTTTATTGCCGGTCTCGTAATTTGGCTTGAAATTACCCATTTTCAGTGGCTCAGTGCGCTCTTTTTTGCAGTTTTTGTAATTCTTGCCTTATTAGAATGGCGGCGACGAACTGTAGTAATCACTCCAACTAAAATGGTATTTAATCGCTTGTTACAAAAGCAGTATCTCGTTATCCCAATCTCTGATATTCGTCAGCCAGAGTTTACCAAGCATACGGTGACAATTACCGTGAATGGAGAAGTGATGAGTTTTACCTTTACCACTAAAGCAATTGCACGTTTGAAATTAGCATTGAAACAACAGGGGGTTCAATAATTGTTACTTGGGATCGCTATTGGTATTATTTTAATTTTAACAATTTGTGACCAATTATTAAAATCGTGGGTTGCCTCATCAATTGTTCTTGGTGGTAGTAAACAGCTAATTCCTGGTATTATTGAGTTAACTAATTTACGAAATTCAGGGGCTGCTTGGAGTCTTTTTGAAGGACAACAAACTTTTTTTACTATTATAACTATTATTGCAATTATTGTAATTGGTTACTTTATCTGGCAGTACCGTAAAAATGCATCAATGATAATCGGATTAGCATTGATTATGGCAGGAACAATCGGCAACTTTATCGATCGGTTGAGGCAAGGGTATGTTGTAGATATGTTTGAAACAACATTTATTAATTTTCCAATTTTTAATATTGCGGATATGTGCTTAACAATTGGCGTAATCTGGCTAATAATTTGCATCTTAAAGGAGAAGGACTGACAAATGTCTGAAGAAGTAGAATTAACAATTGATAGTGAGATGGTTGGAAGGATTGATAAGCAACTTGGCCATCATTTTGATCAATTTTCCCGATCACAAATTCAACATTGGATAGAAGATGGTCACGTCCTTGTTAATGGCAAACAAGTAAAGCCCAAATATAAGTTGCTTGTAGGTGACCATATCCAAATAATCCCAGAAGAGCCACAAAAAATTGATTTAACACCTGAGAATATTCCTCTTGATATTGTATATGAAGATAATGATGTTATTGTCGTTAATAAACCGCAGGGAATGGTAGTTCATCCTGCACCAGGTCATCCAGACCATACGCTTGTAAATGCTCTTTTATATCATTCACCATTGTCAACTATTAATGGAGAATTTCGACCTGGAATCGTTCATCGAATTGATAAGGATACATCAGGACTATTGATGGTAGCTAAAAACGATCTAGCCCATCGTTCTTTGACAGCTCAATTAAAGGCAAAAACTAATCAACGAGAATACGTTGCACTTGTGCATGGCGTTATAAAAGAAGATAAAGGAACAATTGATGCTCCATTAGGTCGCTCATTAAAGGACCGCAAAAAGCAGGCCGTTGTGATTGATGGACGTCACGCGGTAACCCATTTTAATGTGTTAGAACGGTTTAAAAATTATACATTAGTTGCCTGTCAGTTAGAAACGGGACGAACTCACCAAATTCGCGTTCATATGAAATATATTGGTCATCCGTTGGCAGGAGATCCTTTGTATGGGCCGCGAAAAACACTTGCTGGCAACGGTCAATATCTACACGCTCGTTTGTTGGGCTTTAAACACCCCCGAACAGGCAAAGAAATGGTTTTTACGGCTCCATTACCAGCCTATTTCACAAAAATGCTTGAACATTTACGTAAGACAGACCAATAAAATTATTGTGTTTAATTTGGAGAACGTTCATAATAATATTGATCAATTATTAACAAAGTTTTAGGAGAGTGGGACAGTGACAGCACGATACCTAATATTTGAAGATGGCTCAATTTTCGCTGGTGAAGGTTTTGGCTCACCAGCCGTTACTTTTGGTGAAGTTGTTTTTAATACTAGTATGACTGGTTATCAAGAAATTATTACTAATCAGGTTTACAATAACCAAATTGTAGTCTTTACCCAGCCCAATATTGGAAGCTATGGAATTCAACGTAATATCTATGAATCAATTGTACCGACGATTAAAGGAATTATTGTTCGGTCCCTTGCTGATACTGGAACCAATAATAATGGACGTCAATTGACTCTTGATAAATATCTTCAACAAATGAATATTCCTGGAATTACTAATATTGATACACGGGCAGTAGTTCATAAGTTAAGAAAAGCTGGAAAGCCATTAAAGGGGAGCATTGTTCCGGTTCCAGATGATCATGCTTTTGACCAACTGCATGCGACCGTTTTAACGAATCAACAGGTTGCTCAAGTATCTACTCCTAAGCCATATCCTAATCCCGGAATTGGGCTAAGCGTTGTTGTGATTGACTTTGGATTAAAGAATGGGATATTACGAGAATTAAGCCGACGAAAATGCAATATTACTGTCTTACCATATACCGCAACTGCTGAAGAAATATTACGCTTAGATCCTGATGGGGTTGTGCTCTCCAGTGGACCGGGAAACCCTAATAATGTCCGGAAGTCAGTTCTCGAAATGATTCGTACTGTTCAAACCAAAGTACCGATGTTTGCTATTGGATTAGGCCATGAATTATTTGGGATCGCTAATGGAGCGGATGTTCAACAAATTCCGGTTGAGCATCATGGAATGAATCATCCAATTCATGAAATTATTACCGATCACATTGTCTATGCAACCCAAGCAGAAGGGTACCTGATTAAGCGGAATTCAGTTGACCGCTCCCAGCTTTTTATTACATACGTTGATATGCTTGATAACAGTGTTCAAGGGCTTCGTCATCGTCGTTATCCAGCATTTTCAGTTCAATTCTTCCCCGATGGCGCACCGGGGCCCGATGAGACTGATGGTTTGTTTGATGAGTTTGTCGATACAATGAATAGGAGGGGGGATCGTCATTGATGGAAAAGTTGAAATCTGTATTGATTATTGGAGCAGGAGCCAATGATGTGCAACACGGGGATGAGCTTGACTCTGCTATTTACCAGGTATCACGCGTTTTTAAACAAATGAAGATAAAAACAATCTTGGCAGATGATAACCCATTTTCGGTAAGCTTAGAAAATGTTGATCATGGTTGTATTGTCCCGCTAAAAGTCGAAAGCCTAATGGATATTATTAATAAATTTCATCCCGATGCAATTTTACCTACGCTGGGGAATCGTCGAGCCTTTGAACTTACTCAAGAATTGCTAGAAAAGGGGATTATTCGTAAGGAAAATATTCAACTACTAGGAGTTCCTGAAGCAACTATTCGGCAAATCAATAGTGCTGTCTTGCTTGAACGAACCCTTCGACAAATGGAAGCGCCAGTTAAGAAAATCGTAACAGTTAATAATTATCAGGACGCTTTAGATGAGGCAACTAAGCTAGGGTATCCAGTCATTATCAGGTCAGTATTGCCTAAAAGTAGTAGTACCCGTAAAATTGTGCATGATCGAAGTGAATTGGCAGATGCTGTAAAGGTTTGTTTGAGCCAATCACGAGCAGAACAAGTAGTAGTTCAGCAAAGTCTTGCCGGTTATAAGGAAATTGAAGTTGTCGTTCAACGCGATAGTTCCGGAACAATGATGATGTTGTCAATGATTGAGGATATGGACCCAATTGGTATCCATGCTGGCGATTCAATTGCTTTTAATCCTGTTCAAACACTTCTCGATCGACAGATTCAAGATATTCGAGATACGGCTTTTGCTATTACTCGCAAATTAAGGATTGTCGGTACAAACCATATTCAGTTTGCCCTGGATACAAATAGTGATCGTTTCTATGTCATTAAGAGCAGCCCATACTTTGACCGAATTACTGCTTTTACTTCTCAGTCAACTGGATATCCAATTGCTGAAGTGACCGCACAATTATATGCCGGTAAGCATCTGCGAGACATTGATCTTGGCGAAAATTATGTTCATCATGCGGCTCTTATTGAACCAACGATGGATCATATTGCTGCCCGGGTTCCAATCTGGGGATTTAGTGATTTACCAAAAGCTAGTCGTTTACTTGGAACAGAAAAACGGTCGGTGGGGACGGTTTTTGGTATTGGTCGAAGTACTATTGAAGCGCTTTTCAAAGCTATTGAATCCCGTTACCATGAGCCGGCTGACTTTCATCTTGCCGCCCAAAAGCAACTGACTGACGACCAGTTAATTGCCAAAATTGTTCACCCAGAAGCAGGACGCCTTTTTGTATTAATTGAAGCGATGCAAAGAGGGTACTCAGTTAACGAATTAGCAGAGATGACAAAAATTGACCCATTTTATTTTGAACAGATTAATAAGATGCGGCTGTTGATGCATGAAATTGCCGCGCATCCTAATAAAGAACCGGTCTTACAAAAAGCAAAGAATTACGGGTTGAGCAATCAACTTATTGCAAGACTATGGAAAACTACCCCTGAGCAAGTTTATCAGATGAGTTTAGACCACCAATTATTGACAAAATACAAGGAAATCGAACCATCAGCCGGGGAATTTGACCAACATACTAATAATTTTTACTCTGCTTACGAAGAAGAAAATGAAATTAGCCGAACTTCCCAACCAAGCGCTTTGGTGATTGGGACCGGGGGATTACGATTAGGTTTAAGTAATTCTGGTGATTACTTTGTTGCCATGATGTTAAAAGAGCTTCATGATGAAGGCTTTAATAATGTCATTGTAAATTCGAATCCTAGTTCAGTTACGTTTAATCCAGAGTTAGCTGAAAAGCGTTATGTTGAGCCAGTAACGATTGAAAATGTTTTGCAGATATTACGGATAGAGCAACCTCAGTATTTGATTATTCCTGCTAGTTATAGTAAGTTATTGAAATCGTTGCAAAATTATGATTTAGATGTAAAAATCATCGTAATTCCCGATGAATTGCCAACTACTGCTGCTAGTAGTGATAAGCAACGTTACTTCTTCAATTATGTCTATGATGGAAATTATGCTTATCCATTAGGGACAATGACTGATCTTTTTTCGCCAATTGCGTTAAATTATCAATCTACCGCTTTACGCTACCCAGCTGATCTTCCTTCATCAACTTACCAAAATCTTAATGAGCAGGCTAGTATTGCTGTATTAAAGATGGAACAGCCAGGGTTATACCAAGCAATTTTTGAAGAGGATGATGGGGAATTTAGCTTAATTAAAGTTCAACCATTGTCATTGCCAGAAGTAGCCTTTTTATCCAAAGCCCTTCACATTAGCTTACCAGGAATTTTTACTCAATTATTCACTGGTAACTTTGATAAAATGCTGGAGCCCAAACCGGTATCTGGGATTGTTAACTATCGTGCAACCTTCCCATTTAAAGCGTTGCGAGTTAAGGGTGGGGTCCCTGCCCGTAATCGAGTTATTGGTGCTCAGATGCAATTTTTAGCAGAATAATTTAGGGATATAAAAAACTTCAGCCCGGTGCCTTGGGCTGAAGTTTTTTAGTTAGAAAGCTTATGTGGTGTTACATAAAGTGTTTTCTGGCCTGTAAAAATAACAAATCCAGGTTTAGCTCCGTTTGGCTTATGAAGTCGTTTGACAGGGAGATAATCAACGGGCACGTTATCTGAATCGCGACCTTTAGAGAAGTACGCTGCTAACTGTGCGGCTTCAAGAATGGTGCCTTCAGATGGGTTTGTTGATCGAATTACCACGTGGGAGCCTGGGATATCTTTAACATGTAACCAGATTTCATTTTTATTGGCAATCTTAAAGCTAAGACGGTCATTTTGCAGGTTATTTTTACCCACTAAAACTTTAGTGCCATCGCTAGTATGAAACTCTTCTGGAGCACTTACCTTAACTTTTCGTTGTTTTTTCCCACTTTTCTTCTTTTTAATATACCCTTGCTCTTGTAATTCCAGTTTGATCTCTTGAATATCAGCGGGAGCAGCTAATTTAATCTGATTCTCAATATTTTCAAAGTATTTGATTTCATCGTTTGTCAATTTTAGCTGTTCCCTTACATATTCGACAGAGGTTTTGAGCTTATTATACTTAGTAAAGTATTTTTGGGCGTTACGCGATGGTGATAATTCCGGAGCAAGTTTGATTTTCAGTGGTTTATTATCATCATAAAAGTTGGGAAGTTCGATTTCTTTCATTCCTGGCGTTAATTTACTAAGATAGGTAGTAAGGATTTCACCACAAATTCGGTACTGATCTGCAGTTGCTGCATCTTGTAATTGTTGTTGCAGTTTCTTTACTTTTCGCCGATCTTTTTTTAGCTCATTCTTCAGAACTTTTAACACTTGCCCAGCTAATTCTTTGGAACGATCTTGCTCTGCTTTATTAGCGTAAAAGGCATCAAGAAGAGCAGAGAGGGAGTCGAAATGTTGCAACTCACCATCAGTATTTAATGGAGGGAATACAGCAAATTGAGTCTTTCCATTAGAGTGGGTGATTAATACTGGCTCTGGATTTTCAAAGTGCTTAAGAAAGTGTTGATAGGTGGCTGGTAAATTATCACTTTGCAATAATTTATCAGCTAATTCCCGCGCGGAGTCTTTACCAAATCCTTGATATTGCTGCTGTAACTGATGACTTAACTCTACTGCATCATCGGTTTGTCTTACAAGATCAGAGTAGATTTGGTTTGGCAAATAAGGATTAACTTTATCTTGCTTTGGTGGCATGACAAAGGTTGCACCTGGTAATAACAGGCGAACCCGGTTTTGGTCTGAGCCAACATGCCTAATGGTGTCAATGATTTTACCCGTCTTAAGATTGATTAGTGAGATATTACTATGACGAGCCATAATCTCACTCACAAGAACTAATTGTTGACTATCTCCTAATTCATCACGAGTGTCAAAGATAATTTTGATAATCCGATCATTATCAACTTGTTCAATTTTGTTGATGATTGCGCCTTCAAGGTATTTCCGCATCGTCATTGTAAAATTAGTTGGAACCGCTGGATTTTTGTATGGAATCTCAGTAATTTGGATTCGTGGGTATGTTGGATTAGCAGAAATAAGTAATGGATAATTGTGCCGGTGAGCACGGATAGTAATAATTAATTCTGCAGGGTAAGGTTGACTAACTTTGGCTACCCGACCAGTAGTTAATTTTTGATCTAGCTCATGGACAATTGCATGAGTAAACAAGCCGTCAAAAGACATTAGTGTAGCCTCCTAAATATTATAATTACAAACGAAAATAGCACTATTAATTATACAGTTTTACATCATTAATGAAAAGTAATGTTACTTTAGTGGACATATTTTTGGTTGGTTTAGGGCCGTCAATGTGGTATGCTTTTTGTATTATGTGGGTGAAATCCGCGTAAAAACGCAATTATTTTTAATTATACAAATTTAGAACATGGAGTTGATAAGATGAAAATTGCTGTTGTTACTGACAGCACTGCCTACCTTTCTCCTGAAGAGGCGGCGGCTAATAATATTCATGTTGTCCCAATCCCAGTGACATTGGATGGTCAAACATACCGTGAAGGTGTCGATATTTCCACCAGTGATTTTTATGAAAAGATGGCAAATTCAAGCTCTTTTCCAACGACTTCTCAAACGCCGATCGGTCAATTGATGGAAGTTTACCAAGGATTAGCCGATGGTGGGTATGATGCTGTGATTAGCATTCATTTAACACGGGCGATTACAGGATATTTGGATACTGTTGAGCAACTTGCTGAACAAATGAAGGATACAATCAAGATCGTGCCAATTGATTCCCACTTAACAGTTAAGATGATGGGATACTTAGCCTTAGAAGCAGCTAAATTAGCTAGTGAAGACGATGATTTAGATGACATTGTTAAAAAGGTAAAGGAATATCGTGATACCTTTAATAATGTATTTGTGGTAGATGACTTGCAAAACCTTGTTCGTGGTGGTCGTTTATCAAACGCCTCTGCCTTTGTAGGCTCAATTTTAAAAATCAAACCTCTCTTGACTATGCATACTCCAACGCATGCCATTGAAGCGTTTGAAAAGGTGCGGTCGATGAAAAAGGCTAAACTTCGCTGTGAGCAAATCTTTGATGAGGATATTGCTAAACTTGACTATCCAGTTAGAGCAATGGTTATTCATGCCAATGTTCCAGAAGAAGGGCAAAAGTGGCTTGATAAACTTCAAGCAGATCATCCTGATATTTCGTTTGAGTTAAGTTACTTTGGTCCGGTAATTGGCTCCCACTTAGGAAAAGGTGCGCTGGCCTTAGCATGGATGCAAGATACAGCAAAGAAGCCTTTAGCATGAAAAAACAAACTTTAATTAAAATCCTTTTGGCAATTGCTGCAGGTATTTTAATGATATTAATATCATTTACTGGCTTTCAAACAATTTTACCGACCGGTGAGGCGTTTATGCCCTTAGCTGGTGTGATTGCAGTTGGAACGGCGGTCGCATTAGGAATTAATATTGCATTTATTGTAACGCTTGTTAGTGCCATAATTATGATTGTTCTTGGAACTGCCGACTGGGTAATATTAGTCGATTTTATCGTTATTTTGATTGTGGTTGGTTTGATTTTACGCAAACAGGTTCCGTTATCTATTGATCTCAATCATTCACAATTACTATGGCTTGCTATTTTTACCGGTCTAGTTCAATTATTCTTTATTTCAATCTTTTATGGACTAATTGGACTAGCTTTAACGGGGACGCCAACAGGTGGATTAACATTCGTTCAACTAATTATTCCTAATGCATTACTGACAGGATTATTATATGGCTTCCTAGTAGCACCAATCTCATTAATTTTTCGGTGGGTAGCGCGCAAAGCATTGCATATTGATAATAATCATCATAATGATTCAGGTAACTCTGCAGGCGATAAGCAGGGTGGTTCGATTATTGTCGACTTAAGAAGTGCTAAAAATAAAAAAGATGATAAGTAAGCAAAGAGAGTGGAAAATAACCTCCTCGACAAGGCGGTTGGCGAAGCTAGTTCCACGTTATCTTTCTATTGTTCATAAAAGTAGTTGAGGCTGAGAGAAAACAAAAGTTTTCTCCCAGCCTCTTTACTATTTCTCTAAATAATTTACATCTTTGCATCCCATTCGGCATGAAACTCGTCAAGAAAGTCGAGCATTACTTGTTGACGGTGATTTGCAATTTTCTTGGCAGTTTCAGTGTTCATCATGTCCTTTAAGTGTAAGAGCTTTTCATCAAAGTGATTAATGATAGTTTCATTTGCTAAATTACGATATTCTTCCCGGGACATATTATGACGAGGTTTAATAGCCGGATCGTATATTTTTTCATGATGACCACCCCCATAATAGATTGCGCGGGTGATGCCAATTGCGCCGATCGCATCTAACCAGTCTGCATCGCGTACTATTTGCCCGATGATTGAGAGTTTTACTTCCTCTTTGTCTAATGTATGAGCAAAAGAAATATTATTGATGACATCCATAATTGTTTTGACTTGTTCATCACTAAAGTCATTTTGCTTTAAGTAATTAATCAACTCTTGTTTAGCTGTTTCAACATTATCAACTAATTTCTCATCAATTGTATCGTGAAGGTAAGCCGCCACAATGGGTAGAAATGGGTCAACTTTTTCGCCCATAGCTAACCGTTTACTCATTTTTACTACGCGGTTAATATGGTCCATCCCATGCCCGGTCTTATCCTGACCTAATTTTTGAATGGTGTACTCTTTAATGGCAGCTAATTGTTCCGCTTGTTTCATCAAAAAACCTCTATTCTTGATTGATTCTTTAATAATATTAAATACTGAATCGCAATCCACGTCAACGTTTTGTAAAATAAGATGTAAGGAGTGTAATGAAATGAATTTATTATTTTCAATTAACGACAAATTTGTTACGCAATTAGCGACCGTTTTATTATCAATTAAACTAAATACGCAAGCACAAGAATTTAACGTATATGTCTTACAAGAGGACAAATTGAAACGAACTGATGACTTGGAAAGAGTTTGTGAGCAATTAGGAATGAACTATTTTCCGATCAAAGTTAATAATCAATTATTTAGCAAAGCACCAGTTACAGACCGCTACCCGACAACAATATATTATCGTTTACTAGCACACCGTCTTTTACCTCAAGATTTGCATAAGATTTTGTATTTAGATGCTGATGTATTGTGTATTAATGATCTTTCAAGTCTGTATGAGACTTCATTAGATGGATACCTATATGCTTCCGCCATCCATACAAATCTTACGAATACAACAGAGGTTATTAATAAGATTCGTCTGCAAAACTTTGATGCTGACGGGTATTATAATTCTGGCGTTCTCCTAATGAACCTTGATACTATCCGTAAAACAGTAAAGGATACGGACATTTTTAACTATATCCGTACCCATACACTTTTACTCCCTGATCAAGACGTCTTGAACGCCTTATATGGGCGCTATATTAAGTCTGTCCCTGATCAATTATATAATTTTGATACTCGTAAAGGTGGTATTTACGAAACGATTTCTTTTGGTGAATGGACAACCGATTGGGTAATGCGTAATACCGTGATTCTTCATTATTGCGGACGAGACAAGCCCTGGCTACCAACTAAAAATAGTGGACGCTACACTGCTTTATACAAAAACTACTTTCAAATGACTAATAAGCTTATTAGCGCAGCATTATTACTTTCTCCAGAAAAAACTGATTAAGATTTTATTGACTTGCGGATTATGATGAAGTAATTCGTGTTTAGCATTTGGTCCAGTAATCTTAACTTCGCGGTATGAACGTGCGCGGTTGTTAATAAGGTACTTAAGAGAAAGACAGGAAGCGTTTGAAACTTGGCTATCGTTGCTATCTTTTAAGTCACCGTAAATATTCATTAATTTAATTTGCTTTGGATAACGGTGACGTAATGGGAGTAACTTTTGATAGGAATCATTCATTGCGGAAGGTTTTCCCGTCTTTTTATTCACTGTTAGATTAGCAGGTTCATTCCAGCCAATTGCACCATCAAATGTTCCAGCCATCGCAACTTGTTTTTGAATTTGCGGAAGGTTATGGTTGCCGGCATTAGCAAGGAGAAAATACATAACTGCCATGTTTCCCATGGAGTGCGCTTCAATATTTACCTTTTTAAAATGATATTTAGCTTGTAGTTCTTCAAGAACGTTCTTAACCCATTGACCTTGTAATTCATAATTTGTACTATGGTTATCATTGAAATTGACCATTACGAGCGGATTAACAGCGTTATGAGGGATATTTCCTTTAAGAGTAACGGTCCCATCACCAGCAACATCTGCAGTGATAACCGTTTTTGACACGCCTGCCTTCATAATTCCATTTACCATATACTCTTCTGCATGGGCGCCGCTTCCGTAGCCATGGAAAAAGAGGGTGGGGGTAGTAGAATGAATATATTTATTGGAAAGGTCTGCATGAACTGGATTTGCTGCTAGTCCATAAATAAATGTTAGGAGAAATGCAATAAATATTGTTAAAGTAAATTTAATAAATTTGGTCATATAGAAGCCTTCTTTTTCTTTTTAGTGCTATCATAGCATATTGAAGGGGTAACTTTTAATAGTTAACAGTTGTATTTAAAACGTAAAATATGTTACAGTATTAGGGTTGTTAAACGAATAACACATCTAATTAATGTAATGAGAAGGGAAGGTAATACGATGCAAATCAAACAAGCTAAAATGGATGATTTAAATCAAATTATGGAAATTCTGCGAGATGGTCGAAACCAATTAGCTGAACAAGGGATCGATCAATGGCAAGGAGATTACCCGAACGAAGAACATATCAAAGAAGATATTGAAAAAGGATTTGCATACCTTGTACAATCACAAGATGATGAAACTGTTGGTGCATTATCAATTGTTGAAGCACCAGATCACTCATATGATGAACTTGACGGTGATTGGTTAATTGACACTGATCATTATGTTGTTATTCACCGTGTGGCAATTCACTCTAATCATGCTGGAAAAGGGTATGCCTCAGCATTATTCACTAGTGTAATTGATTACATTAAGAATAATCGGAAGGATATTAAGACTATTCGGATTGATACCCATGAAGATAACAAGATCATGCAACACTTGATCGACAAGAATGGCTTTACTAAAGTTGGTGAACTTCACGGGGTTTACCGTCCAGAAGAAAATTCATATGTTTACGCCTTATTAACAGGTAATTAAACACTAAGATAGCGGGAGACTAGGGATTCCTAATCTCTCGCTATTCTTTTAAAATTAATTTTTGAAACTATGAATTGGGGCGGGAATAAGTCCACCACGGTTAATCATGGCGGTACTTGTGGCTTTGTTGACCGCCATTACCGGGGCATATCCTAACAAACCGCCGAATTCAACCGTATCACCAACTTTTTTACCAGGTGCGGGAATCACGCGGACAGCAGTGGTTTTATTATTAATCATTCCAATCGCCGCTTCATCAGCAATCATTGCGCTAATGGTTTCTTTTGGTGTATCACCAGGGATGGCAATCATATCAAGACCAACGGAACAAACTGCAGTCATTGCTTCTAATTTAGAGATATTTAGCGTTCCAGCGTTAACTGCCTTAATCATGCCAGCATCTTCAGAGACGGGGATGAATGCGCCTGATAAACCACCAACATGACTGCAGGCCATAATCCCACCTTTTTTCACGGCATCGTTTAACATAGCTAGAGCAGCGGTGGTTCCGTGAGTTCCAACCTGGGCGACTCCAATTTCCTCTAAAACTTCCGCAACTGAATCACCAGCGGCAGCAGTTGGTGCGAGAGAAAGGTCCACGATCCCAAATTGAACGCCCAGTCTTTCCGCGGCAACAGTTCCTACTAATTGACCCATTCGTGTAACCTTAAAGGCAGTTTTTTTGATCGTTTCAGCAACGACGTCCATTGATTCACCTTTAACTTTTTCTAGGGCGGTTTTGATAACTCCAGGACCTGAAACACCAACATTTATTACTACATCTGGTTCACCAACACCATGAAATCCGCCCGCCATGAAGGGATTATCTTCAACAGCATTACAAAAGATAACTAATTTAGCATTTGTCATCATATCAAGCTTTGAGCCAGCAACGACTACTTCACCCATTTGCGCAACGGCATCCATATTGATTCCGCTACGAGTAGAACCAACATTTACTGATGCACAAACAAAATCAGTTTCCGCCAATGCTTCAGGGAGGGAAGCGATTAACGTGCGGTCACCAGTCTGATATCCCTTTTGAACGAGGGCACTGTAACCACCAATAAAGTCAATCCCTAATGTTTTAGCAGCTCTGTCCAAGGTTTTAGCATATTTAACATAGTCGTGGTCTTGAGAGGCAGCGACAATGAGGGAAATAGGGGTAACAGTTACTCGCTTGTTAGCAATCGGAATCCCATATTCAGCTTCAATTTGTTGGCCGACTTTAACAAGGTCCTTTGCTTTTGTCGTAATTTTGTCATAGATCTTTTGACATGCAACCGTACTATCACTATCGATACAATCAAGTAAAGAAATTCCCATCGTGATTGTCCTCACGTCGAGGTTTTCATTAGAAATCATGTGGCTAGTTTCATAAATTTGTTGTGAATTCATTAAGGGATATTCCTCCTGTACATATTAAAGATTATGCATGGCATCGTAAATTTTGGCATTTCTAAGGTTAATTTCAACGCCAATCTCTTTACCGAGTTCTGTAAATTCATTAGTTAATTGATAACTATCAAGGTTTTCAGGAATCATCACAGACATCATCATTACGAAATTGCCATCCATAATTGTTTGGGAAACATCTAGAATATTAATTTGTTTTTGAGCAAGAAGGGCACTTACCTTAGCGATAATTCCAACTTGGTCTTCACCTAGAACAGATACAACAGCTTTCATTAAAGAATCCTCTCTTTCTTTTAATGATTTTAATTGTAGTATAATAATATGAACATTTCTAGAAAATTTTGGATAATAAAAAGGGCATCACTTATTTAGAGGTGCCCTTTATGGTAAAAAAATATGAAATTGGTTGGATCTAAAATGCGCCCGGCTTACCAATATAGTCATCTACACCGTCAGGATTTCCTGACCACTTAAACTTATCATACCAGATAGAATGCTTTTCTTGATCTAACTTGTCGATTTGCTTCATTTCATCTGGTGATAGGGTAAAGTCAAAAATTTCTGCATTTTCTTGCATACGTTGAGGATGAGTAGTCTTGGTAAGAACTATAAAGCCTTGCTGAATTTCCCAGCGCAGAATAACTTGGGCAGGACTCTTTTGGTGCTCGTCTGCGATTGGCTTAATAACGTCATTAGAAAGAAGACGACCATTACCTAGTGGTGACCAGGCTTCAAGCTGAATATCATTTTCTCGACAAAATTTTACAATCTTAGATTGGTGAATTAGGGGATTGAATTCAATTTGATTAATTGCGGGTTTAATTTTGGCATGGTTGAGCAAATCAGTCATTCGTTCAACATTAAAATTGCAAACACCAATTGATTTTGCTTGACCATCAGCATAAATATCTTCGAGTGCCCGCCAACTTTCATTATATTTATCATTGACTGGCCAATGAAGAAGAAGGAGGTCGACATAATCAGTTTGAAGCCTCCTAAGTTGTGCTTCTACTGCTTGCCGAAGTTTATTATAATCTCCTTGATCACCATTGAAAATTTTAGTAGTAAGGAAAATACTGTCACGCTTACGACCAGTTGCTGCAAGACCGTCCTGTATACCTTGGCCGACAGCAGTTTCGTTACCATACTGTTTAGCAGTATCGATCAAGACATAATCATTAATAATAGCTTCTTTAACCATTTTCCGTGTTTCCACAAGTGAGGCTTTCCAGACCCCTAAGCCAAGTTGGGGGATGAGGTGACCATTATTTAATTTTATCTTTGGTTGTAGATTTTGGTTCATTTATATCACCTTTATTGTTCTAACTAACTTTATGCACACGTTAATCATAACACTATATAAGATAATTTGTATACTGAAATGTATTAAATAATTGACATGGTAAGTCAAAATTATATAAAATTGATTTATTATAAAATTTTGGAGATATATGAGAATGAACGATAAAGTAACAATAAAAACAATTGCAAAGATGGCAAATGTTTCCCATACAACTGTATCAAGAGCATTAAATAATAGTCCGTTAGTTAAAGAAAAAACCAAAAAAGAAATTAGAGAACTCGCAGAACGATTAAATTATTCGCCTAATTTAAATGCTAAAGCTCTTGTTGAGCATCGTTCATTTATTATTGCCGTTTATTTTACTGATTTAAATAGTGGAACCTCTCCTAGTTTTATGTCAGAAATGCTCCACCAAATAAAAGAAATGCTCCCAGCTGGTTATGAAATAGCGGTCGACAGTTTTGCTGGCCTGCGTCGGGCAAATCAGTCAATCAATTTACGGTTTGATGGGGCGCTAGTTGTTAGTCAATCTTCAAGCGATGATGTGTACATTGATCAATTGGCTAAAACAGGTAAGCCCGTTGTAGTTTTAAATAGGGAGATTGAGCGTGATGATCTCTTTAATTATGCTTCTGATGATTATTCTGGAACTGTAACTGCAATTGAATATCTCTTACGAATGGGGCACAAAAAAATTGGAATTATTTCGGGAAAAGAGGAGTTTGCATCATCTCAAAATCGGTTGAATGCTTTTGTTGATGTTTTGAATAAGCATAATATTAATTTAAATGATAATTGGATGGTAACTGGAGACTACAGTGTTAAATCGGGATATAATGCTATGGAAAAAATCTTAAATGCAGGCGAGCTTCCTACTTGTATTTTCGCCTCTAACGATGACATGGCGATGGGAGCTATTCGAGCATGTCAAGATTATGGATTTAATGTTCCGGATCAAATCTCGTTTGTGGGATTTGATGGCAGTGCATATTCTAATTATTTTATTCCGCGATTAACAACGATTAAAAAGCCAATGCGTGAAATTACTAACAAAGGGCTAAAAACGTTAAATAATCTTATTAATAATAAGAATATTACACCTATTGAATTTATGAATATAAAACCATCACTAGTAGTCCGTGAATCAGTCAAAAAAATAAATTAGTTATTTTTTTCACAAAAATTGTTAACGTTTTCAAAAATGTGTGGTATTATACAATCGTTAAGGAAATCGCTTATAGTTTTATAAGGCATCCTTAGCGATTGCAATCATTCACAGTAATTACTGTTAAAAAAGTTGCGTTATAACGCAGCTATTAATTTTATAGATAAATGTTCACGTGTGTTTTTTGCTCTTGAATATTAAGGGAGGTCATACCGTTGGATACTACATCTGCTAAAACTCCAAATGACACTAGTTCAGTAGGAGAGAAAACAGTAACGAAAACGGATAACTTTAATAAACAAATTCCTACTCATCAGAAAATCTTTTATGGTTTTGGGGACTTCGGAAATGGTTTTATGTTTGATTTAGGTCAAGCATATTTAACAAAATTCTGGATTGATGCTGCAGGAATAGGTGCGGGTGCCGTTGCTGGAATCTTTGCTTTTACTAAAATATTCGATGCTTTTATGGACCCTATTGCTGGTTCTTTTGTCGATGGGAGAAAAAATATTGGTAAAAGGGGTAAGTTCCGCCCCGTTATGATTGTTTCAGCAATTATTTTAGGTATTATGACTGTAATTACTTTCACAATGCCAATGGGGTTATCAACCACACAAAAGATTATTTACGCTTATGCTGTTTACATGATTTGGGGTGTTGTTTATTCATTTACTAATGATCCGTATGGGTCGCTAGCGTCTGTTATGTCGCGGAATCCGCAAGACCGAAGCTTTATGGCAACAACTCGTCAAGTAGGATCAGTCGGTGCTCAGTTTATTGCGGGAGTTGCCTTCATTCCATTGATGGAAATGGTCGGCGGCGGAATGAGCAGTAAAGATCAGTTACACGGATATTTTGTAGCTGCTGCCGTATTTGCCGTTATTGGTGTTGCAATGTTTGCGGTTTGTTATTTCGGAACCAAGGAAAATGTTAAGGTACACCGTGATAAGAATGCTAAACGTGAAGGGTTCAAAGACTATATTAAAGTAGTCTTCACTAATGGTCCTTTGGGTGCATTGATTTTAATGACATTATTTACTATTTCTGCCATGAATACTAATAATCAAATGATGGTATTTTATGCTCAATATAACTTAGGTAACATTGGATTACAGCCAGTTATTAACGCTGTTATGATGGGGTGCTCAATTGTTGGGGTCTTCATGATTCCAGCATTAACAAAAAAGTTTGGTCAAAAGCGGACAGCAATGTGGTCATTTGTTGTTGGTGCTGTTGCTAACATCTTAAATTTCTTCCTCCCTACTAACGTCATTACTTTTATTGTTTTGGTCACGATTGGGTATACTGCTCTAGCAATTCCAAATGGTATTACTTGGGCGATGGTTTCTAATGCAATTGATTATGGAGAATGGCATACCGGGATGCGGAAGGAAGGTATTACTTATGCTGCCTTTAACTTCTCACGAAAAATTGCTCAATCTCTTGCGGCGTTAGTTAGTGCAGGGGTGCTAGCTGTAACAGGTTATGTTGCTAATGCTCACCAATCTGCTCGTACTTTACAAGGGATTAAAGCTGCAATGACGCTTTACCCTGGCTTCTGCTTAATTATGGCTGCTGTTATTATTGGATTCTTATACAAGATTAGTGATAAGAAATTCAAACAGATTGCTACTGACCTTGATAATGGTAAGTGGGAACATGGTGTTATTGGTGATGAAGATGTTAAAGCTGATAAGTAGGTTGGTTGTATTATGAAACTATAAGGAGGAATTATCATGACGTTACTTGGTAAAGATTTTTTGTTAACAAATGAATGGGGTAAAAAGTTATTCTTTAATTATGCTAAGGATATGCCAATCATTGACTTTCACTGTCATTTGAATCCAAAAGAAATTTATGAGAATAAGAACTACGCTAATATTACTCGGGTTTGGATCAATGAAGAACATTATGGAGATCACTACAAGTGGCGTTTAATGCGTGCTAACGGTGTTCCTGAAGACTTAATCACTGGTGATGGTGATGATTATGAAAAATTCTTAGCTTGGGCTGGAACGATTGAAAAAGCTGTTGGTAATCCGGTATATGAATGGACACACCTTGAATTACGGCGATTCTTTGGGATTGATGAGCCTTTAACGCGAAAGAATGCTCCAGAAGTTTGGAAGAAGGCTAATGAGTTGCTGCAAACTGAAGACTTCAAGCCTCGTAACCTTATCAAATTGTCAAATGTTAAGGCCGTCTGCACTACTGATGATCCTGCCTCTGACCTTCATTATCATAAACTTTTGAAGAAGGATGAACGGGAAAATGGCTTCCGGACACTTCCAGCTATGCGACCAGACAATTTAATTCAAATTAATAAGCCAACATTTGCTGAATATATCAAGAAACTTAGCGAGATTTCTGGTGTCGAAATTAATTCATTCCGTGACTTGATCAAAGCAATGGATCAACGTTTCCAATTCTTCAGCAAAATGGGTGGACGGTTATCCGACCATTCATTGTTGACTTACCATTATGCCGAAGCTACTGATGATGAATTGGACGCTATCATGAAGAAGGCTGAAGCTAATGAAGAAGTAACCGGTGTCGAATATGATAAATGGCTTACAATGTTCCTCGAAGAAATGATGAAACTTAATACTAAGTATAATTGGACTATGCAATTCCATATCAATTCTATTCGTGATCTTAACCATCCTATGTTTAAACAACTTGGTCAAGATACTGGTTACGATGCAATGGGAACTCAACCAGATATTGTTGCTCACATGCAAAAGCTTTACACTAAGATGCGTGATACAAATGATATTCCTAAGACAATCTTCTACTCCCTTAATCCAAATGATTGGATGCAATTAGTAACATTAATGGGTTGCTTCCTTGAAGGTGGAAAGCAACGAATGCAATTGGGTGCTGCATGGTGGTTTAATGATACTGCTGAAGGGATGACTACCCAATTACGTGATTTTGCTCAACAAAGTCTTTTGCCAAATTTTGTCGGAATGCTAACTGATTCACGGAGCTTTCTTTCATATCCACGGCATGAATATTTCCGTCGTGTATTATGTAACTTCATTGGTAGTTTAGTTGAACAAGAACGAGCACCTGAAGATGAAGAATACCTTGGTAAGATCGTTCAAGATATTGCCTATAACAATGCTTACAATTACTTTGGATTTTTTGACGATGCTACACCTGCAGAATTATTTGCAAAGCATGAAAATCCATTTCAATATTAATGATTAATTATTGAGCGACGACAAGAGGGTCATCGCTCTTTTTTATCAAAAGGAGAAGAATAATGAATTACACAGGTGAGCCACTAAATATTTTGCATACGATTGGCCTTAAAGAACTTTATCCCCTTATTCGAATTAGTTTTGTTGTAAGTAATGATTTTGATCTTACACATTTTAAGCAAGCAATTTTGCTTTGTAGTAAGACTGTCCCAGAACTTTTTTGCAAATATGTGCTAAATAATAACTCTTTCGTTCCAGTAACGGATGATCTATCGGACATTTTATTTACTGATCAAGATCCTGATAATGCTATTGGACAATGGGACTTATTTTCTGATCCTCAACTGCGAATATTTCTCAATAAGGTTATAAATGGGTATAGGATAACAATTTATTTAAGTCATATTTTAACTGATGGCGCAGGTGGCAAGCAGTTCTTGTATTTATTATCTAAAGCATATAATACGGGTGAATTTACCGAGAAAAATCACCAAGAGATTACCTGGATTCGTAAATTACTTAAGAAACACCCAGTAAAATCGGATCCGCACGTTGATCATCCAGGTAAGCCATTGTCTATGCCGGTATTAGCAAATAGTAAAAATAAAAGGCGTCGAACGGTAACTTATCGTTTAAGTAAAGTAGAGACAAATAAGTTGCGTTATGCTGCTCACCAAGCAAAGGTGACCTTAAATGATCTTTTTATGGCAGCTTTCGGGTGGGCGGTTCAACGTTATTCTGATACAGATGAAATATCGTTAGCTTGCCCCACTGATATGCGTCAATTTATACCGGGAAAAAAGGAGTTACGAATTGCTAACCATACTTCCCGATATAACATTTCGGTTAAATCAAGCTTAGATCAACCATTTGAAAAAGTAATAAATACTGTCCATCAAGCGATGAATAGAAACAAAGAACAATTTCAATGTTTTCAATCAATTCAAGAATTAGTTGCTAATTATGATAATTATTCATTATCGGATCTTCAGAAAATAGTTGAAGAGAACTATCACGTTCGCAATATTTCTTACACTAATTTTGGTATTATTGATAATCAAAAATTTTCTTTTAAAGGCAGTAAAATTAATAATTTTGCAATGCTCGGTACGTATCGTAAGTATCCGATGTTTCAAGTAGCCGTTAGTACTTATAGTGGGCAAATTAATTTTTCGTTTGCAATGCTTGGTAATGATGAAGAGGAAAGGATGGGAAAGACTGTTATTCTAACCATAATGGACCTATTGCGCAATTTTCTTCAAAAAGCAGCATAATTGAATAACTATTGACATTATTAATGAAAGCGATTACGGTATATAATATACTAATATATCAGTTGGAAAATAAAACAAACCTCTTGCATAACAATATTGATGTAGTAAAATACAGAATGTCGATTCACTGTTCACGTGAACATAAAATGTGAGAGGAGAGAATTTGATGAGTCTTATAAAGAGTTTAATTGTTGTAATCGTTGCTAGTATCTTATTAGCAGGTGGAGTAAGTGCGAGTTCGATTTATGCTGCCCATCAAAATGTAAATAGTCATAGTTTAAGTTACCAAATGACTAATGTTGTTACTAAGAACAAAGAAACAATTGATTATCAATTAAACAAATAGAAAGCATATATTATAAGGCCAGCGGTATTGAGTTGGTCTTTTATTTCAAAGTAATTTGATCAATCCTAAACAATCTTAGAGATGCTATTGAAATTTTCACGTTAACATTTTATAATGAAAGAAAGTTGAGAGCGCATTCATACGTTGCCGTTATCATCATAATGAGTACGCGTTCAATCTTTTGGCTTGATTTGCGAGAAATTACACATCAACCTTTCACTGGTGTAGCTGAATTTAGCAAATTGAACTGATAACGTAAAATAGCTAGTTAAATTTGGAGGGTTTTAGGATGGAAAGTCTTAACAATAGTTTTCGTAAATTATCACAGTATCCCAATAAGGTTATTCAATTTGGTGAAGGAAACTTTTTGCGTGCATTTATTGATTGGCAAATTCAACAAATGAATAAACAGGGATTGTTTAAAGGTGGAGTACAGATTGTTCAACCACTTCCTACTGGGCGTGTTAAAGAATTAGATGTACAGGATGATCTTTATACTGTATTACTTGAAGGTATTTTAGATGGTGAAAAGATCCAAAGCCATGAAATCATTGAATCAGTAAATGGAACTGTTAATCCATATACTGATTACGATAAGTATCTAGCACTTGCTGAAGATGACAACATTGAAGTTATCTTTTCGAATACTACTGAAGCAGGAATTGCGTTTGATAAGAATGATACCCTTGAAAAAATTGAAAATGGTAAAAAGAGTTCATATCCTGCTAAATTAACCGCTTTACTTTACCATCGATTCAAACTCGGTAAGAAAGGTTTCTATATTATTCCATGCGAGTTGATAAATCACAACGGTGACGCATTGAAGAAGACTATTTTACAATATGCTGATTTATGGAATCTCGGCCAAGACTTTATTGATTGGATTAATAATGATAATGAATTTTACTCTACATTAGTTGATCGGATTGTTCCTGGCTATCCACGTGATCGTGCTGCTGACTTAGAAAAAGAGTGGGGTTATAAAGATCAAAATATGGTTAAGACTGAGCCATTTTTAATTTTCGTTATTGAAGGTAATAAAGATATTGAAAAAGTATTACCCCTAAAGGAAGCAGGTATTAATCTTATCGTTACTGACGACATGCAACCATATCGTAATCGGAAAGTCTCCATCCTTAATGGACCTCATACAACAATGTCACCAATTGGTCGTTTAGCAGGTTTACAAACTGTTGGTCAGGTAATGTCTGATAAGGATTTCTATAAGTTTATTGATGATGAAATGCATAAAGAAATTATTCCAGTTGTTCCATTGCCAAAAGAAGAATTAGAGAGCTATGCCAAGGGAATTCAAGAACGTTTTGAAAATCCGTATGTCAAACACCAACTAAGTGCTTTAGCGTTAAATAGTATTTCTAAGTATCGTGCACGGCTTCTTCCAAACTATAAACGCTATTACGAAAAGTATGGTGAACTACCAAAACGGATGACATTAGCTTTAGCAGCTTATCTTTGGATTTATAACGGTAAATCTGAGTTTGAAATTAATGACACAGCAGACATTGTCGAAGGTTTTGCCAAGATTAAGGGAACTGATGGTTATATTCATGCTGCTCTTTCTAATCCAGACTTTTGGGGTGAGGACTTAACAAAGATTCCTGGCCTCGAAGAATTAGTTACTAAGTATTATAACGAGATTGGTAAAAATGGAACCCGTGAAATTGTTCAAGAAATTAATGCAGAGGAGTAATTTTATGGAAAAGCTACTTATCCTAAATCCTAACGATAATGTGGCCCTTGCTACTGTTGATATTCCTGCACAAACAATAGTAAAAGTTAATAATAAAAAAATTACGGTACAAGATGATATTCCTGTTGGTAATAAGGTTGCCTTAAACGATTTACAAAAGGACGCCAATATTATTAAATTTGGTCAATCAATTGGTCTTTTAACAGCTAATGTGGCTACAGGGGCTTTGATTAATAAGCAAAATCTTGTAACAAATCAAAGTGACAATGTAGTTAATAATGTAGAGATAAAGGTTGATCTTCCTGATATTGATCGGAAGACTTTTATGGGATATCGCCGTAAAAATGGTAAAGTTGGAATTCGCAATGATCTTTATATCGTGCCGACAGTCGGTTGTATCACGCCATTGATGGATGTAATGGTTCAACAATTTAAGGCAAAACATCCTGATAATGGGTCATTTGACAATATTATTCTTCTGAAGCATCCATATGGTTGTTCACAGTTGGGAGATGACTTTGAGCAAACCCGCCATATCCTTTGTGATGCTGTCTTACATCCTAATGCTGGTGGTGTATTAGTATTTGGCCTTGGTTGTGAAAATAACCAGATGGACGGGATGAAGGCTGAAATTGAGCAAATGAAAGGCATTGATAAAGATCGGATGAAATTCTTAGTTGCGCAAGAAGTCAAGGATGAATTTGCTAATGCTCAGCAAATGTTAGAAGAATTAAATGAAGCAGCGGCTAATGACAAGCGCACACCAGTCCCGTTAAGTGAATTAAAGGTCGGCTTGCAAAGCGTTCGTCCTGATGGATTAAGTACAATCACTGCTGACCGCTTAATTGCCGACGCGGCAAGTTATTTAACTGCCAATAATGGAACGGTCGCATTAACTGGAATACCGGTATTATCAGGTGCTGAGCAAGAAATTGTTAAGCGCACACCAGATAATGACACGGCTGCTAAAGTAATGACAATTTTTGATAACTTTAAGCAGTATTATGAACATTTTGATTCAGCTATGCATAAAGTACCAAGTGCAGTAGAGGATAAAATTGGCATTTCAACAGCAGAAGAACGAGCCTTAACGCTTCTTCGACTTGCTGGTAACGGTGAAGTTAATGATGTTTTGCCATATGGACATAAATTAACAAAGAGTGGAATTAATATTATTGAAAGTCCAAATAATGACCTAATTAATTCTTCAGCCGAAGCATCAGCAGATTGTCAAATGGTTATTGTCAGTACCGGTAAAGGGACTCCATACTCCACCTATGTTCCAACTATTAAGGTTGCCTCTAATTCTGCTTTAGCTGAGAAGAAAAAACGCTGGATTGACTTTGACGGTGAAAAGGTTGCGCAAAGTTTACATGGTAGTGAAGAACTTATTAACTTTATCTTGGATGTTGCTAATGGTGAAAAAACTAGCAATGAGAAATCGGGTCTTCATGGCTTAGCGATCTTTAAGATTGGTGTTACCGAATAGGGGAAGATTAAAATGCAAATTATTGAAAATAAGGAGTTTCGTGCTGAAATTGATGAACATGGAGTGCAATTAACTCACCTCTATAATAAAAAAGCCGGTTTTGATTATATTTGGAATGGCAAAGAATGGGGTAAGCATGCTCCCGTTTTATTTCCATCAATCGGACGGTCAAATGAAGATGAGTATGTGTTAAACGGACAGACATATTCTATGCCTCAACATGGATTTGTTGCAGGTGAAGACTTTACGGTTAGTTCTCATGAACCTAATATTCTTACTCTAAGTCTTCGGGCCAATGATCGAACTAAAGGGATGTATCCTTTTGATTTTGAACTAAAAATTACGTTTACGCTTTTAAGTACTGGTCTTTCACTTAGTTTTAATGTTATTAATCATTCGTCAGGAATAATGCCATTTTCACTCGGCTCACATCCAGCATTTAATGTTCCAATTAATGGCATTGGGAAGTTTGATGATTATTGCGTGGATTTTGTAGGTGCTCAGGAATCACTAAATGTCTATGAGATTATTAAGACACCGGCACCTTACCGGACAGGAAAACAGGAATCATTGACAGGTTCAGATGGATCATTACTTCATTTGAATTATGAAACGTTTAAACCAGGATTACGGATTGTAACTAGTCATGATATTAAGAGTATGCGTTTGTTCTCACCATTAACGAGTCATCAAATTCAACTGGATGTTGCACAATTTAATAATATTTGTTTATGGACAAAAGAAGATGAAGATTGTTCATTCCTTTGTATTGAACCATTTAACGGTCTGCCTGACGTGTTAGGTGAACCAATTGATTGGGAAGATAAGGAAGGAAATCTGTTCTTGAAGCCAAATAGTTCACAAGTTTATCAATATGAAATGCATCTTTCATAAAAAGGAGATTAATTAATTATGTTACCTAAATTTGAAGCATTAGAAGCAGTAAAAAATGCTGGTGTTGTTGCTGTTGTTCGCGGTCGGAGTGAAGAAAACTCTTATAAAATTTCAAAAGCAAGTATTGAAGGGGGCGTAAAGGCAATTGAATTAGCATTTACATCACCAAATGCGGACGTTACAATTAAACGCTTAAGTGAAGAATATGCTGATGATCCATCAGTAGTTGTTGGGGCGGGAACTGTTCTTGATCCTTCAACTGCCCGGATGGCGATGATTGCTGGTGCTAATTTTATTGTTAGTCCTTCTTACAATGCTGAAGTTGCAGAAATTTGTAACCTATATTGTGTTCCTTACATGCCCGGTTGCTTTACACCAAGCGAAGTACAAAAAGCTTTGGAAACTGGTGCTGATGTTATAAAGATCTTCCCTGGAGCAATTGCTACACAAAAGATGATCCCAGAACTACAAGGACCATTCCCACAAGCTAATATTATGCCTAGTGGTGGAGTTTCCCTCGATAATATGGCTGGATGGTTTAAAGCTGGTGCATTCGTTGTGGGTGCTGGAGGTAGTTTGGTTGGTCCTGGTGCTGATGGTAATTATGATCAAGTGAAGGATAACGCTCAAAAGTTCCATGCAGAATTTGAACGGATTCGTAAAGAAGTAAAGTAATCGCTGAATTTTACTTCAATCATAAGAAGGAGTTTGATACTATTGAACAATTTCATTATTCTAGACGATCATGATATTGTTGCCGTTGCCCTTCAAGATATCAAAAAGGGGTCAGTTCTAAAGACTAAGGATCATGGGGATGTTGCGATTTTAGAGGACATCACTCGTGGACACAAGATTGCTCTTGAAGATATTGCTGAGGGAGAAGATATCATTAAATATGGGTATCCGATTGGTCATGCAACAAAGCCGATTAAGCGTGGTGATCATGTTCACGTTAACAATATTACAACTAATTTATCTGGTGAATTACAGTATCATTATGACCCAATTAAGATAGAGTCAAAAGTCCAAAAGGATCAACGAACTTTTATGGGATATAAGCGTCCTAATGGGAAAGTCGGTATTCGTAATGATTTATATATTATTCCAGTAATAGGTTCAGTTAGTGAAATGCTGGACCCGTTAGTAGAACAATTTAAGGCTTTACATCCTGATGCTGGAAATTTCGATAATGTAATTCCGTTAAAGCATACATACGGTTTTGATACGCCAGAGGATAACTATGAACATGCCCGTAAAATTCTTATTGATGCTGCCTTGCAACCTAATGCAGGTGCTGTCTTAATTTGCGGACTTGACTGTGCTGATGATAGTGAGCTTGAAAAGATGAAACAAGCATTGATCGAAGCAGGTGGTTCGATCAACACTGACCGAATTAAGTTTCTTTCATCAGCTGATAGTGATGATGAACTGGCAGACGGTCTAGATATGTTAGAAGAACTAAATCAGGCAGTTGCTGAAGATCAACGGACGCCACAACCATTGAGTGAATTAAAGATTGGTTTAAAGTGTGGTGGGTCAGATGGGTTATCTGGGGTCACTGCTAACCCATTACTTGGTCGTCTTTCTGACTTTGTTGATGTCCAGGGAGGTACCACAGTCTTATCCGAAGTTCCAGAAATGTTTGGTGCAGAACAAATTCTAATGTCACGGGCGCGTGATAAAGCAACTTTTGATAAAATTGTCAACTTGATTAATAACTTTAAGGCTTATTTTGAAAGCTTTCATCAACCAATCTATGAGAATCCTTCACCAGGTAATAAGGCGGGTGGGATTTCCACTCTTGAAGATAAATCATTAGGGTGTACCCAAAAATCAGGATCTTCAGCTGTTAATGACGTTTTGCAATATGGTGACAAGTTGAAGACAAAGGGATTGAACTTATTGCAAGCACCAGGAAATGATTTAGTTTCCTCTTCAGCAGAGGCATCGGCTGATTGTCAGATGGTATTATTTACGACTGGTCGTGGGACACCATTTGCGACGTATGTTCCAACGGTGAAAGTATCGTCAAATTCTTATATTGCTAACTTAAAACCAAGGTGGATTGATTTCGATGCGGGTCGCTTAATGAATGAATCAATGGATGACTTAGCAGACGAGTTTATCCAATTCATTATTGATGTGGCAAGTGGTAAAAAGACCAATAATGAAAAATATAATGTTCATGGTATCGCAATTTTCAAAACAGGAGTCACTGAATAGTAAAAGGGGTGGCATAAAATGAATAAAATTGTAACATTTGGTGAAATGATGATGCGGTTGAAGCCAACTGATAAGAAACGCATGCTTCAGGCTGATCAATTTGATGCTAATTATGGTGGCTCAGAAGCAAACGTTGCTGTATCGCTAAGTCTCTTTGGCGATCAGGCAGCTTTCGTTTCAAAATTTCCTAAAAATATCTTAGGGCAAGCAGCAACTGATAAACTTCGTGAGTACGGTGTTGATACATCATTACTCCAGTATGGTGGTCCGCGTCTTGGAATATACTTTTTTGAAAAAGGTGTCAGTGTCCGTTCAACGAAAGTAACATATGATCGGGCCGGAAGTTCATTTGCACTGTCAAAGAGTGAAGAATATGATTGGCCAACTCTGCTTAAAGGTGCGGACTATTTCTATTTCAGCGGTATTACGGCGGCTCTTTCTGATGAAATGCGTAAGACAATTTTAGCAGCATGTGAGTATTGTAAAGAAAACGGAATTAAAGTTGCTTGCGATTTAAACTTCCGCGGAAAACTCTGGACACCTGAAGAAGCACAATTCTATATGAAGAAGATCATGCCATATTTAACGGTTTGCTTGGTTAATGATGAGGATTTTGAGCAAAGCCTTGGCATTTATGCTTTTGATGGGGATATGTCGCGTGGAATTGAGCAGAAAGATACCTTTATTAACGGGATGAGGGAAATTGTCAAACAGTATCCGAATATAAAAGTTGTAGCGAGTGTATTGCGGAACATTCAGTCTGTTGATAAATCGACCTGGATGGCATTAATGCTTAAAGACAGCAAGATTTATGAAAGTCCTGCATATAATATTGATGTTCTTGAAGGCGTTGCCGGGGGAGATGCCTTTGGAGCCGGACTAATGCATGGGATCTTAAACGGTAATGCTCCACAAGAAATCATTGATTACGCGATTGCTGCGAGTGTTCTCAAACTAACAGTCCTCGGTGATCTAAACGTTTCAACAAAAGAAGATGTTGAAGCAGTTATGCAAGGCGGAGCCGGAACACGAGTTGCACGGTAGAAAAATAATCCATTCAATGAATATTTCTTCACTGAATGGATTATTTTTTTATTCAATATTTGAGAAATAATTAGGGAAAGTCTTAATTAGTGAATCTTCCTCATCAAGCATCCGGTGCATGTGATTGGCAGTCAGTCGATCTGCTTCATTGACATCATTTGCTTTAATTGCTTCGTAAATAGCAATGTGTTCTTCAATTAAGCCTTGCCAAGAAAGCTTTTGCACTTTTAAACGCAAGAAACGAAAACGATTGAACTGGATGTTTATTTTTTTAAGCCAGTCCCAGACACGTTGATGATTAGTAATTTTATAGAAGTATTCATGAAAAATATCATCACTTTCTAAAAAGGCTGGGAAATCATCATTTTCACGGGTTATTTTTTCGTTTTGAATGATTTGATCAAGGTTTGTGATTTGTTCTTCGTTTAGGTTAATTGTTGCTGCTTCTCGCATAATACGACGCTCGACACTCGCCCGGGCAAATCGCGCGTCTAAAACATCTTTTAAGTCAATCCTTGAAATATAGGTTCCAGACTGCGGGATTACATTAATAAGACTTTCCTGTCGTAGCTGTAATAGTGCTTCTCTAACAGGGGTACGACCAATTTGTAAATCTTCTTCAATCTTTTTTTCAGAAATTTTCTGACCAGGTTCGTATTCGGCATCAATAATCTTTTTTAAGATGAGATCATAAGCTTGCCCAGTTAAGTCATTTCGTGAATAATTTGGCATTGTAATAACGTCCTTTCTAGTGATTTAATTATAACTCTTTTTATTTCTGAAAATACAATTTCTGGAAAATCATTGACAAAAGCTTTGAAAGCGTTTACTATAAAGGTAACTGATATATTAGTATATTACTTGGAAGGGAGAGATAATTTAATGGTGAAATTAACTGATGACTATCTCAATAACCCAGCACCATTTGAAAATACGGGAATTAAGCTACCGCAGTTTAATCAAAATGAAATGGTCAAGCATACGAATGAAGCGCCTGTTTGGGTTCACTTTGGCGGTGGTAATCTTTTTCGGTGCTTCCATTCTGTTATTGCACAAGACCTAATTAATAAAGGGGAGTTAGATAGCGGAATTGTTGTTGCTGACACTTATGATGATGAAGTAATTAATAAGGTATACAAACCATATAATAACCGGTTCTTAACAGTTGTTATGAAAAAGAATGGCTTTGATAAAGAGCTGGTCGCAAGTGTGGCTAATAGTATTTATGCTAACAGTAAAAATAAGGCTGGCTTAGACGAACTTAAACAAATATTTGAAAAGCCTTCACTTCAATTTGCAACATTTTCAATCACTGAAAAGGGATATGCGCTAAAAGATATTGACGGAAACCTAACTAAGGAAGCTGAACACGATATTAACAGTGATCCTGATGAAGCAGTTACAAATATGGGAATTATTACCAACCTCTTGTTAACTCGATATAAGGCCGGTAAATTCCCAATTGCGATGGTTAGCACTGATAACTTCTCACAAAATGGGAAGCGGCTTGAAGAAGCAGTATTATTAATTGCTAATGGCTGGCTGAAAAACGGGATTGTGGATCAAGGATTCGTTGATTATCTAAGCGATTCTCAGCAAGTTTCATTTCCATGGAGTATGATTGATCGAATCACGCCAAATCCCTCTGAAGTAGTTGTTAGACAGTTAGCAAATGATGGAATTGAGGATGCGGTAATTATTCACACTGATAAGCATACAAATATTGCACCGTTTGGTAATACCGAAGAAACTCATTATTTGGTAATTGAAGATAGTTTCCCCAACGGCCGACCTAAGCTTGAAGATGCTGACGTTCTAATGACTGACCGAGAGACGGTTAATGACGCTGACCAAATGAAAGTAACAGCTTGTCTTAATCCACTGCATACGTCTTTAGCAATTTTTGGTTGTTTACTTGGCTTCAATTCAATTGCTGATGAAGCGGTCGATGAAGATTTATTCAAGATGATTAAAAATCTTGGCTATGGAGAAGACCTGCCGGTTGTTAAAGACCCCGGTATTATCAATCCAAAAGAGTTTATTGATACTCTGATCGAGAAACGGTTACCGAATAAAAATATTCCTGATACTCCGCAACGAATTGCTTCTGACACTTCCCAAAAGGTTGGTATTCGATATGGGGTAACTCTTCAGCATTATGTTGATGACCCTACACTGAATCCAGCAGATCTTGAGTTTATTCCGATGATTATCGCTGGTTGGTGCCGTTATTTGATAGCAATTGATGATGAAGGAAAGGCATTTGTTCCAAGTTTAGATCCTTTATATGATCAACTACATAAATATGTAAAAGATATCAAACTTGGTGACGAGCTTAATGTACATGAAAAACTTGAACCAATTTTAAGTAATAAATCAATTTTTGGAAATGATCTTTATGAAATTGGTCTCGGTAATAAGATTGAAGATTATTTTAGACAAATGATTGCTAAACCTGGTGCAGTCCGTGAGACAATTCATCGAACGGTAACAGAAAAAGGTAAGTATTAATTAAAGAAGGAATTAAAAAATGAAGAACATGGGATTTCGCTGGTATGGCGATAACAATGACTCAATTAAACTGTCAGACATTCGTCAGATTCCAGGAACGACACAAGTGGTGGGAGCACTATTTGATATTCCGGTCGGAGAAGTTTGGCCGAAAGAAAGGATAGCAGCTCTAAAACAAGAAGTTGAAGACGCAGGGTTGAAGTTAGAAGTAATTGAGTCAGTTAATATTCATGATGATATCAAGATTGGCCTGCCGAGTCGGGACAAATATATTGAAAATTATAAAGAGACCATTAAGAATTTAGCAGCTTATGGTATTAAGGTTATTTGTTACAACTTCATGCCAATATTCGATTGGGTACGAACAGATCTTCATTATCCATTGCCAGATGGGTCAACTGATATGGCTTTTCAACATAAATATGTCGAAGGATCGCCAGAAGACATCATTAAATCAGTTGAAAAGAATTCTAATGGTTACGTTCTTCCTGGTTGGGAACCAGAGCGATTAGCTGAAGTTAAGCGGTTATTTGAAGCTTATAAAGATGTTGATGAAAACAAGCTTCGAGAAAATCTAAGATACTTCCTTGACGCTATTATGCCAACCTGCGAGAAGTATGATGTTCGGATGGCGATGCATCCAGATGATCCGCCAATGCCATTATTTGAATTGCCACGAATTTACAAAAATAGAGAAGATATGCTCAAAATTGAGCAAATGCATGAATCAAAATATAATGGCTTTACAATTTGTACAGGAAGCCTTGGCGAAAATCCAAACAACGATGTGCCAGCCATTATTCGAGAATTTGTAAAGAAGGATCGGGCACCATTTATTCATGCACGTAATATCAAATTTATGGGAAATGGCGATTTTCATGAGTCCGCACACTTATCTTCTGAAGGCTCATTAGATATGTACGAGATCATGAAAGCCTTGTATGACACGGGATTTGATGGCTATATTCGTCCAGATCATGGCCGTGATATCTGGGGTGAAGAAGGTCGCCCAGGATATGGATTGTACGATCGTGCTCTTGGAATCACTTATTTAAATGGCCTTTGGGAGGCAATTCAAAAGGATAATAAATAGATAAGAAAGATTAGTGTAAAAGCTAATCTTAATTTAAAAAATATTTTTGAAAGCGTTTTCTATAAGGAGTGAGAATAATGGATAGTAAACTTTCAAATGATAAAGATCAAAAAGCTACTTCATCGATAATAGGTGAAATTACGAATGCTAAGGTTAAGGATTCTGAACAGCCTAAACTACCTTGGATGATTTCTTCCGCAATGTTTTTAGCACCGCTTTGTTGGTATGGACCTATTGGCTCGACTAGAAGTGTTTTAATTCCACAATTATTCAGTCAAATTGATCCAGCTAATAAAGTATGGGCAGTTGGTATTTTAGCAACTGTTGCCTCAATTACAGGAGCTATTGCTAATTTGCTTTTCGGTGCTTTTTCAGATGTTACTCGAACGCGTTTTGGTAAACGTAAACCTTATATTGTATTAGGAACTTTAGCAATAGCAATTTCACTATGCATCATTGCTAATATGAAATCTGTTGTAGGTATTATTTTAGTATGGATTATCGCAGCAGCAGCGGAAAATGCCATTGCTGCAGCTATTTACCCACAAATCTCAGATAGAGTGGCACCAAAATGGCGTGGAACTGTATCAACATTTTATGGTGTTGGTTTTACAATTGCCCAACAAGGATTTGCGCTATTGGCTGCTCAGTTCTTAGGAAATGTTAAATTTGGTATTTATGTTATGGCTGGGTGTACTGTTGTACTTGCAATTATTCACGAGTTATTAATTCAAGAAAAGGGTAATTTAGATGAACCTAAAGTTAAGTTTGATAAGCAATCGTTAAAGAAATACTTCTTCTTCCCAACTAAAGGTGCACGTGATTTTTACTTTGCATTGTCAGGTAAGTTCTGTATGGTTGTTGGCTCAACTATTGTTACTACTTTTGAACTTTATATTTTTACTGATTATATTGGGCAGAACACGCAGGACGCTGGACATTCAATTTCAATTTTCTCAATGATTATGTTAATTATTGGTGTTATTTTTGCCCTTATCGGAGGTCCTCTTGCTGATAAAATGAAGCGGGTTAAAGGACCAGTTGTTTTAGCTACATTTGCTTTAGGCGTCGCTGCATTATTCCCATTATTTGTTGCAAAGCCATGGGCGATGTTTGTATATGCTATTATCGCGGCTTTCGGTAATGGACTATATAATTCGGTTGATGGTGCTCTTAATATGGACGTGTTACCATCAGCTGATACAGCTGGAAAAGATTTGGGATTAATTAACCTTGCCAATACTTTAGGTCAAATGTTGGGTGCTATGTTTGCTTCAGCAGTTGTTGCTGGTTTTGGTTACAAGTCTATCTTTATTTTTGCCGTAATCATGGAAATTGTTGGTGGTTTCTTAATTTGGTCAATTAAACGTGTTCGTTAAAGGGGTGAGAACTTATGAAATTTAAGAATGAATTTTGGACAGCTACTTCTGGAGATCTAACAGAAAAGCGGCAAAAAATTAAAATACCTATTAGTACTAAAAATCCAGGGACTGGTAGCCAGATTATAATTGATCCTTCAATAAAAAAACAGCATTGGATTAGCGCGGGCGCAGCAATTACTGATGCAACGGCTTCATTAATTTGGAAGCAGACCTCTGAACAACGCAATTCTTTACTTCATGAATTGTTTGATCCTAATGAAGGAAACTTTTCTGCAATTAGAATTCCAATTGGATCATGTGATTTTGGATCTGGAGAAGTTTCAGAAGAAGAATATTATAGCTATGATGATGTTCCGTTTGGCGAGCATGATTCAAGCTTAAGTAAATTTTCTATCGGTGAAGGAAAACCAGGAGCTGAAAATGCAACAAAGGATCTCAAGTACATCGTTCCGGTAGTTCAAGAAATTTTAAAAATCAACCCAGCGGTTAAAGTTCTTGCTTCTCCATGGTCGGGACCTGCTTGGATGAAAAATACTGGTAATATGAAAATGGGTGGTCACTTAAGATTTGATGAATTTACCGGAAATGGGTCTGCAACTAAAGATCGTTTCGAGGGTGTATATGCTAATTATTTCATTAAATTCATTGAAGCATATAAAAAATTAGGTATCCCTATTTATGCATTGACTATTCAGAATGAACCATCCAATGCTGCTGCATGGCCAGCGATGATTTGGAACATCAAAGAATTAGCTCATTTTGGTTATAAATACTTACGACCAGCATTAGATAATTCATTTCCCGATACCCAATTATATTTCTGGGATGGCAGTTTAAACGTACTTAATGATCCATTAAGTAAATTCATGAGTATTGAAGAAGCTAAAGCATTCGACGGATTTGCTTTTCATACTTATGATGGTCCCTATACCAATCTTTTTAATGCAACTCGGTTTAATCCTAATTGGGATTTAGCAATGACAGAACGCCGGTGTATGTTAGAAGAATCAGTTGATGATGCCTCACATATTATGTTTGGCTTAATTGGGAACTGGTTAGTACGACAAGGCTTATCATCGATTTATTTATGGAACCTTGCACTAGACGAACGTGGCCTTCCTAATATTGCTGGATCTACAGGCCGGCGTGGCGTTATAACTATTGATCATAAAACAGGAAAGGTCCAACGAAATCTTGAATATTATATGTTACGGAATTTTACACAAGATATTGATACTGGATCAGTCGTAATTGGATCGAGTAATTATACTCAGGATGGTTATTCAGGTGGTTTAGGATCAGTAGCATTCATGGGTCCTACTGGTTCAATTACAGCTCATATTTATAATCCAACTGATTCTTCACTGACAGCAACAGTAAAAATTAATAGTTATGATACAGGGTGGCAGACAGTTAATGTACCCGCTTATGGAACTGTTACTCTTCATAAATCTAATGAGAAAATAAATGAAAGTAGCCCTCGGAAAGATGAAAAATTTAAACTAAATCCTCGTCCGGCTGCCTTACAAGATGATTGGGCACCGGGAAAAGGTATAAATAAATAGGGAGGATACATTATGACTAAATTTAATAATGAATTTTGGACTGTTACTTCAGGAGATTTAAAACAAAAACGTGAGCATCTTTCGACTCCTAAGTATCATTTAAACAATGGTGAGGGATACAAAATTGTAATTGATCCATCAATAAAAAAACAAAATTGGATTGGAGCTGGAGCGGCAATTACTGATGCAGCAGCCTCTCTTATTTGGAAGCAAAGTCCAGAACAACGGAACAAACTTTTGCATGAATTATTTGATCCTAATGAAGGCAATTTTTCAAATATTCGTATACCACTTGGTGCTTGTGAGCCATCTAGCCAACCTTATTATAGTTATGATGATGTTCCATTCGGTGAGCATGATTCGAGCTTAAGTAAGTTTTCTATCGGTGAAGGAAAGCCTGGTGCTTCAGATGCAACTAAGGACTTAAAATATATTGTTCCTGTGGTCCAAGAAATCTTAAAGATTAATCCGGCAGTTAAGATTATGGCTTCTCCATGGTCTGCCCCAGCTTGGATGAAGAATACTGGTAATATGAAAATGGGTGGTCACCTGCGGTTTGGCGAATTTACCGGGAATGGATATGATACTAAAGATCGTTTTGAAGGTGTATATGCACAATACTTTGTTCGATATCTTGAGGAATATAAGAAACTTGGTATTCCTATCTATGCTATTACCATTCAAAATGAACCATCCAATGCTGCAGAATGGCCGGCAATGATTTGGAATATTAAAGAATTAGCTTATTTTGGCTATAAATATTTACGACCAGCGTTAGATAATTCTTTCCCTGATACTAAACTTTACTTCTGGGATGGTAGCTTAAATGTATTAGATAACCCATTGAGCGATTTTGTTACGCAAGAGGAAGCTAATGCGTTTGATGGATTTGCCTTCCACACTTATGACGGTCCATATACAAATTTTTTTAATGCAGGTCGTTTTAACTCTAAGTGGGATTTAGCAATGACAGAGCGTCGTTGTATGCTCGAAGAAACTGTTGATGATGCATCACATATTATGTTCGGACTAATTGGTAATTGGTTAGTACGACAAGGTTTGTCTTCTATCTATCTTTGGAATATGGCGTTAGATGAACGTGGATTACCAAATATGGTTGGTTCTACTGGGCGTCGCGGTGTTGTTACAATTGATCATAAAACCGGTAAAGTTCAGCGGAATCTTGAATATTATATGTTACGTAACTTTACTCAGGATGTTGTACCAGGATCAATAGTAATTGGTTCAAGTAACTATACTTCAGATGGCTATACAGGTGCATTAGGATCAGTTGCATTTCTTGGACCAGATGATTCTATAGCAGCGCATATCTATAATCCAACAGACAAACCTCTTAAAGCCACAATTATAGTTAATGGCTTTGATAATGAATGGCAAGATGTTATCGTTCCCGCTTATGGAACTGTAACTTTACATAAAGCAAATGAATCAATTAACGAAAGTTCTCCACAGAAAGATGAGAATTTTAAATTAAATCCTTATCCAGCAAACTTAATGGATGATTATGCACCAGGTAAGGGGGTGAATAAGAAATAGTCTCAACAATATAAATTGAATATCTTACACTTAGGGCTCATTAAATTTTTATATTAATATTTAATGAGCTTTTTGTATGTAAAATACACAAGTAAAGGGAGACAATTAAAATTTCACTAATGGGCAAAAACTTCTTATTAACTAATTAATGGGGTAAAAAACTATTTTTTGATTACGTTAAGGATATGCCAATAATTGATTATCATTGTCATTTAGTGCCTAAAGAAATTTATGAGAATAAGAACTATAAAAATATAACACGAGTATGGCTAAATGATGGGACTTATGGTGACCATTACAAATGGCGTTTAATGCGAGCAAACGGTATTCCGGAAGAGCTAATAACAGGGGATGCAGACGATTATGAAAAGTTTCTAGCCTGGGTGGAAACAATCGAAGAGGCGGTGGGAAATTCTGTTTATGAATGGACTCACTTGGAATTAAGAAGATTTTTGGGGATCAATGAACCATTGACACGAGAAAATGCTCCTGAGGTTTGGAAAAAGGCTAATACATTACTTCAAACAGAAGATTTTAAGCCTCGTAATCTTATTAAACTTTCTCATGTTGTGGCGGTATGTACTACTGATGACCCAGCATCTGATCTTCATTATCACAAACTTCTAAAACAAGAAGAACGTGAAAATGGCTTTCGTAGTTTACCTGCAATGCGTTCTGATAGTTTAATCTATATTGATAAACCAACATTTGGAGAATAGCTTCAAACTCTTGGAAAGATATCAGGAGTTGAGATAATTACATTTGCAGATATTATTACAGCGCTGGACCAATGTTTTAGTTACTTTAATGATATGGGAGCACGCATATCTGATCATTCACTAAGTACCTATCATTTTATTGAAGCAAGTGATGCAGAATTAAATGCGATCATTGAAAAGGGCATTAATAATGAGCAAATTACCGAATAAAAAGTATAATTGGACAATGCAATTTCATAATAATGTTTTGCGAAGCATTAATCACCCAATGTTTAATAAAGTTGGTTCAGATACAGGATTTGATGCGATGGGTACCCAACCAGATATGATTGCTGAAATCCAAAAGCTATTTACAAAGATAAAAGATCAAGAGAGCTTACCTAAGATTATCTTTTATTCTCTGAATTCAAATGATTGGATACTTTCAAGAAGGTGGTAAGCAACGGATGCAATTAGGTGCTGCATGGTGGTTTAACGACACAGCAGAAGGAATGCGAACGCAGCTACGTGATTTTGCCCAACAAAGTCTTTTACCCAACGTATATTCTTCTTTGGTGAACTGGTAGAACAAGACCGGGCACCAGAGAACAAAGAATGCCTTGGAAAGATTGTCCAAGATATTACTTATAATAATGCACTAAACTATTTCAACTTCTTCCCAGATGAGAAGCCGGATGAACTTTTTCCAAAATGTAATAATAAATTTCAATTTTAGTTAAATATAATACCCGCCAAATATCAGTATTGATGTAAGGATTACATTAAATTACCATATTTGACGGGTATTGTTTAGTTTTATTTTCATCAAGATCAATCATATTAATATAATTTCCGAGAACAGAGATTTATATTCCAGCTTACTTAAACTTTTGATTGATTTCGTTTAATAACCCTGGAGAATAAAATGCGCTATCTGTTATTAATTCCTTAGGCAAAAATTTGAATGGCACGCATTGAACATTATTTAACCTGTAATTATGAGTTACAGCAAATAAATGTTTAAAAGTATGTTCGTTGGCATCGTGAGCACGAAGCCCAATACTCATTCTCATCACCTTTGAATCTATGTTATCGCTTTGTGCATTATTTAGAAACACTTTATTGAAAACGCTTATAAAAATGTCATTAATACTATAACCAAAGATTAATAAGGAAATATCATTTCTAATTGAGAAACGGAGGGGTAAATAAAATAGGCTTTAAGATGGTAATGCGGTATGCTCATAGTCCCAAAGATATCCAGCATTATGATATGAAGGAACTGCGAGACGAATTTTTAATGAATAAGACTTTTTCACTTGGTGATATCTTACTAACATATACTTATAATGATCGAATGATTTTGGGCGGAGGTACTCCCAAAGCCGGTGAATCCTTAGAAATTAAACTGGATAAGGATCTCGGCGTAGATTACTTCTTGCAGCGTCGTGAATTAGGTTTTATTAATATTGGCGGTTCTGGATCAGTAACGATTGATGGTAAGAAAGATTCAATCGTTAAGCATGATAGCTGCTACATTGGAATGGGGGGCAAAACATGTTGTCTTTGAGTCAGATAATTCTAATGATCCAGCAAAGTTCTATGTTGTATCAACTCCTGCTCATAAGACTTATCCAAATAAAAAGCTTCCATTCAAGAATGCAGTTGCAATGTCTATGGGCAAGCAAGAGGATATGAATAAGCGGACTATCATAAGTACATTGATGCATTAAGTATGGACACATGTCAGCTCCAAATAGGATATACAGTGCTTGAACCGGGAAATGGCTGGAATACAATGCCTTGTCATACTTATGCACGGCGAATGGAAACTTATATGTACTGCGAATTTGATTCTAAAAACACCCGTGTATTTCACTTCATGGGTAAGCCTGACGAAAGTGAGCATATTGTCATCGAGCCAGAACAAGCAGTTGTTAATCCTAGTTGGTCAATTCATTATGGTGTTGGTACTACCAGTTATTCATTTATTTGGGCAATGTGTGGTGAAAACCAGAGCTATGACGATATGGATATGGTCGATATGCATGATTTGACGTAAAGAAGGTATTTTTATGGCTCAATCACAAGAAGAGATTAAGTAAAATGAAGCTGATTTAGATTAAGTTCAAAATGTCAGCTTTTGATTTAAGTGGTAAAGTAGCAATTATTACTGGTGGAAATACCGATTTAGATCAAGAATATGCAGTTATCTTAGCTGAAGCTGGTGCTGATATCTTTATTCCGACATGGAACTCAAGGTTGGGATGACACCTGCGAGATGATTGAGAAGCGCGGATGAAAAGTCGAATTCATATAAGTTGATTTGATTGTTCCCGGCATTGCTCAAAAAGTAGTCGATCAAGCTATAAAGACTTTTGACCATATTGATATTTTAATAATTTCCAGCTGAATATCATTAAAAGCACGCCAAATTCTTGACTATATTGCAAGCGATTTAGAAACGTTTACACTGCGGAAACTTGACGCTCACCTTGATATTTCAAAGCCTACGATTTATAAAAGCCTAAAAACCTTAGAATACTGTGGCTATGTTCGAGTAGAAGGGGAAGATAAGCACTACTACTTAGGAACCATTTTTCTTCAATATGCCCAAGCTGTTAATAATTTATTTAATATTGAAGAAATTGCTAAACCATATTTAAAAGAGCTTCGTGATGCGACCAATGAGACGGTTAACCTGGGAATTATAGAAGATAAAAGTGTTGTCCTACTTTCAAAGCTAGAAAGCACTAATAGTATTAAATTAGTATCATATATCGGCGGTAAAATGCACATGTATTCTTCGGCGATGGGAAAGGCAGTTTTAGCTACCTACAATGATAAACAGCTATCAACATAATTAACTGGTATCACTTTTGAAAAGCTAACTCCTAATACAATTGATAATGAACAAGCGCTTTTAACGGTACTAAATGAAACTAGATCTCAAGGATACTCCATTGATGATGTAGAAAATCAGCCGGGGGTATACTGTCTCGGCTTTGCCTTAGTAAAAAATGGTCATACATTTGGAGCATTTAGTATTAGTACCCCGGAATACCGGATGAATCCGCAGAAAAAAGAGCATGGCCAACAGACGCAGCAAAAAATTTTAAGTGTGATCTATGATTCTTGAATTTGCTCGTTAACAAACTGAAGAAACTTTTTGATTGCTGGAGATAAGATGGTATTTTTACGCCAGGCAAGGACATTCCCTGTCGATTTGTTAGGTACAAGGGGAACAAAAACAAGGTCAGGATCGTGGAAGTTATCGTATACCCCTTTAATTGTCAAACTATAATAATAACTATTTCTTAAAAGGGAAACGGTATTTCCAGGTAAACTGGTTGTTGCACGGATATTTAAACGCGTTTGATCTAATTTTAAAATGTCACTAACTTCATCACGGACAATACTACGATGGGGAAGAATTAGGGGGATTTTGTAAAGATCTTCTTTTGTAATGGTAGAATACTTGGCAAGTGGAGCCTCTTTTTTCATCATTACTCCCCATTCTTCACGGACTGGTAATTCGAGAAAATTATATTTAGCAGCCTCAACAGGTTCAAGGAGGCACACAAGGTCATTGAGTCCTTCATCTAGTTGTCGGCGAAGGACATCGCCATCTCCATCAGATAAATTAAAGATTACGTTCGGGTAAAGCTTTTGAAATTCAAAAATTAGTTTCGTTATATAAGGAGAGACACTCGAAACTGCTGAGCCGAGATTAATTTCGCCTGTTAATGCCTCTTCTTGTTGATGAAGGTCGTTTTCAGTTTGGTCCAAGAGTTGTAGCAGGGTCGTTGCTCGCTGTTGAAATAGAATGCCAGCTTTTGTGAGCTGAAGGCGATGATTTTCCCGATTGAACAACTTTATGTCTAATTCGGCTTCTAGGTCCATTATTTGCCGGGAAAGGGTCGGCTGCGTAATATGTAATTGTTCCGCAGCCTTTGTGATATTATTAGTTTGTGCAACAGTTAAAAAGTATTTTAATACACGTGTATCCATGTAGTATCCCTCATTTTTATTTATATTAAGGAGTTATTGATAATGGCAAAACAAGCATTGATTTTATATTATTCTCAATTCGGAAATACTGCTAGACTCGCTAGTAAGATTCATGAAGCAACCGGTGCCGATATTGTAAGCGTTAAGGTTCCTAATGATACTTTTCCACTAGATATGGAAGAAACTGGAAAAATTTATCAGCAGCAACTTAAGACGCATACCTATCCCAAACTAGTAACGACCCTACCTGATTTGTCATATTACGATTTGATTTTAGTTGGTGGACCAGTCTGGAATGGGAAAGTTGCCTCACCAATCATTTCCTTACTTCAACAACTTCAAGGATTTACTGGTAAAATTGCGCCATTTAGTACAGGTTGGAGTGACACAGGTGATTATCAAGAGGACTTTATCAACTATGCTGGTAAGTTAAATGTCACTTCCGGCTACCATATTCTTACTCATGGTAGTCCAGCTTTCAATGAAAAGTCATTATTTTCATGGCTGCGAAAATTATAATTCATTTTTTGAATAACTCACCATTTATAATAAGCTTTTTACATTCTTAATACTAGAGTTTATTATTAAACCAACAATTAATTGGAGGTTAGTAATGATGGCTAAGAATGAACATGAAGTAAAAAATGACCTTTTTGGTTTCGGTGATAAGAACGTTGCATTTGCAAAATACTTTATTGGAACAAGTTATCTTAATGGGTTAGTATCTCCTGATGATAACATTGATGTAAATGTTTCAAATGTTAATTTTGAACCCGGTTGTCGTAACAACTGGCATATTCATCATGATGGTTTTCAAATCTTATTAGTAACTGCTGGTGAGGGTTGGTACCAAGAAGAAGGTAAACCAGCGCAGTTGTTAAAACCCGGTGATGTTGTAGCAATTCATGAAGGTATAAAGCACTGGCACGGCGCTACTAAGGATAGTTGGTTCTCCCACATTGCCATTACGAAGGGAACTAGCGAATGGTGTGAAGAAGTAGATGACGCTACTTACAACCGCCTTTCTGAATAGTTATTAGTCAGCTTTCTTTGTCCTCGTTCTCAACTTTGATATACTAGATAACGTTTGAGGAGGAGATTAAATGGAAAGCTGGCTCTTTTTAGCTTTAGTATTATTAATTGCAATCTTTGGTCATAACTCGTCACTGATTATTGCCACGGTAGTAGTGATGGCCTTGAAACTGATTCCTTATACTGCCAAATGGTTGCCCCTGATACAACACAAGGGAATTAATTGGGGTGTGACAGTGATTTCAGTTGCGATCTTAATCCCAATTGCGACGGGTCAAATTGGTTTTAATGATTTATGGGCTGCTTTTAAGACGCCGGCTGGCTGGATTGCAGTCGGCATGGGTATTGCAGTTGCCATCTTATCGAAGTATGGCGTCAACCAGTTGGCAGCTGTTCCGCAAGTTACGGTTGCCTTAGTACTTGGAACGATTATTGGAGTGGTTGCGTTTAAAGGAATTGCTGCCGGTCCAGTTATCGCGAGTGGGATGACATATTGTATTGTAACGCTATTGAATTTGCATTTTTAAATAGCAAAAAACCAAGCGAGGTCAAAATGGATCTCACTTGGTTTTTGTTTTACGCATTTTCTAATTGCTCTTGCGAAGAAATTTTATGGTATAGCTTAGTGCTAAGGTATAGGGAAGTTAATAGCAAGCATAAGCATAGAAGGAAGCCGGCTTGAATACCGAGGTGTGAGGACGGGTTGTGAACTAAGTGGTTAACAATACCAACAATTGAAACGATGAGGGCAGTTCCAAAGGCAGCCGCAATTTGTCGTAACGTATTAAAGGTAGCAACCGCATCGGGAACAATCTCATTAGGCAGCAACGATAATGCCTGAGTTTGTAATGGGATTAACATTGTCACTAATCCAAACTGTCGAATTGTTTGGAAAAGAGTAATCATGAGAACAGAACTACGCGCACCGATTGCGGCTTGGCCAATTGTTCCAATGATATCGATTATAAGACCAGTCCCAACAAGAATCTTAATTGGATAAATGTCATAAAAGCGGCCACTCGTTGTCGATAGTAGGCCCGTTAATATTGCCCCCGGAAGGACAGCAATGGCTGAAACAACCGTGCTTTTGCCCAAAACAATTTGTACGAGCAGGGGAATCAAAATTGCATTGCCATACATTGTTGATGTAATTAGCATATTAATAACAGTGGCAAAAACAAATTGTTTATGTGAGAAGATCCCAAAGTTGATTAACTGACGATTACTGTGACGTTGGTTAAGAAAGAAAAGGAAGAGAAAGACTAAGCCAATAAGGACATACCCTGCGACATTAAATGAAAGCAAGTGATTGTTCGAAACATTTGATAAGCCCATTAATAATGACCATAATCCGCCTGTGATTAGAATGAGAGCCAATGTATTAAAACGGGGATGTTCATTATGAGGGATTTTAGGAAGTAAGAAGAATGAAAGTAGTAATGTAATTACTGCAAAGGGAATAATTAATAGGAAAAGGTATCGCCAAGAAAAAAAGTGCAATAGAAAGCCTGAAATAGCAGGTCCTAGGATTGGTGCACAATTAAAGGCAAGGCCAATAATGCCCATAATTTGCCCTTTTTTACCCGGCTTTGCATAACGAATTGCTAAGACATTTACTAGTGGCATCATCATCCCTGCGCCCAAGGCTTGAATCATCCGAGCAACCACAACTAGATTAAAGCTCCACGCGATCGCTCCAATAATGGTTCCTAAAAGAAAAATTCCGGCGAAAATAATAAAGAGATTTTTGAAGGGGAATCTTTTTATAAGAAATGAACTAACAGGAATCATTAGGGCATTGACAAGCATGTACCCGTTTGTCACCCATTGAACTTGGGCCTCACTGATATGAAAGACATTCATAAAGGTTGGGAGAGCAATGTTCATTAAGGTTGAACAGAGAAGACCGAAAAATGTACCAAATACCATGATTACTAATGCATGGCTAATGCGTTGATTTTTCATTAGTAGATATAGCGCTCCTTAAAATTAGTCAAACAGTATTGAGTTTACTAGCCAGATTATTAATGTCAATATGCATTGGGAATTTGCAAGTAAGTAAATTAATGATAAAATATAGTTATGAACAATTTACATATGTAAACGCAGGAGGGATTAGATGAATATTAATTTAGAGATAACTCCCGCTGAATGGCAAATTATGCGGGTGGTTTGGAGTCTAAGGCAAACGACCAGTAGCCAAATTATTGAAATTTTACAGAAAAAAGTTGACTGGAAACCGGCAACGATTAAGACTTTACTTCGACGCCTGGTTGATAAAAAAGCCTTATCTGCCACTCGTCAAGGACGTGGATTTATCTATGAGCCCTTAGTTCCTGAACAACAAACAATGGACCAAGCAGCAGACAACCTATTTAATAATATTTGTGAACGACATGTTGGAAGCACCCTTGAACATGTGATTAATAATGTAACCCTTAGTAAGGATGATATTGTTAAGTTACAAGAATTATTGGCAAGTAAAGCAACTGATTCACCGGACTACGTCAAATGTAACTGCATCCCTGATATGCAGATGAACTGCTAATGAAAAGCTCCCCGCAACTAGGAAATCTTTCCTAAATTGTGGGGAGCCTTTTTAGTCTCTATTTTTCTTTGCTTTGATCCTCATCAGTTGATGATTTCTTCTTTTTAGGCTTAATGTAAACTACCTTGAATTTATTAACATAGGCATTCTTCAAATCAAGAGGTGTGAATGAGAAATTATCGACTCTAATTGGTTGGCCAACTTTTAAGTCATACTGCCGTTCAAGGAAGAATCCAGTTAAGGTTGTTACTTCAGAGTTATCAAATTGCTCGATGTTTGTATCAAAGTAACGTTCAAAATCATCTAGTGGCATCTTACCGGATACTTCGAAGGTAGGATTACCCTTGCTATCAGGATCCTTCTTTTCAATCATGTCAGAGGTAGCATGATCAATTTCTTCGCCAACCGTTCCGAATAATTCTTCATAAATATCCTTATCAGTAATAATCCCAGAGGTACCACCATATTCATCTTGGACAACGACAATTGGCACTTGTTTTTTCATCATCTCAGCAAGGACATTGGTGAGTTGTTCATTTTCGTAAACGATTGGAATTCGGCGCATGATTGTGCGAACTGATTGTTGCGGGTTAATTTGGTTTTGCCGCATAATATCATATGCAAAAATGTAACCAAGAATGTGGTCTTTGTCATTATTAGCAACAACTGGGAAACGCGTGAATTTCTTTTCAAAATAAAGTTTGGCTGCATCTTCAATTGAAGCCGTAATATCAATAACCGCTAACTGTGTCCGATCAATCATAATATCCTCAGCAACTTTATCATTCATTTCAAAAGCCCGTTGCATGAAGATAACGTCTTCTTTATCCATTTCCCCAGCTTTTTCCGATTGTTGGGATAAGGTCATGATTTCATTTTGTGAATATGTGTCTTCTTCTGGCTGAACATTGTATCCTAACATTTTCGTAATTGCCGCAGCGACTACTGCAAATAACCAAACGAAGGGATAAAAAACAGTATGGAAGAATTGTACCGGGTGAACAATTGATAAGAGAATTGGTACCGGTCGATCAATCGCCATATTTTTCGGAACTAAATCAGTAAATACCGCGTGGAAGAATGTAAAAATTAAAACACCGATAACTGGTGCAATCGCTTGAAGAACATCGTGCGGAATAATATTAATCTTTAGCAACAGATCTGTGATAAATTCATCACCTAACCAACCTAAAACTAAAGAAGTCATCGTAACACCGACTTGAGCTGTTGATAGGTACTCATTAAGATTTGCTACCATGTGTTCCGCGCGTTTAACTTTTCGCGTTTGCCGGAGCTCCTTTAACTCACTAGGCCGCACTTTAACAACTGAATACTCCAGCAATGTAAATAAAGCAGCTAACAGCAGAATTAAAATAATGATAATTAATTTAAACCAATATGAATCCCATAAACCATTCATCGTTTAAAAATTTCACCTAAACTTTCTTAAAAAATTTATCGACTACTATTGTATCAGTAAAATGTAGTGAAAGGGGAGTTTAATTATTTTTTTATAAGTGAAAATGCTAAAATAAAGGAAAATAAGTAGGAGAAGACATATGACGACTAATGAAGAAGAAATTAAGAAGTCAGCACGCTTACGTAAGATTATGCAAGTGATGCGAAAATATCATTTTGTTAGTAATTTTTACCATCAAACTAATCCACAAGCTATTTGTCAGGCGCTGCAAGAACTAGGGCCTACTTTTATTAAACTGGGTCAAATATTATCAACCCGTCCAGATCTTGTATCACCAGCATATATTAAAGAACTTCGCCACTTGCAAGATCAAGTTAAAGCTGATAGTTTTGCGACTGTAGAGCAAACCTTTGAAGAAGAAACCGGGAAGAAAATTAATGACGAATTTGCTAGTTTTGCGGAAAAACCTTTTGCTTCGGCGTCGATTGGGCAAGTTCACCATGCAACGCTTAAGGATGGGACCCCGGTTGTTGTCAAAGTTCAACATCCAGAAGTGGGTAAGCTTGTCAATACTGATTTAGCCCTGTTAAGGAAAGCAGTCGTCTTATTTAAGTATGTTCCACAAGACATTGCAGTAGTTGATTTGGATAAAGTAATTGATGAACTCAGCACTTCATTATTAAGTGAGGTCAATACTCTGGAAGAAGCAAAAAATGGGGAAGAGTTTTATACATTAAATAATGGTGACGGACCCATCTTAGTTCCTAAAGTATATATGAAGTATTGTGCACCTAAGATTCTTGTCAATGAGGCGATGGAAGGAAAAAGCATTCGGTATCGTTTTAAGCAGCCGAATGATAATGATCAAGAGGCAACGACCGTTAATCATGAAATTGCTACTACGCTCGTTAATAACTTTTTAAAACAAGTTTTTGTTGACCATTACTTTCATGCGGATCCGCATCCGGGAAATATATTAATTCACGAATTGCGTCCGGATGAGCCAGCAAAGCAATACACAACGACCAAACACCATGAAAAGACCATTTATAATACAATCTTTAGTTATGATCAACAGGAGGCATTACCAAATTACCGAATCATCTACCTTGATTTTGGAATGATGGGAAGGCTAAGTCCAGCTATGGCCAATAGTATTGCGAATATTGTAATTACTATCAACACAAAGGATACGCGAAAAATCGGAAAAGCAGTTTTAAATGTTTGTAATCGGACCGGGGAAGTTGACGAAAACGCGTTTTATAAAGAACTTGGCGCCTTTATTCAACCCTATTTTTCAACTGGCCTTGGCAATATTGATTTCGTGAAAATGCTGTACCAAATTGTCCAATTATGTAAGAAAAACCATCTTCAAATGCGGGGAGAGGTAACGATGCTGATTAAGGCATTTGGTACTCTTGAAAGCTCGGTTGCTAAACTTGATCCTGAAATATCAATGCTTGAAGTTGCCCAATCATTTGGACGGCGTTATTTAAAACGAAATTTTAATTGGCGTTCTGCTGTTGATAATAACCTCATCAATCTTTTCCTTGCTAGCAAAGCAATGGGGAAGATGCCGGAAAGAATTAATGAGTTAATCGATACATTTGTCAGCGGGGATGCCAAAGTTGATCTACAATATAAAAATGAACAACGAGTTCTAAAGCAGATAGAACGGTTAATGAACCGCTTTATGATTGCAATCATTTTGGCAGCAGTAATCTTAGGATCATCATTATTAGTCCAGAGAACACCAGCTGATTCGCATATCTATCATTTAGGGGTATCTGGCTATATTATTGCAATCGTAATTATTATTCTTTTAGTTGTTACGGAGATTATCCATCGATGGCGAAATTGGCGAAGGAAACGATGATTAATGATCTATTTAAACTTAGTTAATGAATTAATATGTGCGCTATGCTGGGGGATCACTATTAGACTAATTTTGATCCGCCATTTAAATAGTGAGACAAAGGTAGCTAGATTCAATACGTTTGCGTTTGTTTTGATGGTGCTCAACTTGGCAGTAGTACTGCCTATTTTTGCTTTTTTGCTTAAAAATTTACCTAGCCAATCAGTAAGTTGGCAAAGTGCATTAATAGTAACAACTATTGATGTTTTAAGTACCTTTAATTTAATTTTATTTTGTGTTTTCAGTTGTTGTACGCGGCTGCAAAAATGTCCTTCTACAGTTCAGGACTTTCTGGTTTTAGGGGCAGCTGTTAAACATGGCCAAGTCCCACCAGTTTTAGCTACTCGCCTTGATAAAACCATCAACTGTTGGAAAACTTATCAATCGGCAAAAATTATTGTTTCAGGGGGAATAGTACAGAATGCAAAAACATCTGAAGCAGAAGTCATGGCTGCTTACTTAATTGCTCACGGAATCCCAGCAAGAAAAATAATTTGCGAGACCCAGGCACTTAATACATGGCAAAATTTGGCCTTCGCTAGTCAACTTATTAAGTCGCAAGAGACAGTAGTAGTAACTAGTGATTTTCATGTTCTTCGTGCGAGGACTTATGCAAGGAAGATGGGGTTAAACTGGTCATTTGTTAGTAGCAAAACGCCTTGGCGATACTGCCCATTAACTTTTATGAGGGACTATCTCGGAATTATCCGTGACCATTGGTGGGTATTTTGCGGAAGTACGCTCCTTTTACTTTTAGTTGAATTGATTTTGAAATGAAATATGAGCGAGACAGAAGGGGAAAACAACCTTCTCTCGCTCATATTTCACTTTATTTATTCTTATATACTGCAATTTCAATCAGATTATTATCTGGATCATAAACGTAAAGCGAGGTCATTTCACCTTCTGCCCCCTGTTTTACAATTGGTCCAGCAATTATATCAATATAATAGCTATTAAGATGGTGAACAATATCGTCAATACTATCTCCGGCAACTAAACATAAGTCAGCAGAACCAATTGTCGGATTAGCCGCCTTTAGCGTAGTTGGTCGGTCAATTTTTTGTAAACGGATTAACTGATGCCCACACCGCATTGTAATTAAGTCGTCATTACTTTGTTCTTTAATTACCGGCATATCAAATACTTCGTGATAAAAGCGCATTGATTGCTTTAAATCAGTTACAGTTAAAACAACGTGATCAATTCGTCGCATTTTCATTGTCTAAGTCTCCCTTAAATTTTGAAATCAATATCATTATACAAGTTTCTAAATTGAAATAGCAAAAGTTGTATAATGAAATGATTGTAGATCTAAGGAGATTTTTTATGAATATAAAAACAATAATGAGTGTCGCAATTGGTGGCTTCCTTGGTGGAGTTATTGCCGCCATCTGTGGAATGATGATATGAAAGGAGTAAAAAATAGTGACAGAAACCATACTACCAACGCAAATTGAAGTAAAAGGTGGAAGAGTCCACAACCTTAAGAACATTGATATCAATATCCCGCTACATAAATTTGTCGCGATTTCGGGATTATCTGGTTCCGGGAAAAGCTCATTAGCAATGGGGATTTTATATGAAGAGGGATCTCGACGGTACTTAGAAGCGCTTTCTACTTACACAAGACGGCGGATAAAGTTAGGTGCTCAAGCTGATGTTACAAGTGTTAAACATATTCCTTCAGCACTAGCATTAAAGCAACGTCCCGCAATTCCATCTGAACGAGCAACCGTTGGAACAATGAGTGAGATGTTGAATGTAATTAGGCTGATCTTTTCGCGACTTGGCGAACCGGTCTGTCCAAATGGGCATCGTTTAAACCCAAGTCTTGAAATTGCGGAGGTAATGAGTAAGAGCGGCGATGAGATGGGACAATTAACCTGTCCTACTTGTGGTACAAAGTTTTATGCCTATGGAGCAGAAGACTTTGCATTCAATTCTGACGGAGCCTGCTTACGATGTCATGGAACAGGAAAAGTTCGTGAATTGGATGAAAGTAAACTTATTGGGGATGAAAATCTTAGTTTGGCTGATGGAGCTGTTGCTTCATGGCATTTGCCCGGACGAAACTTTATGCCGAGTGTTGCTGAACAGGCAGGTGTTCGGATCCATATTCCATATAAAGATTTAACTCCGAAAGAAAAGGATTTTGTTTTAAATGGTCCACAAAAGAAGTTTAAGATGGACTTCCGCTCTGGAACAGGCCGTGTTTTTCATGACTTTAATGCTTTATACGAGAACGCCCATGAAGCGGTATTAGCATCTGCCAAAAGCAGTAAAAGCGAACGAGCGCAAAAACGAATTAGTGAATTTTTCCATTATTCAACGTGCCCAGTTTGCCATGGGACACGGTTAAAGCCGGAGTTATTAAACCAATTAGCTGGTGGTTTAAATATTGCACAAGTTAGTGATCTTACGCTCGGAGAGTTGAACAAGTGGAAGCAAGATGTATTAGCTGCTCTTCCTTCAGATATGAAAAAGATGGCGACCTCATTATTTAAAGAGTTTGATGATAATTTACGGCCATTACTGGAATTAGGCCTTGATTATTTAACTTTATCGCGAAATGGGAATACGCTATCGACAGGTGAACTACAACGGATTCAGCTTGCAAGAACTCTTCGAACCCAAACGACTGGTGTCTTATATATTCTGGATGAACCTTCTATTGGCTTACATCCTGATAATATTACGGGTCTCTTAAATGTATTTAAGGAATTAGTGGCCCAAGGTAATTCATTAGTAGTTGTTGATCACAATGTTGATATTATCAAAGAAGCAGATTGGATTATTGAAATTGGCCCGGGTTCTGGAGAAAAAGGTGGAGAAATTCTTACGGAGGGAACAACGTCGCAAATTGCTGACAATCCGCAGTCTAAAATTGGCCCTTATTTAAATGGGACGGCAGTATTAAAAAGTCGCCCCGTAGCAAACAAACCAGCTAGCCAAGAGATCACCTTTGAAGTAAAAAATTATTACAATCTTAAAGACGTCCAGGGAGAGATTCCAGTTAATCGGCTGACTGCTATCACTGGTTTTTCGGGTGCTGGTAAAACAAGTCTGATCCTTGATAGTTTAGTTCCCGCTATCCATGCTCAAGCAAGTGGGACTAAATTACCTTCACAAGTTAGCAAATTATCAAGTCCGTTAAAGGAAGTAGTGAGTGTTGATGCCGCACCAATCGGTAAAACTAACCGTTCAACTGTCGCAACCTATACCAGTATTATGGATAATCTGCGGAAGTTGTTTGCTGCCCAGCCCTTAGCCAAAGAGAAACATTATACACCTTCTTACTTTTCTTATAATAATAAGCAGGGAGCGTGTCCAACGTGTGGTGGCGCGGGGGTTGTAACTCTTGATATTCAATTTTTGCCAGATATGCAACAGACTTGTCCGACATGTGGTGGAAGCCGATACAATGAGGAAATTCAAAAAGTTAAGTGGCACGGATACTCAATCGTTGATCTCTTAAAATTAGATGTTCGGGCAGCGATGAGTGTATTTAAGGAAGTTCCGAAAATTGCTCGTGAACTTCAATTATTAGATGAAGTGGGCTTAGGGTACCTGCACTTAGGCGAAAGTACGCCTAGCCTTTCTGGTGGTGAGGCACAGCGATTAAAACTTGTTAAACACCTTAATCATAATCAAAGCGAAACGTTATTTGTATTTGATGAACCGACTATTGGCTTGCATCCTCTTGATGTTAAAACCCTGTTAGCAGTAATGCAGCAATTACTTGATCGGGGAGCTACAATCATTACTATTACTCATGACTTAAATTTGATTATTAACGCAGATTATATGCTTGATATGGGTCCGCGTGGTGGTAGTAATGGTGGGAAAATTGTTGCTCAGGGGAATCCGTTAGCCCTTATTCAAAAGCCAGAAAGTTTAACCAGCAAATATTTGGCAGAATATTTGGCACGATTTAATTAAAATTAAAGGCTCCAAACATTCGGATTTTCCAGACGTTTGGAGCCTTGTTTTTTCTTAAGTTAATTATTTTGTAACTGCTTTTTCTTCATGGTTTTGCCAGATTTTGCGAACGAGTAAGTAACAGCCAATTAGAATTAAAATGGCAATCGCAACACCGATCAGTCGTCTAATGTTACCCTTGAAAATAGCATCACCACCAAAAGCATAGAGGAAGGATGTTGGAGCCATTCCCACGGTTACCATCGCCAAGTAGTGTTTCCGACTAACATTTAAACGAGCACCAGCATAATTTACAAGTACACTAGGAATAACCGGAATCATAAAACCGATGGTAAGGGCGATTAATGGATGCTTTTGCTGCAAGAGGTAATGAAGAATCTTGTTTTTCTTTACCCGTTTAGAGAGATCAATTTTACGAATTATACTCATTACAGTAGAGTTTCCTAAAATATTTCCAACCCAATTGATCAGAAAACCAACAAGTGGTCCATAACATAACCCGGCAAAGATACAAACAACGGAATTAGACATTCCTGGAATCGCATTTAGGATGCCAATTAATGCTACAAGAAGGAAGATATCGGTAAAACCATGACTTCTAATCATATGGAGAAGCTTGGCCTTATTATGAGCATTAAAATCTAGCAACAGGTTAATTTCTGGCTTATATGTTCGGTAAATGAAGTAGAGAACGATGACAGCGAGGATAATTGCGCCAACGATCAGCCATGTTTTATTTAATTTACGCTCTTTCATAATTATTTTTCCTCCTTTGGTAGCGTAAACCCAGCCTTCTCAAAAAGGGAGGTAAGAGAATGTCGTAAAAGCGGATCATGAGCGTAAAGATAAGTTCCATATACACCACGCTTGAATAAAACGTTCAAAGAATTCATAATCATTCTTTTTTCTAAACTCTTAATTTCAGCTGGATCAGTTAGGTCAGCACGTTTTTTGAATGCTTCAACATCTGTATAACGATCTAAATTAACTTGAAGTTGGGTTGTTTGAGGCGTTTGACTAATCGGCGGACCGATAATAATACCGGTGTAATTTAAGTCAAACCCTTGGCAAGTGTAGATTGAGCCAACTTCATCAATAGTTTGAGGCAGTTCTGCCCAGGGAGTAACTGTATAGTTATATTGATCCCACGGCATTTTAAATCTGCCTTCCTCAATGTAATGTTTACCACCATCGAGCGTTGATGGATATCCAGACGTTGAAAGGATGCGGGAAAGGCCTACTTCTTTATTACGTTGAACAATTGCCTTCCTCATTTCCTCGGCATCACTGTAAATACGAAAATCATAATGATCACGGGCGGATGCTGGTAAAGGGGTTAATTTATAGTCAGTGAATTCATTAAACCACTTAACTAATTCATCGCTCGCATTCATGCGAAACATGTGGGTTAAGTGGTAATCCTTATGGGGATATTGGTTCGTAATTGCTTGAAGCCGCTCAGGGGTCCAAAGGCTTTTCATCCGTAAGACTTGGTATTGATCAAAGACAATTATAACAACTTTAGCGCGTTTAATAATCTCGACAAGCTGATTATCATGGTAAAAATTATTATAATGATCGGGTTTGGATAATAAAAGATGAGCTTCATCGATAACAGCAACATCAATAGTTTGCTGCTGTTTATCCAATTGATTAATTAATGAGGTCGGCCGCGTAAAGTCTTTTTTATATAACTCTTTTATTGGTCCGGCAATCTCTTTATAGACTTTCAGAATTTCCGGATGGTTAACAAGAAAATAATTATTAGTATGATAAAGGACAGAATTTTGTTGTGTCCGTGCTTCTTTTTGGATGCGGACGAATAATTGTGATAAAATTACGCTTTTTCCAGTACCTGCATCCCCGTAGACTGTATATATTGCAGGATAATTTTGTGTTAGGTGATGTTTAGTAAATGAAAGAATATCATTGACGAGTTGTTCTTGCTCTGTCGTTAATTTTTTAAATGGTGAAATTTTGTTAGTTGCAGCGTTGTCTATATTTTTCATAACTGTTTCCTTTTTAACGAATTACTCTATTTAATGGTATCGAAATGCATGAATTTCGTCAATTTGAACTTGAGAGTAATTTACGCAATGCTTTAGAAAGTGTTAAAATAATAAAAGCAATAAGTATTACTAATTATTAAATGTAAAATTAAGAAGGAGTGGAATAGATGAATCTGCATCCTGATTACCTCTTAAATGAAGTTAATGAACCAAGTGATATTAAAGACATGTCACTTGCCGAATTAAAACAATTAGCAACAGAAATGCGTCAACTTGTTCTTGAACGTGACGCAAAAATCGGTGGACACGTGGGCCCTAATCTTGGCGTAATGGAGCTAACGATTGCTTTTCACTATGTCTTTGATTCGCCCCATGATAAAGTTATTTGGGATGTTTCCCACCAGAGCTATGCCCATAAAATGCTGACAGGTCGGAAGTTAGGTTTTCTTGATCCTGATCATTATGAAGATGTTACCGGATTTACGTCACCAGAAGAAAGCGTTCATGACTTTTTTGAAATCGGCCATACTTCAACGTCAATCTCCCTTGCAGTGGGGATGGCTCAAGCACGTGATTTGATGAAGCCGCAATCACATAATAATGTTATGGCAGTAATTGGGGATGGATCCTTAAGTGGCGGATTAGCTTTTGAAGGGTTAAACAATGCTGCTAAGCTTAATTCTAACTTAATTATTCTCGTTAATGATAATCAAATGTCAATTGATGAGGATCAGGGTGGCCTGTACAAGGGGCTAAAAGAACTACGAGATACTAACGGTGAATCTCCCAATAATATTTTTAAGTTTATGGGCCTCGATTACAAGTACGTTGCAGATGGTAATGACTTGCAGACGATGATCGACACCTTTAAGGAAATCAAGGATATTGACCATCCAATCGTCCTCCATGTTAATACCTTAAAGGGAAAGGGGTATAAACCGGCCGTTAAAGAAAAGATGAAGTATCATTGGCGCACTCCATTTGACCTGAAGACTGGCGAAGATAAGGTTAAGGCAAGTGGAGAATCGTATAGTGATGCTGTTCTTGCGGAATTAGATAAGCAAATTGCAGATAATAAGCCAGTTGTTGCAATTAATGCTGGAATTCCTGGTGTTTTTGATCTTGGTAAATTTAAGGCTAAGCACCCAGATCGTTATTATGATGTTGGAATCGCTGAACAGGATTCAATTACGACTGCTGTTGCAATGGCGCAAGCTGGCGCACGTCCTGTCGTATTTCAAAATAGCACCTTCCTTCAACGGGCATATGATCAATTAATTCATGATATGGCATTGAATGATGCACCGGTTGTAATGATTGTGCGAGGCGGATCAATTTCTGAAAGTTCGGCTACTCATCAAGGAACATTTGATATTTCAATGATTAGTGATTTGCCAAATATCGAATATTTAGCACCAACAAACGTCGAAGAAATGATTTCGATGTTACGGTGGGCAATCAATCAAACCGATGAACCAGTAGTAATTCGGCAACCAGAAAAGCCTCTTCTTCACGGGACACCAACACAAGATGACTACAGTACGATCAAGTACGATATTGCTCATCGCGGAAGTGAAGTTGCAATTATGGCTGTTGGTGACTTCTGGAAACTTGGTGAAAAGGTAAGAAAGGAACTTCAAGATAAGCTTAACATTGATGCTACATTGATTAATCCAAAGTCGGTAACTGGAATCGATTCAGATGTCCTTCATCACCTAGCAGAAAATCACGATGTAGTTGTTACACTAGAGGATGGGGTCCTTAGTGGGGGCTTTGGGGAGACAATTGCTCGTTACTATGGACCAAAGGGAATGAAAGTTTTGAACTTTGGAGCACCACGGGAATTTGCGGATAATGTTCCTACCGAAGTACTATATGAATGGTATCACTTAACCCCTAAACAAATTGTGGATGATATTGAGCAGGTTATCCATTCACTATAAGTTAACAGAGCTGTCATCGCAGGTAAGGATTACTTGTAGATGATAGCTTTTTTGATTAAAAAATGCGAATTGCTTCTTTTTACGTATATATATTAAAGAGTATACAAAAGAGGAGCGAGATAATATGATTCATTTAAACCACCATCGTATATTGCGAAACACTTACTTAGTAGGCTTAGCGACAGCGTCAACGATCCTTTCGCTATCGTTAAATACTCCACCAGTTTTAGCTGCAACCCAAGAACCAATTGTGCATTCCGTACCTAACACAAACAATCAGAAAGAACGAATCCAAATTAAACGCGTAATCTATTTTCATCTCTTAAATGAGGTTCAAAAAGTGGAACAAATGTCTTATGCTCACCGTGAAGTATCGAATGACCCAACCAACAAGGCACGATGGATTCTTGAACCCTTTGAAGAAGTTAACATCCCTGAGCAAGCTGGTTTTACGCCATCAATTGATAAGGTTCCAACTACTACAGAAATAGAGGATCTATCACAATTAAAAAGCACAATAGATGTTTATTATCGGCCACTTAATAAAGATGAAGGAGCTAGAAAGGATAGCGAAGAAAATACTTTAGAAGAAAAGAAGGGAGAGGAACAAGCAAAAGAGAATAAAGTTAATACAGGTGAGAAGGAAAAAGCGGAAAAGCAAGCTTCGCAGGACAATTCTCCCATGGAAGAAGATCCGGGGGATGATAATCAGGTCGGAGAAAATTACGGGGAGGTAAATAATACAAGAAAACAGCAAAATTTGCATCAACGGATAAAAGATATTAATAATCGACTAAATCGTTCACATCGAAATTCACGTAAAAACGATAGCGCTGACCAGCAAACACTTCCACAGACGGGAAATGAGACCGATAATTTAACAACTTTCTTCGGTTTAGGGATAATAGTAATGGTTGCGGGGATGAGTCTTTTTTCGTTAAAAAAAGCGCATAAAAAGAAATAAAACCAAAAAACTTGCTAAAAGGACTTGCATTTTTAATTTTCTAATAGTATTCTAATGTCATTGAAAAGCGAAATGGAGGAAATTAAAATGCAAATTTACAATGAATCGATTATTCATCACCTAACCTCCACCTCAACCACAACAACAATTACTGTGGTTGAGTAGTTTTAATATCTCTTAAATCTGTTAGCAATAGCTATTCAAGATGCCTCAACCACTTATCAAAAATTGACAAGGGTTGAATAGGGACATTTTGGGTAGCTTTTTTATTTAAAGTGAGGTTAGAATGATGGATAATCAGAAAAATGAAGTTAAATTAAATCGGACAATGACTCCCGGACAAATGGAAATGATTGCAATTGGTGGGACAATTGGTAGTGGTCTTTTCATGGGAGCCACATCAACTATTAAATGGACTGGTCCTTCTGTCCTATTAGCATATGCCTTTGTAGGATTAGTCCTGTATGGTGTTATGCGGGCATTAGGGGAAATGATCTATATCAGTCCAGGAACTGGTTCCTTTGCGGACTATGGTTCTAAATATATTCATCCCTTAGCTGGATACCTGACAAAGTGGAGTAACGTCTTTCAGTTTATCATTGTTGGTATTTCAGACATTATTGCCATGAGTCAATATCTTAATTATTGGTGGCCTAATTTACCGGATTGGATTTCAGGGTTAGTAATGATTGTTATCTTAACTCTTGCGAATCTTGCATCTGCTAAGGCATATGGCCGGTTGGAATTTTGGTTTGCGATGATTAAAGTTGTTACGATTATTGTTATGATCATTCTTGGATTGTTAGTAATTGTCCTTGGGTTGGGTAACAATTGGCATCCAGTTGGAATTTCCAATTTATGGTCACACGGTGGATTCTTTACTGGCGGATTCATGGGGTTCATGTTTTCACTATCTGTGATTGCTGGATCCTATCAAGGAATTGAATTGCTTGGTATTACCGCTGGTGAAGCGGCATCACCACGCCATGCGATTGTTAAATCAGTCAAATCTGTTATTTGGCGGATTTTAATTTTCTATATTGGGGCAATCTTCGTTATCGTTTCCATTTATCCATGGGACGAGTTAAAAGCAGTCGGTTCCCCATTCGTTGAGACATTTACTAAAGTTGGTATTACTGGTGCAGCTGGAATCATTAACTTTGTTGTTCTGACTGCTGCTTTGTCTGGTGCCAACTCAGGAATTTACAGTGCTAGTCGGATGCTTTTTAAGCTTTCAGTTGATGGTGAAGTTCCTAAGGTATTTAGTAAATTGTCAAAGCGGGTTGTACCGAACGTTGCTATCTTAACAATTGCATTTTGGATTTTCCTTGGGTTTATTGTTAATATGCTTCTGTCAATGTTTAATGCGGCCTCTGCTAATGTCTTCGTGATTGTATATAGTTCAAGTGTCCTTCCTGGGATGGTACCATGGTTTATTATTCTGATTTCAGAATTAAACTTCCGGCGTAATAATCCGGCTGAATTAAAGGACCACCCATTCAAGATGCCATTTTATCCAGCATATAACTACTTTAGTTTGATTGCGTTAAGTGTTATCTTACTGTTTATGTTCTTTAATCCAGATACACGGATTTCAGTTAGTGTTGGAGCAGTCTTCTTAATTATCATGAGTATTATCTATAAGTTAAGAACTCGGCGCCAAGATAAATTAGCATAAAGAATAAGTACTCTCGAAACAGATTGTTTTGGGAGTATTTTCTTTTATCGCTTAAAATGATAAAATACTTCTACGAACATACGTTTAAGAGGAAAGGTATTTTAGAAACATGCGATTTCGATTCAATAAAAAGACTCAGTATTTACTTTTAGCTTTAGTAGCGATTCTCGGCATTGGTAGTTTTTCCCAGCCATCTGATAAGGGAAGTACCTTACCGCAGGGGATCCAACGGGTAGCGTCTTGGCGCCATTCTAGCAATAATAATCGATCATCTTCTTTTACGCCGCCAACTCAAGAGCAGGCCACGAGTGTTCTTTCTAATGGCGTCCGTCAGCAGTTAGGAACATCTGATATAAAATGGAATGGTTACGGAGCATTTATTTTAAATAACAATCGGACGGCGCTGAACGCAAATATTAATAACGCACCGTACGCAGTTAATCGACGTGATTCGCAAGGTCGAGCATGGCAAGGTGACGCGTGGCTCAATCGAACAACACGACAGTACCGTAATCGAAATGAAACTGGAAACGGGGCCACTAATTGGAAGCCCGCTGGATTTTTACAAGCCCACAATTTGAAGGGCGGAATCTCCCATGCTTACGATCGCGGTCACTTATTAGGCTATGCATTAGTAGGTGGTATCCGTGGCTTTAATGCTTCGGAGTCAAACCCGGCTAATATTGCAACTCAAACTGCTTGGGCCAATGAAGCCCGAAGCAGTACATCAACTGGGCAGAACTACTATGAAGGTTTAGTGCGAAAAGCTCTTGACCAAAACAAACAAGTTCGTTATCGGGTAACTGATGTATATGATGGTAATAATTTAGTGCCTTCTGGTGCCCATATTGAGGCCAAGTCAAAGGATGGCAGTTTGCAGTACAACGTCTTCGTCCCCAATGTACAGCGTAATATTAGTATAAATTATGCAACAGGGGCAGTAACACAAGTGAATACGAATTAGTTAAGTCTATGGTGACTAAAAGTAGGACTGTAATATAAGTGCTCAAATTAAAAAGGTTCATTCGGAAACTTTAAAATTTTCGAATGAATCTTTTTAATTAATGTCTTTAGATTTAGTTGAGTACGTGAATAGAGCAAATGCCCGAAATAGCAACCACCTGTTTGTCTTTCTTTTTTGAAATCATCTACCATGAACCTATTAAAAGCTAAATATGAGTACTCAATATCTGTTGACAGATATCTATTTAGTTTTGCATTAATTACGCTCAGTTATGTTCTAGAACATATGAGCTAAGATTGGTAAGAGCCAAATCCAGAAGACACAACTCGCAGCGAAAGCAACTGTTGAAACAGCAACAGAACTAGCCCCTTCCTTGACGTAAATATTGTAACGGCTTGAAATGATAATTCCAGAAAATGCAGGTGGTAACCCCGTAGCTAAACAAAGCATAGAAATTTTTTCTGGGTCAGTTCCCATTCCGCAAATATAGGCAGCAGCAACAATTATTGCTGGAGTAAAAAATAGTCGGAAGAAGGTATTCCAGATAACTTCTCTATCAACGGAGAATTTAACAGTTGCTAAGGCGAGTCCGGCGGCAAGAACGGCTACACCAGCATTTGCTTTTGCAATTAAATCAAAAGTAGGGGCCCATGAACTTGGAATATGAATTCCGACTAAAACAAAGATAACAGCCAAAAGAGGTGCAGCGGCAACAGGTTGTTTAATAGCGTTTAGGATTGACTTTAGAGTTGAATTCATTGGCTTATGGTTAGTATTTGCATGATTGGCAATTTCGGCACGAGCTAAATCGATTTCCCGATCTAATCCCTTTTCTTCCAATGCCCTTGCTTCGGCATCGGTAACCGGTACACCATCAGGAATGGTTACCATGACTTTCTTAGTTGCCTTATGAATTCCCTTGCCAGTTACTTGTTCAACTTTTATTTTTGTACCAGGTGTATTCGTGGCCTGAGCTTTCTTCTTGGTAATATCTTGACCACGATTAATTAGTGCCAAGCCAAGAGGGATCGTAATAGCATTAACCACAATTGAAACAATCCCAATAACAAGGTTAGTAGTAACTGTGTTTCCGTAAATAGGGTCTAAAACCGCAAATCCAAGGAAACCAATTGTTGGCGATCCGGCAATTAGTGCACAGACAGCAGCTTGTTGGGTTGAACGGTGAAAAAATAATTTATCCAAGTAAAAACTAAGCATAAAAAGACCAACAACCCCGATAATTGATATTAATGTAAGAACGATATCTTGAGCGAACATCAAACGCGTTGCTTTAACGATTGAAATGAATAGCGCCGCTGGTAAAGCAATATTTAGAACTAATTTATTTAGTCCTTGCCGTTGATCATTATCAAAATAATAGAATTTACCACAAAGGTATCCTAATAGCATGATTACCAATATCGGAATAATATCATCGATAAGGATACTAACCATAATTTTCAACCTCCTTATAAAAAAATTAATTGCTTGTACACACATTTAATATGAATCATTTAACAAAAATAAGCAAGAAATAAACAAAATAATTTGCTAATTCAAATTAAAAGTTTTATAAATAAGATGTATACAATAATTCAACAGTGCACTGTAACGAAGGTTATTTAGGCTAGAGGAGGATAATTATGACAGAAAATTCTCTAGAACGAACTGGTGCAAGCCTGTTAATCAAGGCTCTCCAACAGAATGGAATTAACAATATTTATGGACTGGTAGGAATTCCAGTAACCGACTTTGCCCGGTTAGCTGAACTTCGGGGAATGAAGTACTACGGCTTCCGGCGTGAAGATTCCGCAATCGATGCAGCTGCTGCGGCTGGTTACTTAACCCAAAAGCCAGGGGTTGGTTTAACTGTTTCCGCTCCGGGATTTTTAAACGGGTTAACAGCATTGGCTCAAGCAACCAAGAATTGTTTTCCATTAATTATGATTTCTGGTTCATCTGAACGGCACATTATCGACCTTTCTCAAGGTGACTATGAAGGGCTTGATCAATACAATGTTGCCAAGCCATTTTGCAAGAAGGCATACCGGGTTGACCGGGCAGAAGATATTGGCTTAGCTGTTGCTCGAGCAATTCGGACAGCAGTATCTGGTCGGCCAGGTGGTGTTTACCTCGACTTACCAGCGGACACCATTTCTCAAGAAGCACCAACTGCTGATACTGGAATCTATAAGTTAGTTGATCCAGCACCAAAGCAAGAACCAAGTGACGAAGCAGTATCACGAGCAGTCGATATTATTAAAAACGCACAAAAGCCATTAATTATCCTTGGAAAAGGTGCGGCATATGCACGGACTGAAGACCAGGTTCAAAAATTGGTTAATGAAACAGGAATTCCATTCTTGCCAATGTCAATGGCAAAGGGTGTTGTTCCTGATGACAATAAGTATTCAGCCGCTTCTGCTCGTTCATTATCACTGAAGAATGCCGATGTCGTAATCCTAATTGGTGCCCGGCTTAACTGGATGCTTTCCTATGGTGATGCTCCTCAATTCAATCCAGATGCCAAATTTATTCAACTTGATATTGATGCTACTCAATTTGATTCTTCACAAAAGATTTCAGCACCTCTTCAAGGTGATCTTCAATCAATCTTAGCTAAACTTATTCCTGCAATTATTAAAAGTGGCTATCATACAAGTGAAGAATGGTTAGATCAAATTGCCCAAGATACGGCAAAGAATGATGCTAAGTTTGCCGAACGGATCGCTGCCGGAAAGACTAACCCAAAGTTTGGCTATTATGGAGCAATTGAACCAATCGCTGAATACTTTAAGGAACACCCTGACACCTATATTGTTAGTGAAGGAGCCAATACCTTGGATATTGGTCGGAATATGGTTGGAATGCAGTTACCACGTCACCGTCTTGATACCGGTACTTGGGGTGTAATGGGTGTTGGTATGGGTTATGCCATTGCTACAGCTATTGAAACTGGCAAACATGTTGTTGCCCTTGATGGTGATAGTGCCTTGGGATTTGATGGGATGGAAATGGAAACTATTTGCCGTTACAAGCTCCCAATTACTGTTGTCGTAATTAATAATGGTGGTATTTATAACGGGGTTGGTCAAGTAGTTTCTAACCAATTAGGTCCAACAACTCTTGACCCAACTGGCCGTTATGATTTAATTGCTAAGGCATTTGGTGGTGACAACTATTTTGTATCAAACTACCAAGAAATGAAGGATACTTTTGCCAAAGCTGTTGAATCCGGTCGACCAAACTTGATTAATGTTCAGATCGATCCATCAATGGGTAAGGAATCTGGTCACATTGGTAACTTAAACCCAGCGTTGAATTTGAAACCGCTTGAAGAAGCTGAAAGGAGCAATCATAATGACTGAAGAAAAAATAAATAATTTTGCACCGTTAAAAGGAATCAAGGTTGTTGATTGGACTCAAGTTCAGTCCGGACCTTCCTGTACGCAGCTTTTAGCATGGTTAGGTGCTGACGTTATTAAGATCGAACGGACTAATACCGGTGATCCAACCCGGAATGAATTGCTTGATATCAAGGATTCATGGAGTCTTTACTACCTTCAATTGAACGCCAACAAGAAGTCCTTAACCTTGAACATTAAGACTCCTGAAGGCCAAAAGATTATGTATGATCTGTTGAAGAAGGCTGATATTTTCGTTGAAAACATCAAGCCAGGAGCAGCTACAAAGGCTGGTTTTGGTTGGGAAAAGGTTCATAAATTAAATCCACGTTTGATCATGGCTTCATTGAAAGGCTTTAATCAAGGTTCACGGTTTGAAAATGTTAAGGCCTTTGAACCGGTCGCCCAGTCAGCTGGTGGTGCTGCATCTGCAACTGGTTGGAATGAAGGGAAGGACAACGTTCCAACCCAATCGGCTGCCGCTTTAGGTGATTCAAACTCCGGGATGCACTTAACAATCGCCATCTTGGCAGCTCTTCTCCAACGTGAACACACTGGTGAAGGGACTTACGTTTACCAATCAATGCAGGATGCTGTTCTTAATCTTTGCCGAATTAAGCTCCGTGACCAAATTATGTTAGACAACTTAGGTGCCTTACCTCACTACGCTGTTTATCCAAACTTCAAGTGGGGTAAAGCTATTCCACGTGCCGAGAACACTGAAGGTGGTCAAGTAATTGGTTGGACTTATAAGGCTAAAGGTTGGGAAAATGATCCAAATGCTTACGTTTACATTGTTGTTCAAAACAGTGACAAGAGTTGGGAAACAATTGCCAAGACAATGGGTCATCCAGAATGGGCTACTGATCCACGCTTCGAAGGTTGGCAAAACCGGCAATTACACAAGGAAGAACTTTACCCATTAATCGAATCATATACCAAGAATTACGATAAGTTCGAGTTAACTAAGAAGTTAGGTATCGCCGGAATTCCAGTTGGCCCAGTTCTTGACTGGCATGAATTGGAAAACGATCCGGACCTTAATGATGATGGAACAATTGTCACCATTGATCAAGGTGGTAACCGGGGTAAGTTCAAGACAATTGGTCTGCCATTTACTCTTGCTAACTATAAGCCAGATTACAAACGGGCACCAGATCTTGGTGAAAACAATAAGGAAATTCTTAAGTCTCTGGGCTACGATCCAACTCAAATTGACGAATTAGTAGAAAAAGGTGTCATTTCCAAAGTTAAGAAGCCAAGTAACCCTCGAACTAAAGTTATTAAGGGCGAAGAATAATATTAAAACTGAGAATAGTAAAAAATAAAGAGGATAAAAATATGAATCGTACCCTGTCAAGGGCACATGTAAATATATAAAGTTGTTAAGCAGCTTGATTCTGGTATTCTACTGGGGTTAAGTTGTTTTATTTTTCTTGATATCGTCTGTTGTTGTAAAAATTCATGTAACGGTGAATTGACTGCGCTATCTCTTCGAATGTGGTGAATATTTTGCCATTATAACTTTCGTCTTTGTAATATCCCCAGAAGTTTCCCATTTGAACGTTATCAATGAATCGACCATACTATGAGTAACTTGATGTTCAGTAGTAAACGCGCATACTCCTTAAAAGGATATTAAAACCCACAATCACTAGTCAATAACGGATGAAAGTTAGGAATCGTTGCATTTAACCATTCAGTTACCCATTTTTCATTCGTCCACTAGACTGTGAAATTACGATTTAATAGGTTATGTTCAAAGTTATGGCCCTTAGAGATAGTGCAACTATGTCTTGCTCGTCTGAGAACTAACCGCAAACCCAGTTCACGCATTAAACCTAAAACCCGTTTATGATTACAATGCCGACGGTAATCGTGATTGAGCACCATAGTAAAACGGTAACCCTGTTTACCTTCAAAGTGATAGTAAAGTTTTTGGATGAGTTGCTTCATTATTCGTTTGCTTGAGACTCTCAGGATGCTTCTTCCACTGGTAATTTTAGATCTTGAAACCTTACAAAACCGGCAAATAGGAAAATACTGGATAGTAGCACTTATTGCTTGGTATCGTTGTTCGTAGTCGATTTGTTCGATTTTCCTAGGGCGTGCAATTTTTAGTAAAAAGTTTTGTGTCTCCTTCTCAAGCTTCTGGATTTGGAGTTGTAGGCGCTGTGTTTCACTCAATGACTCACTTGAACGTTGAGATAACTTTTTCCCTCAGTTATTTTCAAGGCTTTGCGCGCCTTGTGATTCATACTTACGTACCCACGTGTAGACCTGTTGATAAGAAACATGGTACTTAAAATCTCTATTATAAACGAGAGCATCATGGACAATCATTAAACGTTCATCATATGTTATTTTGAGTGCTTTAGTTTTATTCATCGTGGTAGAACTTTCTCGGTACTGCCTCAAGGTTTTACCACTAGTATACTTGTGAACCCACTTTGTGAGAACGCTATGACTAGAAATATTATATTTACGGCAACATTCTTCTAAAGAGAAATCATCACTTAAGTAGTCAAAAATAGCTGCATATTTTAGGCTTAACGAGTATTTACGCTAGCTATGTGATTGCCTTGGCCCTTCAATACCATCTTGCGTATCCAAGTGTTAACAATGGACCATCCTAGACCTAGCTCACAAGCAACTTTGTTAATTGAATAATTATCTGAAACAACTCTTAGTACTACCACTAGTGTGCATAAAAACTCCCCTTCAGGATAAACATGGATTTTATATATTTCCATGTCCACCTAGAGGGGGGAACATATCACTTTTTCCTATCCATTTTTTTGCCTTGGTGACCAGTTTTTGTACCATAGAAGAGACAATTGCTACCTTCGTGTTATACAATCAATTCATCATAAAATCATGTGAAGTTATGCAGATGTTTCAAAATAATTCTATTCGAAATTTCCTTAGAAACAAAATATTCGCTGGTCACTTGCAAAATTGGTTTAAATAAACGAAAATAAAAAGAGTTAATATTGTTTAGAAAAGGACTACGCCAATGACAGATTCAGATCTAAAAAAGATTCATATTGTTTTTAATGGTCAGGATACTCCACCGTTAAAGATTAGCCAGCTTTTTGATGCTAATAAGTTCAATCGATTAACAGCAGTTACTGGTAATGTAACTGCCGACTTCATTAATCAGTATTTAAGTCGATTCATTAAAGTCGAAGTTGCGCTGAGCAGCCCTGAAAATTATGAAGCTAAAACTGGCGATGAAGTAATCACTAAGGTAGCTTTAACCAACGCATTGCTATCTGCTGCTAATAAAAAGCCTGCTAAAGTCTTTGAAGCATTAACTAGCGACAATCAAGCAAACGTGTTGAACAATCTTTTTCAAGTTGCAATTGCACCAACTCAGGCTATCCATTCACGTTTTTATCTCCTAAGTAATTCCGAGACCCATGATACTCGTGTGATTTTGGGAAGTCTTAACTTAGACAGTGCTTCATTTGATAAAGAGCGCAACCAATATGAAGAAATATTAGTCTTTGATGATGACATTCGGCTATTTCAAAATCTTGATAATCACTATAAGAATGACATCAAGCCAGTTTTGCGACCATTTTTTACCGAAAATCTTTTAAATGCAGCCCAAAATCAAATTGATGAAAGCCTAAAAGATAGTAAGGGAACTAAGAATGCGGTTGTAATTCTTGATAATGAAGTCACTGATCAAATTGCAGCTGCAGATATGACTGACTTAATTAGTCATGATGTTCAAAAACAAATTGATGAAAATAAAATTCCCGCAATGATTACTAGATCAATGCGAGATATCACGACTAACCGTTCTCAAGATAAAGAAGAAGCAGAACGACAAATTCAGCAACACGATACAATTTATACTTTGCAAAAAACAGCTGTATCGCCACGAGCAGCTAAACCAAAATTGAAATCGCGAGAAAAAATTTTTAAGCAAGTTCAAGATGCATTGATTAGTGGTATGACACCACAACAACGATCAGCAGAAAAGAAATACACAACGTTCTTATATGATCGTCCAATGGAAAGAAATCTGGTTAATAATAATAGTGGCCTGTATGTCCCCAATGATACTGGCACGCACCCAATCCAGTTCGGAAAAGTCGCAACTATTAGTCAAATTCGTGATGGGTTAAAGAGTATTGATGCAGTATTAAAAGGTTATCAGCAATACGTTGTTGACTACAACGATGATTATGGTAAACGATTCTATGAAGCTATTTTATATAGTTTTACGGCACCATTTTTATGGGAAATTCGTGCGAAAGCTAGTTTGAATCCTGAAGATGGTAATGACATTCCTAACTTCTTGATTTTAGGAGCGACTGCTGGTTCTGGAAAGTCAACATTATTACGGATTATTAATCAACTGACATGGAATACTGATCGGTCATTAATTGATTTCGGGACTATCTATCCTACAGATACACCGCAGAAAAAGGCCAAGACTGTCGATGCAATTGAGCATTACATGAAGCTTGGAAGTTCATATCCAGTTTTAATGGATGAGATTGAACCATACTTCTTCCAACAAGACCAATATAGCCGCCACTTGGTTGTTGATACGATGAATGAATTGGTTAACAATCCCCATGCAATTGCCCCGTTAATCGGAACAACAAATTATGATTCTGGTTTTACGATGCTTCGTGAAACTGCACGACGAACTTATTATCTTCAAATTGATAAGGTTATCGATGATCAGCAAAAAGGAGAAGCAAATAAATATATCTATAACGTACGCCAAACCTTAAATAATACGTTGTTTAAGGATTTTGTAATGCGGATGGCAAGCTTACTAGAAGACGATGAAACACCATGGCGAGCATTCGACGAAAAAACTGGTAAACTTGACTTCTTAGCAAATACCCGTAAGATTTTCCGCGATTACTATCAAATGGCGGATATGGAAGTACCTCCTTACTTTGCAGATGAAATTTGTGATGACTTTAAGGAAAGTTCTCGTAACCGCTGGGCTAAGCTTTACCTAACACAAGAAGAAGACTTTAAATATCGCCAACAAGATCATAGCTTGTTATTTGATATCTCAAAGCTTAATACTTTCAATGGATTTACTGCCGATAGTATTGAAAAGTACCGAAATGCATTACCAATTGAACTTTGTGTAGATGGTATCAATGGTAAACGGGGTAAGTTTGTGGAGATAAAAGCTGATGAATTCTTTAAATGGATTGGTGAACGCAACCCATATGCTGAGAACATTGAGGAGAATGAAGCGGATAATGAGGAACTGGTAACTACAAATACAGCTGAAAAAGTTACGGAATCGCCTGTGAAAGAACAAAAGAAGGGATTCTGGGCACGATTATTTGGCTAATATAAAAAGGTCTGGGACGCAAATAGCATTCAAGACCTTTTTATTTACTATTAATTTTTTGTGTCTTTTGTTTTGGATGATGTTTCAGGTTTTCAAGCCGTTTTACCAAGGGTTTTGCATATTTTATGTAGAGTGGATTACTCAGGAGCCAATTATGAAAACGTGGTGAGATTTTAGTGATACACCATATTGTGAGGAGGAAAAATGGGACTTGCGGAATTACAGGAAGAAGCATTCCAATTATGCCACCGATGAATGAAATGCTCCCTAACAAGATCCATCCAAGTTTTAAGACTAATTTGAAGATCATTAAGAATTTCCTCCTTTCTTTCATACTATAGTTACTATTATTTTATCATGAACGTACGAAAAAAGGGTGGAGAGCTGCTTAAGTTTTTATTACATTTAAATTAAGGAGAGAAATAAATTGACATTTTATACAATTAGTTATTTATCAAATCACCAACACATGAATCAACTATTCAATTACATTGCTATTATCATCTTTGTACTTCTGATTGCAGTAATGGCACTTTTATATTTACGGCATCGCCTTATTACCCGTTATCGTGATTTAGGAATAATTTTCTTTTTGCTATTGTTACTTTTTATTGGTTTTCAAGTTACTGATATGGAAAAAAGTACGACACAGCAATCCCAAACAACGCAGATGATTCCCTTTATTAAGGCGGTTGCTCGTGATCATAATGTTTCTCCACAAAAAGTAGTTGTTAACTCCACAACTTTAACGGATGGAATTCTTGTCCGAATTGAGAATCGAGATTACCGTGTCAATTTAAGTCAAACGGGAGATAATTATACCCTTACACGAGCACATGTTGTTAATCATCAGGTTAATTTAATGAAGTAGGAGAGAAGAATGGATACTTATTCGTTAATCATTATAAAGTTTGTCCTTGGTATGCTATGTTTGATTCTGCAGATTAATTTATTGGGGAAAGGGAATCTTGCGCCAACTTCCGCCATTGATCAAGTCCAAAATTATGTTTTAGGTGGGATTATTGGCGGAATTATCTATAATAGTGACATTTCTGTCCTTGAGTTTATAATGGTACTCTTGATTTGGACATTAATTGTATTTATTGTAAAGTTTGCGAAGGATCATAACATTTGGGTAAGAAGAATCATTGATGGACGACCACAAATATTAATTCAAAACGGCAAAGTATTGGTAGAGAATTGTATGCGCGCGGGAATTAGTGCTAATGACCTTATGTTTCGTCTTCGTGGTCATGGAATTTATGAAGTTGCCAAAGTCAAAAGTGGAATTTTAGAACAAAATGGCCAACTTGTAATCATCGAAAATGATGAAGCAAATGTTCGCTTCCCATTAATTAATGATGGACAGATCAATATTGACGTAATGGAATTGATTCATCATGATGAACAGTGGGTATTTGAACAAATCCATAAAGCAGGATATGGCAGTGTTGATGACATCTATCTTGGTGAATATATTAATGGTAAATTAACTTTAATTCCATATCCAAAAGTTTAAAAGGCCATCCCCTTTATAATTTTCAAGCGTATAATAAGAGGGAGCTACAAAATGAAATGATAAGAAGATGATTTGATGAAAAAGTCGTTAAAAATTGCCGGGATTAGTATTGGTAGTCTAGTTCTTCTTGCATTTGGTATTCAAGGTTTCTTATTACGAGGTACGCCTGGACAATCTTTATCACCGCAAAATTACCAAGATAAAGTGGAGTATTCTTCTGTTCCTACGTTACTTATTCCCGGTTGGGGTGGAAGTACGATTACTTATAATAAAATGATTAAGTACTATCAACAGAAAAATATTGCACAAAAAGTTCTAACGATTTGGGTTGCCCCTAACGGACGTATCTGGACAGAGGGAAATTTTCATGGGCAAAAGAATGCTTTAATTCAAGTTTTATTTACTTGGAACTATAATGGTACCTACCATCCACAGATTAAGCAACTGACGACTGTTTTGAATTATTTGCAGAAACACTATCATATGCAGAAAATTAATGTCGTTGCCCACTCATATGGGGGAACAGAATTTATTCATGCTTATATGGGTTCAAAATATCTTCAAGATCATATTCGGTTAAATAAAGTAGTCTTTTTAGGGGTACCAGTTGAAGAAAGCCTTAGCGATCAGTTAAAATATCGCTATCATTTAGTTAATAAGTCTACCGACAAGAATTTTCACCAATTGTTTTTGGAGATGAAAAATTGGCAATTAAATTATCCTGTTGAGATTTATAATTTAATGGGTAGTGAAGAAGGCAGTAAAACAACTGATGGGTCTGTTCCTCATATCCAATCGGAAATGTTAAAATCATTAGTTAAAATCCATCCATCGATTAAGTATCATCAAAAAGTGTATCCGAAAACTACTCACTTTCAATTACATCACCGCACAAAAATTTTGAACAATATCGCTAACATTTTATGGGAAAGGAATTAGAATGAACAAAGAACACGGGCAAGTAACAGGAATTATATGGCGTGGGCCTGATGACGTAGCTATATACCAACAATTAAAAGAATATGCAGATAAAAAAGATATCTCAGTTTCAAAGGCAGCCAAGCAGTTAATTATTACCGCTCTCAATAAAGATTAAAAAATCCTAATTGGTTAAGTTTATTATTCCATGATAGAATCTTAACTGTACAAAAATTAAAGGGGAGTTCACTTAATGACAAATCAAAAAAGTAAGACAGTATATTTCTGTGCAGGATGGTTTACTGATAAGCAAAATAAAGCTTACGCGGACGCAATGAATGCGATTAAAGCTAATCCTACAGTAGATGTAGAAAATTCTTATGTGCCATTACAACACCAATATAAAGGATTACGGGTTGATGAACATCCAGAGCTTTTACAAGATCGCGAATGGAGTACAGCAACTTACAATGGTGATCGTGTAGGAGTTTCAACTTCTGATATGCTTTTAGCAGTATATATTCCTGAAGAAGAAGATGTAGGAATGGGTGTTGAATTAGGAATGGCACGCGCACTAGGCAAATATATTATGATAGTAATTCCTGATGAGGACTTTGGTAAACCAATTAATTTAATGAGTTGGGGAATTGCAGATAATTTCATTAAAATGTCAGAACTTCCTAATTACGATTTTAATAAACCATCTTACAATTTCTACGATGGTGGAGTATATTAAAAAAAGATGTGCGATTTGAAACTCGCACATCTTTTTTTGTGATTGTTAGTTTACATAATATCTCTAACGGTTAATAAATTGATGTTCAATCTCTGACAATAGCCCAGCATGATTGTTATCGTATCTTGTAACTTTATCAGCAACTTTTAGCAGGTCATCAGTAGCATTTTTCATTGCATATCCATAACCAACTTCTGATAGCATCTCAATATCATTTGAAGTATCCCCGAAAGCAACTACTTGGTCTAGAGTTCCGTTTAGATAGTTTTCAACTAGTCTTTTTAATCCCAAGGCCTTATTTACGCCCGCTGGTAGGATATCAATGCCATAAGCTCCACTATAAGTTGCTTGAATTAAGTTTGGAAACTGCTCATTTAACTGATTTACATATCCTTGGATAATAGCTTGAGATAATTTGCGCTTGGCCCAACCAACGTTTAAGTTATAAATTGGCTCAGTAATTTTTTGCAGGTCAGAAAAATATGTGTGATGGGGATAAAAAGGGACTGGAACATCTCGATACTGCTCGGCAAGGATTGTTTGCGTTTTGCCAGATAAAGATAGGATGTCAGGGCTAGGGAATGTATGCTTAATAAAAGCATAAAGCTGTTGCAGTGTCGCAATTGAATGAGTCTTGTTGTACACAGAGTTGCCGTTTATTATCAGTCGTCCGCCATTTTCTGCTACAAATTCTTTTACAAGTGGACACGGCTGAAAGATCGTTGACAATGCATCGTAACTATTCCCACTTGCAATAATAAAGTGATAGTTTTGTCGTTGTAATAGTTCAATATCTTGATTTAAACGGTTAACGTCGAATTTATCATTATCATCTAGTAAGGTACCATCAACATCGATCGCAATAAAACGGTATTTTCCCATTTAATTTCCTCTCTGAAACACTAATTTGCAGAAGAATCTTGTGCTTTTTCTGCAACAGTTTAATTTTTAAGTTGTTGCTTTAGCTGTGCATTTTCTTTTTGTAGTTGATCAATCTTTTTTTGATACTTTTTTAATTCGTCCTTACTAACACGCGATGATTGTAATTCTTTTAATTGCTTATTAGTTTTGAGATGATTAGAAAATGATAGTAAGTAAATAATAATAGCCCCAATAAGTAAACAGATAAAGATTAGGAGCACTAGTGGCATCTTTACTTGTGCTCCAAAAAGATTGACTACTACAGTTGCTGTATTAAGTAAGGCAAAGATGGCAATTATAATTAGAATAACGATTGAGGCAATAGTTGTGGATTGCTTTTTCATGGAAAATTCCCCCTCATGTTTTTTGTAACACATCTATTATATTAACTTAAGAAGTACTGGTAAAGGAGAAGATCGCCTAGTCGTAAGTATACGCTACCTGTATTTGTATTTTTTAAATAAAATTGACAAATTCTCTTTATTTTTTTAATAAATGCGCTAAAATAAAAATGTAAGGCGTCCTTAGTGTAATGGATAGCACATGAGATTTCGGTCCTCATGATCCGAGTTCGACTCTCGGGGGACGCATTTTTGAGAAAATATGATGAAACATAAAAATCCTACAATCGTTGTTATATCAATGATTATAGGGTTTTTTAGTGTTTTAGAAAAGTATGGAAAAATATAAAAAAGTACAAAGTCGGTACACCTTTGGTACACTAGTGTACCAAACTAAAGTTGGTTCAAAGCATTGACAATCTTGTCATCAGTTTTTCCTTTGTATTCATCTATTAAATAAGCGTAAGTATTCATTGTTGTACGAATGTCACTATGACCAAGACGTTTGCTGATTGGGTATATATCCACACCTTTAGCAAGAAGTAAGGCAACGTGGCTGTGCCGTAAACTGTGGAAGTGAAAATTTTTGCGGTGAATACCCAATTCATCTAATAATTGTCGAAGCATTTTATTAACTGCGTTGCTAGTAGGAATAGTACCAAACTGAGTCGTAAATACCATATTACTAATATGCTTTTCCTTCAATTGAGAAAGCAATTGTAGAAGAGTTTGATTTACTTTGATAGTCCGATTAGACGATTTATTTTTAGTTGGCTTGAAAGAATGAGTGTACATATTCCAGGACTTGCTAACAGTAATGGTTTGATGTAGCCAATTAATATCATTCCATGTTAATGCTTGAATCTCAGATAGTCGCATTCCAGTATAAATGGCTGTGATAATCATATAACGACTGGTATAAATATCTTGCTGACTGATCCCAGCTTCAGCTTTTTCAAGCAGTTTTTTAATTTCTTCTACATTTAAATAATCAACTTTTACTTCTTTATCCTCATTAGCTACTAGTGTAACGTTTTGAGTAAAGTCCTTAATCAGATAATCATCTAACATCGCTGACCGGATACAAGCGCGAACAATGTTATTTACTTCTTTGACAGTATGTGGGGCGTGAGTAGCTCCATACTCATTAATAAATCTTTGATACATTTTGCGATCGATATGTTTGAATTCAGTATCAGCAAAGAAGCTATTTAATGCCTTTCGAGTAAATTCATAACGCTTATAAGTAATTTCAGCTACTTTAGGTTTCTTATACGTCTCAATCCATTGATCGTAATAATCAATAAATTTGATTGTTTTCTTAATGTTGATTCCTTTATTTAGTTTGGCTTTTTGTTCAACTGCCCAATCTTTAGCTAATACTTTAGTAGGGAAACCGCCTTGACTTTTAGTTTGTCGTTTTCCTTCACTGTCATACCATGAAATTCGAGCTTGCCATTTTCCATAACGTTTTATTATTGAAGCCATACTTGTCCCTCCATTATTAAATTGTGTATAATGAAAGGGTTGAATTGAGACCTGTAAATCTTATTCAACCCTGGTCCATCTCCTATGCCAGTAGGGGATGGGCTTTTTTCATTTACCAGCTTTTTAAGTCATCAGGGTTTGGACAAAGGATTAATTATTATTTTTAGGAGAAAATTTCAGGTTCATAAATTCTTTTAACCTTGAAATGAAATTTTCATCAACTTCAAATAAGTCATAAATACTTTTACCGTTGAATAAATTCTTATTTCCATAAGTATTAACAATTGATTCTAATTCATCAATCATATTAGATATAAGATATTGATCATCTAAGAGTACAATGATACTAACTATAATTGAAAAAAGTCCATTACGTGGCAGTTCAATTTCATTACCTGCTTTATAAAGAAATGAAATTGAGAACTCATCTAAAAAACGGATCTTTTGTGTATCAGTTTCACTAAGCTGCAATTTGAAAGTTCTATTACCATGAGCAGAAAGATTTCTAAACCTATAAACTTGTTCCAAACAAATTTTACAGAATTGCAATTTATCATCAGTTTTAACTAATCCTTGTGTAGACATTTTCTGGAGAAAGAAATTTACAACTTCTTTCTTTTCATTAATTGATAAAGCAGAATACCAATTTACCATTGAGCCAAAACTAATAATCTCTGCTGCAATCCACGGTGGCAGATTGCCTTCTTCTTTAATATAGTGTTGAGCAATTTTGCTAGTTTGCTTAGCATCCTCAATTGCTTGTATAAAGTCATTTATTTTACCGCGTTGAGATTTAGATTTACTATAATTTCTTTTATCTAAATACGTTTCTTCGTCAATAGAAAAGTTTCGAGCTACTATATTTGAAACGAGAGCTTTTAATCTCTCTTCTACCGCCAAGGAATATTTAAAAATAATATTGCTAACCTGAATATCTATCCAATGAACTTGATAGAGCATTTCAAAAGAAGTTCCTTTACGAAATATATCAGGTTCTTTCTGCTTTAAGAACATATCTTTATAGCCATTAATAATTGAATAGTATGGGAAAGTCATTAAAGCATTCTTGGCAAACTCATAGTCGTTTATTTCAACTCCACGACTTTTTAATATTGCTATTTGCTCATCAAACGATTTGTAAGGGTGTTTAAAATTTTTAACCATGCAAAAAGAGCCTCCCCACTATATAGCAGAAAGGCTCTTCTTCGCAGGTCACATCAAGGTAACCCATTTCAGACACCTTTATCATACCGTATAGTGTTAATCTCGTCAATCTATTAATCAACAAATTCAACAATATCTCCAACCGAAATTGCTGAATTAGGTTTAATATTTTTAACATCTGAAGCATTTACATGTAAATCTTCAAACCTTGTTTTTGAAGCTTCTTTAATAAGTGGAGGGATACTAGATGCATTTACTTCTTTTTTAACCTTTTTTCTAGCAATTGAATATTTATCACGAACATCGGTAATCTCTAGATAATCAATAGGAGGATTATAGCTTCCGATTATTTCATTCGTTTCGGGGTCTTTTAAATCCATTCCTTTTGACTCAACAACAATTTGTTGGCCAATTTTGGCATGTAGTTTTTCTCCTCTAAAAACATCGGGATTTTCGGGGTCATCTTCATATCCGTAGTTAATAATAATTCTTGTATTATCTGGAATTGCAATAACCTTAATTTCTTTAGACATTATATTTAACCTCCAAAATAAAATTTCTTATTTTTTATGTCCCCAAAAGTATCCAATCATTAAAGTGGCAAATGGAGAAAATACTGAAAAATAATTGGAATAGTCATTTTTTGATAGAAAAGTAGCTGCTTTAGGTATGATGCCTGCAAGTAGTATGAGAATGCAAACAAACATCATTATTATATCGGTTTTTGTCCATCTCTTTTTTGGATCATTGTCAAAAATATTTTTTGTTGCTTGTGGTATAGATTTAATTTCGAATTGAATTTCATTTAAAATAGTAGCTATTTTATTATCTTCATTTGGCTTATTAATTTTACTTTTCAATTCCGCGTTTTCGAGAACCAGTTTGTTAAATGATCTTTGCTCTTCTTCTGTCATGAACTTAATAACTTCTTTCCTTAAAAGATTAAATTTCCTTCCTTATTGCAGCAGGGGATGTTTTTTATTTAGTTGTTGTCGTCGTGCATTACATCATAGAGAGAGTCTCCGTTGTAAGCCATGTATAAGACTTTATCAGTATTTTCAGGATTAACAATTGCAATAGGTGTCTTAACATGGAGATCATCATGGAGAGATTCAGATAAATCATCGAAGGCACTGGTCATGTCATTCCAGTCACTATCAGATTCATCACCATCAAGAACTGCGATCACTTCATCCTCAAAATCTTGACCGATTGGCTTAATAGCAATGACATCATTTTCTTTGTCATAATAAACATCTGCAGTATCACCAAAATGATCTTGCATCATTGAGACGGCTTTCTTGATTTTAGAACGTTTTGACGCTTGAACTACTGTAATATTGCTACTATTCGTATTAACAACAACCGTCGTGGTAGCGAGAGAAACCCCAGCAAGGCCCACTGCCAACATAATCTTAAAACCTTTATTCATAAATAAACTCCTCCGATTTCAGCTTTTAACGTCAATCAGTTTATTGGACGTACATATTTACTTATTCTCTTTTACAAGTTTTTCTAATCTACTTAGATGATCTTCAAGGTCTTTGTTTTGCTGTTTCAGTTCAGCTAATTCTTTTTCCAGATCGTTATCCGTTGAAGTATCAAAGAAATTAGTAAGACTACTTGTTAGCATTCCAATGAAACCAATTCCTAGAAACATTAATAAAATTGCTGCAGTTTTTCCTAATCCCGTAGTAGGAGAGACATCCCCATATCCAACAGTCGTAGCCGTAGTAATTGACCACCATAATGCAGTGCTGAATGATACTTTTTCAGAAATGCAATATAGTGAGGAAGCAATAAGAATAACGGTTAAACTGATGTAGAGATAATAAATAAATCCGTTAGTCTTTAAAAACTTATGTAGTCTTCCAGTTAATCCAACTAACCGAAAAATTCTTAAAAGTTTTAATAGGCGGAATGCTCGTCCAATTCTAGCCATTCGGAAGACATAGAAAAGATTATTAACGGGGATGATAGATAGTAAATCAAAGATATTTTCTTTGAAGAATCTTTTCTTATCCTTTGCATAGAATAGTCTTACAAAGTAATCAATCGCAAAAACAATTAAAATTGAATTATCAATAATACTATAAGGCGGTGAAATGATATTAATTTCATGGGCATAATCTAAAACAATCAGAACAATTGAAATGATAGCAAGTAACGCCATGGAAATATCATAAATATAGAAATTTAATTTTTTCGTTTTACTTACTCCTAATTGAAACTATAGGAATGATGACCAAGAGATCTGCCAATAGTTTGATTATTATTAATTACTTTGACGTTTAGTCCCTTAATAGTGTCATTTTCTTTTATTTTTTTGTGATCAAGAAGGATAGCGGCAGCACTATTTTCTGCTTTCATAATGCTATCTTTCTTATCTTCACTACTAAGACTGTTGAAATCATTAGTTACATAAATATTTAATTTATTTTTGCCTGTATATTTAATTTTTGTGACATAGTTTGCCCAATCAAATTCATCGTTTGCAGATCCGCTATCCGTAGAACTTCCATTTTCATCAAGAGTTCCATTTGCCCAGCCTTTACTTTGAGCTAAAGTATCAGAAATTTCTTTATTTATACTTTTGTACTTATCCTTTGCAGCATATACATAATTATTATTTGCTAGTGAAGTAGTAACCGTTCCTCCACAAATTCCTAGTAAGCTAAGTGCGATTATATTTTTGAACTTCATAAGTAAATCTCCTTAATATAAATCTTAGTTTTTAATGTCAATCGGTATTTGGACGTAGATCATTATTTAATACTCCATGAAACATGAACAGCCTTACCAACAATTCGGCCTGGGTTATCTTTATCTAAGATAATTGGGTCGAATTCTTTATTATCTGGCATTAGCATAATTAGATTTCCTTGGTGCTTAACACGTTTCAATGTCGCTTCATTATCACCATCAACGAGAACAGCAGCTATTTCGCCATCTTCCACTGTGGGCTGTTCTCTAATGGTTACAATCGATCCATCGTGAATGGTTGGCTCCATACTCTTACCTTTACAACGGAGAGCAAAGAGGTTACCTTTTGGAACCGGCTTCTCAAAAATTTCTTCAACGTAGCCTTCAATGTTTTCTTCGGCTGTGATTGGATCCCCACAGGCAATCTCACCAATGAGGGGGATACTGATGCGTTGAAAGTTATCTCCTAATGGATAAATTATATTAGTTGGCCTTTTTTCTGTTTTATTATCAATAACACCTAGTACATTTTCAGGTGTGGTATGCAAAGCAGTAGCGAATTCATCAAGTCTATTAACTGGGAATTCGCGTTTTTTCTTAAAATATAGTGAGACAGTTGACTTTGACATATTAACGCGTCTAGCAAGTTCACTTATAGAGACTTTCTGCTCTTCACGTAAATTATTGAGGTAGTCAACCACTTCAGAGCTATTCCTCATAATTTTCACATCCTAAAATATTTTACACGTATTATTATATTCTTTTTGTTCCTAAAAAGAAACATCTATATATTGTTTTAATAATTATTCGTTGACAATAAAGAACATTGATTGTATTATATATATGTTCTCAAAAGAGAACGAAAGGAGGGGCGATATGTCATTTAATTTACAAAGATTAAAAGCGGAACGTATGGCAGAAGGATATACTCAAGAAGAATTCGCAAAGAAATTGGGGATGTCTAGAGGAGCCTATGCAAAACGTGAAGCAGGAATTGTTGATATTAGTGTTGAAGATTTATCGCGTATAATGGATGCACTTGGTTATGATGCTTCAAAAGTATCGATTTTTTTTGCTCCATCCGTTCGCTAATGAGAACGAATAAAGTATAAAAGGAGAGTAGCAATGTGTAAGAAAAATCACTTTTGGAATTCAATCGAATTTTGGAGCTACATAGTAACAATTATTGTTAGTTGTTTAGCTTCTATCGGCACATCCCTTTTATTAATAAAACTAGGATGGTTGTGATATGGCAAAGAGAGGCGCAATCTTGTGAAAGGAGGGTAGCAATGAAGAATAGACAAAAAGAAAAAGCCACCGTAAAGGCAGCTTCTTTAGAGAAAGAAGTTTCTAAACTGAAGGATGAGAATGCTTTCTTAAAGCAGTTACTAAAAGATAATCCCACCTCATTAAAAGTTGAAAAGATCATTCATATTACGGAACGAATTGGTTCTGGTAGAAGTGATGATCCAGTTCGAGAAGTTCATAAACTTTGGACCAATGATGGTAAGTTTATTACTTCTTTGACTTTTTATCCGGTCTAGAAACAGGTGGATTAGCGATCATTAATCGATAATTTATCCAGCTAATAAAGATTTGAAGATAAGCTTTGAGTTGATTGAGTGTTTCCTCACTATTGAATTGCTCAGGTTGATCCCAATGTGCATAGTCGTTTCCATAAATTCTAACTACGTCTGCAGATACTTGAGCTGTTTGATCATTTTTATAGAAGTGAGCAATTGCATCGTTTAGTGTGTATCCCGCAATCTTATCCTTAGATTCATCGGTAAATTTAACTGCATAATCTTTAATGAGAATTTCAAGAGCTGCTCGGTAGCCCATACCGGCAAGATCAAAGTCACCGACATTTTCAGATCTTTCTGCAGAATGATACATTCGTTCAAAACGCGATGAAAGATTAACTAGTTTAGAGTCCAACGGGGTTAACTTTGCAGAAGGGTAGATAAAAAGAAAATTAGGCTCGTGTTTAATATCTGGATAAATTTCTTGTAGGCTCCAATGGTATTTTTGGCAAGAGGTACAGAAATGACTAAATAAAATAATGGCACTATCATTTCTGTTAAAATACCCTTCTAATTTTGTGTTTGGATTATTTGAAACTCCACAGTTAGGACATAAATCTGTGATTTTATATTTCGACCTTGTACTCCAAGGCTGTATCAACTGAATTATATATGTACGTGTCTTCAAGTAAGATTACCTCCTAATAAATGGGAATTATAAAACTTTGCGTCAAATGATTCTGGAGTTCCAGATACTGTTTGACGACTTAGTGTTGAGAACACGGATTAAGTATATCGAATGTTTGTTCACGTTGCAATGTGTTGTATTAAGCAGGATGGAGGCATTACAGAATATTGTGGAAAAAAGTGGAAGCCGAACTTAAAAAGCAAAATATGAGTATTTACCAGTTAACTATTAAAGCTGGGTTACCGCGTTCTAATAGGACTATGTATGAGTTTAAGTACGGTCATATCAAGAAGCCGAGTTTTGAACTGATGTGTAAGATTGCTGACGCATTGAACGTTAGTTTAGACGTTTTTAGATAACTACTTGCTGGCACAGGTAGTTATCCGTAATTAAGAAGATTTACAGGTCTCATCGTTATAAATAAGGTAGGTGATTACTGATGGAAGCAACTTTAGATGAGCAAGATTACCAAACAATTACTAATGAAGTGCTCAAACGTATTAAGAAACAGTATGATTTGGTGCCTAAACAATATGAACCAATGTTAATTAGTCTTAAAGAATTTCGTCATAAGTATGGTCATGATAAGTCGCCAGCTTGGTTAAAGTTGTACTTGTTGCCAAAGATGCCAGGCGTCTTTGGATTGAACGCTGGAAAAGGCCATCCAGTAAGGATTGATGTGAGAAAGGCTACACGCTGGTTAGCACAACATGAAGATAAAGTTGACTGGAATAAATCATTACCACAATAAGAGGTGATTAAGTGGCATTTCTAATTGGATTACCAATATTAATTATTGCAATGTGTTTGTTATATGCACTGGTGTACAGCTTGCTATATGAGCGGAATAAACCATTGCTACTGAAAGAGAAGTATCGGAAGAAACATTGAAAGAAGGTAAAAAAATGACACTAAAAGGAATTGTTAATTCAAAATTTCTTGCCATGCTGATGGGTGCATGGATCACTTATTGCTCTGGAGTTGGTGACTATGGTGGAGCAGTATTCTTGCTGTTCTTCTATTCGCTGATGCTGTGGGATTGTAACAAAAAAGCCACCGGCGCTGGTAACACCGATGGCAAAATCCAATAACTGGATAAGAAATCTACAAGGAGATTATAACATATGTCAGAAAAAGATACTGCAGCAGAAGTTAAAAAACTTGCTAACAATGTGATTGATCAAGCTATTTTTATTTGTAATTTATGTGATCAATTTAAGCATGCTGAGACGTACAGCCATCATCTGAAGTTAGCAGAAGATATTGCTTACCACCTTAAGCGACTAAGCGAATCTCAAGACTTTGATGAATTGGTTAAGCAAATTTATAACTAGGGGGTTACACAATGGCACAGCGCAGAATGTTTAGTCAGAAGGTTACTGAGACAGATAAGTTCCTTGATATGGGGCTTACTGCTCAATCACTTTACTTCCATTTGGGGATGAATGCTGATGATGACGGTTTTGTTGGCAATCCTAAGTCAATTAAACGCATGATCGGCGCTAGTGAGGACGATCTTAAAGCATTAGTTGAAAAAGATTACTTGATTGTCTTTGAAGATGGAGTGGTTGTTATTAAGGATTGGTTAGTTTCTAACTATGTCAAAAAGGATCGATACACTCCGACAATTTATACCGAAGACATGAAATTAATTGGTCTTGATAAGAATAAACGGTACCAATTTGTAACCGATTTGGAACCAGAACGGAACCAAGTTGGAACCGAAATGTCTCCAGAATGTATCCAAGATGGAGACAAAATGGAACCAAACTGTATCCAAAGTGGTTCCAAAAATAAAAATCAAATTTCAAGTGAAAACTCTCAACCTCAACAGGGACAAGACTTTAACTCCATGGAGCCAAATTGGAACCAGAATGGAACCGAAATGGATCCTCAGGTTAGGTTAGGTAAGGATAGAGTTAAGTTAAGTAAGAGTAAAGATAATTTAAATACTACTACTAGTACTACTCTTAATTCATATTATAAAAAGCTCGAATCCCCAAAATCACAAAACGAATTAAAAGCGTTTGTAAATGAACTTGGTGGTGACGTGGTAGCATTTGCCATCACTTCCATGTTTGAGAATGCTGATCGTCCAACATTTGCATACTTACGTTCGATCTTAAATCGTTATCAGCAACAGGGATTAACTAATCTTGCAGCAGTCCAACATGATAATGATGTTTATAACGGGAAGTTGAGTATTGCTCCTGGCACTAAGCCTAAGATCCCTGTTTATCATCTGGGGGAATAAGCATCGATGGTACAAGTTGGAAAAAAGAGAGCTATTAAGTTCTGGAAGTATTACAAGGAATGGTATGAAACCTACAAATACGGGGATGTCCGTGATGTTACTTACCAAAGATATATTTTGACAGGTAAACAAATTAAGAAACTTGCTCCAGATCTAATGCTAGATAAAATAACCCGAGCTGATATACAAAAACTCATCAATGCTTATGGACAAACGCATGAAAAAGTAACTGTTCGTAATTTCTATCGCTTACTAGAAGCACCAATCAGAGATGCGGTCTATGAGGGATGGATTTCCCGTGATCCATGCTACAAGATTCGTATTACCTCTCAAGTTAAGAAGAAAAAGAAGCTTAAGAAGTGGCTAGAAATGGATGAGGTTCATAAACTTGAACAAGTCTTTAATGCTGATCAAAGCGGATATGGTGACTTCTTTGATTTTACATTACGTACTGGCTTGCGATTTGCTGAGGTTCTTGGCCTTACTCCAGCTGATGTTGATATGAATAACATGTCTATTTACGTCAATAAGACACTGAACTACAAGAAAATAGATTACTCTCAAGTTAAACCTGGTGACTTTATGCCGACTAAGAACAAGTATTCTGTTAGGCAAATCCTAATTGATTTTAAGGCATTAACTGACCTACAACGCCACCTGGATGGAGTAAAAGAAGATGAGTCAATCTGGGCTCATTGGTATGCTAGTGACTCTCGTACTAATACCCGAGGTGGTAATCACATTTATAATTCAGTGTTTAATAAAGAGTTAAAGGAAATGTGTGACCAGGCGGGAGTACCACCAATTTCAGTTCATGGTTTGCGTCATACTCATGCATCCCTGCTAATTGCTAACCGTGTTTCAATTCAAAGTGTTGCTAAACGGTTAGGCCACGGCAATACAGAAACAACCCAACGTGTCTATATCCACCTGCTAGACAAGCTAGCAAACGAGGATAACAACAAGATTATGTCTGTAATGACAGGGATTTGAGGTGGAATAATGCAGTTTGATACAAAAACCGTTAATAAGCTGTTAGAAATTGACGAGTCATATAAGGCTCCGGAAAGAATGCTGCAACTAATGCTTGATGATCAAAAGCGTCCAGAAGTCTTTAAGAAGTTCCTAGAAGTTTCAACGGACCTAAAGTTTGACTGGTTCCATGAATATTTTGAAGATGAGCAAGCTGAACGGAAAAGCAAGAAGCAGGATTTTACCCCTGATAGCATTGCGACCTTGCTTAATAGCTTAGTTGATAGCGATAAATCTAATGGCCACTATTTTGAGGTAGCTGCAGGGACAGGTGGAATTTTAATCAAGCGCTGGTGGGATGACTGTACAAATGATCGGGTTGGTAATCCATTACATGCTGATCCTAACTTAAAATTCTTGTCAATCTTTACTTATGACCCTAGAGCTTATTGGTATCAGGTAGAAGAAATGTCAGATAGAGCAATTCCTTTCTTGTTATTCAATATGGCAATTAGGGGGATGAATGGAGTAGCAATCCAATGTGATTCGTTAAGCAGGAAAGCAAAGGATGTTTATTTTATTCGTAATGATACAAGTAACTTTTTAGCATTTAGTGAAGTTATCAAAATGCCCCACACTGCTGAACTACAAGAACTTTATAACATTTCCGAATGGGTTGATAAGTTTGACTGATTTCATAACAGACAAATTAAGTGATGCCCTTGATGAACTGGAAAATTACCACACGTTTGACGGCAAATTTTGGAAATACAGTCGGCTGAGAGCAGAAGAACTTTTACCGGCTAATGATTGGCGGCTTCAAGAAATACTCAAATTTAGAAAAAAGGTAGGCGAGGAGTAATGGAATTAAAGAACTACTTACGACACGAATATGTTGCAAAACGGCGACAGGGAGATCAAAAGATGTTAGAAGATCAGCTATTCGATATCATGCAGGTTAATCTAGCTCATCAGCTACACGATAAGGGTCATTACAATCGGCTTTATCTCCCCATTGATATGGAAGCTCTGGGCTGTGATGACTTCGTGATGGAGCCTGAACTTTATCATTTGTTTAATCTTGGCATTGACGGGCGAAAAATTGCTGAGAAGTTAATTCATTTGATGAGACGCAATGGCTGGAAACTTAATTATTACTGTGAAGATGGTCAAATGTTTATTGATGTGGAGGAGAAGAGTTATGAGTAAGAAAAAAGCAATTAATTTTGATTTATCAGAAATTGCAGATGGTGGGGTGCAAGTTAAGCTTAACCGTGCATTACAACAAGTAGCGGACAATATCCTTGATCCCAATACGGACCCAACTAAAAAGCGGAAGGTACAACTTAATATCACCTTAGCTCCGAATGAAAAGCGGGATGCCTCAGATGTTACGGTTGAAGTTAAGACCACTCTTGCTCCAGAAGTTGGAGTACCAACCACGATGCTTTTAGGTCGTGATATTAACGGCAAGGTCCACGTTAATGAGTTGAAGTCAGGAGTTAAGGGTCAAACTTACATCGATCCGGATGATGGTAAGGCTAAGACGGATACTGGCGAACCAGTTGAAGAAGTGGAAAAAGAAGAAAAGCGCAAGATTATTGATTTACAAAAGGAGAACTAACTCATGGAAACAAAGATTAATGGTGAATTAACCCAATTTGAACAACTCGTAAATGATGCTAACGGCAATCAGCTTATTACAGGATTAAACGGCCGGCAGTATCTTCTTGATCATGATGGGAATGCAGCTTTACTTAATGATCCGATCATTGCTCATCCCCTCCAGTTGAACCAATTAACTAGCTTGATTGAGTGGTTGGAAAGTGAAGGATCGTCAATTAACGATGCACTAAAAATCCATGTGGTTAGTCCGACTAAGGTTGAGGTAATTGGAAACTTAGCTAAAGGTGGTCAACGTCCTTGTTTCGCTGAGGTTCGGGCAGTGGTTGATAGTCTTAACTTAGAAAGTTACTTAGATCAGGAAAGCATGATCATCATGCTGCAGTCACATTTTGAGGAGAATGACGACCGAAATATCATTCTGAAAGTTGTTAGTAATCTTCGTAGTGAGAGCATCCATCAACAGACTGATGATGGTGTGAGCCAAAGTGTTCAAATCAATTCTGGTGTTGCTAGTGTCGATGAGGTGAAGGTTCCTAATCCCGTTAAGTTAATTCCTTTCTGGACATTCCAGGAAGTTGATCAGCCAGCAAGTAAATTTATCTTCCGAATGCGTGAGGGGATGCAATCAGCATTATTCATGGCTGATAACAACCAATGGCAAGTAGAAGCAAAGAATAATATTAAACGATACATTCAGCAACTAGAACAAGAAACATTTGGCGAGATTAAGTATCCGGTGATTGCATAATGCAGACACAAATAATTTTTCATAACGGTCTTAAATTATCAGTACGAGAAACTACCAGGGAGATCATTAATCAATCTCTTTATGGTGACGAGATTATTGTTACTCGATTTAATCTTGGCCACTTAGAGCGTTTCAGAATTAACTACGATGATATGGCTAAACTCGTTGCTATTGATGAATGAGGAAGCAAACCATGAAGATTAACCGACGAACTTTACATGAAATTCTTGTTAAGTATCAAAAATTAATGAAAAGCGATGAGAGAAGAAAAGTGTATTGGATTAATCGCTTAATGATGAAAGACCTAGCAAGAAAATTTGAGCTACCGTTCTACAAAGGAACAAAGTATCGTGGCAAAAAACACTGGTTAGCTAATTCTTCACTTTATTGGGAATTGAGAAAAATTAATGAAAAGCAGAAGAGGGGATGAAGTAAATGACGCAACTATTAATTATCGGCGCTGTCTTAATTTTTACTGTTGGTTTTATCTTAGGAACTGTCCTGTCGATAAAACAAGCAAACTTCGAGGAGCGACGAACTAATCAAGCGAGGAAATCCAATGACAAGTAAACGAAAAGTACTTCAGCAATTGGCAAAGGAGCGAAAGGATCTGTTAGGTAAGATAGATCGGCTAGCTCAATTTATTGTTAAAGAGGGACCAAAGCTTTCATCCCCATTAGAATTAACAATGCTAAATGCACAGCTAAGGTCAATGCAAGCTTATTTAGAAAGCTTGGATGCAAGAATTATTTATCTGAGGGATGAGCAATAATGAATCTTCAATCTTTTGCATTAATCTTTTCGGTAGTGTCATTGATTATTGTTCTAGTATTATCTAGATACTAAATAAAAAAGCGCACCACAGTAATGGCACGCTCCTTCAAATTATCAAACATAAATATTATATCAAAATGGGGAGAGTGCTAAAAGTGGGGCTTTTGAAAGAATTAGATGTTGACGGAACTACTGACAATGTTCGTTACTTCTTCAAGGACGAATATGCACGCTTATGTCGCTTAGTAGGTGGAGGAATCAAGCTAACATCCCCACAGATTGACGGAATGCCAAGAGCAAGTGCCGCTGGTAATTCAATGGAAAATCAAATGGTTAAAGTTGCTAATTACCATCTCTTAGTTGAGACAATCGCTCAAGCACTCAACGCATGTAGTCTTAGAAGTAGGCGAATATTAATTGCTAAGTTTATTCAGAATAAAAAAGATTGGGAAGTAGCTAATCAGATTGGCTATGAGAAAACACGCTACTATCATTACTTGAAAATTGCTTGTAGTGAGTTTGCGGATACGCTGGAAAGATATACTAGTTTGCTCGGGGATGCTGACTTACTAGAAGACCTTCATGCATACAAGGACGAAAAAAGTGAACAACGAGTGAACAAACAGTGAACTATGAGTGAACTTCAAGCCCATTTTTAAGTGCGAAAATGATATTGTCGGAAGGTTAGCGATGTAGCCTTGTGACCCCCAATTGTGTCTGAGCAAGCCTTTAACTACTCAAATTTAGGATTCTGGCTTTAAGGAAAGAGATTTCTATGCTTAATACCACACGGGATCTCTTGTTAAGCTTGAGTGTGGATCAGATGTTTGACTGACTGATGGGTCTGAGCCCCATAATCCACGTTGAGACTATCATTAACTTCAAAAATAAATTTACGGTAACGATTAAATTTGGTTTGTGCGTTTTGGAAGATCTCCTTTATCATTAAATTTACATGCTACTCTGATAGTCTCGTAGCAACCGTGCTGTGATCAGCAGAAGAGTACGTAATCTAACTCAGCGGCTAAAGGATTACCGTATGAATGGACAGCAATCGTTACAGGAGTAGGCGGAAAACTACGACCGGGTGCGGTGATTGTGTGGTCCTGATTATACTTAGGCTTCAAGGCTGTATGGGTGCAAAGCCCTACTAAGTTTTTGTCTAGAATAACGTTAGACTACATATAAATCACCTTGCAAGAGTCTGGCTAATATAGCTAGGCTTTTGTATTATATGTAATGAGGTGAAAATAAGTTGGCTTATTATTCTAGTACATTTAATACACTGCACAAACCTAAAGAATCTGAAGATTTTTACAATTTTAAAAGCGGAGATATTTATAAATTTTTGGATTTTTTGTTTTTAACTATAGATGCTAATTTGAGAGAATTTGATTACTCATTGAAAACTCCAAAGAATATTCTTATATCTTTTGGAAAAGAAGAATTTCGAGTATTTTTAGGTGATGAAAAAGCAATAGTTGAGCTCAATACAATTTCTTACGAAAAAAAGGAGCAAGAAAAATTGCCCACACTAAAAGAAGCTAATGCTATTGGAACTCGGGAATTAGGTTTTACATTTGATTGTTACTTTGATGTAAGTATTATTCAATTTAAGGAAAGCATTTCAGTTGCAAAAGAAGCATTCGATAAAAATGATATCGAAAAGTTAAAATTGTTCAATGATATTTGCGATCGTATGAGTGGGTTTTTAAAACATAATATTACTAGTATTGATGCATCAATAGGAGTTTTTGTAAATTGTTGGTTAAAGGTGAGAAATCAGATTGTTAACGAGTTTGAAAGGAAGAGTGCGATTATGAATTTTAACCCTAGATTTCAAGCAAGAGATATTGTTGTAAAGCCTAATCAAGGTTTTTACGTTTTGCCTTTTGAAAATGGACCAGAGAATGCAATGCAAGCAATAAAAGATGCAATTAGCAGTAATAACATTGATTGCGATTTAATAAGATCCGCAGACAGATTTGACCCAACTCGCGGTAATAACATTGTAGAGAATATCTGGCAAGATATTTGTGCTTCTAGCTTTATTATTGCTGATATTAGTAACCGAAATCCTAACGTTTTTTATGAACTTGGAATATGCGATACGATTGGAAAAAAAGTAATAACATTATGCAGTCAAAACAGCCTAGAAAATGATTATAACAATCGACTACCATTTGATATTGCAACACAATATACAATAATTTATGAAGAAGATTATAATGGTTATAAAAAGATGACAGAAGATGTTATACAAAGAATCAAAGCAATTTTACAAATAGATAATGGACTAAATTAAAATAAAAGCCGACAGGTCAAAGCTTGTCGGCTAAATTTATACTCAAAAAGATTTGATTTTCTATTGTTGTTTATATGTTAATAAGGTATAATGATAGATGTAGATGAGGTAAGGAGTCGCGACCTTATCAATATTCTACAGCGATCCGGCGACAGCCTTTCTATCCGGATGGAGGCGAGTTCAATGGATGAAAGAGTTTATCTGGAAACATGAGGATGCAGTTATCGTTAATGCTCTCGTAGCAATATCAGTTGCAAGTATCAACTTTGCAATTGCATATGCGATAGTAAAAAAAGCTAATCGCAAATAGCGGTTAGCCAGCAAACTCGTTTTTTCCGGATCGCAAAGGGACGAGAGGTAGCAGCTCTTGTCCTTTTGCATATACAGTATACCATATTAATGTTAGAAGGTCGATATTATGGTTAGTGAAGCACAACAAAGAGCCAAGAAAAAGTGGGACGATAAGAACAAGGATAAGAATCGGATATATCGTTACCGTTCATATGCTCGTAAGTTTATCCGTGATTTAGCTACTGATGACGACTTGAAAGAATTAGACGAACTAATACATAAAAGATTAAATGATTAAGGCGATAGCAAATGGCTACCGTCTTTTATTTTGCCCTCATACATATTAGAAAGGGGATGAGTATATTGAAACCAACCAAGCTAACCTTTATCAATGGGAAACCAACACTGGTATCCTATGACAAGGTAGTTCGCAAGGATAACGACAAAGCATATAACTTCCATCGTAATGTTGAAGAGAATGATTACGTTAAGTTCTATCACTCAACGGAATGGAAGCATAAGCGACAAGAGATACTTGAACGTGATTATGGATTGTGTCAGCGTTGTGGAATGGATGCAGAACTGGTTGACCATATCATCCCCAGCAAGGACGATTGGAGTGATCGACTTAATAATGACAATCTACAATCACTCTGTCGGGGATGTCATAAGATTAAAACGAAACGTGAATGGATGAAACATCATAAAGGATTGGAACGTTATATGAATATCAATATTATTTGTGGTTTACCTGCAAGTGGTAAGACAACATACGTAAAGCAACACATGACTGATCATGATCTTATTTATGATTATGATGAGTTAATGCATGCATTATCTGGTTTACCAATGCAACAAAGCAATCACGACATCCACGATTACATTACACTATTCTTTGATCAGATGTTACGAAAGCTAAAGGCAGAACAGACATTCAATAATGTTTGGATCATTAAGACGTTACCAGATAAGCGGATTGATACATTGCTTAGTAACTATCATCGAATCAATCATATTGTTATCATGACTGATCCAAACGTCTGTGAGGAACGATTACGTGAACGGAAAGAACAAATTTCATTTCAGAAGATTTTGAACGGCTTCCAAACAGCTGATTTTACCGGCTATCGGGTCGTCAAGAATGGATAAGCCCCCCTTCATTTTGAACGGGGGTTAGATTTTTCAAAACGCTGGAACGCACATCGACTTTTTTGCACGATAAATTCCAACAATTTTTCATTTTTAGGCCCGATACTAAAAAATCCCCAAGCTGTTAAAAGCTTGAGGATATGCGTTTCTTGATGCTTTTATCATAGCACGGAGGTGAGCTTTTTGGCAAGAAAGCAAAAATTATTATCACAGTCAACGGGCCACCTTAGAGTGGTTGAACAAGAAGCAAAATATAAGGCAGAATTTATGGCTGCTGATGGGTTACCTGAGTTACAAAAGACTCCGCCGGCACATTTAGATAAAGTGGCCAAAGCAGAATACCGGCGAATTATTAGTTCTATCGGAAAGCTGCCATTGCGTAACTTGGACCGGAGCGAACTGGAATTGTATTGTACCTGGTACAGCATTTATAAAGATGCTTCCGTTCAATTAAATAAGGAACAGTCCAAGAAAAGAAAGAACATTGCTAAAATCAATAGCGCAATTAAGACAATTGATAAAGCAACCAGGGCAATAAAGGGTCTTGCATCTGATCTTGGGCTTAATGTTAATTCGCGTCTGCAGATGAACATGCCACAAACTGACAAGGAAGAGCATCAATCCTTGCGTGATAAGTTTAGGATTTCATGATGAATTACGCTAAAGATTATGCTGAAAAGGTCGTTGCTGGCAAAATAATTGCTGGTAAAAAAGTGATTTTAGCTGCAGAAAGGTACTTAACTGATCTTAAAAAGGCGGATAATGATGACTTTGAATATTTTTATGATAATGAACGTGCCAATAAGGTTATTCAATTCATGGAAATACTTCCGGATCCAAAAACGATGCGGGCGTATCCTTTAGCAGATTTTCAACGGTTCATCATTGCAAATATGTATGGCTGGTGGAAGAAGGATAAACCATCTGAACGGCGCTTCTGGAAAGGAATGCTATCAATGGCTCGAAAGAATGGTAAGTCGATTCTTATTTCCGGAATTGCATTGTATGAGTTCTTGATGGGTAACTCACCCGAATTCTCTCGGCAAATATTTTGTACTGCTAACGACAAAAAGCAAGCTAATATCGTTTTTAATATGATTAAAAAACGCTTGAATGCTCTACGTTCTAGTGATGGTGATACAAAACGTGGAACAAAGGTTAATCGTGATTTAATCAGTAACCTTGATGATTATTCTTATGTACGTTCTCTTTCTAAGGAAACTGGAACGGTTGATGGTTTTGAACCTCATGTTGGAATCTTAGATGAATACGCTGCAAGTAAGACTACTGAAATGATGGAATTACTAGAATCCGGTCAGGCCTTACTTCATAACTCGCTTATTATGATTATTTCAACAGCCGGCTTTGACTTGAATGTTCCAATGCATACAATTGAATATCCCTATGCGACGAAGGTTTTGAAAGGTGAAATCACTGATGATACTTATTTTGCCTACATTGCTGAACAAGATAATGTATCGGAAGTTGATGATAAAAGTACCTGGATTAAATCCAATCCAATTCTGAGTGTCCCAGCTTTACAAGACCAAGTATATGGGTATTTAGCCAAGCGATGGAAAGAAGCTAAACAAAAAGGAACAAAGAATTCTGTTCTAGTTAAGAACTTTAATATGTGGCGACAAGCCGAAGAGGATAGTTATATGGATATTGATACTTGGAATGCAGCTCAAATTGATCCAATTGACATTGATGGTCAACGAGTTTGGTTTGGGATTGACGTTGGTAAATCATCTGACCTTTATGCAATTAGTTGGTTAATTCCTCAAGAGGGGTATTGGTATGCGGATTCTTATGCGTTTGTCGGTACTAAATATGGTTTGGAAGCAAAGATTAAAGCAGACCGGTTAGATTATGTCCGGTTGCAAGGGATGGGCCAGTGTGAAATTACGAAGCTTGAATCTGGAGTTATTGATGTTGAACGGGTATATGAATGGCTGGATGGCTTTGTCAGAGAACACAATCTTGATGTTCAGGCAATTTGTTATGACCCGGCACAATATGGAACCTTGTTAACTCAGATTGAAAAAGGTCATCCGGAATGGCAACAAATATCTGTCCGCCAAGGAACTTTAACCCTTTCAATGCCAACCAAGCAATTTAGGGATGATATTTTAGATAAGCGAGTTCGACATTCTGGCAATGAGATTTTAACCGGTGCGATGGCTAACGCGATCCTTAAATCAGATAACAATGGTGTCCGGATTGATAAGAACCGTTATTCAAATAAGATTGATGCTGCTGATGCATTGCTAGACGCATATGCAATTTGTTTCCGTGAAAATATTGATGATTATTTAACAGATGAGGATGTGTTTAATGATGACTTTGGTTTCTGAAAAAGATAAATTTAGCCATGATATTAAGCAACTAGATGAATATGGCAACGATAGCAACTGGACCACCTTTATCACTAAAAATGATGTGGAACACCTATTAAAAGGGAAGATCATCAATGACTGTTCAGATGGAGAATATTTCCATCCATTGGCCTTAACTAAGGAAGCAATTGACTTTATTAATGGAGTTCAAAAGTAGGAGAGTGAAAAATATGGATAAAAAGGTCTTATTCTGTGATAACAAAGAAATGATGGTCGATCTGACGCCGGTTATTAAGGAATATCAAGATCGTTTAGAACGATTGAAAAAACTTGCTCCATACATTGAAAAGTTTGGTGTTACCAAAGCAGATTTAAAATTGTTGCTTCGGGTGATGTAACATGAAATTCTGGAAACTAAATGAACCAATTCTCCTATTTTTATTAGCTTGTATCTGTTTAGCAGTTACAGGCTTTTTATTTTCCACGAAGATTGGCTTGTTGATTATCTCAATTGAATTATTCGTAATGGCTTTTATCTCTTATGAAAGGGGGTGAAGTTGAGTGTTATTCCATACCGAGAAACGCGACTGGGCACAAGATTATATCGATCAGGGAATTCTTCCTGGGTTTAGCAATATGCCATCTTATAGTGGAATAGGTGCTCTTAGAAACTCTGATGTGCTAACTGCAGTCTCTCATGTTGCTAGTAATGTGGCTCGATTTCCGATTGTCATTTTGGATGATGATAAAAATGCAGTAAAGAATATCAAAAGCGTTGATTACTTGCTGAATAAGCACCCAAACGATATGTTATCTGCTTATCATTGGCGTTTCCTAATGACTGTTAACGCCATTTTAACAGGGGATGGTTTTTCACGGATAATTCGCGACCCTCATACAAAAGCACCGTTAGAAATACAATATTTTCCACCATCGCAAACCTATATTGATGATTCTGATGTAATGAATATTAAGTACGAATTTACACCCATCAATCAAAAAGGCGGTGGTCAAACAATCGTTGTGCCGGCTGAAGATGTAATTCATTTTATGTTCTTTACCTATGATGGTATTCATGGCCGGTCGCCGTTGTTGTCTTTGGCTGATGAGATTGGCTTACAAGATGATGGGATCAAAACTTTACGGCGGTTCTTTAAGTCAGGTCTTAAAGGTGGATTGCTAAAGGCTAAGGGTAAGTTAAGTCCAGAAGCGCGACTTAAAACACGAAAAGATTTTGAATATTCTCAACGTAATAGTAATGCAGGTAGTCCCATTATTATTGATGATCGATTTGAATACTCACCAATTGAAGTTGACACTAATGTTTTGCAACTAATTAATAGCAATAACTATTCAACTGCTCAAATTGCCAAAGCGTTGCATATTCCGGCATATAAATTAGCAGTTAATAGTCCTAACCAATCGATTAAACAGTTAAATGAAGACTTTATTACTTCTGATTTACCTTATTACTTCAAACCGATTGCAAGTAACTTGGAAATGACAATGCTGACTGATCGGCAACGTCATAACTGCCACATTGAATTTGATACTCGCAAAGAAACAGGGATGTCGATGGACGATGTGCAAAAGGGAGTTACGAATAATGTTATTACTCCTAATGAAGGGCGTGTTCGAATGGGATTAGTAAAGTCTGATAACCCAGATTTGGATCGTTTCCAATCAACCTTGAACACTGTCTTTCTTGATAAAAAAGAAGAGTATCAGAAACAATCAACAGCGAAGGGAGGTGGAATCGATGACAAGCGACTTGGAAACTCGACAGTTGATGATGCCAATTCAGATGAGAGCAGCAACTGATGAAGATGATGAACCAGTAATTGAAGGTTATGCAGCCAAATACAATAAGCCATCCGAAGTTTTGGGTGGCTTTACTCGCTTTATTGAGCAAATTGCTCCAGGAGCGTTCGATGACGCTGATATGTCAAATGTAGTAGCGACGATCAATCACGATCCTAACCAGGTACTGGGACGATCAGGGGTGAACATGACTTTATCTTCTGATGCAATTGGCTTGAAATTCACTGTTAAGCCAACTGATACATCATTTGCGCGTGATTTGATCGCCAATATCAAGGCAGGCGTTATTAATCAATGCAGCTTTGCTTTTACGGTGGCCAACACAGATGAGGCCCAAGACTGGGAAGAATCTAATCAGGATGGAGTTGATTATGAACGAACCATTCGACAAATTGATCGTTTGTTCGATGTATCAGTAGTTACAACACCTGCTTATCCGGATACAGAAGTTCAGGTCGGTCAGCGTTCGATCAATATGGTTAAGCAAATGCAGAGCCAAGAAAATAGAGATGCTACTGATCAGAAACGTAAAAAGATGTTACGTGAATTAGAACGACAAGAATTATTGAAGACACTCGAAGGAGGAAATTAAATGTTTCGCGAAAAAATTAAAGAATTGCTTGCTCAAAAAGAAGGTAAGCGAGCATTAATTAACGAAAAAACTAATGAAATGCGCCAACTACTCTCAAATGAAGACGCAACTGATGAAGACTTAACACGAGCTAAGTCATTACGTTCTGAAATTGAAGCTGCTGAAAAGGAAGTTCGGAGTATTGAAGATGACCTTAAGCTTTACCGTAAAGCAGCTAAGGGTAATCCAGCTCCAGATCCTCATAAGCGTTCCCAAAATAACGAGGACGAAAATGAAGAAAAACGTAATTTCAACGCATATCTTCACCAAGAACATCGTGATGGTACTACTGGAATTACTTCTTCAGACGCAAGCGTTACTATTCCTGAATCAATCATTTACAATCCTGAAAATGAAATTAAAACAGTAACTGATCTTAGCCAATTTGTTCAAGTATTTAACGCCACAACTGCTTCTGGTAGTTATCCAATTCTTAAAAAGGCAACTGCTCAAATGCATACTGTTGAAGAACTTGCAAAGAATCCTGATCTTCAAAAACCTGAATTTCTTAAGGTAGCATGGCAAATTGAGACCTATCGTGGAGCAATTCCTATTTCACAAGAATCGATTGATGATTCAGCAATTGATTTAACTGGATTAGTTGCTCGAAACGCAAAAGAACAATCCTTAAATACAAAGAATGCGGCTATTGCTACAATTTTTAAGGGATTTTCAGCTAAGACCGTTGATGGCTCTAATGCAATCGATGACCTAAAGAAAATTTGGAATGTCGATTTAGATGTGGCTTACAATAAGATGATTATTGCCAGCCAAAGCTTCTACAACTGGCTTGATACATTGAAAGATAAGAATGGACGTTACTTACTTCAAGATAGTATTTCTAGTCCGTCTGGTAAAGCGGTCTCTGGAATCAACGTTGCTGTAATTGAAGATGACTTATTTGGAGCAAAGGGTGAAGCTCATGCCTTTGTTGGTGATCCATACCGTGCAATTATTTTAGCAAATCGAAAAGATCTCCAGGTACGGTGGGTTGATAATGATATTTATGGTCAATACCTCCAAGCGGTTCTTCGTTTAGATGTGAAGAAGGCCGATGAAAACGCTGGTTACTTTGTTACTGGTCCATCAGCAGCGTCAAAATAACGCCGTCCGACAACGGGGCGGACGTTAAACCGACTAGTGCTGATACGGTAGACACAATCAAAAAGTACTTAGATGATCATGGAATTGCCTATACTTCAACCGATACTAAGGATCAACTGTTAGCAAAGCTAGGTGAGTAGGATGGAAACAGACTACACTTTCTCGAGTGATGAACAATTCTTTGCCAATCTAAAAAACTACTGCAAAATTGACCAGGACTTTGATGATGAAATTCTTAAAATAATTGTTGATGCTGCCGCATTGATGATTGCAAGGGCAATTAAATGGGAGAGTAAGCCTGCTGACTACTCTGACGAACCGCGATTCAAAATTGCACTTATGAAGCAGGTGAAAGAAGACTTCTACGAGCGAGGAATTACTGCAGATAGTTACCGACCAGTTCTTTCATCAGGAATTGATGGCCTTATTAATCAAATAAGTAGTGAGGTGAATACCGATGAAACTACGGAACATGACGGAACGGATAACATTTTACTCAGTCCAAATGGGGATCAATCCGGAAACTCATCGACCGATCAAGGATCAGAAAGTTAAGGAATTTACCGTGTGGGCAGAAGTTCCTAAGCTGTCAGTCCGTGAATTTATCCAAAACAGTTCAAACGTGGGGTTCAGAAAAGAATCACCCACGTTTTTAATTGCCTTCAAAACTCGTAAGGAAATTCAATCGAATTGGTTAATTAACTGGCGAGGAAAATGGTATGAAATCACGGGAATGGATCCTGATTATGCAAAGCGGGATCTAACAAAAATTACCGCCCAGGAGGTTGTCCAAAATGGCAGTGACCGGTGAAGCAGAGTTAATTGCTAACTTAACTAAACTTGAAAAGACGGAAGAAAAGAAGGCACGAAAAGCAACGCGTGATGGTGCTAAAGTCTTTCAAGAGAAATTAAAAGAAGTTACTCCAGTTGCAAAGAGTGGTGATCACTCTAATATGACTCCCTTAGCTGAACATACCAAACACGGTAATTTGAAAACTAGTGATGGTGATTATTCAATGGATGTTGGTTATGACAAAGAAAAAGGTTGGATCGCTCACTTTCCCAATGCGGGAACTTCTAAACAACATCCACAGCACTTTATTGAAAAAGCACGGGCACAATCTAAAAAAGAGATACTTGCTAAATATATTGAGGACTTGAAAGTATGAAAACTCCAGAGATGCAAGTAGCCGATTATCTGACGAATGATGAGCGCTTAGTCGCAATAATGGATGAGTTGCGACAAGATAAATTATCATATGTTCCAATTTTTACTAGTACGCCTGATGATCCATTTATTAAAGCGAGTTCAGCACCGTGGATTCGGATTACTCCCATACCTGGGGATGATGCGATCTATAGTGACGATGCTCGCTTTTTTGAATACCCACGTGTACAAGTTGATTTTTGGATTCGTGAAGAGAATGATGACCGGCTAATGGACATTCAAGAACGAATATATGAAACTCTCCACAGTCATGGCTTTGAACGTTACTACAAGAATTCTTATCCGGATCCGGACTTGGATAATTGCATAATGGTTACAGCCAACTTTGAAGGGTTTGAAGAAAGGAATGATATTTAATGGGAACACCAAATGCAAAAGTTGCTAAGTTTGGGGCCTCTAATTTTGAATATGGGGTACTAGACGAGAACGAAAAGATTAAAGATACCCGAAAGATAAGCGGATTAAGTGAAGTTAAACTAGAGTTAACTAATGACTTGAAGACAATAGCAGCCGATGATGGCCCCTATTTGGTTCTTTCTGGTGGAATTACCGAAGCAAAGGAAACACTTAATCTTTATGATGTTGATACTCAAATGAAGAAAGATTTATATGGAATTGATATTCAAAATGGTACAGAAGTTTACACTAAGAACCTTATGCCAAATTATGTAGCTACTATGTTCCGGACAAAACTTTCAAACGGGAAGCATTGTTGGGTTGGTTTAACCAAGGGGATGTTCTCGTTGCCTGGTATTTCAGTTAAGACCCAGGATGGTGCTCCAGATCCAGAAGCAGATGAAATCGAAGGTAATTTTGTTCCGCGTGGGGATGCAGATACTGGAACCATCCTTTTAATCGGTCGTGAAGATAATGAAGGATTTGATTTTGCTAAATTCCATGCAATGGTCTTTGGTGAAGAAGCTCCAGTAACTGATCCAACTAATACAAAAGATACTAAGCCAGGAACTGTTGTTGATAACGGATAAATAATTAATCAGACAGAGACGAGTTAAGTGAGACGATGAGGAGGAGATAGGAATGCCATTAAAATTAAAAGTTCAACTAGAAGGTAAGGATTCCGACTATGAACGGAAACGTCCGCCAATGTTGGAGAATCTGCTAGACGCATTAAAAATTCAACGACTTGAAACTGAAATGTTTGGTGGAGATAAGGGCCCAACGGATGAGCAAAATGCTAAACGAATGGACCTCTATGCTGAATTTGCTTCACGTTTCTGGGGACAAGGTTTAACCAAAGATGACATCTTGAAAGGTGTTAGTGCTGTTGATGGTTTTAATCAAATGGTTACAGCGGTTAATTTAACACTTGGCTACAATGCGGAAGAAGATAATAAAAACAAAAAATCAGCAAAAAAATAACAATTGAGATGATTGATGATTCAATCAAGAGTCTCAGCGATTTTATTAAGAATCAAATCAGTCAAGGTTATACGTGGAATGAAATTAGTAAACTCACACTTGCTGATTTGAAGTTAATGGATTATGTCTTTGAAGAAAAACAGACAACTATTGATAAAGCATTCCCATTCTTATTCTAGGAAAGGAGGTTAAATAATGACCCAATCATTAGGGCATTTGGCAGCGACTGTTAGTTTGGATATTAATCCATTTAAAGCGGCTAATGGTGTTTTAAAAGCGCAAATTAAATCAACAGCCAATGCTTTACGTGCACAAGAAGCGGCATTGAAAGCATCCGGTGGAAGTATTAATAATATGCGTGCTGCTTATGCGACTATGAGTCAACAAATGCGCAATTATAATGCGCAACTCCAGAATGCTAAGAAAGCAATGGATGATACTACCAGGAGCGAGCAGTCACGAGCTAAGGCAGCAACTCAATATAATAAAACGTCTGCGCAAATCGAACAATTACGTGGGCGAATGCAAGCTCTCAATCGTGATATTGAATTACAGTCGAACAAGTGGACGCAACTTGCTAATCGAACCCAACATTTTGGGAACGTGGCCACCAGTGTTGGTTCTAAAGTATCAGGACTTGGCCGAGGAATGTCAGAATATCTAACGTTACCTATCGCCGCTGGGTTAACTTATTCTGCAAAGAAGCTAGTTGATTTTCAAGATCAGATGCTTAAGACTAAAAATGTTATCCGGACCTCTGGAGAATCTGCCGCAGAAACTAACTATGCCTATAAGAAGATGACCGCGGATGCACGGAAGTATTCTGACGAGTATGGTGTTAGTCAGCAAAAGATCGCTGCCGGGTATCAAGATCTAGTAAAGCGTGGTTACACATCTAAAGCAGCAATCGGAGTAATGCGGAACGAATTGAAAGCCTCCGTAGCCACCGGGGATGATTTTAATGATGTAATCAATGTTGCCTCTCAAACGATGGAATCATTTGGTTTGGCAACTGATAAAGCAGGACGTCCCATCAAGAATGCTGCAGTCATGCAACGGCGATCTACTAAGACGTTAAATGAATTAGCCTATGCTGCCGATGCAACTTCAACTGACTTCCAGTCACTAGGTGTGGGGATGTCATATGTTGGATCAACTGCTCATCAAGCAGGTTTTAGTCTCTCGGAAACTGCTAGTGCGATGGGTATTCTTTCTAATAATGGTCTGGAAGCGGACAAAGCTGGTACTGGATTACGGAAAGTAATTAATTCTTTAGTTACTCCTACCGCAAATGGTCAAAAGGCATTAGCAAGTATCAATTTAAGTACTAAGGACTTCTTAGATAAAAATGGTAAATTGAAGTCAATGTCATCCATCTTCAAGACATTAGGCGATCACATGAAGGGAATGACCGGTAAGCAAAAAAATGACATCTTCCATGCGTTATTCGGGACTACCGGTCAACAAGCTGGTGCTATTTTAACTGAAAACGCCAACCGTTTACGGGAATTAAACAAAGAAGTTCAAAATTCTGCTAAGCGTGATTATATTGGTGATCTTGCACAAAAGAACCTTAAGTCTCCTAAAGTACAGCTAGCAATTTTCAAGGAATCACTAACGAATGCTGGAATGGATATGGCTAAGTATGTTCTGCCAGCAGTGATTCCGTTAGTACAAAATATTTCCAAGCTTGCTCATGGCTTCGGAGATTTATCACCAGCTGTTCAGAAGGCAATTGTAGCAACTACCTTATTCACTGCGGGAGCTGGCCCATTGTTCTTAATTCTCGGTAAGTTGACGAGCGGTGCTGGTAAAACTGTCCTTGCTTTTGGTAAGCTTGCTGCTGGTTTAGGTCGGGCACAGACTGCGATGAAGTTAGGCGCTAGTGGCTTAGATGTTATTGGTTCAGCCTTTTCAAAATCAACGTTTCAAGCTGCAAAGTTTGGAACAACCATGACTGGTGCAGGTGGTCGGGCGGTTCAAGCTGCTAACGGTGTTGGTGCTGCGACTGTCGCTTTACAAGGTACTGGTGTGGCTGCAGGTGAAGCAGGTGCTGCTACTGCCGCGGCTGGAGTATCTTTAGGAACAGTTGCCGCCGTTGCTGGAATTGCTACTTTAGCCATTGCCGGTGGAATTACTGTTTGGGAGCTTTGGGGTAAGAAAGCTGTCGAATCATCACAACGAACGAATCGTTGGGGATCTGATGTTGGTGCAGCTGCTGATAAGGCTTTATCAAAAATGCAGTCGACTTCTCAAGGAATTCAGAACACTCTGTCAGATATGGATGTTGCTGCCTCAACTTCAACAAAGAAATTAGCTACTGATTTTGACCGTGAGTTTACTAATATTGAAAATAGTGCAAAACAACATTTTGCTAATGCCAAGAAGGCAGAAAAAGGTTTGTCTCCAGAAATATCTAAAGCTATTGACGATGAGTTAGAAAAGGAGAAAAATCAATATAATTCATATGTGAATGATGCGGATGATGCCAATCAGCGTGTTCAAACAATTCTATCTGACCACAATAAAAAAGTTTCACAATTAAATGATACTCAGCGAGTCATGTTAAAGAACAACCAGCAGGAAATGCTTAACGATGAGATGAAAATTCTTAAATTAAGTGGAAGTAAGCGTGCTAAAGCAATGGCTGTCCTTAATAACGATGTTAAGCACATGTCCATGCAACAACGCTCAACAAGAATGGGAGATATAACAAGTGAAACTGCTGAAATGGAAAATCAATACAAGAAGCAGTCTTCAATGCTTGCTAAACGCTACGGAAAAGATTCTGAACTGTATAAGGTCGGTATGCGTGCTAATAAGAAAGCATTAACAGATTACACGAATAAAGCAGCTGCTGAATATATTCGCCTGGCCCGTGCTAATGGTGAGAGTACCAAATTAATTAAGAATGACCTAAAAAGTATGGGACTTAGTTATAAGGATGGCACTGATGAGATTAAGCGGCAATCCAAAGCTGCCGAAACAAACCTACAAAGCCTAGCGGTAAATACTACTAAATTAAGTGGAAAAGCTAAAAAAGCCGCTGATATGTGGAATGACTTAGTTTTCGATCCAAAAACTGGTAAGGTTCGGACTAATGCCCAGGAGGAAGTTAACAAGGCTGTTAATTCTAAAGATCAATGGAATCAAATTAAACTTCTAGAAAAGAAAGGAAAACTAAGCACAAATGCAGAACATATGGTAGCGGCTGCTTTAATCGCAAACGGAAAATGGGATAAAATGAGCTGGCCAGAAAAAGAAGTTTGGTTACATGATAAGTTTCATAAAACAATCGTTAAAGCATTAGAAGATTCAGGACAATGGAATAATCTTGATCTTCAAACTAAAGAGGCAATTGTCAAAGCTAAAGGTAAACAAGAAATGGCCGACATTCTGCTTGAATCCGGTGCATGGAATTCCTTGTCATTGAAGCAACAGGAAGCAGTAATTACTAATAAGGCAACTAAGCCAATTTATGAAGCACTGCAAAGTTCCGGACAGTGGAATAATTTAACCTTAAAACAAAAGGAAGCGATTATTGACGCTAAGGGAACTCCACAATTAGTTGATGCGTTAGTACAGGCTGGTGTTTGGAATAGTCTTTCGTTTAAGCAACAACGTGCTTTGGTTACTACTCAAGGTGCTGGTCAATTAATGGATGCGCTCAATAAAATTGGTCGCTGGAATCAACTTAGTCCTAAACAACAGCAAGCAATCGTAAATGCTAAGGGTGACCCCGAACTACAGCAACTGATCACTGATTACGGGCTGTGGAAAGGTATGCCGGCTAGTGCTGCAAAACAAATTATTGCTGATGATAAAGCCAGTGGTAATCTAAAAGCTGCTAATGACGCACTTCAATCTTGGCGTCATGCTAATCCAGGTCAGCCTAAGAATGCTCTTGCTATTGATAATGCTAGTGGACCGATGAGGAATGCTACTGGTGGTGTCAATGTATTTGCTAATTCAAACCCAGGTAGTCCTAAAAATGCACAAGGAATTGATAGTGCTTCTGGACCTATGTATAGTGCTCGTAATGGTGTAAACACTTTTGCGGGATCAAATACGGGACCAGCAAAAATTGCAAAAGCTAACGATAAAGCTTCTGGGCCAATTAAAACAGCACTTGATGCAATCCATAATTTTATGAGTATACCTAATACTATTGAGAAAACAGTTAATGTTATTTTTCATAAATCAAAGCATGCTCAGGGAACTAATTACCATAAAGGTGGATTGATGGAAGTTAATGATCAACCTGGCCCGGTCTTTCGTGAGTTAGTTCAATTCCCAGGTGAAACACCATTTATTCCTTATGGGCGTAATGTAGTCTTTCCAGCACCACGAGGAACAAAAGTTATTCGTGCTAGTCAAACGGCAAAAATGTTTAAGCACTTACCACAATATGCTAATGGTACTGATGATGCTGTTTCTGTATTAACTAACTTCAAGCCTAATATGCAAAGCACCCAAGTTGTAAATAATTACAATAACGGTGGCCAAAGTAATAACGGAATGCAAAAAGAGATGTTAGACCGGATGGACCAGATGCTCAACCGCTTTGGGACAATGCTGGGCTTAAACGCAGCTCAACTTTCTGCAATTAAAGCCGGTGCCTTTGATAAGAACCAGTTTTATGGGATTGAAGGAACTGATCAAGCATTATTTGATAATCAGCATCTTTAGGAGGTGGTCGTAATCGCTGTAAATATTCTTTACATTAAAATTGATGATCAAAAAGAAGTGGCCAGTACAGATATTACTGACCACTTAACTTTTCTTGGCTTAACTGAATCGCCTAGTATTGTTAATAATTACCGTGATGATTCCCAACAAGATGGTCAAATTTGGAGTTATTCCCGTTATGGTCAAACAACAATTACTGCTAAGTTCTTATTGCAGTTCTTTGATCGAAAAGACTTTAAGATGGCAAAACACGAAATTTATCGTGTCTTTGCACAAAAAGGAATCTTTAGGTTAAGAACAGGAGTTGAGCCGGATATTGTCCGTTACTGTCGGGCTAGTTCGTTTGAGATTAAAAGCGAACCAGAAGAAGTTAACTATTGTACGTTTGAAGTACCTTTCGAAAATCCTAGCGGAATGCGGTTTAGTAAATTGCATACGGATGAGATGAAAGATGAGGATTTCTTAGATTTGAATATGAACATGGATGAGGAAACTCCTTCATATCATTTCAAGGGTCAGAATAAATTTTTCATTTTTAATGATAGTGATATTACAATCGACCCGGTTGAACAGCGCCATGATCTAAAAATTACTATTAAGCATAATGGCGGAAAGTTCACGGTAAAGAATACAACCACTAATACTTCCTGGACGTACAATCAAAATCTATCCGGAAACGATACTCTTTTATTAAAGGGACGTCGGACATTTAAGAATAATAACCCAGACAGTGCCAATACCGATTATGGCTATATTACTTTAGCACCTGGAAAGAATGACTTTGAAGTTACTGGTGCAGATGATTTGGAAATTACATTCAGTTTCCCATTTATGTATCTTGGTTAGGAGGTGAGGACAATTAGTTTAGTATTGATGACACCTCATAAAGAGACAACTAAGGAGCCAATCGGAGACATTATTCTCTGGCCAACAATGCAAAGCGAGTGGTCTAAGAATTCGACCTTTCAATTGACTTTTTCAGTATTTGATTACGATTCAGCATTGTATGATCCATTAGATGTTGAAAGTTCGATTGTGCTTGAGGGACAGGAATATATTGTAAAAAATTGTGTTGAAAACTTTGATACTAATACGAAAAATATCACTGCTTGGCATGTCTATAATGAGATTAGTCGAATTTATAAACGAAGTGACCTTACCTTAAATAACAATCAGGATAGTAATGCTAGTAAGGATCAGTCTTATGGAGTTGAGGACTTACTAAAGGCTTGGATTGATGGAAATAAGCTAGGCTTTAGCTATGAAGTTCATGGTAATTTTGATAAGCAGTCAACTTCTAAGTTCGATAGCGGCAGTGGTAAAGAGATGCTTAGTAAGATTACTGAGTTATGGCCAAGTGCAGTTATATATCCGGATAACAAGAAGATACGAGTTTATTCAGAAGATGAGTTCTATAAGGATAATGGTCGAGTGATTGATTTTCCAAGGGATGCAAAGTCAGTTAAAACTACTCGGGACAGTCAATCAATTATTAATATGATTCGTTGTGTTGGTGGTAAGCATGAGGTTCAGCACACTGTTTATACCGGGACAGGTGGAACTAATGCTAATGGACCAACTGAGCCAGTCAACGGTGATTGGACACCAGTTATTCAGTATGCTGCTAGCTTTTATGGAATAAAACCGAATGCTCAGCAGCTTAATGTTTTACGGGCACAAATTCAACATGAATCAAGTGGCCGGCAAGATGCTCAACAACCTGGAGCCGACCCAGATGGAGATGGTACAGGGCCAGCACTTGGATTACTTCAATTTAAGCAACGGACTTTTAATTATTATTGTCGGGAACCATATACTAATGTTAAACATGGCTTTGATACATTAGTTACTTTCTTTAATATTCCTAATGCGTTAGGACAAATTAATGGTGTTACTGGTTGGAGTCCACATGGTGCTCCAATTACGAAAGATAAATTGATCATTTCACCACCTAATCCGTGGGGATGGCCTTTTCCAGATATTGGAGAAGGTCATTTTTCATTGGGACAAACTTTTGGAACGCACCCTCAAGATGGAGTAGGGCGAACTAATGGTTTTCATGATGGTCTTGATTTTGGTTCTGTCGATCATCCTGGACGTGATGTTCATGCGATTCATGGTGGGAAAGTCCAGAATATTGGATATATTGCTGGACTGGAAAACTATATAACCATTGTGTCGAATGATTATTTAATTTGCTACCAGGAAGCATTTTTGAATCGAGGAGATATTACTGTTCAAGTTGGGCAAGAAGTTAAGACGGGGGATGTTATTGGCCACCGTGATACTAGCCATCTTCATATTGGAATTACTAAGCAAAAGAATTTAATGACTGCATTGAAAAGTGCCTGGTCAAATGATGGAACCTGGCTTGATCCCTTACAAGTTATTCGTGATGGTATCGGTGGTAAAGAAACCAATGATACTGTCGGAAATGATACAACCACAGAATCACAGGAAGAGTATTATTTTCAACCGTTTATGGTAGTTGATCAAAAGTCAATTGACGAATGGGGAGAACATCCTGGACCTGATCTTGTTGATGAAAGATTTCAAGATGCGGATGCAATGCGTAAATATGCCTTAACTACTCTTAAACCTGATCCGGATTTAAATATTGAAGTTACACTCCAGGGAAATTCATTTATACCTGTTGCTGGTGAAATTCTAAGGGTGCTTGCGCGTGATAAATATTCAGGTAGTTATAAAACTGTTGGCTATACGATTTATCCGGAAGCCAAGGGACAGGATAACCAGATTACGTTAAATAATTCAAAAACGACTATTTTAGATTATCAAAACCAGAAAGCTAAACGTCTGCAAGAAGCTCTTGAAGAACAACGACTCCGGATTAGTGGATTAGCAAATAGCATGGATCAGCAATCTAAGTCATTAACACAAGTCGTGAATGATAAGAAAGAGACGGATAAGAATATGGAAGCAGTAGACCAGAATATTTACTGGATGCAAAATGGTCAGCATAATTTAGTAACTACGATGGCCGGCGGAACTGTTTCCAGTGAAAAATACAATGACAGTCCGGTAATTGAGGTTGAACAAGGCACTCTCAGAAGCAATGAATTTAATCTCAACGGTGTCTCCTCCATCTCAAGTCGTCTCATGGCTAAGTTAAATGCGACCGATAATTCAATTTCCGCTACTACTTATGTTGAATTCTTAAAGAGTGATGGCAGTTCAGCCGGCAAATCGAATGTTGTCTATATCGTCAATAACGGTGCTTGGCAATCCGCTGGCACAGTTAACATTAAGGTTCCAACCAGCACTACTAAAGGAAGATTAGTTTTTAATGTTTCCGGATCTGGTAAAGCATATGTATCACGGGCCCAGGTAAATATAGGTTATAAAGTGACGGATTGGAGTAGTTTGAAGTGAGAAAACAATAAAAGTCCCACCTAATTTAGGCAAGACTTTAAGGAGGAATTTTATGAATTGGCAAGTTGGAATCGTAAATGGTGCATTGTTTGCATCCTTGTGTGGTTGCTGTATTCAAGCCGCTTTATATCATGATTGGAAATGGATAAATATATTTTACTGGGGCTCTGTAATTTTAATTATTTTTCTTTCAATAATTTTTGATTAAACGTTATTGCAATTTTATCAATATATTTTCTATAGTATTCTTTTGACTCTAAGAGTGCCATCTCGTTTTCTGGATGGTCATATATTGTATATATAATATCTTTTTCCGGCCGATACGAATGAATTTTATTAATATATTCTTCACACTCTGGACAGTACATTAATACTAACAATTCAAGTTCTCTTTGTTTTTTGGAAAATTCGATTCCCTTATTGTGCCAAATTTGATAAGCAACATCAATCTCGCTGTGAGTAACTTTAAGATATTCCTCAAATAAATCTTGCATACGATCAGATACGAAATCGAAATGTTGTTCAGATAATTTAGTCTGTAATTCATATTTTTTCAAATTACGCTCTTCTTGATTGTTTTTTAGATTATTTTCTGCTATTTGCTTCTGTAGATTAAAATTATTTTGCTCTTTAATTTTATTCAACTCAGCAGCAGATTTTTCTTTCTTGCCACTGTAGTACATTTGAAGTCCATTACCTATTAAAGATAAGATTGCGATGATTGTAATTCCATCTATTCCAGTAAATTTCATTTTCATCACCTCTTTCCACCAATAAATAAGTATACCAAAGGAGGAGTTCTTATTTTGGAAAATAAAAATGTGATAAACGTTCTCAAATATATTGAAGAAACATCGCCACAAACGTTGATTAATGTGCTTAATTCTGACTTTGAGCAGACGGCCAAGCAATTTAATTCTTTCTGCCAGCTCGTCAATGACCGACTAGCGATCCATAATTCGTTGCATTACAATCACAGCCCAATTGATTCTGGCTTCAATCGAAGAACTCGAATGGACCTGATAAAGAACATCCGTGATTTGAACCAGGCCTTTGATCAGCTTGCCAGTCTGCTTAATCAATCGCCGTTCAGACAGGTAGATAAAGGGCGAATTATCCCTTATGACTTCACTGCTTGGATTGATGTCGGCATTAAGCTAACGAAAGAGCAAATCAACGACTACATCAAGCAAGTCGAAAACGTCCTAAAAGAATTATTTGATTTCAAAATAAAATATCATCTTAACGACTAAAGCCACCTCATTGCGAGATGGCTTTTCTGTTAGAAGGAGGAATTTAGAATGCAAACACAGGTCGTAACTTTAGATGTCTTAAAACCAATTGGGACTACTGTTGACCTATCCGATAGTTTCAATGCGCGGGTAGGGGATAAGATGACTCCCTTTCAATTATTTATTACTGAAGGTGGCGTGGCTAAAGATCTTAAAGGAATGCGTCCGGAACTAGAGGCCGAAGTCGGTAATGGTGCCTTACGTAATGGCGTAGCAGTCATGGCCGCTGGTGCTAAAGGCGTTCACTGGGTCGGCAGCACTAATAATGTAACTGGCTATAATCAATTAACCTTAGCCTTCCCAGCCGAAGTATTTCCCCAATCTGGTTTCTGCTACGGCCACTTAATCTTAGCCAATGACGCCGGCGTCCGCGAAACATCCGTTGATATCTGGTTCCAAGTCCTTGATGGCGCACCATTAATGGGACTAGTTGCGGATCACTACGACTCCGAATTGCAACTGGAATTAGCAAAGGCAAAGAATGCTAATAACCAGTTTTCTCAGGAAATGCGAGATACTTACAATCAGCAGGTTACAGATGCGCAAAATGCGTTGACCAGAGCAAGTAGCGATTTAAGTCATCTATCAGAATCCGTTGGTGCAGTACAAGCACAGATTGACGCTGACAATATCATTACTAAGCAACAATTTGATAATGGGATTGCTGATAATCATGACTACATTGATCAGAAGTTTAAAGAATTGATGGAAAAGATTGGTGATGCTACTCCACACTTTATCGATAAGGCTAGTGATCTTTCAATAACTTATCCAACTGGAACTAAAGGAATGTGGGTAGGCCTTGATGATAAAAATCGTTATCTTTGGTATAACAACGCTTGGACTAATTTTGGTCCATATCAAGGTGAAGGCATTAAGGACAAATACATTACCAATCGCATGATTGCTGATAATACCATTCAAGATAATGTAATTAATACGGTTCATCTATCCTCAATTCAAGATTCCTATGCTTATATCGGCGAAGCAACTGTCTGGAATGGTAAACAGACAGATCAGAGCGTCTTTATTGGTAAAGGACATAATGTAGCTTGGATTAAGAAAAGCACCGAAAGTAGTGATGAAGGAATCTTGTTCCCTGTTCGTCTACCATTTATCCCTACAGAAGATGGAGCAGCATATGTTGACTTTTACTATCAAACTGTCGATGCTGAAGGATTGGAAGATAAAGTTGATATCTGGATTACACAGAACGATGGAACAATTATTAAGTACCTCTGGGGTGGCAAGAAAAAGGAAGGATACGGGAAGATTAAGCTTCCTGCTTCTGATTTCGCTACTAATAATTATCCACAGAACTTTAGTATTTTAGTTGCAATTCATGGTGGCGCAGGAACCCTAGATGCAAGTGTCCGAGTTAGTTATAATCCCGACAATATCGAACAGCCAATACGCAACTATCAACTTGGTAACTTAATTAGCACTAATCATCCGCGCACAGGCTTATGGGATTCTGAATCATGGATTGATGCTTCTAAGATTCGCTCAAGCAACGAAGATCTGTTATCTAAAGCGATTGTCTGGAATGGTAAGCAGTACGATGCTCTCAATTACACTAATGGAGAATTAGTGAAGACTGCTGGTGATCTTAGTTATGACTCTGGAATTGCAGTACTCGTAGACGCCGATACTATCACTGATCAATATATTAAAGTTGTATATGGTTATCACGGCTCGGCCAATCCTGCAAATACTGTGGGTGTATTTTTAGGTGATGCTAGCTTTAACATTAAAGCTAGCCTTGGTGGCACCAGCGAAGTTGATGCGGCAGGTGTTGTAACTGCGCATATTGAGCCATGGGCGTTTACTAATTATGGAATTAGCAATAATCAATTTACTATCATTATCGGTGGTAAAGCCAGCGCGATCTACGTTAAGGAAATACAAGTGTCAACACTTCCTATTGAAAAAACACTTCCTAACGCGCTAACGCACGTTCACAACTACGTTGGAGAACCAGATGAGCAATTCTATGGTCAAAACGTAAACGATTTTTCTACAGCGACAAAGGCAACTATCGATGGATTAACACTAGGAACGTCGGGAACTGGCTATTCTGGTGACGATGGGCGCTTAAAGTCGATTCAAGCCTACGTTCCAGAACAGAAGTCTTATACCTTTACTGTCGGTAAAATTGACCAGAACAACCTACTTGTCAGCGGCCGGACTTTTGAAGTGCCACTAGGTAAAGGATTCAACGGCGTTGACATGACCGATTGGAATATTAAGATTGACAATGGGGAAATGCTCTTTATGGATTTGTCGGAAGCAGGTGTATATACGCCAGACGGCAGTCATCCAAGGTATCTGAACACAAAGCTTAGAGATGGCAGTCATCCTTCGACCAAAGCTGGTTATACGGGACAAATGTTCTACGATGCTGACTATCTTGTACCGTTTTCGTATTCAGTAGCAACAAAGAACATTCCACAACAAATCAGCACACTAAAAGAAGAACTAACAGTAACAAAGGAGCAACTGGCAAAAGAAAAGGCGAAGAAAGTAGACGTTATTACTTCTCCTAACGGTAAATCGTATCGATTAGTAGTAGGCGATGACGGCTCACTGTCTGCTGTTTCAACACTACCAAATAATGTTGTTATTTTTGGTAACTCACTTACTTTAGCCGATGGGTATATCGGCATGGCGGCTAGTGACCCGAACCATGATTACTACCACTACGTTACTGAATACATCAAGAGTAAGAACCCTAATGTTAAAATTAACGATCGAACCGGTATGGGTACGTGGGAATCGGCTACTACAACCGCCGACCGTGAAAAAGTTTTCAATGAAACCACAAAGCCGTTGCTTTCTGCAGACACAGACCTAGTAATTATCCAATTAGGTGACAACGTTAATACTCCAGAGAAGAAGGCCACGCTTGAACATGACGCTGGCGAGTTTATTCAAGAAATTCATTCCGTTTCACCTAAAGCTAAAATCTATTGGATCTATGGCTGGTTCGGTAATTATGAGAGTGTATTTACACCAATTCAAAATGCTTGTGATGCCAATGGAGCAACTGGGATTGACGTAAACGACTTGAATACGGCTGAAAATCAGAATCAGCTTGGTGCAACTCGTCATGGGATTAACGGTGAAACTTGGCAGATTACCAGACCAGGTGAAGCCATCCATCCAGGCGATAAGGGTATGAAAGCAATCGCAGATAGAGTTATTAGTAACTTTGATTTTTAGTTAATCTAAACATAGTCGCCGCAGAAATAAACAATACATAAATAAGCCTCGCAAGTGCGGGGCTTTTATTATGGGCGATTGTTAAAAAGAAAATATTGTACGTCTTATTTTAGACTTGAAGTTAATTGAAACCTTATAAGAAGTTCCGTGTCGTATTATACTTATAATATTTAAGTTAAGGAGTGTAAATATGACTAAAGAACAAGTAATTGAAAAGCTAATCGATCAGGTCAATCATAACATGGATACTTTTATCGGAATCTTGGGAATAGTATTGGCAGCTTTTTTGTATTTTCAGTGGAGACTATCTGAAAAGCAAATACAGAAGATGAAAGATAGTACTAAGCAAGAATTAGAAGAAAAGTACCATTTTCAAGAAATAATAAATAAGATAAATGAAATTGAGAAAAAAATTGGAAGAACAGAAAAAAAGCTGATTGAGTTAAACCAGAATATTAATAATAATAGGCAGAAAATAGATAGCGTTATCCAAGATGAGAATAAGAAATTTGCTGATTCGCTTGCAGCAGATGCAAAATTAGATGTTGATAAGAAAATAATGATTGCACGGCTTCAAAAGTTAGAACTTGAATCACAAGCTAACCTGTTTGTCACAATGAAAGATTTAGATGAATCTAAAAAATTGGCAGATGCTATGCAAACAAAAATTGATAAATTAATGGCAAATAAAACATTTGAACCTGTTATAGGTTCTTTATCTGCTATCTATAGAGTGTTGGAAAAATCCAACAATCAAGCCGCTAATGAGTTAGCCACTTATCTTAATAAGAAATATCCAATTGCTACCTATTTTATTGGCTTGGATAACTTTTAAGTGAATGGAATCGTCCTACCCAGGGCGTTTTTCTTTTACCCTCAAAAGGAGGTGAGGCAATGCATATCTTTACAATCCATTCCTTCCTAAGTCTTAGTTGGGCCGAGTGGGGATCTATTCTGGTAATTGGAACAGCTGTATTTGGCGGAGCGCATAAATTAATTAGCAACCTAATCAATAAAGTTCTTAATCCAATTAATCAGAATCTTCAAAAACTCAACAAGAATATTGAAGATTGGAATGAATGGCACAAACACGCCAATAAACGATTTGAAAATGGCGATAAGCACTTTATTCGTCACGATGAGCAGCTGCAAGATCACGAACGAAGAATTACAAATTTGGAGGAGAAAACAAATGAATATCATTAACGCAATTCCATCATACCTAATCACGGTTACCGCTTCGGTAACCTTTTTTGTTGCACTAAAACTAATGCAAAACTTTATTCACACCAAAGTCATTCATGCTAAAACCGAAACAGCACGAGCACGCTGGCTTTATGTTCAACAGCTGGCCGATACTGCCGTTGCTTCCCTGGTCGGTAAGAATATTGCTGGTCATGAGAAGTTTGTCCAAGCAACGCAGATTGTTCAAGCAGCACTAGAAAAGCAGGGTATCAAGAATATCGACCTTAACGCCATCGAGACTCTTGTCCAATCAGCTTATGAAAAGTCTGCATTGACACCAACCGTTGATCCGACATCGCAACAAGCACAATCGACTAAAACTGCCACTATTCCAGCCGGCCAAGCACCAGCAATCGATCCAATGAAAGGGGAAAAATAATATGCGTAATCAATTTATCGATGTTTCAAGTTACCAACCAGATACTGTTGCCTTTTTCCAAGCTGCGAAAGCTCAGGGTGCATTAGGAGTTGTTGTTAAATTAACGGAAGGGTCCGAAGATGGTTCTGCTTATGTTAACCCACGTGCGGCTGCTCAAATTCGTAACGCCTTGGCAGTTGGCTTGCGCGTATCCTGTTACCACTTTGCTCGCTATACATCAGTAGCTGATGCACAAAATGAAGCCCGGTTCTTCGTTAAGATCGCCAAGCAGTTTGGTATGTATGACGATACTTTGATGATTGATGATGCGGAAGTTCATTCGGCAGCAGATTATCAATCAGCATCCTTAGCCTTCCTCCAAGAAGTAGAAGCGCTCGGTTACAAGAATACCGGGATTTACTCCATGAAGTCCTTCTTCACTGGTGGTATTCTTAATTCACATGGCTTTGATACCCGGAAGATTTGGATTGCGGGATACGGTGTGACTGAACTGGGAATTGATAATGCAAGTGCTTGGCAATATTCCGATCATAGTATCATGGGAATTGATACCAGTTATGACTTTGACGGCGCCTTTACGACCGGTTCAGTATCAGGCAATGTTCCGCAAGTTGTTATTCCAGAACCTAAGCCGGTGCAACACGTCGGCCATCCAGCAAGCGGAACCTACATTGTCCAACCGGGTGATACATTGAGTGGAATTGCGGAAAAGTACGGAACTACATACCAGAACTTAGCAGCAATCAATAGTATTGGAAATCCAAACCAGATCAATGTCGGCCAAGTGCTCAAAGTCACCGGAAAAGCATCGAACGAAAATACTTACTTTGTTCAATCAGGCGATACGTTATTTGGAATCGCCACCAAATTTGGCACCACTGTCTCTGACCTCGTGAGCCGTAATCACATTGCTAACCCGAATGTGATCTACGTTGGTCAAAAACTTTACTTAGCCGGCAACGGTCAGTCCAATGCTTACACCGTCCAAGCAGGGGATACCCTAAGCGGAATTGCCGCTAAGTTTGGCAAGACCTGGCAAGCATTAGCTCAAAAGAATGGCATCGCAAATCCTAATATGATTTTCATTGGTCAAACAATTCAGATTTAAGTGAAAAATTATAGTAATAAACACCCTAGTAGCCGATTAATGGTTGCTAGGGTGTTTTGTCATATAGTAATCTAAATTAGATATATCATAAAAAGGAGAAAACCATGGTGTCTGAAAAGAAAAAATACAAGATATTTGATTTATCGACTCATGAAATGGCTGAAAGATCATTAGAACTATATAAAAAAGATGAAATTGAAAATGCATATTTTTACCACTTTACAACTTGTTCTTCACAGCAAAGGAACTATTTATATGATGGATTAAAACCACTTAGCAAAGTTATAACAGATTCTAGTACCTTGTTAGGATCATTTTTAGAAAAAAATAATATTCGTTTCTACTGTAAAAATAATAATCCTTTTATTTCATATAATGGGCACTCATACCTGATTGAATCTGGTGGAAGTTGGAATGATATTGCAGCACGTTTGGAAAATGATAACGGAATTAGTGGCTTTTTTATACCATATCATTTTGATTATTCTTGCATTTATAAGTGTCCTGAAATTTTAAGGTACCTTGATAGTGCCATATATGAATTAGATAATATTAGAAGTAGGCCATTAAAAGGGCCTCTTCAAACAAGATGGGAACAAGAGCATTTCAAAACTTACATATTAAAATGTTTAGTACCGATGGACAAAATAGAAGAAAAAAGGCCTAATTTTTTTAAGGATGCTGCAGAACTCGCAGCTAATAAAGATTTCAATGATATTGATGATATGTCAGAATTCGTCTACGTTGAAGATAAAGATTGTAATATGATAGAGGTTAAGGATGTAAAGGAATTCAAAATTTAATAGAGTAACATTAAACTGAATAGTTACTAAGGTAAAAAAATACCATGACTATATTCTTAAAGTATAATAAAAAACAGCGATAGCAAACACTACCGCTGAAATAGCATCTCGTACATTTCCTATCAGAATTAACCAAGTAATTCATCAATTAGATGTTTGAGAGCCTTTTTAATTACAACCTTTGCATAATGCATCAGTTGCTTGACGAGCCCGTTTGGCACGATCAGAATGAGAAGTATAAATGTCACGGGGATTTCACCCCTTTTGCGTGATAGTTTGGGTCGTTACTCCCGACACGCATTAATTATTGTATCATAAAATAATTATGTTATAATTTAAATATCAGATGAGAAGTATCGGCACGCAAATTGGATTCAGTTCGTTACTTGATCCGTACCGGTATAACGTGGGGCGCCCTGATAGGCGCTCTTTTTTATTTTAGTTAAGTTCGCACACGTTTGGCACACTAACTCCCTCGAAACGCTGATATATTAACAATCTTCTATGCTCGGGGGACGCATTTTTGTAAGATTGTATAAAAAATAAGCTCCGATAAAATGCTGATATAACGGCATTTTATCGGAGCTTTTGTTTAGTTAAAATGGTATGAAATGGTGAAAGTTTGTAAAGTTGGGGAACATTTGGGGAACATCGGCAATTAATGTTCCCCAAAATTAAAAGTTTTATCTAGGGCAGATGTAATCTGATCATCAGTCTTTTTCTTATACTCATCAATGAGATAAGCATAGGTGTTAGATGTTGTTCGAATATCACTATGGCCAAGCCGTTTACTAATAGCATATAGATCTATTCCATTAGCCAATAATAATGCGACATGACTATGCCTTAAAGAGTGGAAGTGAAAATTCTTCCGCTTGATTTTTAGATCAGCTAATATCTTTCGTAAGACTTTATTGACAGCATTAAATGATAAGAAGTGATTTATTAGCGGTTCAAATACTTGTCTAAAAAGTCCATTACAATCTTAAATACCTGTGGTTGAAGGAATTTCACATCCATGTGACTTGCACCTTCAATTTCATATAATTCAGCGGGAACATTGTTTTTTACTAATGCATCATAAAGCTTTTCACTATCTTTAATTGGAACAACAACATCCTCTGTCCCATGAAAAATAAGGAAGGGCGTAGAATGAGAATTTACATAGGTGAGGGGATTCGCAGCAGAATCAAGTTCAGGAGCGTTTTCAGGTTCAGCACCAAGCAAGTTACGGTAAACAAAATCAAAGTCATTTGATGCATTTCCTTTTTTAGCGGTTAAGGGATCAACAACTCCATAAAAAGGAACGGCTACTTGAACATCACTGGAGTAATCTAAATTAGCACCTTTGTCGAATTGGTTAAGACCGTTAGTAACACCTAGCATACTTGCCATATGACCACCAGCTGATTCTCCCATCGCAATAAATCGATTAGGATCAGCTTGAAAGCGTTTAGCATTAGCTCTCATATAACGAATAGCAGCTTTAGCATCTTCCAATTGCCCAGGAAACTGAACTTTATTGCTATCACGATATTCGACACCAACAACAATATAACCATGCCGAGCAAAATCAACCAAATTCGGCAGATGAACATTGTGGTCAGTATCCATCCATCCGCCACCAGCAAACCAAAAAATTACTGGATAACGTGTATCATCATTAGTTTGAAAATGCCGAATGACTGAAAGCTTCAAATCTCGTGTTGTATTACCAAGCCATCCAGGAACTTGCGTATACGTAATATCTGAATCTAGCCATAAACCGTCACGTACTTGGTCAACTTTAAGCGTATGTTTCATGATAAAAAACTCCTTTAAAATACTTTTGACATAGACTTCAGCAATAGTATTACATAAATATTTTAAAACACAAATCAAAAGTCTTAGTTTTGTTTAGAAAAGTTTTATTAAAGTAAAAATAAGTATTAAATAAATTCTTTTGAGAAAGCTAAAAATAGATATTCTGGGGGGAACTTTAAATTCTGTCGCATTAAAACTATAATTTTAATGACAGGTTAATTTTAAAATAAATCATTCCCTCTTTACGTATTCACTAGCAACTTTGCTTATTTTATGGTTAGATTAACTTAAATATATATATTTATAAGGAGCGATCATCTATGGAAATTCAATACTGGGCTGATATCGCGTGCCCATACTGCTATATGGGAATTACACAATTACAACGGGCGCTTAAGGAATTAAAGATTGCCGATCAGACACCATTAAAATTTATGTCATTTCAACTAGATCCAACGTTGCCAATAACAACTGATTTATCAATGACAGAATATTATGCAAAAACTCATCAACTAACTAAGCAAGAAGCTATTACACAAATAAAAAAAATTGATCAACTTGCTGCCGATATTGATTTACCAATTAAGATGGAAAATGCGATTCCTGTTAATACATTAGCTGCTCATCGCTTAATAAAATACATTGAGAGTTTAAATGATCAAGCATTACTTAATAAAGCTGTTAAACGTCTTTATCAACTTTATTTTAATGATAATGAATCAATTGCGGACTATGAAACCCTAACTGTTGCAATGAATGAAATTGGACTACCTGTTGCTGATGTTAAAAAAGTTCTTGAATCTAATCAGTATGAAGATGAGGTTCGAAAAAACGAACGGCGCGCATTTATGATTGGAATGCCAAGTGCACCACTATTTGTGATTAATAATAAATATTCAATCACTGGGGCGCAACCTTATGAAGTATTTTTAGAAGCCTTGAAAAAAGTAGAAAGTACAACTAAATAGGATTCAAGCAAATCAGAAGATAATTTCTGGTTTGCTTTTTTGTTTCCCCTGCTCTATTTGCAAAAGAAAAACTGTAATTCTTTATAAATTCTAACCATCCGGGTAGAATAAAACTGAGGAGGTCTTTAGAATGAAGGTAACAAAACTTGTTGTAGGAATTATTATGATTGTGCTCGCTATTATTATATTTGTTCAATCGATTGTAAGAGGTTTTGGGAATCCCGATCCTGCAATCCATATTTATGCTGGAACAGCTGAATTAATTGTTTCACTGTTATATCTGGCATCAGGAATTGTCTATATCGCTACTTGTGGTATTGATGGTTTAGGTGGCGATATTGCTGGATTATCGATGATGCTAATCAGCTGGGTTTTAGGTTTGCTAACGTGTACTATCTATCTCCCATTGCAACTATGGGCATGGTTGGCTTTAATTATTGGAGTTGGCTTTCTTGTTTGGCATCTTATGTTACGGCGTGAATAAAAGTGTACTGGTTATTAATGCTGTTCGATTTTACCCTACATTATTAGATTGCCTTATACACTTTCTGGTATGGATGAAAATTTCATGCCAGATTTTTTATACAAAAAAGAGGACATTTGCTGTCCCCTCGTTATATAATCAATTCACCACAAAAATCATGAAAGAAGGTTAAACAAATATCCCATAATGATTCTATCCTAAATATTCTTGGAATTAAAGATAAAATATTAAAGTTATTTCTGTTGAAAAGGCCGAACACAACGATAATCCTGTTAAAGAGTATATAACACTAATAACAGCTACTCTTTCTTATCCAATTAATCGTTGTCGTAAACTGTGGCTTTTACAAAACTCATGAACAAGCGCAATAGTGAATTACTAGAGTCAACCATCTTAGGCTACCAAAAAACAGATACAGAAATAAATACAGCTATTCAAACCTTACGTCATAATGAAATATATCTTAAATAATGCAAAGTTTGTCTATTCTAACGGGCCCCTTTAGAGGGTATCAATTGCAAAATCAAAACTCTAAATCAATTGTATTTTCGAATGACAGATATCCATTTTTAATCATAACCACCCGTCAAACAGGTGGTTTTTTGTTTCGTGCATTCGCTTTGCTCACGCACTCAACTAGGTCTAAAGACATTAATAAAAAAACAGCGAGTAATTTTACTCACTGTTTTAGACTAATTGGGCTAGCTGGATTCGAACCAGCGCATGACGGTACCAAAAACCGTTGCCTTACCGCTTGGCTATAGCCCAATTATATTAAATTGTTGAACAACTATTTAATTGCTCAATGGAGGATACAGGGCTCGAACCTGTGACCCCCTGCTTGTAAGGCAGATGCTCTCCCAACTGAGCTAATCCTCCAAAAGTGACCCGTGCGGGATTTGAACCCACGATACCAGCGTGA